>JAWXCI010000073.1:0-107439 GCA_034408895.1 Flavobacteriales bacterium
ACACAGACAGAAACATTTTCGCGCTTCTTCACAGCCTCTGCATCCTGCGCCCGGCCAAATCATTTCTGTTTCTGTTGAAGAATTTTCAACCGGCAACTACGTTCAGGATTTCCTTCAGCACAATACACATTGCTCAGGAACGTTCGCTGTTCATTGATTGCATCATGCGTTACTCCATCACCATTACCGGAAAAGTACAGGGCGTCTGGTTCCGCAATTACACGAAAGAGAAAGCGGATGAACTCGGCATTTGCGGCTTCGTGAAAAATCTAGCTGATGGCAGCGTCTATTGCGAAGCGGAAGGAACTCCTCAAAATCTTGAACTGTTCGCTGATTGGTGCGGCATTGGTTCTCCCCTATCCGAAGTTAAATCTGTGAATGTGGAAAGAAAAGATGATACGGGCTACACAGGATTTGCAATTGAAAGAAAACCGTAATTGCCAACAGTTTCCTGCCTACTCCTTACTGCCAACTTACCGCCAACACATCGTCACCCATTCTCTCCAAAGATGTTGGAGTAAATGGAAATGCAGGCGCCTTCAATCCGGTGCCGAAAGCCTTATTTCCTGTGAGCACTCTTGCTTCATCCCACAAGTTTTGTTTTATGAATTGTTCGAGTGTAAAGGCACCACCCTCCACCATGAGTGAAATGATTTGGCGGGAGTGAAGCGCGGTCATTAATTGACCAATAACATCTGAACCGAAGTCAATTTTTATCCACTCGACATGGTCGCTTTTCAATTCTTGTTTCTCATTCACGATGAGCGTGTTCGCATCACGGGAAAAAATTGTTGACGAAGAAGGGATTTCAAGTTGGCTATCAATGGCAATGCGCAATGGATTTTTCCCTGCCACCATTCTTACAGTCAGTAAAGGATTATCATTGAGAACTGTATTCTTCCCCACAAGAATTGCCTGCTCCTGTGCCCGCCACAAATGCACCAGAGGTTGTGCTGATGGCGATGTGATCCAGTTCATGCCACTCTCACTTCGGCTTCTTTCTTTATCCAAAAACCCATCTAGAGTTTGCGCCCATTTCAAAATGATGTAGGGTCTCTTCCTGGAATGAAAAGTGAAAAACCTACGGTTGAGGTGTGCGCCCTCTTCTTCGCAAATTCCTCCCATCACCTCTACTCCACTTTCACGAAGTTTCTGCAATCCTTTTCCTGCAACCAGTGGATTCGGGTCCACATTCGAAACCACGACACGCGGAATTTTCTTTTCAAGAATCAACTCCACGCATGGTGGCGTTTTGCCATGATGTGCGCATGGTTCAAGATTTACATACAAAGTGCTTGATGAGAGCAGGGTCTGATCCTGTACTGAATTTATCGCATTCACTTCCGCATGTGCCCCACCAAACTCGATATGAAAACCTTCACCGATGATTTTCCCATCGTGCACAATAACACAACCCACCATCGGATTGGGAGCCACATTGCCGAGGCCGTGTTCGGCAAGTTGAATGCATCTTTTTATGTAGTTGATTTCAGATTCCAATTTATTGAACGGCCTGAAGCGTGTTGTTCAACAATGAAACAATCGTCATAGGGCCAACGCCCCCTGGCACGGGAGTAATGAAGGAACACTTTGGCGCCACTTCATCGAACTTCACATCACCTGCCAAACGGAAGCCTGATTTCTTCGATGGATCAGGAACGCGAGTGATACCGACATCCACTACCACCGCTCCTTCCTTCACCATTGCGGCCGTCACGAATTCCGGTCTTCCCAATGCGGCAATGATTATTTCTGCTTCAGCACAAATCGCTTCAAGGTTTTTTGTTTTGCTGTGTGTGAGTGTTACAGTACAATTGCCGGGATAAGCGTTGCGTTGTAGCAGAATTGTCATCGGCAATCCCACTATGTGCGAGCGACCAATCACCACTGCGTGTTTGCTTTCTGTCTGCACCTTGTATCGTTTCAGCAATTCGATGATACCGCCAGGAGTTGCGGGAAGAAAACAGGGAAGGTTCAACGCCATGCGGCCCACATTTTCAGGATGAAAACCATCCACATCTTTTCGCGGGTCAATGGCAAGAAGAATTTTGTGTTCATCAATATGCTTTGGCAATGGAAGTTGCACTATGTAACCATCAATGTCCGGATCGTTGTTCAACCCAATAATCTTGCTGATGAGTTCCTGCTCCGAAATGTTTTCCTCCAGTTGCAGCAGCGTTGATTTGAAACCCACTTCCTCACACGCCTTCACCTTGGCTCCTACATAGGTCATACTTGCACCATTGCTTCCTACAAGCACTGCTGCCAGATGAGGAATTTTCTTTCCATCTGCTTTTCGCTTGGAAACGACTTCCGCAATTTCCAGCTTTATCTCCTTCGATGTTTTATTTCCGTCCAGCAATTCCATATCAACATTTCTTTCCGAACATTTACTTATTGACTTTTGTGAAGCGTAGCGCAATCCCGATTTTTATCGGGACCTCTTGCCAATTTATCTCTTCATCCCTTTCATATTCTTCATCATGTTCATCATCTGCGTTTTGTTGGTCATCATTTTCATCATGCCGCGCATTTGGTCAAATTGTTTCACCATCCGGTTCACATCGTCAAGACTTCTACCGCTTCCCCGGGCTATACGGCTTTTGCGGCTCATATCAATCACCATTGGATTCCCTCTCTCTTTTGGTGTCATTGATTTTATCATGGCCTCCACATGTTTAAACGCGTCATCACTTATTTCAATGTCCTTCATGGCTTTGCCTACACCGGGAATCATGCTCATGATGTCTTTCATGTTCCCCATCTTCTTTATCTGGCCAATCTGTTCAAGAAAATCGTTGTAGTCGAACTTATCACGCTTGATTTTCCTTTCCAGAATTTTCGCCTGCTCTTCATCCATTTGTTCCTGAGCGCGTTCCACCAGGGTAACTACATCCCCCATACCCAGTATGCGGCTTGCCATCCGTTCGGGGTAGAACACGTCAATGGCATCCATCTTCTCGCCTGTACCAATGAATTTGATAGGTTTATTTACTTCGTGAAGAATTGAAATGGCTGCGCCACCACGTGTATCACCGTCAAGTTTTGTTAAGATGACGCCATCGAAACTCAATCGTTCGTTGAATGTGCGCGCAGTGTTCACCTCATCCTGACCGGTCATGGCATCCACCACAAAAAGCGTTTCGGAAGGATTCACGGCCTTCTTCACGTTTGCGATTTCGGTCATCATCTCATCGTCAATTGCGAGGCGACCAGCAGTGTCAATAATGACCACATTGAAACCGTTCTGCTTTGCGTGCACAATTGCGTTTTGTGCAATTGAAACAGCACTCTTGTTCTCACGTTCACTAAATACTTCCACACCTATTCCCTCTCCGACAATATGCAACTGGTCAATGGCCGCGGGCCGATATATGTCACACGCCACAAGCAATGGTTTCTTTCCTTTTTTAGTTTTGAGGAAGTTGGCGAGTTTGCCGGAGAAAGTGGTTTTTCCGGAACCCTGCAAACCACTCATAAGAACCACTGCCGGACTTCCTTCAAGCCTGATGTCGGTGGCGCTTCCACCCATCAACTGCTTCAATTCATCATGGGTGATTTTGACAAGAAGTTGGCCGGGCTTAAGTGAGGTGAGCACCTTTTCACCCAATGCTTTTTCACGGATGCGATCGGTGAATTCTTTGGCAACTTTGAAACTCACGTCAGCATCGAGCAGTGCCCTGCGGATTTCCTTTGCGGTTTCGGCAACGTTGAGTTCCGTGATGTTGCCTTCACCCTTTAAGACTTTAAACGCTCTCTCTAATTTCTCTGAGATATTTTCGAACATGCTGTTTTTTTTTTTGAGGAGGGCAAATGTAGAAGCGCGGGAGGCTGGAAGTGGGAGGAAGAAAGCGTAATTCTACTTTTGGCGCTATGAGTTTTGGGACGAGGTTGGTAATTCTCTGTGTAATGTTGTTCGGGCTTCCATCATTGCGGTTGTGCGGACAAAAGGACAGCACAAAACATTCTCCTTTCGCAAATTCGTACTTCGCTATTTCTCCACACTATGGATTTATTGTCCCGCATACTTCTGCTATCAGTCATTTGGTTCAGGGGCATTCTTATGGCGTTGGATTCGATTTGATTTCTTCAGGGTCTGAATACAAAACCTGGCGTGGCCTTTACAATTATCCTGAAACGGGGCTGATTTTTTTTCTTTTGAATACCGGTAATAAAGATCAACTTGGCTACGAAATTTCATGTTCCTACTTTTTAAACCTTACCTTAAATTCATATCATCGCGATCGAATCACCTCAACTAGCAATGATGGACGTCACTGGATAGGATTGGGGATTGGAGCTGGTTTCACCACCAAGCCGTGGAATCTTCGGGAAAATCATCAGGCACCTGTACTCGGCTCATCGCTGAATCTTGCGCTTACAATTCAATATTCTGCAAGACTACTTTCTTCAAAGAAATTTGAGATTCGCAGTGGTTTACGTATTCATCATTACTCCAATGGTGCCTTCAGCGTTCCAAACCTTGGAACCAATAATGCAAGCGTGTTTTTTTCTGCCGGAGTCAAAACCGCCTATACGAATATTGATTATGTGCCTCACTCAACCGATTCGTTTTCATTTTCGAACTCGATTAGTTTTTCCGTAGGCGCAAAAGAAATTCCTCCTCCAATTGGCAAAAAGTATCCAGTGTTTTCGCTCAACTATTTATTTGACAAAAGAGTGAGTTACAAAAGTTCTTTCGGTGCAGGGTTAGATGCGTTTTATAATTCATCTGTCAAAACGCTTCTTGAACGAAGGGATGATTATGCCCCTCCATCGCAAGATGTGTTGCAGCTTGGGGCAAGCATTGGTTACACCCTTCATTTCTCAAAATTCCAGTTGAAAGTACAGAACGGAATTTATCTCTACGACAAATGGAAAGATACCGGCAAGTTTTACCACCGCTTCGGGTTGCGTTACCAACTTTCAAAACATTGGTTTGCACACATGTCGTTGAAAACACATTTCGCAAAAGCAGATTTTGGTGAATGGGGATTGGGATGGAAATTCTGAATGGTACACGGATGAAACGGCTAAAACAGAACTTCACAGACGCCTTATTTATCTGTGTGTGTATTGGCTGGCTTTCATCCTGCAACAAACCCAACTCGCCCGATTGTTTCCAGCACGCAGGGGATTACACAACTGAAAAACGCCTGCTCGATGAATTTTCATCCATTGAAATTCGCGACTACATTCAAATAGAATTGTGCGATTCGACAGAGTCCTTCACCGAAATAACTGCACCCGAAAATCTTATCCCAGACATCATCACCGAAGTGGAGAACGGGAAACTTTTTATTCGCAATGAGAACTCATGCAACTGGGTGCGTTCGTTCCAAAATAAAATAACGGTCAGGATTTGCGCTCCGGATTTTCACGACATCCAACATTATGGAACAGGAAATGTTTCTAGCGTGAATACGATTCAATCCAATTATTTCAGGATGGAAAACAGACAGGCAGCAGGAGTTGCTCAACTTGATATGGAGGTGGATTCATGCGCCATACTTATTCATACAGGTGTTAGTGATTTCGCGTTGACAGGCCATTGCCATAAAGCCGAACTTTACAACCAGGGGTGGGGAATACTCGATGCAAGAAATCTAGTAACGCATACAGCACTGGTCAACAATTCAACAATAAATGACATCTATGTTCACGCAACGGATTACCTCTTTGGGTTCATCGCGTTTTCAGGAAACATTTACTACAAGGGAAATCCAGGAATTGACAGCGAGATAGAAGGAGATGGGCAATTGATACCGGTGGAGTGAAAATCAATAAGTGCTCAGCGTATCTATAACCGCAGTGTTGATGAGTGCATTTCCAAATGCTGGTGTAAATGAACTGAGCCATTGGCTATCCAGTTGGTCAAGTAACAACACTTCTATAGGTTCCTGCTTGTTGCTATCGTAGAACGCGGTAATCTCATCAGTACCCATTATCATGAAAGCTTGAGCATAGGCTTCGGCAAAAACTGCACTGGGTGCAAGCACATACACATACTCTTTAGTATTCTCCGGATCAAATATGATGGGATAACCGTAGGTGGGATCCACGTAAGATTTTTTATCCTCAAATTCCTTTATTGCTATCGCCTGGTTCGAAAGGCGAAGACTGTCACCCTCCGCGGTTAGGGTAATGGCTGAAGTAGTGTCATTTTCAAAACCATAACACAACACGATATCATCGAGGGTCAGCCTGAAATCCCTGATACCACGTTCCTGCAAATAAGCTCCTGCCATGTCCAGTGCGTAGGCATAAGCAAACTTTCCGAAGTCCAGTTCGATACGCGGATCGTGTTTGCGCAATTGTGACTCACGATATTTATTGTCTTCTCCAAATTGCTCTACAAACACAAATCTTGTTTCATCATAACCCACAAATTCAAACAGCGAATCGAGGTTAGGCTCAGTTCCATTTCTCAACAAGCCCACTCCACTCCACGCTTTTTTCATGGGGCCTGTGGTGGGATCGAAATACCGCTGTGTTTTTTTCCATACTTCATTGCTCATATCGAACACAGTCCCGAAAAGAAATTGCGGATCAACAAAACAGAACATGGTGTCGGTTCGTTGGAATTTATTGTAGCGCGAAATGATGGAACCTGGCACGTGGGGTGAAAAAGTATTTTCCACGAATTTGAAAATGGAATCAATTGCATGAGCGTAATCCGTGGTGTCACCGCCATAAACAACCTGGTAATCGAACCCTGCAATGCTGCCGCCTATTCGATGGAAGGGGTCGGGCTTTTTCTTTTCATCACAAGAAAAAAACAGTACAGAAACTGTGGCCCAAATAATGACTGCCCGTGTGGCGAAATTCATGGTGCGAACATAACTTACAATTGAAATTGATAATGTTGAGTGAAATGAAATCCCGACAATTCGGGGGACAATGGAGAATGGTCGAG
Source organism: Flavobacteriales bacterium (assembly GCA_034408895.1). Classification (GTDB taxonomy): domain Bacteria; phylum Bacteroidota; class Bacteroidia; order Flavobacteriales_D; family Sanyastnellaceae; genus UBA4660. The sequence goes on from JAWXCI010000073.1 coordinate 6,917, forward strand.
ACCGAACGAAATGAACCATAAACCCTTTATTTTGCTCCGAATGAGATTGAATATTTTCCTTGTTGTTGTTGTTGCTTTTGCAGCGTCTAACTCTTTTGGACAGGATGATGATTATGCCAGAACGCAATCGTTGGCTTATGATAATGCTGTTTACCGTGAAGACATCCGCAGTGTGCAATGTTTCCTTGAAGAGGCGCGCCTGTCCTATCCTGTTATCATGTTGGGTTCTGGCACGAGTGTGCAATTGCACTTCGACCAAATGGCGGAGGATTTCTCAGACTTTACCTTTTATGCCATTCACTGTGATGCACAATGGAAACCAACTGATTTGGAATCCAATGAATACATAGAGGGATTTCCCCAACAAGACATTACAGAATTTGAAAGCAGTTTCAACACCCGGAATGCTTATGTACACTATTCCCTGGAGTTTCCCAATGACATGATGCGCATCCGGCTTTCAGGAAATTATTTATTAGTGGTTTTTGAAGATGGTGACATCAATAACCTGGTGCTGTCGCGCAGAATTGTGGTGTACGAAGAACGCGTAACGTTGGGAGGTCAGGTAAAAAATTCAAGCACCATCGCTCATCGCTTTACTCATCACGAAATTGATTTTTCGTTACAACATGAAAGTTTTTCCATTATGGATGCGCACCGCGATTTACATGTGGTGCTCCTCCAGAACCTGGACTGGTCAACAGCCAGGAATAACATCCAACCACAATTCATAAAGAACAATGAAATTACCTATGATTTGTATGAGGTAAACGAGTTTGAAGCGGGAAACGAATACCGCGAATTTGACACCAAGGACTTGCGCTACATTACCATGGAAGTGGCCAGTGTGGATGAAATGAACAAAAACATTACCGTGAATCTTCTGCCCGATGTGGCGCACGGAAGCAAGGGATATCTTTCCAATTATGATCTAAACGGTCGCTATTTTGTGCGAAACGATTGGGGAGGCAACAATGATATGGAATCGGAATATCACCTGGTGAATTTTGTGCTGAGTACTGCGGAGTTTCCAATTGGCCAAGTGTATGTGGTGGGTGGATTTACGGATGGCCAATACCATAAAAATTTCAGGATGAAATGGAATTCAGCACTTCATAGCTATGAACTTTCTGCATGGCTGAAACAGGGTTTTTACAACTACCGCTATGTGGTAACAGACTATCTGCATCCCGCAGGAAGTTGGGAAACAACTGAGGGCAACTACGAGCAAACCGAGAATGATTATTTTATCATTGTCTATCATCACGACCATAGTATTGGTTACGATCGCATCATTGGTTTCAAAGTCATGAATTCAGCACGGCCATAACAAGTGCGCAGCCAAAAAAATTAGAATTTACCCTTAGTGATCCCTTCGCGCCTTAGAGCCTTTGTGGCCTCGAACTTATTGCGACTCAAAGGCACGAATACTTTTGAAGCCAAGCGAGAATTTCTACTAAAAATTGCCGGAACAACCGGCAGCAGCCAAGGCACCAAAGCCACACACCCACAAGAATAAATTTGCCGCTTGCTTTTTTCCCGTACATCCCTGCTTCTGATCAAAACCTATACAGGCCCCTTCATCATTTCATTTTTGGTGGCACTGTTTCTTTTCGAGATGCAATTCGTGTGGCTTTACCTGGATGATCTTATGGGAAAAGACCTTGGCTCCCTGGTTATCGGTCAATTGCTCACTTACCGATCGGCAGGTTTAGTGAGTATGGCTTTACCGCTGGCCGTGCTCATGTCATCCATCATGACCATGGGAACACTTTCGGAGAACAATGAACTTACAGCTATGAAATGTGCAGGCGCATCGCTCTTCCGCATTTTGCGACCGCTGATTGTCTTCAGTATTTTGCTCTCCTTTGGCGCTTTCTTCTTTGCCAATAATGCCTGGCCGGTGGCGAACCTCAAATTTCGGTCGCTACTCAAAAGCATTACCGAGCAAAAGCCAACAATGCTTCTTGAAGACAACGTGTTTTACAACGGCATAGAAGGCTACTCCATTCGCGCAGGAAAAAATCACATTGAAAGCAGTGAACTGGAGGATGTGCTCATATATGACCATACAGACAAAGCCAAAGGAAACCGAACTGTTATCCGCGCCCGGCAGGGAAAAATGGAACAGACCACGGATAACCGCTACCTCGTATTGACACTTTCCGATGGCAACACTTACAATGAAAACTCAGAAAAGCAGAAAGGAAAAAAGCCACCGCATCTGAGCATGACCAAAGGCAGTTTCGACCGGATGGTGTTGCGGCTGGATATGTCCTCACTTCTTTTCAAGAACGATAACGAGGACGTTTACAAAAGTTCTTACGAGATGATGACGGTGTCACAATTGAACAGAGCAGTTGACAGTTTGCAGCAGCACCTTGATACAGTGCGCACAGGTCTTGCCGAATCAGGACAAAAATTTTTGAAAATTCCTTCATTACAAAAAAGCGATGAAATAAAAACCGGTGTCGATAGTGCTAAACAAGTAACATGGTTTTTGGATGAGTTGAGTGCGGCTCAACAAGCTAAAGCGTTTGAAGCCGCCAAGAAAAAAACCAAAAGATCAGGCGATTTGCTCGAAAACAGGAGCACAGAAGTGGAGCATCTTGAAAAGAGCATCGGGCGTCACAAAATTGAGTGGCACAGAAAATTTTTTATCGCTGTGGCCTGTATTGTTTTATTCTTCATTGGAGCACCGCTTGGTGCCATCATCAGGAAGGGAGGATTGGGTTTGCCCACGATGATGGCACTAGGGCTTTTCATCATTTTTCAATTGTGGACCATGGCCGGTGAAAAAATGGCAAAATCAGGATTGCTTGAACCATGGATTGGTATGTGGCTAAGCACAGCAGTGTTTCTACCATTGGGTGTTTACCTTACTTGGAAAGCGGCACAAGACAGAACATTATTCAATACCGATTCATATTTGGCACGATTGAAAAGACGGATGAGGTTGAAGAAGCCGGTTGTGAGTTGAAACGAACCATGAGATGTGAGAAACATGATGTGCATATTTCAGAAATCCTGATAATGAATGTCATGTTCGAAGAAAGATCCGATTGTTGAAACCGAAAACAAAAAAAAGTGAAAGTTCTCCAGCTCTGCAATAAACCTCCGCTGCCCGCCCTGGATGGCGGATGCATTGCTATGAACAATGTGACGCGTGGCTTAATTGAAAATCAAGTAAAGGTGAAGGTAATGTGCATCTTCACGCACAAGCATGGATTTGCTACGGCACAACTGCCAGCAGATTATGTGGAAGCCACAGCAATCGAAGGCGTGTTTGTAGATACACGCATCAACATGGTGGATGCATTTGCCAATTTCATGACTGCGGACTCTTACAACATTAGCCGGTTTTTTTCCACCGATTTTGATATTAGTCTTACACGAGTATTGCAAAACAACAAGTTCGATGTGGTGCTGCTGGAAAGTCTTTTCATGACACCCTACATAGCCACCATCAGGCGTTACAGCAGAGCAAGGGTCGTACTACGTTCTCACAACCTGGAATTTGTGTTGTGGGAAAAGATGGCCAGCGGCACGAAAAATTTTGCACGAAGAGCTTACCTCAATTACCTCTCACGCAAACTAAAGCAATACGAACTCTCGATACTTAACCAGGTGGACGGCATAGCAGCTATAAGTCGCGAAGACGGCAAACACTTTGAAAAACTTGGGGTAAAAAAACCCATGACCATTATCCCGTTCGGTGTTTCATCTTCCGACTATGAAAGCAATGAATCAATCGAAAATCCTGAAACAGCATTGTTCCACATAGGGGCTATGGACTGGGCGCCCAACCTGGAAGGTATCATTTGGCTACTTGAAAAAATATGGCCCGTCATTCATAAAAAACATCCTGCCCTCAAACTTTACCTCGCAGGCCGTTCAATGCCGGATGATATGATGCGAAGCAATTATCCCAATGTGGTATTTGTGGGCGAAGTGGAGGATGCAAAAGCATTTATGCACAGCAAGTCCATTATGATTGTTCCCCTGCTAAGTGGCGGTGGCATCCGCGTAAAAATTATTGAAGGCATGGCTTGTGGCAAAGCCATTATTTCAACTTCCATTGGCGCTGAGGGAATTTCCTGTGAGCATGGACACAACATTTTGATTGCTGATACACCAACACAATGGCTGCACACGGTAGAAGATTTGCTGAAGAACCCTGGCAAGATGCAAAGCATTGGCCATGCAGCAAAAGAACTTGTAAAGCAACATTACAGCAACACATCCATAGCAGCCAACCTGGTGGAGTTCTTCCGCAAATTGTGCGAAGTATGAAAATTTTTGTCCTTGTATCTCGCGTGCCCTGGCCTCTGGAGAAGGGCGACAAACTGCGCGCATGGCATCACGTAAAACATCTTTCATCCAGCCATGAAGTTTTTCTCTGTTGCCTTAGCGACTCGGTGCCACATCCAGCCGCCCTTCACGAGCTTCAAAAAATAGCAGCGCACGTTCAGATCATAAAACTTCATAGGGTACTTATTGGGTGGCGAATAATCCGTGCGCTTTTTTCCGACAAACCATATCAGGTACATTATTTCCTGCAGAACCACGCACTTCGAAAAGTGAAAAGACTTGTGAATAAATTTTCACCGGATCATATTTATACACAACTGGTGCGCACTGCAGAGTACGTCAAGCATCTCCATCACCTGCCAAAGACCCTCGACTATATGGACGCGCTGAGCGCGGGCCAATGGCGGAGATCAGAAAGAACATCGTGGTGGATGAAATTTTTTACCCGAACAGAAGCCCAACGCCTACGGGCTTATGAAAATCTGATCTTCGATTACTTCGAGCACCACACGATTATTAGCACACAGGACAGGGACCTTATTTATCATCCACAACGAAACAACATCCACATTATACCCAACGGGGTTGACAGCACTTATTTTCATGAAATAAAAAGAGAAAAGAAATTCGACATTGTGTTTACCGGCAACATGAGCTATCCGCCCAATATGGATTGTGCAAAATTCCTTGCTCTCGAAATACTACCATTGCTGCAAGCCAAAAGAGCCGGAACAACATTGCATATTGCAGGTGCTACACCATCGCGCCACGTAAAGGAACTTCAGACACCCTATGTTGTTGTAAGCGGCTGGTTGGACGACATTCGTGATGCATATTCTAGTGCTCGTGTTTTTACCGCTCCCATGCAGATAGGCACAGGTATGCAGAATAAACTGCTGGAAGCCATGAGCATGAATTTGCCTTGTGTCACTACACCAATTGCTGCCAGTGCACTTGGAGCGCTGCATCAAGAGCATCTGCTTATTGGAAAATCGAAAGAGGAAATTGCGTCTCATATACTCAGTTTACTTGCCGATGAAGAATGGGCTTCAAGTCTTGCACAGCGCGGGCAGCAGCATGTTCGATCCACATTCGACTGGGCAGAAATCGTGTGCCAACTTGCAACGATAATGATGAATGATTTCTTATGGAGACAGGGAAATAAGGGAAAAAATAATATCCTGCTTTATTAGCTCGGCCTGACCGTATTCATAATGTGCGCAGAACTTTATCCAGTCATTTTTTTTTGATCCCTACCCTGAACCTCTAACCATGTCTCGAAATTCTTTTAGTAAAAAAAAACCACCTCGCGTTCGGGGTGGTCTTTACTAATTAACCAAAACCATTAACTGAATTCTAACTCACTTTCAAATAGATTCTTTATCCGTTGCACAAATGACTGTACCACCTTGCAGAATTTCGGGTGAAATATGCAGGCTACATGCAGTCTTCCCATAATGCAACAAGCCCCGGTTTTTAACCGGGGCTTGTTTATATGTGCTGTTTTCGATATGAAATTACGTTACCCTCCGATGGATGGAGATAATTTGGCTACGAATTCATCCTTGAGTTTTCCACCATCATCCAACCAATCGTTGAGAACTATGAATTTCGAAGACTGGTTAGGCACGGCAACCGATGTGACTTGGTTCGTGTCCTTACGCATCCGGAAAATGTGTGCATTAATGTTCTGCGTGGTTTTCTTTTCCTTTTCCAGTGGAATCTTAAATTCCTTCATAGCATCGGAAGCAAAATCCAGATAAGTCAGCGGAACCTTTCCGGTGTTTAATTTATTGAGGATCCACTCCGGCCAAATACTCGATGGACCTTTTTTACCTCTTCCTTTTTTCCTGGCCGCTTTTTTTGCTCTGGCAGGGCGACCTGGTTTATTTTCCGGCATACTTGTATTGGCGGCAGTCTCTGGATTTTTGCGCCAGCCCACAGGGCGTCCAGGTTTTTTCTTATTTCCAACTTGCACTAAAGCAGTAGCTGCAGCTTTAGCATCAGGATTCTTGCGCCAGCCAAGCGGGCGTCCTCCCTTTCTCTTCGGTGAGCCTGTTGCCGATGCAGAGGAAGCTGCGGTAGGATTTTTACGCCAACCTAATGGTCGTCCGCCTTTCCTCTTGGGTGCGTCAGATGCAACAGCAGGTGCAGGACTTCCAGCTACCGCATTCTTGCGCCAACCAGCAGGGCGACCGGGTTTTCTTTTGCCTGTTGATGTAGCAGTGACAACAGCGGCCGCTTTCGTGGCCGAACCAGCCGGGCGTCCGCGTCTTCTCCTTCTTTTCGTGGCCTTAGCCGCTGGTGCAGCGCCTTCAATTTTATTCCATCCAGGCTGGCGGCCACGTTTTCTTTTTGCTGGAACTGTTGAATCGGCACTCACTGATTGAGTTTGACCTAACGCTACGCGTGGGTCAGGTTTACTCCGACCAGGGGTGGCTGGTGTGCCTCCCAGTTGGCGGAGAATGTTTTCAAAATGATTTAATTTTTCAATAGCCGCAACGTATTCTTTGCGGTAGTATTCGGCCATATAGGCCACTTCTTCAATACTTAAATTAATGCTGGGCATAATAAATTATTTAGGATTAAATAATGAAACAAACACATGTCACTGGATGACCTGTTATTAAAAGTGCGCAGCAAATATATTGTTTTATACTTTGAGCCTAATTTAATTTTATTGAACCAAATTCTTACTTATTTTTAAATGCTTCGTTAAACTTTGTCCCAACAGCCATTAAGGGTGATGCTTTCTGTAGAGCACATTGAGGCTGTGGAGACTGGCTCATTCATGACTCGCGGAGTCCAGTTTGATCACCACAATCTCAAATGCATTCATTACACCTCATTAGTCCCGCATATTTGCCACTCTTAAATTTTTGAAATATCATGAGCTGGTTCAAACGCATCAAACAAGGTATCACCACCAAAAGCAAGGAGAAGAAGGAAATACCGGAAGGCCTTTGGTACAAATGCCCCGAGTGCAAAAACGTGGTCACTTCAGAGCATCATGCCGAGCACAACTGGGTATGTGAAAAATGCGATTACCACGAGAAAATAGGATCACGGGAATACCTATCAATCCTATTTGATGAAAACAATTACACTGAAATTGCTTCAGGTCTCACCAGTGCCGATCCTCTTGAATTCGTAGATACAAAGTCATATCATTCGAGGATCAAAACCACTATTAACAAAACAGGATTAACGGATGCCATACGGGTTGCCAATGGCAGGATTGACGGGCACGCTGCTGTTATTGCCTGTATGGACTTTGGTTTTATAGGTGGCTCAATGGGCAGTGTAGTAGGCGAAAAATTTGCGGAAGGAGTTAATCATGCCATAGAACAAAAATGCCCCTTTATCTGTATCTCTAAATCGGGTGGTGCGCGTATGATGGAAGCAGGTTTTTCCCTTATGCAGATGGCCAAAACTTCCGCCAAACTCACGCAACTTGCTGATGCCGGCCTGCCGTATATTTCTATACTTACTGATCCCACAACCGGTGGCGTAACAGCATCTTACGCCATGCTCGGTGACATTAACATTGCAGAACCCAAAGCACTCATTGGTTTTGCAGGTCCGCGAGTGGTGAAGGAAACCATCGGGAAAGATTTGCCTAAAGGATTCCAGAGTGCTGAGTTCGTTCTCGAACATGGATTTCTTGACTTCATAGTGGAGCGCGGAAAAATGAAGGAAGCAATTGCGTTGTCTTTGAAACTGCTGTCTAATTGAATTGTGTTGAATTTTAATTCCATGAAATTCAAAAAAACAAATTCCTGATCTTCAATTCGGGAGCCGGAGACGCTGCTGCGTCTTAATCAAAGAACGAAAGTTCCAGCCAGCTAACTTCATCGCTAACATTTTTTACCCAACTAACCGTTTATGCCACCAGGTGTTACCTATGTAGTTTTGTCGGTGCTCTGCTTCGCTGTAGTTAATACTTGTGTAAAGGCAATGCCTGCTGTTCCAGTTCAGGAATTGATTTTTTTCCGTTCGGTGACAGTGTTTGCAGGCGCATGGTGGTTCATTCGAAAAAACAAAATTACATTTTGGGGCAACAACAAAGTGTGGCTGGCGACAAGAGGAATAACAGGCGTTGTGGCTTTGATTCTTTTCTATTCAACCCTTAAGAAAATGCCGCTTGCCAGTGCAGGCACCATTCAATACCTCGCTCCCATCTTCACTGTAATTGCAGCTATTTGGCTCAACAAGCAAAAGCCAAAGGGCATACAATGGTTTTATTTCATTCTTGCATTTGCCGGTGTTGTTTTAATAAAGGGCTTTGATGAGCGTGTTTCAGTTTTATGGCTCATCATAGGAATTGTAGCTGCTGCCTTTGCGGGTTTATCATACAACGCCACCATTCGCTGCAAAGGCACCGACCATCCGATGACCATTGTGATGTATCTCCCGCTTATAGCTCTTCCCATTGGTGGTTTGTGGTGTTTGTTTGATTGGGTGAACCCGGCACCCATTGAATGGTTGCTACTTTTTGTAATGGGAGTGTTCACCTTATTTGCACAATACCTTATGACACTTGCGCTGCACAGCGATGTGGCCAGCCGCATCACACCCTGGAACTATACCGGTGCCATTTTCGCTTTAGCCATAGGCTATTTTGTTTTTGATGAACAGGTGAACATGTTGACACTAGTAGGAATTGTGCTTGTGGCTACCGGTGTCATACTGAATGCAAGGGTGAAAATGGAATCCTTATAAAAAATGTTTAGGTAATTACATTCTATTCCTCAAAAATCGATTCTGTCCCTCAGTACTGACGGAAGAATCAGCACCACATCATCTTATTAGCATCAATTTTTCCTCACCCTTTTTAAATCCAGCATATTCACCCCATTGGTTTCAAAACTGCTTATCTCCTTTCGAATAAAGTGCGACACCTGGTCGTAATAAAGCGGTATCACAGGACACTCAGCAGAAATTATGCTGTCCATCTTAAAGACCGATGAATGAAGGCCGTTGACAGAGGTCGGAGTACCAGATGTTCCAGCCCTCATAAACGCTGCATCATACAATGAATCAAATTCTCTATTGGAAAAATGGGTGTAATTCTTTCCACCTGGGCTAAAATTTTTAGAGTGAAATAGTGCAAGAAAATTTTCAGCATCGGCATAGTCTGCCAACCATGATTTACGGAACAATGCAATTTGCGCATTGGATGTTTGTTCTGTAAACGCTGCTCCCTGTATCACTTTCACTTTTGTTCTGATGCCTACCTTTTGCAATTCGTGCTGTATGTATTCGAGCAAATCTGCATAGTCAGGGGTAGATGCCATTTCAATTTCCGGCAAACCTTTTCCGTTCACATAACCCGCCTCTGCCAGCAGTTTACGCGAGAGCTCCGGGTTGTAAACAGTGAGCAACATGCGGTCGGCAGGCTTTTGTGTAGGCAGTGTGCTCCCAATAACTATCGGTTCGGCAGTCTTCAGTCTGTATTCATCAATCAATACACGCGAACTTTCCACGCCATCTTGCCCACTACCTACTGCCGTCTGCTCACTGCCTACTGCCTCCTGCCTGCTGCCCAATAAAACAGGTGGAACAAACCCTTCGTTGGCTGCAAACACTGAATTATTCCGCAAGTGCTTCACCATCTCCTCAAGATTTATTGCATGTCGGATGGCTTTGCGAATACGCACATCCAGTAATGGAGAGTTCTTCGTTACTTCCGCCAGAGGGTCCACCACTATGCCGAGGTAATCGGTTTTGATAAATGGAGTCTTCTGGAAATAAATAGCATCGAAGTCCGGAGCAAGATTCCCCTCTGGGTCCAGCAGCTCATCTTTAAAAGCAGAATGGATTCCGCTCATAAAATCATATCGGCCCAAGAGCAATCCCTGGTATTCCACCGTCATGTCTTTGGCGAAATCAATTTTTACTGCATCGAGGTATGGCAGACGATTGCCTTCTTCATCGTTTTGCCAGAAATGCTCGTGGCGATGAAAAACAAGTGCAATGTTTTCATACCAGAAAGCAAAACGAAAGGGCCCTGTGCCGATGGGATGCGACCGGAAATCGGAACCGAAATGCTGCACCACTTCGTGCGGAACTACGTTGGCATGTTGTGTAGTAAGAATTCCGAGGAAGACCGGAAAAGGTTTTGAGAGATGAATCTTCAGGGTACTGTCATCCACCGCATAGAAGCCTCCATGTTTAGTTGTGTCAACTGATGAAAAAATCCATGAACCTGGCGATGCCAATCCCGGATTGATGATGCGCGAAAAGCTGTACACAAAATCTGCGGCTATCACTTTCCTGTGAATCGAATCAGCAAAGAGTGGGGAGGTGTGAAAGAACACCGAATCGCGAAGGTGAAAAGTGTAAGTGAGACCATCCTCAGAAATTTCCCAACGGGTGGCAAGAGATGGAATGATACGGAGTGATGAGTCGAGTTCCACCAGTCCGTCAAAAAGTTGATTAGTGGCCCACATGTTTTCCAGGTTGTGGGCAAATGCCGGGTCAAGCGATGTAATACCATTGGATTCGTTGTACCGGAAAACGTTGGATTCATCAGAGCGCTGGCTCTGGCATCCGTACAAAAAAATAACAGCGAGCAATGCCCCCGCTGTTATCATACTCCACTTATGATGGTAGACCTGCACGCTCCAAAATTAGAGCGGGCCACTCTTTTACTCCTTCGCTTGCGCTGTTGCCTGAATCTGCCTTATGCGTTCTGCTGTTTCAGGATTGTAGTACCGAACAGGCTTTTCAACACCACTATCGGCAAAGCGTTTCCATTCGCCCACCTTATAACCGCGGTCGTATTGCCCTGATGATTCCACCGTTCCGTTTTCATAGAAAAAAACAAATTGCCCGTCCTCCCTGAACTGTTTGCCATCGTGCAGCCACATACCCCGAGCTTTTATCAGGCGGTCGTTGGTGTAGAGCACACCAGTGAAATGAGGAGCTTTAGATTCCGTTAGTTCCAGAGTGTACATCACCACAGAGTCCACATTGGTGGGCCGCATTTGTATGTCCATCCTAAGATGCTGATGAAGTGATTGAGCCGATGCGCCAGCAGCCGGTAGCAAAAGAATTACAGAAATAAAAATAGTGGGAACAAGCTTCATAAAGAGGAAGGTGCTAATAGATAAGTGCGTACGGATGTATCACTTCAAATGTTTCGTTCAAGTCGTTCAAGTTGTTCAAAGTTGTTCATTCTCGCTCAACTTGTTTAAGGTTTACCCTGTCGAACAATTTGAACAGGCTTTAACAACATAAAATGCGAAGTTTGCCCACCAAATGAAAATGATGCGAAACACTTTATTACTAACTGCGTTTTCACTCTCAACCCTGCTTGCTTTTTCGCAACCGGAGAATTCTTTGCTATGGAAAATCACTCCCAAAAAGGGGAAACAAGTTTCTTATCTCTTCGGCAGCATGCACACCAACGATTCGCTGTGCAACACCTGGAGTGATGCGTGGTGGCAAGCATTTCACTCGTGCAACATGGTGCTGGGTGAAACCAACTTTGTATCACCTGACATGAAGGATGCCATGGGCGCACTCATGCTTTCAATGATGAAGGACACCTCGTTGAAAGATTTATTCCCGCCTACCGATTTTGCTTTTGTGGATTCCATACTAACACAATACCTCCCGCCTGAACTAGCGCCTTTCAGCAACAAAATGAAACCGTTGCTCACCCTCGTGAGCATGATGGAACAGCCTGTGGAAAGCGGGCCATACTTCGAATTGATGGACGTGCGTATCCAGCGCATGGCGCTGGGAGAAAAGAAAATAGTTTCAGGGCTTGAGACCGCCACTGAGCAAATTATTTCACTGGATGTTCTGAATCTTAAAGAACAAGCGGAATTGATGCTGACAGTGCTACAGAGTGATGAAGGTCTGGCCGTGGAGTTGGACGAAATGCAAAGGCTTTATGTACAGCAGGATTTTGCAAAACTGATGGAGCATGAAATGATGGATGAGTATCCGGAAAAACTAATTCACGAATTGGTGAATGTGCGCAACCACAGATTTTTCGATCGCCTGCTTCCGCTGTTGAAAAAGAATCGTGTGTTTTGTGTACTGGGTGCCATGCACCTGCCGGGAGAAACAGGTTTGATTGCTCAACTGCGCAATGCCGGATACAAGGTTGAACCTGTAGATTTTACTTTCACCAAATCAGCATTGGAAAAAAAATGAAGTGCCAGGCCATATCAACTAAAGCAAATAAATTCAAATTCTACCTTTTCAAAGTTCTCAAGTTCATGGTGTGGTTATCATTCCACGATACTTTGCGAGCAACAATCAAACAAATGGAAAAATCAATCAATTAAGCAATTGAGGAATTTCTACTTCTCAACCCACAAAGGCCATTCTTTCAAGCACCAGCAGTGCCACTTCGAGAGCGCGGCTTCCATCCTCTAAAGTTACTTCGGGTTTTGAATTTTGTTCAATTGCTCGTGCAAAGGATTCCAGTTCATCTCTTATGGCGTTGGATTCAACGACAGCAGGTTTTTCGAAAATAATTTCTTTCTTTCCCTTGTCTCCCAAATCTATGGTAATGGAAAACGGGTCGGGTTCACCCACTACCGATTTCATCCTCACAATTTCACATTCCTTCTTCAGGAAGTCCACGGAGATGTAGGCATCGCGCTGGAAGAAACGCGACTTGCGCATTTTCTTGAGCGAAATTCTTGATGCGGTGAGGTTGGCCACACAACCGTTGTCCAGTTCGATACGCGCGTTAGCAATGTCGGGAGTATCACTTAGTACAGCAACTCCGCTTGCGCTCACGTTTCTCACATTGGCTTTTGTAACGGCAAGCACAATGTCAATGTCGTGAATCATAAGATCGAGCACCACACTTACATCCGTACCACGCGGATTGAATTCAGCGAGGCGATGCGTTTCAATGAACTGCGGATTGCTGAAATGCGGCCACGCAGCGCGAAATGCAGGGTTGAATCTTTCTACATGTCCCACTTGCGCTTTCACTCCCGCTTCCGTGGCAAGCTTTAATAATTGTTTTGCTTCAGCCAGCGTTTCGGTTACAGGTTTTTCAATGAAAACATGGCGGAATTTTTTGATGGCAGACGTTGCACATCCGAAATGTTTGATTGTAGGCGTTACAATATCCACTACGTCCACCGACTCAATGAGCGCATCCATGGAATGAAAAGACAGTGTGCTGAACTCAGCAGCCGCTGCCGCACTTTTTTCGGGATGTGTATCAAAGCATCCCATTAATTCAAACGCATCCGGAAGCTCCCGAATGCACTTTATATGAATGCGGCCCAGATGTCCGCAACCGAGCACTCCAATTTTCAACATGAGCAATTTTCTTTGATGGGTGCCGAAATTATTTGCATGTTCTTCTTTACATCCGTCCGTTGATTTCTAATTTTCAACAATGGCCAACGATGCAAATGGCACACGGTACTTTTGAATCCAATTATGACCGATACCTACCGCCACAAAGGATTGCGTAAAAAACTCATGTCTGAAATTGCCGCAATGGGCATAGCCGACAGGAAAGTGCTCGATGCCATGAACACTGTTCCTCGCCATTTTTTTATGTCCTCAGCCTTTCTTGAATATGCCTATGAGAACCGTGCTTTCCAAATTGGCGCTGGTCAAACCATTTCCCAACCCTTCACGGTGGCCAGGCAAAGTGAATTGCTGCTGCTTGAACCGGGCATGAAAGTGCTGGAGATTGGAACAGGCAGCGGCTACCAGACGGCTGTACTTTGCCAATTGGGTACAAAAGTTTTTTCCATTGAACGCCAAAAACTTCTTCACGACAACGCAAAACGAATTTTGCAAAAAATGAATTACAAGGCGCATGTGATTTATGGTGATGGATACAAAGGCCTGCCTTCTTATGGTCCCTTTCACCGCATCATCATTACCTGTGCAGTACCAAAAGTTCCCGATCTGTTGATCGACCAACTGGTGGAAGGAGGAAGGCTTGTGATGCCATTTGGCGAAGGTGCCGTGCAGGAAATGGTGGTGCTCGTGAAAATGGGGAATGGTGAAATAGAACATGAAAAACACGGAAAATTTTCTTTCGTGCCAATGCTGGAAAAACGGGTGGGAGTTTTATGATACACTCTCTCAACAGGAGTTGACCTACCCTCTTAAACTTGCCCGGAATTTATTTACCTCCATGAAAATTTTCAATACAAAACAGATGCGCGCATGGGAAAAATTTACCATGAACAAAGAACAAATCACATCCATTGATTTGATGGAAAATGCTGCGCGCGAATGTTCTAAATGGCTCGAACGCGAGGGTTTTGTTTTCCCGCTTTGTGTTTTTGCAGGAACGGGAAACAACGGGGGAGACGGATTGTGCATAGCAAGGCATTACCTGGAAAAAGAAATTCCTGTTCGTGTTTACGTGGTGGGAAATGCAGAGGAAGGAACACCTGATTTTAAAACCAACCTGGACAGGCTGCTGGAGAACGATGTGGAGGTAAGTTTTCTATCAGAAGAAAATCATGAAATAAAAGTGCAGCCGGCCGAGGTGCTTATTGATGCCATTTTCGGAACCGGCATATCACGGCCCGCAGATGGATGGCGTGCGAAGTTGATTGATGTACTTAACCGGTTGCCCAACACCCGGATTGCCATTGATGTGCCTTCCGGTCTGATGCCTGACAACGTGGAACGCCAGCAGGGCGCAATTATTCGTGCGGAACACACACTCACATTTGAGGTTCCTAAACCCGCATTTCTTTTTGCAGAGAATCATCTGTTTGTCGGAAAATTCGAACTGCTGCCAATTGGCCTTTCCAATGATTTTCATACTACAGAAAAAAGCAGCTTTCACTACTATGAAATTTTTGAAGCTGCGGAAGATTTTCGTCCCCGGCAAAAGTTTACTTACAAAAACGAGCGCGGGCATCTGCAATTATTGGCGGGAAGCAAAGGCAAAATGGGTGCTGCTGTTCTTGCTGCCAATGCTGCACAGCGCGCAGGTTGCGGATTGGTTACCACACACATTCCACAATGTGGTTACCACATTATGCAACAATCAGTACCAGAAGCTATGTGCGAGACAGATGACTCGGAAAACATGCTGTCTTCAATAAAAGTGAATAATGAAAGGTCGGCATTAGCAATAGGCCCTGGAATTGGGACATCAGAAGCAACGGCTGAAATGCTCAGGGTTATTTTGAAGGAAGTAAAAATTCCGATGGTGCTCGATGCCGATGCGCTGAACATCATTTCACAGCATCAACTTCTTCCGCTCCTTCCTCAGCACACCATTATAACTCCCCACATCGGTGAATTTGACCGTCTGTTTGGTAATCATGATAATTCGTTTTCGCGATTTGAAACGTTGAGAACAAAATCGGGTGAACATCAAATTATCATTGTGCTTAAAGGAACCTACACCACAATTTCCACGGCAGACCAAAGGGTTTCCTTCAACGCATCGGGAACTGCAAGCCTGGCAACTGCCGGCAGTGGAGACGTACTTACGGGCGTTATCGGTTCGCTGCTTGCACAAGGCTACACTCCTGAAATTGCTGCACGACTTGGTGTGTTCCTGCATGGTCATGCGGCCAGAATCATCAATACTGAATACGGAATGGAAGGCATTATAGCCCGCGATATGATTGATTGGCTGCTCGATGCCCTGAATGATGTTGCCGAAGTAAAAAGTTTCAGCGGCCGTGATTGAGCATATCAACGGAGCCTTTTCCCACGCGCATTACCTCAATTTCATTTCCAATACAACGTAGAATGGTGGAGGGCTCGAGTCCTCCCGGTCCCCCATCAATCACCAGATCCACCAGTTTTTCAAACTTGTCATGTATGGCTTCGGCATCGGAGGTGTACTCAAGAATTTCATCTTCATCGTGCACGGATGTGGCCATGATGGGTCTTCCCAATTGTTTTACAATTTCTCTTGCAATAACATTATCGGGAACACGAATACCAATGGTTTTTTTTTTTGCAGAAAAAATCTTGGGAATGTACCGGTTGGCCTCCAGAATAAAAGTGTACGGCCCCGGCAGGGTGTGCTTCATGAGTTTGAACACCTGGTTAGAAATAGGCTTGCTGTATTCACTCAAGTGACTAAGGTCGTAGCACACCAGTGAAAAATTGGCTTTCTCAACCCGCACATTTTTTAGCCAGGCCACACGCTCTACAGCTTTTGTATTCAGCATATCGCACCCAATGCTGTAAACTGTATCGGTAGGATAAATGATGATGCCACCGGATTCCAGGCAATCAACCACTTGTTTAATTTTTCGTGATTCGGGAGTCTTTGGATGGATTTGAATCAGCATTGATCCACGTTGAGGAGTAACTGAATTTCAGATTTCAGTTTTGGTAAATGTTTCATAACAATCTCCCCGCAACACAATTTCGTCCACAGCATCATAAGCATGCACTACAATGTTCCATGTTGCAATAATTTTTCGGGAAGATGAGATATTGATTTGCGGATCAATCTTGAGAATTTTTGTCACAGCTTCACCAATAATCCCGATTTCACGTTCTACTGCCCTTCTATTGGTGAGGTTCCTTTCTAATTCAGAAAATCCTCTTCTCCTCTGCAAATGCAAATCAATGTTCTCGATCGCAAGAAGAAAATCGTTGAGGTATTTTAAAACTTTTTTATCCAAAAATGGGAATGCGGGTTGACTCAATTTCATGGATGAAGACAGGGTTGCGCAACGATCTGCCGTTAAGAAGGTCAACTGAACGATCCAACGAGTCTTCAAGTTGTTCAAGGATCAGGAAATAGGATGATCCATACTCTTCGATAGATAATTCAGGATCGAATTCAATAAACGAATCCACATCGCTTTTGCCAGGTGCCTGGGCATTTGTCATCGAACCAAAGAGGTATGCCCGCTTCACATGGTTGCCGGCAAGTATTTGTCTTATCGCACCCATCTTATTTTCAATTGCTGGATTCACAATTATTCGTTTTAAGATTTCGACACCACCTTTTGCGCATTCTTATGATCTGCAAGAAATTGTGCCAGGCCATTGTCAGTCAATGGATGTTTAAGCAATGCCATAATTACGCTTAAGGGGCCGGTCATCACATCGGCACCAATTTCAGCACACTGGATAATGTGGATAGGATGGCGAATGGAAGCTGCAAGAATTTCTGTGTCGTAGCCATAGTTGTCGTAGATGGTTCGGATAAGAGCTATGAGTTGAACACCGTCAGTAGATACATCATCGAGTCGGCCAATGAATGGTGAAACATAGGTGGCACCCGCCTTGGCCGCAAGTAATGCCTGGCCTGCCGAAAATATCAGAGTGCAATTAGTCTTGATACCCTTGTCCGAAAAATATTTCAGTGCTTTTACACCATCTTTTATCATGGGCACTTTCACCACAATGTTCGGATGAAGCGATGCCAGTTCTTCGCCTTCAATAATGATGTTTTCAAAATCGGTGGCAATCACTTCTGCGCTCACATCACCATCACCTACAATGTTACAGATGTCCACATAATGCTTCAGCACATTGTCTTTACCGCTGATGCCTTCTTTGGCCATTAGCGATGGATTGGTGGTGACACCATCTAGCACCCCAAGGTCGTTGGCTTCGCGTATCTGAGCCAGGTTGGCAGTATCAATAAAGAATTTCATGCGGGTAAATTTTGTTGGCGACAAAATTAGATGCACATCTGAAACCGGGTGATGCAAGTAGTGAACATGCTCTGAACAAAATGTTCGTTTGGCAAACCACTGTCATCTCATAGTTGCACCTTCAATGGAGAAATACTCTTTTGTCGCTTCGCATAACGATATGAATGGGTGACTGGAGTTGTGCGCAACTCTAACCCTGATAGATACATTGATATCAAGCCGGTAACTATCGAGTCTCAATTCTACATTCGCCCCATGCTTCAAGCCCCTATTGACGTCAATAATTTCGATGCCATTCGCCCTTTCCGCGATGATGAAATTGCCGGAGCTATAGAGCGCCTGCTCCATGATCCACTTTTTTTCCGTGTGCTCAAATATGTGTATCCCGGCCTGGGAAAAAAAGTGGTGGTGCAGATGATGAGCGAGATAAAAACTGTGGACGATTTCCAGCAAAACATAAGTGGCCCTGCCATGAAGGTGATGGCGCAAATGACCACTAGCGGCCTCACCTTTACCGATATGGACAGGATAGACCACAACAAAGCCTACCTTTTTATCTCCAACCACCGCGATATAATTCTGGACAGCGCATTGCTGAACGTGAGCCTGATAGAGAAGGGCTATAAGACCACCCACATAGCCATTGGCGAAAACCTTTTGGCCACGCCCTTTGTTCGTGATCTTGTAAGGGTAAACAAAAACTTCATTGTAAACCGCAACGCCAATGCGAAAGATGTGTTCTATTACTCGCTCCGGCTTTCAAACTATATGCGCCATACCATTTGCGAAGACCAAAATTCTATTTGGATTGCCCAGCGCGAAGGCCGCTCCAAGGATGGTGATGACCGAACCGCAACCGGATTGCTAAAGATGTTTGCCATGAGCATGGACGGCCCAATGGAAGATGCTTTGCTTGCACTCAACATTGTGCCTCTTTGCGTGAGTTATGAATATGATCCCTGCGATATGCTAAAAGCAAATGAATTGCTCAACATCAAATTCAACGGAAGCCACGAAAAAAAAGCAGGCGAAGATTTCCGCAGCATGATGCGCGGTCTTATTGGTCACAAGGGGCGAGTAAATATTTCAGTGGGACGCACACCTGTGAAGGACATAGAACAGATGAGAAACATAAGTGGCAAAAACGAAAAAGTAAAATACCTTACTGAATGTATTGACCGCGAAATGCATCGCATATACAGGTTGTGGCCCACCAACTACCTCGCTTATGACATACTCAACGGCACACGCGAGTATAAAGAACATTACACCAATATCCAACGCATAGCATTCGGCAACAGCATACGCGGCAAAGTGGTAAAAATTGGCCTCAACAGGATACAGTGGGGCTGGCCGCGTGAAGGACTTGCCAAAGCTGCCCGCGAAATTTTATTGGAGATGTACGCGAACCCTGTGTTGAATAAAAAGACGGTGGAACTCGAAACGGTTCATAGTGCATAGTACATGGGCGGTTACAAACGAATGCCAAATTTTAGAACCCCACACTCCTTGAACTATAAACGAGGAACCATGAATCTTGAACCAATGAGACTTTCAACAAAAACACTAATTCTGTTTTTTCTGCTTCTCCGTTCGGCTGAAGTTTCTGCACAATGTGGTCCTTGCCAATACGAAGCGCAACTGATAACCAACGGTGACTTTTCACAAGGCAACTCTGGATTCATGACAGATTACGATTTAGGTTTTGGTTTCTGTGCGCTTTGTCCGGAGTCCACGTACGGTGTTGGATTCAACGCATTTTTCTTTCATACAGATTTTGTGGGAACTGATCATACCAACCCGCCTCTTGAAAATTTTATGATCGTAAACGGCAGTACAATTGCGGGTACCGAAGTGTGGTGCCAATTGGTAAACCTTCAACCTAGCACATCATACACTTTTAGTTATTGGATGCAGGACGTTGCGGACAACCCAAACCTTCATCCACTCGCCCAACTTGTGGTGATGATAGATGGTGTGCAACTGGGCAGTATGATGGAAGCCGAAGGCGGATGGCAGGAATGGACAGCCACCTGGAACAGCGGAATGGAATCGCAAGTTGAAATCTGCATCATCAACAACCAGAACCAAGGCGGGGGAAATGATTTTGGGCTGGATGATATTTCAATGACCGCTTGCCAGGCATATCAGATAGCCAACACTGCTTATGCAGGAGAAGACCAAACTATTTGCAGCGAAGAACAAATTCAACTGGGCGAACCATCTGTTACCAATTTTTCTTACTCATGGGATAATGCCATGGGACTGAGCAGCACGTCATCATCTAATCCAACCATTGCTATTGCTAACAACACTGGTACACCCATCACGCAGCAATACATACTCACCACAGATTCGGCTGGTGTTGGCTGTGTGATGCAGGACACGGTACTCATCACCATTCTTCCAGTTCCGGTTTTTTGGTTGGGCAATGATGTGGTGATTTGCGAAGGCGAAACCACCACACTGGATGCAGGCCCCGGTTGGGATAATGTGATGTGGAGCACCGGAGAAAATGCTCAAACAATAGAAACGGGAATTGAGAATACCTACACCGCAACTGTGGAATTCAACGGATGCAATACCAGCGATAACGTTATAGTGGAAGTGATAGAGATGCCTGAAATTGATTTAGGACCCAATCAACTCATTTGTGAAGATGATGAAGCCATTCTTGCATCACCCGTTGTTGCCGAATGGAGCACTGGCGAAAGTGCAATGTTCATCACTGTGAACACCACCGGAAGTTATTGGGGCACTTACGAAGAACAGGGATGCCTCGTCAGTGATACAGTCTTTGTTGAAGTCTATACTTATCCTGTTGTGACACTTGAAGAAGAAGCATTTTTCTGCGAAGGCGAAAGCGTAACACTTAATGCAGGCATGACTGTTTACTGGAGCACCAATGTGGACGCGCAATCAATCGAAGTGAACGAACAGGGAAACTACACCTGGCTTGCTGCGAACGGCCCGTGCGGTTTATCCGGAAATGTTTATGTCTATGAAATCCCACTTCCGGTTGCCGATCTCGGTGGCGATTTTTATGGTTGTGATGATGATGTTGCTGAACTGAATGCAGATGAGGAAATAAATTTTTACAACAACTATTTCTGGTCAACCACAGACACGGTTCCTGCCATTGATGTCAACCAAAGTGGAATCTATTGGGTGATTGAATCCAACGATTGTGGACTTGCATCCGACACCATCGAAGTGTTTTTTGAACCTTGCGGTTATGGCTTGTTCATTCCCAACGCTTGCACTGCCAATGGTGATGGCAAAAACGATGGCTGGTTTGTGGAGGGATACAACATCAAACAGGTAAAAATTCATGTGTATAACAGGCTCGGCAACCTCATCCACTACTCGGAAGCACTTGGTGAAGAATGGTTGCCCGGTATATTTCTTCCCGGTGATGATGCCTACAATTATTTAATCAACGCAGTTTCCATTTACGGTGATGAGTTTGAAAGGCGCGGGCACATTTATCTCCTTCGCTGATTTTTGCACTCTGTATTGAGCATTCATTTCGTTGCAATCATTGAAAACTTTACTCATCATTTTTTCTTTTCTGATCTCACTGGCAGTTCATGCTCAGGAACCAGTTGCAATTGATTCTACTGCGAAAGAAGAAAAATCATTTGGCCAGAAGTTCAGCGAGAAGTGGAAAATGAAACCGCATTCTCCATTGAAAGCAACTATTTATTCTGCTGTGCTTCCTGGTGCAGGTCAGGTTTACAATCACAAAGCATGGAAGGCGTTGATTGCGGTCGGAGGACTTGGAACATGTATCGGATTCATCGTTTACAACAATGACCAATACCAATACTTCCACAGCCAATACATCGCTCAGGTGGATGGTGATCCGAACACAGTTGTTACAGCATCACCAACATTGGACTTATTCAAGACGCAAGAGAATTATCACCAGCTTCGGGACATCAGTTACATCTGTCTTGGTGCCGTTTACTTTCTTCAGTTGATTGATGCCAACGTTGACGGACATCTTTTTTACTACGATGTGAGCGATGATTTGAGTTTGAATTTCCACCCATCCCTTGTCCGCACCACAAGTACTCACCCAGCAATCGGGCTTACGATGAAGTTCTAATTTGCGCCCTGAAATGAAAATTGCAATACTGGGTTATGGGAAGATGGGTCACGAGATTGAGGCTATAGCCAATGAGCGTGGTCATGATATTACCATTCGTTCCTGCACTCACAAACCTTTCCGCCCTGAAGATCTTTCCGGTTCCGATGTGGCTATTGAATTTTCGCAACCCGATGCCGCTGTAAACAACATCCTCAAATGTTTTGATGCGAATTGTCCAATCGTGGTTGGCACCACAGGCTGGTACATGCGGCTGCCGGAAGTGCGCACCGAAGCATTGAACCGCAAGCAGGCCATTTTGTACTCAACCAATTTTTCTATTGGGGTGAATGTGCTCTTCCACATCAACCGCGAACTTGCACGAGTGATGGATGCATTGAATGAATACGAACCTGCTATCCATGAAATTCATCACATTCACAAACTAGATAAACCATCCGGCACTGCCATAACACTTGCCGAAGGACTGATGGAAAATTTTTCGCGCAAGAAAAAATGGATGAACAATGCAAGCGTGAATGCGGATGAACTTGCAGTCACTTCCGAGCGAACAGACGCAGTTCCCGGTACACATGTTGTCACTTATGATTCTCCTGTTGATACTCTATCCATACGCCACGAAGCTAAAAACCGAAAAGGTTTTGCATTGGGCGCAGTAAAAGCTGCGGAGTGGCTCAAAGGCCGCACGGGAGTTTTTTCAATGAACGATTTTCTGAAATTCTGACAAACAAAACACCAATTATGATTCCCTGGATACTTCTCATTTTATTACTTCTTGTTTATTCTGCAACCTTGCCCGTGTTGATGAAACGCGCAGGAATGTCATCACCGTTGGCCTACATCCCCATCGTCAACATCATTCCTTTTTTGAAGATGATGAAACGCCCGTGGTGGTGGTTTTTTCTTTTTCTCGTTCCAGGTGTGAACCTCATTATGCTCACCATCATTAATGTGGAGATGGGGATATCGTTCAACAAAAGATCAATGAGCGATCAATGGTTTTTCGGATTGTTACCATGGTGGGCATTGCCGAAACTTGCGTTTGCAGAACCACAACAAAAATTCGTTGGACCGCGGGACTGGACTGGCAAAAAGAAAAGCACAATGCGCGAGTGGGGCGAAGCAATAATTTTCGCTGTGGTGGCCGCATCCGTTATCCGCACGTTCGCATTTGAAGCCTTTACCATTCCGACAGGCTCCATGGAAAATTCGATGCTCGTGGGAGATTATCTTTTTGTGAGCAAGATGACTTACGGAGCAAAAATTCCGCAAACACCATTCTCAGTTCCATTTGTGCACAACCATCTTCCCGGCAGCATGACCAATAGCTACACCGAATGGTTCAGCCTTCCCTATTACCGGTTGCCGGGCTGGGGGAAAGTGGAGAGATTTGACCCTGTGGTTTTCAATTTTCCGGTGAACGATACCATTCTTGTTCATCCCACATTGTGCGGTTATGATTATCATTCCTACTTGAGACAAGATGCCATACACTTTGCTGGAACTGTTGAGAAATATCTTTCTAACACCGCCAAATACGAGGGGATTGCACGCAAAAATTTCATCACTAAAAAAGTGTGCATCACTTGTGGCAATGCGCCCATTGAAGGTATCCGCTACCGGCCCATGGATAAAAAAGAAAATTTTGTAAAGCGATGTATAGGACTTCCGGGTGATGATTTTGAAATACGCGACCGCCAGATTTTTGTGGATGGAAAGCCCCTTGAAAATCCTGTGGATGCCATGTGGAAATATCAGGTGGTCACTTCTGATGTCAGCCAACTTCGCAAAGTGATGGAGAAGAATAACATCAACATTCACCCCGGCAAAGGCTACTTCGAATCTTTTAGAAATGTTGACAGCCTCTATCAGGTTTCCCTTACCGACAAGGCTTTGAAAGAATTGGAGAAAATAAGTTCCATTAAAAAGATTGTTGCTGTTTCCGATCCTCCGGGTTCATCCGGCCCATTCCAGATTTGGCCCAATTCAGTAGAGGCTCCTTTCAATATGTGGACACATGACAACATGGGGCCATTTCATATTCCTGCCGAAGGTGAAACCATTCAACTTACACCCGAAAACATTATTCTCTATAAACGTTTGATTGATGTTTATGAGAACAATGAATACCAGGAGAAGGCAGGAAAAATTTTTATCAATGGCCAGGAAACTACATCTTACACCTTCAAACATAATTATTATTGGATGATGGGTGATAACCGCCACAGCTCGCTCGACTGCCGTTTCTGGGGAATGGTGCCCGAAGACCATGTGGTGGGCAAACCTGTGTTTACATGGTTTTCCAAAAACCAACAAGACAATCATGGCAACGGCAAGGTGAGATGGAGTCGTATGATGCACAGCGTGAAGTAATGCTTGCGGTACTTCCGTTGTGTTGCTTCCCTCCTATTCATTGGTGCGCCTTAGCGTTGAAAAGCGAGCACGTTCTCATTGACATTCACGAACATTATCCCAAACAGACTTTCAGAAACCGGTATGAAATTCCTGGCGCGAACGGAAAAATGGTTCTCACTATTCCGGTGGTTGGGCAGAAGGGACAGAAAATCCCTTTCAATGAAATACAGTTGGCTGATGGGAACTGGCGGAAGCAACATTTCCTTTCACTCAAGTCCACTTATCAGCGCTCTGCTTTTTTCGAATACTACGAAGATGAAGTGAAAAATATTTTTTCTGCCGACCAAAAATTTCTCATCGGCTTCAACCTGGATGCTTTGCTTTTCGTTGAAAACATTTTCGGAAAAAGGATCTCCGGGCAGTTCACAGTTGAATACATTGAAAATTTTGATGTGAAAGATTTCAGGAATGAATTTGAACCATCGGTTCAATGGACGCAATTGCCAACCTACCCTCAAGTCTTTGGGGACCGACTTGGTTTTGTGAATAATGTTTCAGTGCTCGACTTGATTTTTAATCTCGGTCCCGGTGCAAGGGATTATATGATTAATACCTGAACCATCTGAAAGTTGCAGCTATAGATCACAGTCGGAGGAAAGCAATAAAGTCTGTCGCAGGTACCACTTCAACAAGAGGGCGAATAAGAGTCAGCACTTGTCCGCGGTGATATTGTTGATGCAGGCACAGGTGGGTGAGAATTTCAGAAACCGGATTGGTGAATTCCTGGCCTTTCGTGTTTTTGTATGTTACTCTTTTCTCCAGCGCGTCAGGTTCTTCGAGCAAAGTCATCCACTTAATTTGGTATTCATCAAGCAACGCTTTGTAACTCGAAACAGGTATATCACTCAACGATATTTCAAGTGATGGTGCCGTGCTTTGGGTTCGTGCATACCAGTTTTCGTGAGCAGCAATTAGGTGGTCGAAAATGGTTTTTGCTTTTTCAGGAATGGTGTCCAAAGAAAGCAATGCATCGGCCACATGAACGGAAGCCCAATGTTCGTGTTTGAGGAGTTGTTGGAAGAAACTGTTGGACATTTCTATGGATTGAAGCCTAATCTGATCAGGCAAATTTGTATCGCATGAATACAGAACTCAGCAAAGAAATAGGCAGGTACTTTAATGATATTTCAACATTGATAGTTGGCGGTGCGGTGCTATCAACTGTCCCGGAAATTGAAGACATGTCGGACACCTCATTGGTCACAGATGGCTTGGTAATAGCCGTATTTTTTTTGCGGTGTATGGTTTCATTTTGTCAGTTCTATTGCCACTTGGCACCAGCGCACTTGCGTGGGTAATGTTTCAAAGCAAAAAACACGAATCACAAAACTGACATACGTCAGGCAGTCGAAAGTTTTGAATAGAGTTGTGCGGTTGTTAGTGTTTCCTGTTCTCCACTCTTCATGTCTTTTAGGGTCACCGTTCCATCCTCCATTTCTTTCGAGCCAACTAATGCAACGAACGGAATGCTCTTGTCATCCGCATATTTCATTTGCTTTTTCATCTTCGCTCCTTCGGGATATAGCTCTGCATTAATGCCTGCTCTCCGCACTTCCTGCAACAGCTTCATGCAATGTTCCTCTTCTGAAGTGCCGAAATTCACAAACAACAATTGTGTGTTGCCCATGGTTGACTCACCAAAGAGGTTCAACTCAGTCATCACATCATAAATACGGTCGGCACCGAAGGAAATGCCCACACCTGAAATTCCAGGAAGACCGAAAATTCCGGTGAGGTTATCGTAACGGCCACCTCCACAGATGCTTCCCATCTGAACATTTTTTGCTTTCACTTCGAAGATGGCGCCTGTGTAATAATTCAATCCGCGGGCTAGGGTGATGTCGAATTCAAGTTCCGCAGTGCGCAGCCCAAGTTTAGAAACATAGTCGAAGATGAAACGCAATTCCTCAATTCCCTTTTTTCCTGTTTCGGAATTATCAAGAAGTGTTTGCATGTAAGAAAGTTTTTCAGCATTGCTTCCTTTCAATACAAAGAGTGCCGAAATTTTCTCGATCGCTTCATCATTAAAATTTCTTTCGCGGAGTTCTTTCACCACACCTTCTTCTCCCACCTTTTCGAGTTTGTCTATTGAGATGGTCATCTCCATCATGCGATCGCTAAGGCCTGCAACCTCGGCAATACCTGCCAGGAGTTTTCGGTTGTTGAGTTGGATAACCGCGGGGATTTCCAGTGCACTCAGCACCTCATCAAAAATCTGCACGAGTTCCACTTCGTTGAGCAGACTATCGCTGCCAATAACATCAGCATCACATTGATAAAATTCGCGGTAGCGTCCTTTTTGAGGTCGGTCCGCACGCCACACATTCTGGATTTGATAACGCTTGAACGGAAATACAATCTCGTTTTTGTTCATCACCACAAAACGTGCGAAGGGAACAGTCAGATCGTAGCGCAACGCACGTTCTGTTAGCATCGGAGAGTTGGTGTTTTGCCTCAATGACTTTTCGTACTCATCCAGCAATTCCAGTTTGTTCTTAGCATCATATTGACGAGAGTTGAGAATCTTGAACAACAGTTGGTCGCCCTCATCACCATACTTGCCTGTAAGCGTTTCTATGTTTTCCATAGCAGGAGTTTCCAGCGGCTGGTAACCGAAGCGCTCAAATGTTTTCCTAATCGTAGAGAAAATAACATTGCGCTTCACCATTACTTGTGGTGGAAAGTCGCGTGTGCCTTTGGGGAGGGAGGGGGACATAGGTTGATGATGTGTTGATGTGTTGATGTGCTGATATGACGATGTGTTGATGTGCTGATGTGCTTAGATGACGATTTGCAGATGGTCAGCGCGTGACTTGGCACATCGACATGCCAAGCATGGACATCGGCACATCATCTTAGAAATTTTTCCTTTGCCTGCGCTGTTGAATGAATACAAGAACGAGCAATACAATGGCTATTATTATGAGTATTCTAGGCATGGCGAAATGTTTTGCGGTCAAAGATAGAAGGCAGCCCATCCAGCCCTGCCCAAATGGAAGGGTTGCGAAATCTACTTTTGGCTGCATTCACATGAACATCACAGCAAAAAAAATATATGAATTCAATGCACATTCGGCTGCGGTGTACAGCGTGTGCAAGGGATGGAACGATGAAACTTTCTTCACCGCATCGGGCGACAGGTTTGTGGCTGCATGGAACGTGAAGACGCTGCAACAGGAAAAATTTTCAGCAAGATTGGATGATGGATTGTTCAGCGTTCACTTCATCAAGGGGTTTGACACATTGCTTATCGGGACGGGTGGTGGCAACATTCACGTGATTGATTTCAAAACTAAAGAAGAGAGGGCCAACCTGAAAGTTCATCACAAAGGAGTTTTCGATTTTGCTTTTTCACCCAAGAAGAATTTCATTTTCGCAGCAGGTGGTGATGGAAGTGTTTCAGTTTGGGACATCACAACGCTAAACCTCATTATCCAGATTCCTGTTGCAGAGGAGAAGGTTCGCAGAGTGATTCTTGACAAAGAAGAAAAACATCTTGCTGTGGCGTGTGGTGATGGTGTGGTAAGAATGTTTGAAACAGAATTCTGGAATGAAGTGGCATCATTCAATACAAAATCGGGTGGTGTTTCTGCACTTGCATTTCATCCCGTTAAACCAATAATCATAAGTGGCGACAAGAATGCACACCTGAAGTTTTTCAATATCACTGATGGCGATGAAGTGCTGGACATCGCTGCCCATAACTTCGGGATTTATGATGTTGTGTTTAATTCCTCAGCAAAACTTTGTGCAACGTGCAGCCGCGACAAGACCATAAAAATTTGGGACGGAAAATCAATGATCGTGCTTGCGCGACTGGATGCAAAAGCAGGAGGTCACACCCATTCTGTCAATCGCCTGTTGTGGATGGATGAAGAAACGCTGGTTTCCGTTGGAGATGACCGGAAGATTGTTGTTTGGTCAGTATGTGAAGACCAACAAAATTAAAAACCCTCACGCGCTGTCGCGGAGTCGCGGATAAAAGGAATACTATTTTTATTACAACCAATTATTCTTTGCGCCTCTGCGTCTGCGCGTGAGATATTTCAGCGTGTCACCCTACTTTTACCATCACCAAAAAACCAACACATGAAAACCAAACTTATCCTTACCACATTCATCATCTCACACAGCATTTTTTCCATTGCGCAAACCGAGAGCAGCGCATTCACTTTAACAGGCAAAGGCGTGGCTACACCTTTTGCTACGGACTATCACTCGCTGGGCATCAACCCGGCTAATCTGGATTTGCCATCGCTCTACGAAGGCAAAAAAGTGACCATCGGTTTTGCAGAGATTGCTGTTTCGCTTTACTCGGAAGCATTAACTAAAGAGGAAGTCCGTCAAAATCTATTCAATGAAGAAGTGGAAGAACTTTCGTACCAGGAGCAAATTGCATTTGCCCAGGAATTTGCAAGCACCGCCACCGCAATTGATGCTGATGTTATGGCTTTCGGGTTTGCACTAAAGACCGACAGCATAGGCGGATTTGGTTTCAGTATCCGCGACCGCGCACATTATTATTCTGAACTGGGTCCAAAGGTTAGTGAGATCGGAATACTCGGATACACCGCGGATTATTTCGATTTCCTGGTGCTGATGAGTGGTGACACCATTGCCAACGATGGCTCTTTCAACCCTGATACAATGGACATAAAACTAGGTTATACTGAACTGGCCAATGCGCTCAACATTCGCGAATTGATTGAAGGCACTCATGTAAAGATGAGTTGGACCAGGGAGTTCAATTTCGGCTACGGCAAATTGTTGCTCAGTGGTGATGACTGGGGCATTTATGCCGGTGTCGGCTTGAAATACCTGCTGGGTTATGGGATGATAAAAGTGGATGCCGAAGGTGGTGAAGTGGTGGCTTTCACTGCTACCTCTCCCATTTTTGATATTGATTACAGTGACGAAGCCACCGCATCAAATCCCTCCTCGTTGCCTGAAGGTTCCGGCAATTTTACCCCAGTAGGAAAGGGGCTTGGTTTTGATTTGGGACTTACTTATTTGTTCGACACCAAATACAGGTTGAGTGCCGCTATTACAGATATTGGAGGCATGACCTGGGACGGAAACCTCTACACCGCCAGCGAACTTCCACTGCTTGAATACGAAAACGGGGGCATAGAAAGTATTGACTTTGTAGACCAGCTTACACAACTGAACGGCAGCGATGGCATTCTGCAATGGGAAGGTGCATCGGAATACAAAACCAAATTGCCCACTGCCGGCCGCATCGGTTTTGGCTACCAGCACGGTGAATTGATAAGTGTAGGTGTTGATCTTGTAGTGCCGCTAAACGATGATGTGGGCAGCCTGAAAAGAATGAGCCTTGCCATTGGTGGCGACATTGCCCCGGTGAAATGGCTGCGCCTTTCGCTGGGTGTGTTGCAGGGCGGAAATTATGATTTCAAGATTCCCGCAGGAGTAACTTTAGTTGTCGGCAACGGCACATGGGAGGGCGGTGTGGCCTCGCGCGACATGGTGACTTTCTTCACCGAAAATCAACCGACACTTTCATTGAGCACAGGGTTCTTGAGATTTAGGTTTTGAAGATCGAAAGAATAGATGAAATAAAAAACCGCCCTGTTGAAATAGCAGGGCGGTTTTTTCTTTATGGATTTTAATTTCTCACCACCTCCAATCAAAACTCCATGCACTATGGACTCTCTTATATGAGTTGAGCGCTAGAAATTCGGTTTCAGCAAATACTGCGAGTAGAAGCGGTCAATTTCATCCACGGCTTCATCGGCAGTATCCACCACAAGAAAAAGGTCGAGGTCTTCCACGTTGATGTTATTTTCCTGTTCCAGCAATGTGGCTTTTATCCATTCCACCAGGCCGCTCCAAAATGAACGACCAACCAGTATGATGGGGAATCGCCCTATTTTATCTGTCTGGATAAGGGTGAGCGCTTCGAAGAATTCATCCAGCGTTCCAAAGCCTCCGGGCATCACAATAAAACCCTGGCTGTATTTCACAAACATCACTTTGCGCACGAAGAAATAATCGAAGTTTATGTTTTTGTCGTGATCAATAAAATGATTCGATGACTGTTCGAACGGCAGCCTGATGTTTAGACCCACGGAATTTCCCCCACCTTCTTTAGCGCCCTTATTGCCCGCTTCCATTATGCCGGGTCCTCCTCCTGTCACCACACCGTAACCCTTAGTCACCAATTTATGGGCAATGTCCCTCGCCATTTCGTAGTATGGATTTTCCGGCAAGGTGCGCGCACTTCCGAAAATGGTAACGCAGGGGCCAATCTGCCCCAGCCTTTCGTAACCTTCCACAAACTCGCCCATGATTTTAAAAATGCTCCACGAATCGTTGCTCTTGGTTTCATTCCATGATAGCTGCGTGAATTTTCTGGATACGCGTGGGTTTTTTTCTGGCATGATGTCAAAATAATTTGAAGGGGCGAAATAACGAAGTCTTGCAGTGAAGAGGTTTAAAAGTGGATAGCCAATCCTTCCATTCTTGAATCGAAGATGTGATTGACGATAATTCTGTCTTCAATAATTCTGTAAATGATTTTGTAGTTACCTGGTCAAAATTTTTTTAGTATGGTCGGGGTGGTATTAAGAGTCCGACAACTGATGTATTCGCTGGTTGCCAAACTCAAGTCCATGTCCTTGCTTTTGCACAAATCTAGTGGGGATCAAAATCGCGAACGGAAGCAGAAGTTGCGTAAGTGTCCATCGTACACTTTCCTATTTTTGGCCAACATGATTCATTTCAAAAAACATCAACCCACCATGCGAACAAATAGAATTGGACTATTGATTTCCATCCAGCTTCTCACTGCCGTCATCGGTCATCGGTCTTTTGCTCAAATCCTCACCAGCGATCCACCATTTCCTACGCAGGACGATGTGATAACAGTGTACTACAACACCACCACCGGCAATGGAGATTTGCAGGGAGTATTTCCTGTCTATGCCCACACAGGTGTTATATCAAATTATTCGGCCAACGAAACCGACTGGCAACATGTTCAAGGCAATTGGGCAACAGCCGACCCGGAAGTACTTATGACTTCTACCGGAGAAAGCAATGAGTTTTCAATAGAAATTAATCCCCAAACTTTTTACGAATTGAATGGTGATGAAGTAGTGACCCGACTCATGTTTGTGTTCCGAAACCAAAGCGGTTCAGTGGTAGGAAGAAATGAAGATGGCTCCGATATTTATCTCGACCTCTACCAGCCCGGCTTCAATGCCGGCATCCAGTCTCCCGCACTCGCCAGCCACATTGTGGATGCAGGAGAAGAAGTAGAAATCCATGCCGTAGCCAGTGCAACTGCCGAATTATTATTGACCGTGAATGGCACTGAAGTAGAAAATCTTTTGGACGCCACCGAACTTGATTACACATTTTCAGAAACCACATCGGGCGAATACATTATTGAATTCACCGCATTCGATGGTATCGAAACCGTTACCGAAAGCATCACCATAATTGTGCTCCCTGCTGTGAATATCGAAAGCGCCCCTGCGGGAACTGTGGATGGAATCAACTACATCAGCGGAAGTACCGTTCGCCTTCAACTCTATGCGCCCAACAAGGATTATGTTTTTGTATTGGGAGATATGAACGACTGGCAATTCGATCTTGACTACATGATGAACCGCACTCCCGATGGCCTTACGTATTGGATTGAACTCAACGGAATAAGTCCAGGGCAGGAGTATCGGTTCCAATATCATGTAGGTGACGAAGCAATTCGAGTTGCCGATATTTATTCGGAAAAGATTCTTGACTTCTGGAACGACCCCTGGATTCCGGACGAAACTTATCCTGCCCTGACAGACTATCCCGCAGGCCTCACCAGCGAACCTGTTTCTGTTTTTCAAACCAACCAAACAGCATTCGACTGGACCGATGAAAGCTACCAGCGTCCACCCAAAGAGCGACTGGTGATTTACGAATTGCTGGTGCGCGATTTTACCGAAGCACGCAACTATCAAACAATGCTCGACACACTTGACTACCTCGATAGCCTCAACATCACGGCCATCGAGTTGATGCCAATAAATGAATTCGAAGGAAATGATTCGTGGGGATATAATCCTTCGTTCTACTTCGCTCCCGACAAGGCGTATGGAACCGAAGAAGCATTCAAGGCATTCATCAACGAATGTCATGAGCGCGGCATTGCTGTCATCATGGACATTGCCCTCAATCATTCTTTCGGGCAGAACCCTATGGTGCGCATGTACTTCGATGCAAGTGACGGCCAGTACGGATCGCCCACCGCAGAGAATCCGTGGTTCAACACCGATGCTACCCATGATTTTTCGGTGGGTTATGATTTCAATCACGAAAACTCTCGAACCCGCGATTTCTGCAAACGCGCGTTTGGATACTGGATGGAAGAATATCACATTGATGGTTACCGTCTCGATTTATCAAAAGGCTACACCCAGAATTACACGGTCGGAAATCTTGGAGCGTGGGCTGACTATGATCAAAGCCGCATTAACATCCTCACCGATTATTACAACCACATGCAAAGTGTGGAACCAGGATGCTACGTAATACTCGAACACTTTGCCGACAATGATGAAGAATTAGTACTGTCGAATACCGGAATGCTGGTGTGGGGAAATCTGAACCACGAATACACGGAAGCATCCATGGGTTATGCTTCAAACCTCTCTTGGGGAAGTTATCAGTCGAGAGGTTGGGGCGAACCACATCTTGTCACTTACGCTGAAAGTCATGATGAAGAACGAATTAATTACAAAAACCAGGAATTTGGAAACTTAAACGGCACTTACAATATTCAAAACCTTGCAACCGCCTGTGCAAGACAGGAACTTGTTCACGCACTATTGATTCCACTTCCCGGCCCAAAAATGATTTACCAGTTTGGCGAATTGGGATATGACTTCAGCATCAACTATTGCATGGAGACGGGCACCATTAGTAACGAGTGTCGCACGTATGCGAAACCTGTACGTTGGGATTATTATGATGTGGAGGCAAGACTTCATCTTTACAAAGTGGTCTCAGCCATCAATCATCTCAAGCAAACCTATTCCACTTTTTCCACCGATAGTTACACATTTGATGTGGGTGGAACAGGAAAGCGTTTGATATTGAATGATGCTTCAATGGATGCGGTAGTATCCGGAAATTTCAACGTCATTGGCATCAATATGATTCCCGGTTTCCAGCACACCGGAACTTGGTACGACTACATAACAGGCGATGCATTCGAGGTGAACGATCTTAGCGCGTCATTTTTTTTCAACCCCGGTGAGTACCATATTTACACTGATGTGCCGCTGCCGGTTCCCAATGTGAATGTGGGGGTAAATGAAATTCTTGCTGCCATGCAATCTGAAATCGCTGTGTTCCCAAATCCTGCCAGCGAGCAGTTCACGGTAGCATCCTCATCAGCCATCTATTCCATTTGTGTTTATGATTTTTCAGGAAGAAAAATTATTGAACAACGATCACTCAACTCACAAAAAATTTCTTTTGATTGTGATGCTTTGATCCCTGGTATCTATTCCATCACAGTGAATGCAGGACAACAACTTTTCACCCAACAACTCATTATCGAATAAACTTATGCTTGTCACCATTGCCCGCTATAACTACGCTCACGAGGTAGCAGTTCTTGAAGCAGAATTTATCGCTGCCGAAATTCCTTACTACCTCAAGAACCTGAACACCGCTCTTGCGCAGCCCTTTTATTCGTTTGCAATGGGTGGCATAGAGTTGCAGGTGAATGAAAGCGATGTGGAAATTTCAATGGAGATTGTGAAGAGGTACCCTCCGAAGTAGCCCGGCATTAGTTCAATTTTTTTCTAACATCCAGCCCTTCAATTGGACATTCAATTGTCCCTTTTCTTTTTGTTCATTTCATTTTGACGGGCTGCAAACATTTAATTATTCGGGTATTGCGTTTCGTGTAACTTTGGTACTGTCTTTATCGGAGCACCCATGTCTACAATCTTACGCTACACCCTGTCAGTATTATCCGTATTCCTTTTTTTCCAGGGAGCGCACTCTCAAAATACTTACACTCATTGGTATCAGTTTATCAGTGTGGTGCCGGTAACTCCGCAAGAATCTAAACCGATACTGGAACTTCTCCGCATCCACC
This sequence comes from Flavobacteriales bacterium, assembly GCA_034408895.1. Lineage (GTDB taxonomy): Bacteria > Bacteroidota > Bacteroidia > Flavobacteriales_D > Sanyastnellaceae > UBA4660. Next base: position 41,472 of record JAWXCI010000073.1, read on the forward strand.
TGCCGCAAGCACGAATAATTTTTTCGGACAAGAACGATTCATTTTCCCTCGCACAAAACACCATGCTTGATGTGCCGGGATTGATAGATCATGCCAATGACTTTGGGTTTTATATCGCTGACATTACTAACGGTGAAATAGTTAGCGAGCCTGTTCCCGAGCGGTGCTCTGTCAACTATCAAAAAGAACTTTGGAAAACACAACAGCCCGAACAGTATGCTTCGAAAATGCTGGGAACTATTTTCATAACGCAACTTGAATTTGATTCTTTGCCGGCAAACAAAAAACAATCACTCATTGATCAGGGCAACTATGTAATCGCGGATTGAAATTGCATCGCGTCATATTGCTTTCTCTCTACATTGCTTCGACATCGGCCATCACACTGTCTCAATGCGCCAACAACAATTCTTATTGGATAGCGCTCAATCCAACCGGTCCTGGCAATACACAAACCACCAACTGCATTTGGGGAGGAGAATATGTGACCGTGAATGTGTGTGCTGGCGCCACTTACACTTTTCAAACCTGCGGCAGCACGTGGGACACACAGATTACAGTTTACTGGTCAACCGGAGGCGCGGCACTGGCTTACAATGATGATGCCTGTGGCCTGCAAAGTTTTGTGGTTTGGACGGCACCCAGCACAGGTACAGTTTGGGTATTGGCAGATGTTTACGACTGCACCTGGGGAATTACGTGCGGCACCCTGAGCGTAACACAAAACACAGCGTGCATCGGTGGAGGTGCAGCTAACGACAATTGCTCTGGGGCCATTTCAACAACTTGTGGACAAACTATTTCCAACACCACAAATGGTGCGGCTGGCGACACATTTCCAGGGGGATGTTCCGTTTCGACTGGTGCCCCTGGATTGTGGTACTCCATTGTGGGAACAGGTCAAAACATTACTGCGAGTCTATGTGGTTCAGGATACGACACGCAGTTGAGTGTATTCAGCGGATCATGCACCGGCCTGAGTTGTGTCAATTTTAATGATGATTACTGCGGGTTGGCATCGCAGGTCACCTTTACAGGCAATACAGGCACCACTTATTATATTCTGGTATTTGGTTATGGTTCGGCTTCGGGATCATTCACGCTCAACATAACTTGCCAGGCACCGCCAACTCCCACCGACCAGGATTGCCTGGGAGCTATCACTATTTGCAATGACCAAAGTTTTGGAGGCAACTCCAGTGGAGAAGGGAATTATTTCGATCTCAATACTTCCAACCAGGGATGTCTTGACCTTGCGGAAAACCAAACGAGTTGGTATGTATTTTCTCCGCTGACTGTCGGCACCATTGAATTCGCCATCACTCCTCTTCCAGTGGTGGATTATGATTTTGCAATTTGGGGACCTCTTACAACTGTGAACTGCCCACCTGTCGGTCCACCCAACTGGTGCTCCTACAGCGGGCTTTACGCCAATACAGGTCTCGCCATTTGGGCGGGTGATTATAGTGAAAGTGATTTGGGTGATGCCTGGGTATCGGAGATTATTATTACAGCAGCAGAAGTTGGTGACCTGTACTTGATGGTACTTGACAATTTTTCTGTCACCACAACTCCTTTCACATTCGACTGGACTTTGAGCGGAGTAACTCTGGACTGCTCCATTCTTCTTCCCGTTGAGTTGGTTGAGTTTTCAGGCAGCGTACTTGCGCATGGCAATCTGTTGCAATGGACAACAGCAACTGAACACAACAATGCGCACTTTCAAATTCAGCGTTCAATGGACAATGTCAACTTCGAAGTCATTTCAACCCTTGAAGGAAGCGGAAATTCATTATCCGCTCTTCACTACAGCTCCACTGATAACTACACAGGATTCGGAACGATTTACTACCGGTTGTCGCAAGTGGACTACAATGGCACAATGACCCTAAGTAACGTGATCAGCCTGCAAAGACAAACTCTTTTTGCCGTGCTTTCACTCAAGCCCAATCCTGCCAAAACATTCTTAAATCTGGAGCTCTATTCATCATCGGCCAAACAAATTTTACTTCAATGGACCGATGCGACTGGTAGAAAAGTATCTACCTCACACCTTGATATTGTGCCGGGACAATCATCGCTCACTATTAACGTCAGTCACTTCAAGCCAGGTGTATATGCTCTGCAGCTAACAGACGGATCTCAGCATATTATTTTGGAAAGAGTTTGCCTGGAATAGATTTTTACGAAAAAGAAAACCGCCCTTCTGTTTTTAGAAACAGAAGGGCGGTTTTTTTTAAGACGCTATTCAGCGCGTCTGTTACTTTTCTACGATAATAGTTTTGCTGTCCAACTGGCTTCCCTGATTTAAGACAATCTTGTAAGAACCACCACTGAGCTCTTGTTCAAGAGTGATACGGTTTCCACCAGTCACCATTCCTTCGTTGATCACAAAGCCGTTCACCAGTCTACCATTCATATCGAAAATGTCAACCAACGTTTTTTGAGACAGATCGATATTTTCGCTGAACTGGAGATGAATTACATGATTGCGAATCGGATTAGGGAACACTTCCCATGTACTCACTTCCTCAATACCTTTCGAAGAAACATCGTGACCCTGCTGCGCAAAAGTGTTGTTTCCATTTGCATATTGGCAAGTGCCATCGTTGAATCCTGCCTGTGCATTGTAGTTTGATGCTTGTGCATCATTACAACCAAACCACACAGCATCAGTTGTGATGAAGGTGAGGTTGCGCGCCTGCCAGTTGTTGTTAGGTCCGTCCCAGCCCTGGATGTTCAGTGTGCCTGAAGCGGTCCCTGTGGTGGTAAACTGACCAAGCAGCACGAGTCCGAGATCATTGGCTTCGCACTTAGCATCTGTCGGAAGAAGAAACCATGCCCCATTGTCGGTACTGATTCCGTTTCCTGCACTGAAATCAGCGAAAGACAATCCAATGTCCCAAAGGTCATTGTTCTCGCTGGTCTCATAGCCCAGGGTAATCCATGAATCGTAAGCCAGCTCAGGAGCAACAGAAATTGCCACCGGATTCATCGCTATGGCTGAATAGGCGCCAAACTGATGTTGGTAGAATGACGTGGTAGAAGTGATAGACATAGGATCCACACTGTCTCCGAAAATAGCATGAACGTTTTTGTTCGCATCGAGCATCTGGGCGTAAACCCTGTAAGTGTTGCCGGGAACCAACCCCTGATTGTCCACTTTTTGAACAAGGAGTTGCACATCAGTTGCACCGGCCACCAGGGCTACGCAAACTGCACAAAGAATAGAAAACATTTTTTTCATTTTTGATGGGATTTTGGTTTGTATTTGTTGTTTTTTCATTTTGAGAAGTACTTGTTTACTTCAAAAAGTAAACGATTGTTACAAAAATTTTCCGCATTCGTCCGAGGTATTTTAATTCCTGTTTTTGAAATCGCGGGTAAAAATGTTTAGGGTAGCCTTGTCAAAGATAGATAAATGAGTATTCGGATGACGATAATTTTTATTCGGTCAGAAAATCGGGGTATCTACTTTTGGTCACACACATTATAGCATTTTTCAGACCACAAAAGAAAGCATAACAAGGCGAAGCAGTATCCCCAACTTGGGGGGTATTATCACCCTATTTTGAACAACCTGTATGAAACTTCAGAACTACGTAAAAGGCCAATGGACATCAGGAAGTGATGATGGCAAAACACTTTTTAATGCTGTAACAGGTGAGGCCATTGCCACAGCAAGTACCACCGGCATTGATTTTAACGAGATGTTGAGCCATGCAAGAGTCACAGGTAGTCCCGCTCTTAGGAGAATGACTTTCCACGAACGCGGCAGGATGTTGAAAGCCCTCGCCATGTTTCTTTCCGATAGAAAGCCAAATTATTATGACACCAGTTTTAACACCGGTGCCACCAAAGTGGACAGTTGGATTGATATTGATGGCGGAATCGGGAACCTGTTTGCCTATGCAAGCCTGAGGCGGCAATTTCCCAATGAAACTTATTATGTAGATGGGGAAACAGCTAGAATGTCCAAAGGCGGAGGTTTCATCGGCCACCACATCATGGTACCTAAAGAAGGTGTGGCTATTCATATCAATGCCTTCAACTTTCCTGTTTGGGGAATGCTCGAAAAAATTGCAGTGAACCTGTTAGCCGGTATGCCCGCTGTGGTGAAGCCGGCAACGGTAACATCATTTCTTACTGAAGCAGTTGCCAGGGACATTATCGCATCCGGAATTCTGCCTGAAGGCGCTCTTCAATTGATATGTGGTTCAGCAGAGGGAATTCTCGACCATATCACCTCTCAGGATGTGGTCACGTTTACCGGTAGTGCCTCCACCGGAAAAATGCTGAAACGTCATCCTAAAATTGTGGATGAAGCGGTTCCGTTCAACATGGAAGCCGATTCCCTCAATGCCGCAGTCCTTGCCGAAGATGCCGCACCCGGTACTGAAGAGTTTGATGTCTTCATTAAAGAAGTGCGGAAGGAGATGACAGTAAAATGTGGACAGAAGTGTACTGCAATAAGGAGAATCATAGTCCCTGAAAAATACCTGGAGGATGTGCAGATTGCACTGGGGCAAGCGCTTTCCAAAACAGTTATCGGAAATCCGAGAAACGAAAATGTACGAATGGGTTCACTGGCTGGGCAAGTCCAGAAGCGTGAAGTACTTCAAAAACTTGAAGAACTCACGAAAATTTCCGACATTGTTTTTGGCGATCCAAAAAAGGTTGACTTGATTGATGCGGATGAAAAAAAAGGAGCATTTATTTCTCCCATTCTTCTTCTAAACAAAAAACCTTTTACCAACCTTGCATCGCACGAAGTGGAAGCATTCGGCCCTATTTCAACCCTAATGCCTTACCACACATTGGACGAAGCGATAGCACTTACCAAAATGGGAAAAGGTTCACTCGTCTGCAGCCTTTCCACATTTAATGATAGAACTGCAAGAGAATTTGTTTTGGGTTGTGCATCGCATCATGGAAGAATATTGGTACTAAACAGGGAGAGTGCAAAAGAGAGTACTGGCCACGGTTCACCCATGCCGCTTCTTGTACATGGTGGGCCTGGCCGGGCCGGAGGTGGCGAGGAAATGGGTGGCAAACGTGGAGTGATGCACTACATGCAACGCACAGCTATTCAAGGTTCGCCAACCACCCTCACAGCAGTGACTAATGTGTTTCAATACGGTGCGAGACAACCAGAATCACAACCGCATTTATTCCGAAAACATTTTGAAGAAATGCAGGTGGGCGAAACTGTGTTCACACATAAACACACAGTGACTGAGGCAGACATTGTGAATTTCGCCAATGTGAGTGGTGACAACTTCTATGCACACATGGACGCCACTTCGCTGGAAGGAACCATTTTTACTCAACGTGTAGCACATGGCTATTTTGTTCTGTCCAAAGCAGCCGGGCTTTTTGTTGATCCTGCCAAAGGCCCTGTGCTGCTTAACTATGGTTTGGATGAATGCCGTTTCACCAAACCGGTTTATCCGGGCATGACCATAGCCGTGCGGTTTACAGTGAAAGAGAAAATTGACCAAGAGAAAAAAACTCAGGATGACGTTGCTAAAGGCATCGTGAAGTTTCTTGTTGACGTTTATGACGAAATGGGAGAAACCGTTGCCCTGGCCACCATTCTCACCATGGTAAAAAAGCTGAATCAGGAGTGATTTTCACAACATTCTCATTCGCATATCATCTTTACAATCAAAATATCCCAGATAAATGGTAGTTATTAAATTCATTGCTTTCATTATCATGATCTATGGTGTCATAGGTTACATCCTTACGTTCATTCCATTTGAAAAAAGGGATGACAACGGCAGGCGCACCGGCCAATCTTTCAAGCGCGTATTGCCGATGTACAAAATGGCCATCATCCTTGGCGCATTCACTTTTTTCCTATCGCTCACTGTTGTGCAAATAGGGGCACAGGATACCGGTGTGGTAGTTACTCCTTCCGGTGTGCGCAACGAGGAGTTGCACACGGGTTGGCACTTCATAATGCCCTGGAACGACATTCACCTAATGGATAAAACCATGTGGGTTTACACTTGTGCAAATAGTCAGGACGAAGGTCAACGTGCCGATGCCGATGCTATTTGGGCACCCACAAAGGATGGTATCAAGATGGGCTTTGATGTTTCGGTTTCGTGGCGTATCATTCCGGAAGAAGCCAGTTGGATTTATGCGAACGTTACCGAGAATGATGGTGGAAATTCAGGGCGATACCTGTGGCTCGAGGAGAATGTTATCCGTCCGAAATTAAAATCTGCATTGGCTCTTTCTGTCAGCAATTACAACCCAATTGAAGTTTACAGCGTTATGAGGGAAGAAATCCAGAACGGGGTGATGGAAAGAATGCGCAACGAAGTGAAAGGATTCAAACTGGTGATTGTGCAGGTTGATCTTCGGGAGGTTTATTACAATCCCGAATATGAACTGGCTATCAACGCAAAAAAACTTGCTGAACAAGAAGCATTGCGATTGTTTGAAGTAACCAAACAAAAAGAGGAACAATTGAAACAAGCTGAGATCGAGAAAAACATTGCCATCCAGAAAGCCGAAGGTGAAGCAAAAGCACTTGAAATAAAAGGTACATCTATTGCTGCAAACCCAAAAATTATCCAACTGGAATGGATTAACAAATGGAATGGGCAACTGCCCACCTATATGATGGGCGAAGGCAACGGAGTGATCCTCGACCTGGGCAAGCAATAAATTTTCTGCATGGCTAAGAGGAAGGAAGTGGGGAAGTATGCAGCACGTTTTCCGGAAGCAGGATCAGCGGTATCGCAAGTTTCTGCTCATCACTATATTTTGAAATGCCTTATCGGCATGAAACATTTCCTGATTTTTCTGTTCTTACTTCCCGTGTATTCACTGGCACAGAACGACCTTGACAGTTTAATAAATGCGGAAGACCTTATCAGCGATTTATGGGAGTTGGAACTAACCATATTGAACAGCCACCCCGATCCTTTTGCTTTTTGTAGCGAAGAGGAATTTCATGCGGCATTTGATGGAGCCGAACATCAATTGGATTCCGGTGCCACCTTAAAACAATTCTCCGGCATTGTGGCTGGACTTCTCCAAATAATGCACGACTCCCACACTGTGCCAGATTATGAACACCTGCTCGAAATCCAATTAAAAAACGAAGGACACATTATCCCCATCAAAATTTTTTCGGACAGCTCCGGATTTTTTGTGCGCGAAGATTTGACCGGTCAAATTCCAGCGGGAAGCAAGTTGCTCGACATTGCAGGAATACCCCTGGACACATTGTTTAATGAGGCAATAAAATTTTCTTGCTCCGAAGGCAACAGCCCAGTGGGAAAAAAACGAATTGCCGAAGCCGTGTTTTATGAAGTGCTCGGTTTAGTGATGCCCGTTGAGCGGATCAATACCATCCAATACATTCCTTGCCGCAGCGATACCATTCATTCTATCGAATACAGAGCATTGAACACGAAAGAATACCGCACACTGGATGTGGTGCGCTTTCATAAATCGTCCAAAGCGAACAACCGACTTTACAATCTGAAACTTGATCGCGGCAATAACCTCGGCATTCTAAAAGTTGGCTCATTTGCACCCTCTGACAACAAAAAATTCAAGTCATTTCTTGAGAGATCATTCACGTTGCTGAAAAAAGAAAATGTGGAGAATGTGGTTATTGATTTAAGAGGAAATACTGGCGGCAATTCCAACTACGTGGAGCTGCTAATGTCCTACCTGGTGCAGGCTGGTTACAATACGCCCCACAACATTATTGCCCGGCAAAGCGAAATTGCCCGTGGCCGCACCTACAAGTTTTATCGCGGCTTTACCCGACTATTCATCAACACATTTTACAGGAATAACGAAGATGTTCAGGGATTTCTTACCGCAATGAAACTGGAGGATGGCGACATGGACACCATTTTTTTCTCAACTCCCACCATCCAAAAAAAATCCATTGTATTTAGCGGAAAAAAATTCCTGATGATTGATGGACTCACCGCATCGGCAGGTGTGGATTTCACTCACGCATTTGGAAAGTTGAAGTTGGGAACCATTGTGGGCGAACCTTGTCTTGGCCCGGCAACCGGAACATGGGGTAATCCCGCACCCTATCAATTGCCCATCACCGGTTTGAAAATGTACATAGCCACCATCCGGTATAACTACGACAATTCTTTTCGCTACGCTACCACTGCCATTGCTCCCGACATTTTTCTACAACCCACTCCGTGCGATTTTTTGGAAAAACGCGATGTGGTTCTTGAAGCGGTGAAAAAATTATCAATTGACCACATGCAATGAGAACATCCTGATAGTTATTGGGAGGCAACTGCTGTGTTGCACATCTTATATCTCATTTCTCTAATCTTATCCCGATAACAATCGGGTCTAATACTTCGCCTTTCTCTTCCCCTTGTTTTTATCTGGAACGAATTTGTCTTTTCGTTTTTTGTAATCGGGCTTTTTTGAGTAATCGCCACCGCCAAAATCTTTTTTGTCGCTGCGCAATCGGGTGCGCGGTATGCCCGCATCCCTGTTGCCGCGCGATTCAATGCGGACAGTGCGGCCATTATAGACGGAACCATGGAGAGCCTGGATAATTTTTTCAGCCACCGTGGTTCGCACTTCAATAAGCGAAAAAGTATTTTTCACATCGGACCATGTCACATCATGAAACGACACATCGCTGTTCTTCGCAATAAATTCCTTGATGGTCCCGAAATCGAAACCATCCATCTGGCCAATGTTCGCATAGAGTTTCACTACACCCGCAGGAGATGATTTGCGCTCGGAGGAAGAGTGCTCTGCATTCACGTTAAGGTCGGGCGCGTTGCGGTAGTAATCGGCAAAGCGATTGAACTCAATAGACACAAACCGGTTGATGATTTCCTCGCGGCTTAGTTCTTCCAACTCCGCGTACACAGCCGGCAGGTATCGCTCAATGGCTTTTTGATTCACCTCAACATTGTGTACACGTTTCACCAATGCCAGCAATTGTTGTTCACACACATCAAAACCCGTGGGGATTTTCGCCTGTGTGAATTTCCGCTTGATCAGTTTTTCAATCTCGCGGATTTTGTACAACTCCTTCATGTGGATAATGGCTATGCTCACCCCTGTTTTGCCGGCTCGCGCTGTACGGCCACTGCGATGCGTGTAGGAATCAATTTCATCGGGCATGTTGTAATTGATAACGTGGGTCACATCGTTCACATCAATGCCGCGGGCCGCCACATCAGTAGCCACCAGCATCTGCAGCGAACGGCTGCGGTAGCGCTTCATCACAAAATCCCGCTGTGCCTGCGAGAGGTCACCGTGAAGTGAGTCCGCATTGTATCCATCCTTGATAAGAGCATCAGCCACCTGTTGCGTTTCAATTTTTGTACGGCAAAAAACAATTGCGAAAATGTCCGGGTTGTAATCGGCAATTCTTTTGAGTGTGAGGTAGCGGTCTTTGGCATGAACCACATAGTACATGTGTTCGATGTTTTCATTGCCGGTGTTTTTTTCACCGGCAGTTATTTCAACCGGGTTGTTCATGTAGTTGCGGGAAATGCGCAGCACTTCATTGGGCATGGTGGCTGAAAAAAGCCAGGTGCTTTTTTCTTTTGGTGTTTCGGAAAGAATAGTGTCGAGTGCTTCCTTGAAACCCATGGTCAGCATTTCATCTGCTTCATCAAGAATGCAGAATTTTACTTCGCCAAGTTTTACAACACCACGCTCTATCATGTCCACCATACGGCCTGGTGTGCCCACTATTATCTGCGGGCCTTTGCGCACATCTCGTATTTGTCCGTCCATGCTTGCACCGCCATAGATGGCCACCACATGTGCACCACCGGAAAACTTCGAAAAGTTGGTAATGTCCTTTGTGATTTGCATGCACAACTCGCGGGTGGGTGCCAGAATGAGTGCTTGTGTGTGCCGCGCATTGAAGTCGAGAAGTTCCATAAGCGGCAGGCCGAAAGCTGCTGTTTTACCGGTACCTGTTTGGGCCAGTGCAACCATGTCCTGGTCTCCTTTCAGCAATATAGGAATTGTTTTTTCCTGGATTGGAGTTGGCACTTCGAAGCCAAGTTCCGCTATGGCACGTAGCACGGACTTACCCAGCCCGAGGGTTTCAAATTGATTCATAAATGTGGATATAAAAAAATTAAATAAGGGTTGTTGTTTCTTTCATGATTTGAATTGAACAACCATTACCGGGGAACCACACCACTGCTTCATACGCAGGGGGACAATTGAGAATGGGAAGTAAAACCCGCCTCTTGAAAGGCGCGGCAAATGTAAGCGAGTGTAGAAGTAGTGAATTTGAATGAAATGCCAATCAGGAAATACAAATTACGATTGATGACTTTAGGATCATCTCCATGAGACTTTTCTGAGTTGCATCTATCCAGCGAGAGAATTCCTTTTGAGGTCTGAATTCGGCTAGGGGCTTAACCTTTTGACTTTTACCCCCTACTCCACCACTATCATTGGAACAACCACAGTAGAATCATCTCTAGAAAATTTCACCCAATAAAGTCCTTCAGTCAGGTGAGTATCCAAATTAATTCTTCCGGTGTCCAGATTAGTAGTTTCCATCACCATTCTACCCGTAGCGTCCATTACCTGTAAGCTGCTGAAATTATAATTGATGAAAAAGAACGAACCTGAATTGGGGTTGGGGTATAGATTTAATTCCGTTGCAATCGCTTCGTTTATACCAATACATGTTTCTATTTCAAATACATAAGCAGCCGTATGTGTGCAACCATCATCGGTATATCCAGTAAGTACCAGGGCGGCAGTGCCCAATCCCCAATCTTCAGTAATAATTTGATAAGATGGATTGGTGGAACCGTCTTGCCATAAATAATTGAGACCCGGAGGGCCAGGCACAACCAGTTGATCTCCCATACAAATTATAGTGTCGTTGCCAAGGCTAAATTCCAGATCATCTATAGCTTGTATATATACCGAGTCAGCATAAATACATCCATGACTATCCGTAACGGTAACGAGGTAGCCGCCCATGGTCACATCACTTACCTGTTCACCACTGCCGCTATAGTTTCCAGGGCCGCTGTAGTTGTAGGTATAACCAGGTGATGCACCGGATGCGGCAACACTTATCACCCCGTTCTGCGACTGTGGGCAGGTGGCTGATGTAGCATCAATATCCACATTCCATGCATTGGGTTGAGTAATGGTGTATTGTCCAAGGAACACATCGCCACAGGCCGTGGTGGCCACAAGTGAATATACGCCAGCACCAAGGTTAAGGATAAAATGATCATTGGATGTATAACCACCCGGTCCCGTCCACTGGCAGGCAAAGTCGGAACCCGTACCCATGATGGAAGGAAAAATAGAACCAGAAGGACTTTGTCCTTCGCTCAGCGGGCAATTCATAGGGTTCACTTCTGTTGACAGCGTGAGGTCGCCATTGTAAGTATCCACTGAAATCACAGCGGTTCCTGTGGCACCATAAAAACCATCCAGCATAATGTAATATACATCGCCCGGCACCAGGCAACTTGCATAGCAAAGCGATGCATAACCAGTGCCCTCACCACAACCACCCAACACATCATCATTGGCTGAAATGAGTTCGAAATTCCAGAAGTCGCCACAATCCACACCGTGCCAAAGTGCAATTTGTGTATCGAAATTGGTTCCCGGGTTACAGGTAGAAATTTCGTAGGCCACGTTTTCTTCGGCAATGAAATACGCCCATACCGTTTGTGTAGCATCGCCCTCGCACCACATTCCATAAACGTTACACGAGTTTGCCGGAAGATTGAGTTCGCTGAAAGGGGCAACAGCACCCGTGTTGTCAAGTAGTGCAGTGGTCACATCAGGAATAATTTCCAGCGCGCCACAGGCCGAGTCGTACACCGGTAGAGTATTCACTCCCGCCTGGAAAGTCCACGTATTGCCTGCACCTGTTCCCCAATAGCTGCCAGAAAAAATTCCATTTTGGAACACATCGAAGGCCAGGCCCCCATCACCATAAGAGTCAATAAAGATGAGATCAAAAAATTCGCCTTCGGGCAAGCAAAGCGGCCCTGATATTTCGAAACCGAAATCCTGTATTCCGTTTTCACCGGAGGGGCCGCTTCCATCACAACCCACTTCCTCACTGCTGCCACTGACAAGCGTTCCATTGCCACATCCGTTGCCCGATGGCACCAATTCATAATACGTTTCCTCGCCCCACACATCGTAAGAATATGCTATAACGAATACTTCCACAAATCCAGGATCGCATTGCGCTTTGGATGAATTGGATAATGAAAAGAAGGAAAGGAAAATCAAAAAAAGTAAAAAGTGCTTCATGGTATGACTGATTTTTTTAGGAGGGACGAAAGTAGAGAACTTCGGTGATCGATACAGTCGTGTAATCAATGATCGATGCAGTCCGGTAATCGCTGCAGTTCGGTGATCGGCAATCAGCAGATCAGCACATGAGCACATCACTCTATCCTTTCCCGAAAATGCTGCGGTAGTCCAAAAAGTACAGCACTTTCATGCTGATGCTATTGGCCTGCGGAAGCCCGAAGGTGTGCTCCACGTCATCCAGAAGATTGGAAGGAATGTCATGTTCAAAATGGGTAATAGAGTTTTTCCATACCAGTGAGATTTCGCTGCCGGGAGCGAAAATCCATTTGTACTGAAGGTCAATGGTGAAAGAATTGAAACTGTCATCCGCTGTTGTTGTTCCATCATCGCGATGGCCATCGTAGGTTGTGGCAACCAACTCACCATCGTAATCCAATCCATGAAACTGGTGGTATTCTGAAAATCCCCAGTAATGCCTTACACGGCATGTGGCAATCATCACCGGGTTAAATGCATATGATGCGGAAAGCACATTGGTGTGCGAAATAACATCGCGCGTTCCCATCACAGGCTCTATCGCATTGTCTTGTTCATCATAAATAAAATCCGCGAAGCCCACATTGTTTATGTTGCTCTGGTAACTATAAACATAGTTGAGCATGAGATGATCATTGACACGAAGTCTTGGGGCAATCCTGTAGTTCCATTCGTAGTTGCCGGGGAAACTGAAAACGCCATACCATGCACCAACATCCCAGGCCAGTGTCTTGCGGTAATCCGTGCTTATCCAGGCCCCAATGTTTTCATACATGGGAGTGCGGAATAGCCATCCATCCAATCGTGGTTCGAAATAATCATACCCGCGAACAGGGATAAATTCATTTTGAATGTTGAAGGAAAACCACTTCCTGGTCATCAGTCCAATATTCCAGTTCACACCTGCACCGGTGAAGGTGCTGGGTTCATAAAGATTGTCGTACCAGAATTCAAAATTGCTCCACATCCTGTTGAACGGGCCAAAGGGTTCGTAGATATTATAGCCCATCCACGCCCAATAAGTTTGTTGGTTGGGGCTGGAGAGGAAGCCGAGATCATTGGGATCATAATGTGTGCTTTCAGTATTTGTTCCGAGGCTCCAGTTCCAGTTGCCACTTATTTTATCCAGGCTCATGTTGTAGGTAAAACCATTTTCTGTTTCCGGATCGTTCCAGTTAAATTTCTGGTTGAATGCTCCGCTTCCACTAATACCATAAGAATTTTTTTTGTTGCGAAGCTGGAATTGTGTTCCGGTCACATTGGCATCGTAGAAAGCACCATCGCGCAGCACGTTCGTGTTGATGAGTGAAACAAAACTGTTGTTCTTCAGGTTTTGATCGAATACCAGGATATTGTAGTTCGAAAGCGGATGAGTTTCTTCTTCGCGGGTTTCGTTGGTTTCCTCATTTCTTATTTCAGCATAGGCAGGCGCAGTTACCGAATTGAAAAAACCAATCCCCAAACCGTTTTTCATGCGCCCCGAAATTTTTGTTGCGTTGTAGAGTTGAGTTTCTCTTGGGGCATGATGGAGATATTCCGTGGAATCCATCGCAGGAACATAATCCCATGTGTAAGGTATCTGGCCGATTCTCCTGCTGTAAAAAATTCCAGCCTTACTGAAAAGTTCCGTTCCTTCGGTAAAGAATTGCCTGTTCTCATCAAAGCGGACTTCAAACGGAGTAGTGTTAAGAATCAGGGCATCACTTATCGTTTGCCCGAAGTCGGGAATCAATGTTGCATCAAGGGTGAATGCTTCACTGAGACCAATCTTTACATCCATACCGGCATTGTAACTGGTGGTAGCTCCCGTTACAGGAAGTAACTCACTTTCCACCACATCGGCATAAGCAGAAGCGTATGGATAGAAAAACAAACGCAGCGGTGGCTTGATGTTTTTTATTCCGGTGAGGGTTCCCATTTGGGTCATGAATCCCGGAATTTCAGGATTCACTCCGCGCCAGAAAGCATGCTCGCGATGCCTGCGCACTTCCCGCACGAAGTTGATGTCCCATACTTGCTCTGCCACATCAGGAAAACGAATCGCTGCAAACGGAATCCGGTATTCCGCAGTCCATCCCTGTTCCGTAATTTCCGTTTTGCATTCCCACACTGCATTCCACGACACGTCTTCGCCACCGCCATCACCATTCTGTAATCCCTCGCGCGCATCGAACTGTTCACCCAGGGGACTCACAGCGAATGTGAAGCCGTTGATTCCGTCCTTGTAGCATCCGAATGTTACTCCACAGTAATCGCTATTGCCATCACTATCCCTCCCGGTAAGCTGTGTGAGAATGCTGTCGGGTTCAGTATCATAATTCATAAACGCTATGTAAATGGCTTCATCATCATAAACCAGCTGTACTTCTGATTTCTGCGATTGCCGTTGGCCGGGCGATGGGCGGTCTGAAATAAAATCGGTTGCTTTGGGTGCAGTCATCCAACATGCATCATCGAACTGGCCATTGATTCTGGGTGGCTGATTGCATCGCTGCGCTTCCAGTGATTTATGTTCGAACTGTGCGCTCATTTGTGTTGCACACAAAAGCACTGAAGCTAGCAGTAAATTTTTGATCGGTAGCATACCTCGGAGGTTTGTTAAGGTGGCCGAAAGTATTGGTGACATCCTTTCACGTTGGTATGGCGCGGTTAAGAGTTGTTAATGCAATGCTCGGAATTGGATAGTTGGAACAATGTGCAGATAAGCGGAAATGAAATGATTTCCTCAACCTCCATAAATTTCGAAAGCCCGCGACCTTTCGGCACACGGGCTTTCTACTTTGACCAAGTAAATTGGTCTCCACCCTATATCTATCGCACTACTAATTTCTCCTCACTGGTTTTGCCACTTAGGGTGTACCTGATAAAATAGATACCAGATGGCAAAGGGTGTTTGAACTTGTACTCGCTCCTCATGCCCTGAGGCATTTCTGACAGATTAATTGTTTCAATCAAACTTCCGGAAGAACCAAAAATTTCAAGGTCTTTAACGTTGCCGCTTTCAGGAAGGTTTCCAAAATCAAGAATTATTTTTTGGCCATCGGATGGATTAGGATAGATGTCGAGAAGCGAGGTGTCATCATTTGCTTCCGGCACTCCCACCAATTCGGATAAGGCGAACGAACATGCATCGCTCCACTCGCCCCAGATAAATCCGACACGCACGCGCACTTGTAAATTGTAAGTGGTGAAAGGCTCTAACAACATTCCGGAAATCAATTCCAGTTCATTTACAAAAGTGAAGGGTGTCCAGTCATAATCGGGACCTGTGATGTGCCAATCGTACAATTGAGCATCAGCCACTGCATTGCAGGTAAGTACGTAGCCGAGATTTATTCCTGTAACGCCACAATCCTCCTGCACAATTTGAGGTGTGGGAATTTCATCGGCAATACCAATAAGGCATGAGTTGCCAAATGGTCCCCACATTCCATCGTACTGAACTTTTATAGTAACAAATGCAGTGACTCCCCAGGTCAATCCATTAATCATAGAAAAGCCGATATAGTTTTGAAGTGAGAGCACTTCATCCATAAGGTCGCCCGATGTGTTGGTGATTTTCCAATGGTACATCTGCGCACCTGGAACCGCAACACAAAAAATTCCACCATCGAGGTCAAATCCTTCCACGTTGCATTCCACATCAATAAGTTGTGTGGTGGGTAGGACCACTTCACAATCAAAGGGTATAACAATGCTTTGGGTTGTAGTGCATCCGTTGCCATCCGCCACACCTACATCGTAATCGCCCGCAGATAAATCGCTCACGGACATTCCCACCACTCCATTGGACCATTGTGCAACGTAGCCCGGAGTTCCGCCCATTATGTTCACCGTAGCCGCACCATCGGAACCCGCGCACGATTCACCGCTCACCAATTCGCAGGTGGCAACAAGTTGTGAAGGTTCCACAATGGTGATGGTTTCATTTTCATCGCATCCATTTTGGTCCGAAGCGGTTACCATGTACGTGCCTTCCGCAAGAGCCGCCACATAACTGTTGAGCGTACCGTTGCTCCACGCGTAGCTTAATATCCCTGTGCCACCTAATGCGGTTGCCGAGGCTGTGCCATCACTCAAGTCATGGCATGAAATATCTGTCTTGAAAACAGCAAGAGATACTGCGGATGGTTCGCTCAGCGAAAAAGAATAATCGCCCGAGCATCCTTCTGTATCCTCAACCTCAACAGAATAATTTCCTGCACCCAGGTTGTTGATGGATGGTGAAGAGAAACCGTTGCTCCATTGGTAACTATAGTTGCCAGTTCCCCCGAAAACATTCACGGATGCACTTCCATCACCGGAACCCGCGCACGAAATTGCTTCAACAGTTGCGAACACGGAGAGGCTTTCACTTTGTGTAATGATGAAAGATGTTTCATTTGAACAATCATGCGCATCGGATAATGTGACCGAATAATTGCCTATACCCAAATTGTTTACTGAATTTCCTGTAGAGCCATTGCTCCATTCAACAGTGTACGGTGATGTGCCACCTGATGGATTTACGCTAGCCGAACCGGAAACATCCTCACATGCAATATCAAAATCAGTGAGATTCGTTGTGAGCGCTGCCGGTTGCGTAATAGTGTAGCCTTGTTGCTCGGTGCATGAGTTAGCATCGGAAATGGTAACGGTGTAATTGCCTGGTGGCAAATTATTCAGTTGCTGTGAAGTGGAACCATTGCTCCACGCATAATTCAGCGCCCCTGTTCCACCCGCACCTTGCGAGTATATAAAGCCATCAGCAAGACCATTGCACGTCACCTGAGTGATGCTCGCAGTGGCGGTGATATCAACCGGGTTGGTAAGTGATTTCGTTTTGATGCGAATGCATCCGTTCGCATCGGTTGAAGTAAGTGTGTAGGAACCTGCCACAAGATTTGAAATGTTTTGTGTGCTTTGTCCGCTGTTCCACGAAAAAGTGAAAGGAGAATTTCCGGAGATAGTCGTAACTATATTTCCATTGTTGCCTGCATAACAAGCAGGATGAGTTTCGGTGAGTGTCACAAAAGGGAGCGTGTTCACGGTAACACAATTCATACACACATAAGTGCTGGTTCCATAAGCGTTAGTGGCAACAAGTGTCACATCAAAAGATCCCACTGATCCAAACGAAATGTTTTGCGGATTTTGTTGCGATGATGTTGCGGGCGAACCGCCTTCGAAAGTCCAACTCCAGCTAACTGGTGCATTGATGCTGGTGTCATTAAAGTCCACTTCACCATTGGGGCAAATAGTATTATCGGCAATCGAAAAGTTGGCAGTAGGAGCTTCGCCATCAGAAATTATTTCTTCGAGGCAGAAATCATTTGAAACTTCTTCGCCCCAGTTGTCTTCTTCATAAACCAGTTGATAGTCCTCACTGTCGAAGAGCGTAAAATCTCCGCTTGTAAATCCCTGACCATCTCCGTAGCTGTCGAAAAAAGTGAGCGTATAACATCCGGCAGGAATGCAAATGTTTTCTTCAATATCAAGACCCTGTTGAAAGTTTACATAGGGGCCGCCTTCAGCCACAATCACTCCATCCACATCAGTTATTTCCCAGGTGTTCTCGGTTCCGTAGTTGTCAAGTTCAACAAGAAGAACAGCAGTGGAACCGGAGGTGATGGAGTAGCTGCCGGATTCTTGATCGTTGGAAACGTTTTGATCAGTAACGCCATTAGGTAGTGCTGTCCAGGCAAAGAATAAATGTGCTCCTGCCGAAGATGTGATGTTGGGCAAGCTGACATTAACCGATGTTCCGGTGGCAAGATTTCCGGTCCAATTGTAAGTGTTGTTTCCTGTGCCATCAAGGTTATAATGTATGGTGCAAGAGGTGAGTGCATTGCTTCCGAAGTTGGTCAACGAAACATCGGGGGTGAGAACAGCATTGCAACTTGATCCGGTGGGAGAGTTGATGTAAGAAATACCACAATCAAAATCAGAAACCGACTCGCAACCCAGAGAAGTCAACAACCCTGCACGATCATTTTCCAGCGTGGTGCGCATCCTAACTTTCTGTCCTTCGCCAAACATGTTCTTGCATGTTTCTGGTGTGTAGTCCATGTAATTTTCAACCTGCTGTGTGTCGGAACATTGTGGGTTGTTACATGAACCATTCAAAGGGGTGACTGGTGTATCGCACACTTTATCGCCCGCTGTGGAGCAATTGAGTTCGGGATCGCAGTCATCAGTGAGGTGAAACGTGTGATACAATCCGAAGAAATGTCCCGCCTCATGCGTTAATGTTCGGTTCATGTCCGTATTTAATTTCAGGTTGCCCACAGTGCCAAATGCATTATGCAATACCACGATGCCATCAATGGGATTGTTAATGGGGAAATAAGCATAGCCCTGAATTCCACCTAACGCATTGTTGTCTTCAATTTCATTCACAATCCAGATATTCATGTACTCCTGTCGCGGCCATGTACTCAGTTCTTTTACATCTTCCTCCACTGCTCCGGTACCACCGGTGGCTTCAATTCCCTGATCGGCATATAGTGGAATAACTGATCCATCCACCCGCACAATTCCTGTGGCGGGTTGGCCATCTGGATCGCGTTGTGCCAGGCAAAATTCAATTCCAATATCCACACCCGCACCATCACCATTGGTTCCAGCCATGTGGCGGAAGTCTTCGTTCAAGGCTGTGATAGCGGAGAAAATCTGATCATCAGAAATGTTGCTTCCTGTGCCCACTGCTTCACCTTCATGAACAATGTGCACTACTACTGGAATAACATAAATGTCGTCCGTTCGGTCAGCAGGATTAAGAGCCATCTGTGCTGCTATAGCCTGTTCCATGTACATGTAGCTACGTGCAAATTGTGCATTGGTGAGCAGGAGCTGGTCGTTCTTGTCGTCCGATGCACAAGTGTTTTGTGCGTGAGTGACAATGGCAGCGCAAGACAGAAAGAGTGCGCTAAAAATTTTCCAGGTTTTCATTTTTATAAAGTGTTTGGAGGTTTCTTTTTTACTGGCTGGGGGTAATTGATATTGTATCCATCACCACAAGTTTCTTAGATAGTTCGTTGAAAAAAGAGGTGTTTACTTGTATTGAACTCTTTTGGTTACAAACAGGGTGTTACGGATGTGATGATGTGGCGATATGATGATGCTGACCACGCTATGTGGCGTGGGAAGTCCCGATTTCAGTCGGGATGCCGATGTCCACGCTGAGGTGCGGTGACTACACCTATCGCGAGAGAATTACTTCTCCAATAGTATTCGTGATTGCTGCATGGTGCTACCAAGAGTTGCCCTCAGCCTACTCTTATTTAACCGCCTACTTTTTTTAGGCATGATGGATTGGATTTTCAAAAAAGAAATCCACATTAACCATTCTTCAGCCAAGCTTCCATCAACTTTGCCCTTGCAATGCATCTCCCCCGTGTAGTTTCATAGAAGTCACAAAGCAGAGATCATGTAAACAGTACAGGATCTGCGCTCAACGCAAACTTTCTTTGAGAGATGAAATAGAAAAAATGTACAATCAGGAAATGTTAGAAGAAGAACTCATAGAAGTCATAGGTGCCCGCGAGCACAACCTCAAAAACATTGATGTAAACATTCCGCGAAACAAACTTGTGGTGATCACCGGTTTGAGTGGCAGCGGAAAATCATCGCTTGCGTTTGATACCATTTATGCAGAAGGCCAAAGGCGATACATCGAAACCTTCGGTGCGTATGCGCGGCAGTTTATTGGCGAAATGGAACGGCCCGATGTGGACAAAATCAATGGCCTCTCCCCTGTTATTTCCATCGAACAGAAAACCGTAAGCCGCAATCCGCGCTCAACTGTTGGAACTATCACAGAGATTTATGACTTCCTTCGATTGTTGTATGCCCGTGCAAGCGATGCTTACAGTTATGTGACTGGAGAAAAGATGGTGCGCTACACCGATGACCAGATAGTGCAACTCATCAACGAAGAATATGCAGGAGAAAAAATTATTGTTCTTGCGCCATTGGTGAAAGGAAGGAAAGGACACTACCGCGAACTGTTCGAAAGCCTGATGAAGCAAGGCTACCTGCGAGCAAGAATTGATGGTGAAGTGTTGGAGATGTCAAAGGGAATGAAACTGGATCGCTACAAGATTCATGATATTGAGTTGGTCATTGACAGGCTGAAAGTGGACGAGTTCCGGCAAAGCCGCAAAGCGAGTGCACAGACACCAAAAGGAAATGAAGAAGCAAGCGCTGAAACGCAACGCATTCGGCAAACTGTAAACACCGCATTGCGTTTAGGCAAAGGAAGTTTGATGGTATCGAAGCATGGAGAAAATCTAATCGAAAAAAAATCGGCTAAAGGAAAACGCGCTGCTTCTCCCTCTCCTTTGGAGGGGGTCGGGGTGAGGTTTTTCTCCCGCCACCTCATGTGCCCCACCTCCGGCATTTCTTATTCCGAACCGGAACCCAATCTTTTCTCTTTCAATTCGCCCTATGGTGCGTGTCCGCATTGCAATGGTTTGGGGGAAGTGGCCGAAGTGGATTTGGATAAAATTATTCCAAATCCGAAGTTGAGCATTAAGAAAGGTGGAATAGTTCCGCTGGGCGAAGCCAAAAACAATTGGACCACCACACAAGTGGAGGCGGTGCTGAAAAAGTTTGGCTGCGATTTGAACACCCCAATTGATGACATGGACGATGAAGTTGTGAATGCCATTCTTTACGGAACAGAAGAATTGATTGAAGTAACCTCTTCGCTCAACTACACCTACCCGATGAAGTTTGAGGGAATTATTGCGAGCATTGAACGGCAGGTGGAAGAAGAAACATCTCCGGGATTGCGCAGATGGGCGGAAAGTTTCATGAACAAGATGTCCTGTCCTGAGTGTAAGGGTTCACGGTTGAAAAAAGAAGCACTCTACTTCCGCATTGCGAACAAAAACATTCATGAGCTTGCTTCGATGGGCATGAAAGAACTCGCTAAATGGTTTGAGGGAGTGGAATACAAAATGACCCAGCGTCAGCTTGCGATTGCAACCGAACCGTTGAAAGAAATCAGGAACCGAATTCGTTTTCTCCTTGATGTTGGGTTGGAATACTTGACCATAAACCGCAGTGCGAAAACATTGAGTGGTGGTGAAGCACAGCGTATCCGACTCGCAACTCAAATCGGTTCTCAGCTCGTTGGGGTGTTGTACATACTTGATGAACCATCTATCGGACTTCATCAGCGCGACAACCACAAACTGATTCAATCGCTGAAAAATTTGCGCGATGGAGGCAACAGTGTGATCGTTGTTGAACATGATCGCGACATGATGCTGGAAAGCGATCATCTGATCGACATAGGGCCGGGTGCAGGCATTCATGGTGGAAGAATCATTACCGAAGGCCATCCCAGGAATCTTTTGAAGGGTGAAAGCCTTACTGCAAAATATCTGCGTGGTGAAGTGCGGATTGAAATTCCCAAAGAGCGCAGAAAGGGCAACAAAAAATTTCTGATACTTGAAGGAGCAGTTGGACACAACTTGAAGGATGTTCATTTAAAAATCCCGCTCGGAAAATTCGTGTGCATAACAGGAGTGAGTGGCAGCGGAAAATCTTCGCTGATAGAACACACACTTTATCCGATTCTCAATTCACACTATTTCAACGGAGTCAAAAAACCCCTTGAATACAAAAGGATAAAGGGACTTGAACATCTTGATAAAGTGATTGAGATTGACCAAAGCCCGATTGGGAGAACGCCCCGAAGCAATCCGAGCACTTACACCGGAATTTTTACCGACATCAGGAATCTTTATTCCAATTCACCTGAATCAAAAATTCGCGGCTACCAGCCGGGACGTTTTTCTTTCAACGTGGTTGGGGGCCGTTGTGAAACATGCAGAGGTGCCGGAGTGAAAACCATCGAGATGAATTTTTTACCCGATGTGATGGTGCAATGCGAGACATGTAACGGAAAACGATACAATCGAGAAACACTTGAAATCCGATACAAGGGAAAAAGCATTTCAGACATTCTCGACATGACGGTTGACCATGCAGTGGAGTTCTTCGACAATTTTGCGAGAATCAAAAATGTGGTGAGGACACTTCAAGACGTGGGACTTGGTTACATCACTCTTGGCCAACATTCCACCACACTCAGCGGTGGCGAAGCACAACGTGTAAAACTGAGTACCGAACTTGGCAAGCGCGACACTGGAAATACGATTTACATTCTTGATGAACCGACTACTGGTCTCCATTTTCAGGATGTGCAATTGCTTATCAATGTGCTCAATCGTTTAGTGGACAGAGGCAACACTGTTCTTGTGATTGAACACAACATGGACATCATCAAAGTTTCAGACCACATCATTGACCTTGGCCCTGAAGGTGGAGATGCCGGTGGCAAGATTGTGGGCGAGGGAACACCGGAAGAAGTGGCGAAAGTGAAAGAGAGTTGGACGGGCAAGTATTTGAAGGGAGAGTTGAAATAGGTTCAATCTACTTTTTCAAATGAGCATTCAACAAATCATTACTGAAATCCAACTCCTGCCAATTGACCAAAGACTGAAAGTTGTTGAAGAGACCGTGAAGTCAATCAAGCAAAAGGAGATTCGTCAACAAATGTCTCTTCCGGCCGAGTCGTTTCAGGAGGAGTACAAAACGAACAAGGAGTTGACAGCATTCAGCAAACTCGATTTCTTTCGTCCACTTTCTTTGGCTTAACAGTTGCAAATTCGCCACACAAATCTTTGTGGTATGAAAAGACTTTTACCCTTTCAATCTGTTTTATTTCTTCTTCTCCTCATCGCTTGCTCACCTGCAAAAAAGCTGATGAAGGAAGCTGCG
Source organism: Flavobacteriales bacterium (assembly GCA_034408895.1). Lineage (GTDB taxonomy): Bacteria > Bacteroidota > Bacteroidia > Flavobacteriales_D > Sanyastnellaceae > UBA4660. The sequence continues at coordinate 64,575 of JAWXCI010000073.1, forward strand.
ACATTCGAGAATGGCGGCCTGCGCAAAGAGGCTTATGAAAAATACAATACCGTTTATACCGGCTGGGGAAAGGCTGAAGCGCGCGTGGGCATGAAGCGAGTGGCACAATCCATTCTCAACGAAAAATTGTCTGCTGCAAGAATGAGTTGCCTGAGTGGCAACTATGAAAACGCATTGTCGCTTTATGAAGATGCTTTTGCTTTCGAAAACCAGATGACCGAGCTGGAATTGCAGAGCGGAAGCATTGCCCGCGAAAACTACATGCAGTGCCGAAACGACTACATTGATTTCCTTTACCGTACTGCCGAAGAACATGTGTTCAGCGAAAATTTCGAGTCAGCACACCGACTCATTAACAAGATATTTTATCTTGATCGCAACAACAAGATGGCACAATACCTCTCCGTGATGTGCGATATTCTTCCCAACTACAATGCAGGTCTTCGTGCAATGGAGTTGGGCATGTACCGCGATGCATACATCTACTTTAACGAGGTGAACCTTATTGATGCCGGATACAAAGACACGCGAACTTTATTGGCTGCATGTCTTGAACAGGCCAGTTTCACTATCGCTTATGTTCCCATCAATAATCATCAGGTGGATGACGCAGTAGAGAGTGTCCTCAGCACCACAATCAAATATCAAATCCTGAAACTTGATGATCCGTTTATTCAACTCGTTGAAAGGGAAAATCTTGACCAACTGATCACGGAGCAGATGAACACCATGGATGGAATTTTTGATGAAAGCACCGTTATCGAAGCCGGCAAACTCATGGGCTCACGCTACATAGTTTTGGGAGAAGTTATTTCCTACTCAAATGATCTTGGCAGGATGAAAGAACAAGTGAAGAAGGGTTATCTCGGAAATAATGTAAGTTCAAAAAAAATTAAGTACAACCAATTTGAACAATCGAGAAAGCTGAACGCCACCTTTCGCTACCAACTAGTGGATGCAGAGACCGGGCGCATCTACGCCACCGAAACAATTCCAATTATTGAAAATGACAAGGTGGTGTGGACCGACTTTGAAGGCGACCACTCCCTTATCTACCCTGGCGAATGGAAATGGCAATTGATAACCAGCAAGGAAGATCTGGTGAACTTTGACGCCCGTGACCTGCTGCAATCGCAATTCAAAGCGAAGCGCGACCCAAAATCAGAAATGGAATTGCGAATGATAATGCTTGAATTTATCGGGATGAAAGTGGCCAGTGCCGTGAGCAGTTTCAGGCCGTGAGGTTTAGCTCGCAGTTGTTCGGGAAAATTGTTCATGCAATTTTACAATCTGCGGCACGATGAGTTCACGATCATCGTTCACCAATTCAATCGAAATAAATTTTCTTTTTTCTTCGTCAGACCATTGATGCTTCATGCGGTTGCGCACTGCCTCTTCAGAAACGCCATCGCGCTTTATCACTCTTGCAATTCGCAATGCTTCCGGTGCGGTGACAAGTACTATTTCATCACAATCTTTATGTGCATCGCTCTCGATAAGTATTGCGGCTTCGCGAATGATATAAGATTTGCTCACGTGTTGTTCTGCCCAATGAGTGAATGCCTTTCGCACGGCAGGATGAACAATGGCGTTGAGTTGTTTCAGTTTTTCATTGTCCGAAAAAACAATCTGTCCTAGTTTTTTTTTATCAAGGAGATCATTTGAGAAAACTTCATTCCCAAAAATTTCTTTCACGCGATACAGGATTTCCGCATCGGCATCATAGATTTTCCTCGCCACGTCATCAGCATAAAAAACAGGAACTCCCAAAGCCTCAAACACTTTTGCCATTGTTGATTTTCCACTGCCTATGCCGCCCGTAAGCCCAATTATTTTCACCATGCAAACAAACAACAGAAAAGATTGTTGAAAATCGAAGGCTTAATGTTCCAGCCTGCAGCGCTCAACTTTCGACCTGCAGCGTTTAACCCTACAACTTTAGCTTTGCCCCCATGTCTCATCTTATAGCACCATCGATTCTCAGCGCTGATTTTGCAAACCTCCAGCGCGACATTGAAATGATAAACCAAAGCGAAGCCGATTGGTTTCACATTGATGTAATGGATGGAGTTTTTGTCCCTAATATTTCTTTCGGGATGCCGGTGATAAAAGCAATCAAGAAACACGCAAAAAAACCATTGGACGTTCACCTGATGATGGTCCAGCCCGAGCGTTACATCAAAGATTTTAAAGAAGCGGGTGCCGATATTCTTACGGTGCACTACGAAGCCTGCCCCCACCTGCACCGCACCATTCAAATGATAAAAGCGGAAGGCATGAAAGCGGGTGTGGCGCTCAATCCACATACTCCTGTTACGGTTTTGCAAAACATAATTGCTGACCTTGACATGGTGCTGGTAATGGCTGTGAATCCCGGCTTTGGCGGACAGTCATTTATCGAAGGTACTTATAGCAAGTTGATTGATTTAGACGAAATGCGGAAAGAGCTATTCCTCAAAAATTTATTGCTGGAAGTGGATGGAGGTGTAAATGATATAAACACAAGCAAACTGGTGGAACAGGGTGCCAATGTGCTGGTAGCCGGCAATTATGTTTTTGCGCACAAAAATCCGATTGAAGCAATTAGGGGTTTGAAGAGGGGATGAACATTTTTCTGCGCATTGCTTATGAATAATTATCCAGCTGCTTCCATCACATCAACTCTTTACTCAGGATGTTCTAATTCCACCTTGCTTTCGCGTATGCTTCGCTGAGTTAGGCGTTCATCATTACTAAAAGTGTTACCCATTACTCTGCAAACTCCCCCAATCCTACCACCAGCGGATCGAAAACAAACCGCTGGCAAAGCACTACATCGCGTGGTTCTACCACACCGAAGAAATACTCCAGGTCTTGCGGCACCAGGTTTCCGCCTTCATCCCACACATCTTTTGTAGCGCGTTTCCAATAGAGTTCAATTTGCTTTTGTTCACCTGCTTCATTCAGGACGGAAAGAGAAACCAGTGGTGAGGTTTTCAATAGTGAGTCTTCCTGCAAAGCGGTGAGGTAAGAGTTGAAAGTTTCGAAGTGAATTTTTTTGTAGTTGAGCAAATAATTCTTTAAAGCAATTGTGTCGTATTGAGGAATAATTTTATCGGTGCCGTCCATCAGCATCAAATCATTTCCACCGCCATACTTCACAGAAAATGAATTGGCGGGTTGGTTGTGAAAGGTGACGCGGAGTTCCGAAAATTCGAGGTCAGGATATTCAAACACACCTGTGTATCGCCAATCATCTTCCTCGGCATGAAAGCGTGTGGACAAGAACCCAGTGAAGCCTTCCATCACCACGATATATGGCTCAGGTGACATGCCCTGGCCAGGAATTTCAAGCACCATATAAGTACCGGTGTGTTCAGGTGTGGCGGTGCCTACGTAATAAATTTTCGAGGGTTTATCGCTACCATTTTGATACACCTCTACCTTTTTTCCTGCCGCTGTAATCATCTTAATTACGTTTTCCTTCGCTGTGGTCATCACGGAAGAACGCGCTTTCATCCGATTAAATGTTTTGAGGAGCAATTGCACAGGTTCGTGCTTCGCCCAATACTTATCGTTGAGTTTCCACAAGCGGCTGCCTGGAGTTTTCTCAAGGGTCACCGCCCGCTCTTTAGTATCTGTAATAAAAATTTTAGTGATTGATGCGGTGTCCTCAATCGCAAATTGCGACAGGGGTTCGCCTGCAAGCGTGCTGGTTGAATTTCTCTTCCATGCAAAAAATGCAACAGCACCCAATGCAAGAAGAACAATAAACAGGATGAGATTTTTTTTCATGACGAGCTATCTAACCATTGCCCAGCGTTTTTTTCTCCACCACAACAGGAATATGCCAAAGCCAAGTACAAGTACAAGAGGCAAAACCATGTTGAGTATTTTCCATGAAGCGCCATCGGCAAGAATTTTTGCACCATTGAGCTTTCGCAATTCGATCGTGCGGGAGCGCACGGAAATAAGCGCTTTATCATCCAGCAAATAGTTCATGCAGTTGAGCAGAAATTCGCGGTTATCGTAAATCACACGTTTGGCATACCTGTCATATCCCAGCGCAATGGGTTGCCATCCTTGAGGGCCTTCTGTGGTTTTGTTGCGTACCACATCTCCATCGCTTATCACAATCATTGCAGTGTTACTGCTTTTTTCGCGGTAAGCAAATTCAGCACTTCGTTTTAGCGAATCGGGGAGCAGTTGCGATACGGCAGAATTGAACTCGCCTTCCATCAGCAACGCAATGATGTGCGGTGTGGCCTCAGGAAAATAATCGGCACCCATACTCACTATCGCAGAGTTCACCCGAACGGGAGTGCGCAATTCCTTTGAAAACTCAGAAGATGAGAGCAGCGGAAACTTTCTCACCGTTGCATTTTCTCCCACAGTGTCAATACTGCTTGTAAATTCAGTGAGTATTGGATCGAGATTGGCAACAATGGGATGTGCGTTTTCCCCAGCCATCAAAAGTGGTGAGTAATACCAATCGAAATACTGCATGTTGCGCTGGTTGCCCATGGGGCCGGCATCCATCCCAATCAATGCACACTGTCGATCAATAATCATATTGCGATTAAGCCGGCAGCCGTATTCGTAAAGCATTTCGTACAATTTCATCTCGTTGCTGGTAGCCATGGTTTCCTGGTTTGTGCGCAGGCTATCGAGGTCGGTAAGAAGGGGGTCAATCAACCAAAGCACACGCCCGCCATTCATTACAAACTGGTCTATGATTACACGATCTTTAAGACTGAAAACAGAATCGGGTTTTGCGATTACAATCGCATCGAATTTGTTTACGCGTTTTGCCATGCCCTCCATTTTATCGGTGAGCACATTGAGTCTTCCATCGAGTGTCACAAAGTCAATGGCGTAAGATTCTTCGAGGCCGGAAGCAAAATCAGCCACTTCAATATCGGCCAATTCACCGTGACCTTGCAGAAAGGCAATGGCGGGTTTTTCATTGCGTGTGAGTTTTCTAAGATTGCTGGCCAATTCAAATTCAAGTGCGTTCACTGATGAGTTCACCATCATTTCTGATGGTTGTGAAAGTTCGCTCTTGAAAAACTGAACGGGTATTTGTTTGCCCTTGTATTCTATGATGGCTGCCGGCCAGATGGTCTTGAACTCCTTGGCACCTGCATCGCTATAAGACAACCGAGTGAAGCGCAAACCCTGCTCGTACAATGCTTCTTCCATCTCAGCAATGGTTTTTTCGTCACCACTTGCATAGGGGTCAATGAATTCATATTCCACCTGTCCGTGACTATAATCGCGAAATTCACTGAGCCGCTCACTCACGTTTTGTTCAAGCCTTTTAAATGATGCAGGAAACTCACCGTGCAGATAACAGCGCACGAAAACTTTTTCATCCAGCGAGTCGAGCATCTCAATGGTTGCATCGGTAAGAGAGTGACGATTTTCCGAGGTCAAATCAATCTTGAAAAAAACAAACGACAGCAGGAAAGCCAGCACAAGCACAATGGCTGTACTTAACAAAAAGCGGGTGATGTCGTTGCGCTTATTCTGATTCATAGTATTCGGAGTGCTTCGATGTTACTATTCATTTTGGCTTTTGCTTATTGCTTATTGGCCATTGCCTATTGCCTATTGAACTCACCATTTCCTCGTTTGAAGAATTAATCGTGTCATGATGACGAACAACGTTACCAGCGCAACGAAGTACACCACATCGCGCGAGTCAATAAGTCCAAGGCTCAGTGATGCGTAGTGCTCCTGCATGCCAATGCTCATGATAAAACTATCGAGCGAACCGAAAAGGTCAAACGTTCCGAGCGACTGGAATCCAGCAAACATGAAAAAGCAAAGCATTGCAGCCAGCAGAAAACTCACAATCTGGTTATTCGTGATAGCGCTTGCGAAAATTCCAATAGCAACATATCCCGCAGCAAGCAACACCAACCCGATGTACGATCCCCACACTCCGCCACCGTCCACATTTCCCACAGGATCTCCGAGCAGATAAACAGTGAGGAAATAAATAAGGGTAGGAACCAGCGCCATGATCACGAGCAACAAACCTGCAAAATATTTTGCAAGAATGATATGCACATCGCCCAGCGGTTTGGTGAAAAGCAGTTCTATTGTTCCTGTTCTTTTCTCCTCGGCAAACGAGCGCATGGTGATGGCAGGAATGAGGAACATGAAAACCCATGGTGCTATGTAGAACAACGTGTCCAAACCAGCATAGCCCATTTCCAGCGTGTTAAACTCTCCCGGAAACACCCACATGAACAACCCCATGAGCAACAGAAAAACACAGATGACCACATAGCCAATCAGTGAACTGAGGAAACTGCGGATTTCTTTTTTGAGAAGGGCGATCATTTTTTGATGTGCCGATATGTTGATGCTGAGTGAAACGAAGTTCCCATTTTTCTTCGGGATGCTGATGAGAGTGCACTCGGCAATACATAAAGCAGACGGGCAAATCTATGTGTAGGCTTTGGGGCAGGTGTGTTCAACAAGTGTACTTATTCACAACGTTTCAGGAATTCTTTCAGGTGAGAGATAGTACACGGATTACATCCGCTCCTTGTACAGAAATCTTTTCTGTGAACTTTCAAACGGGCGATAGATGTAATATACCCAACCATCGCGGATTTTGATTTTCTCAGCGTAGCGGTGATAGAGTTCGAAAGATTCACTGGGCACTCCCGTTTTGGTATCAATGTGTTTCAGGACAGTGAAGCCATTCCTGTTGTAGTAGGTGTACACATCATCAGTCGAGATATCCTTCATCACCTTGCCACTCCACCTTTCGGGTTTGGGTACTTTATGGTATTGAATGAGGAGTGAATCAATGGCTTGTCCGTGGCTATCGTATTTCAATAATTTGTCGTGATGATGGTCGAAGATGAGCAGCGTGTCATTCTGCACAATCATGGGCGCATTTAGTGGTTCGTAGTAATTGGAATTCTGGAAGCCGCTCATGTAGGCAGCTACAATCTCTTTGTCAATTCCTGTTTTTAACTCGTAGCGAAATGCAGCAAGCTTGTCTCGCGGGTGCAGGTATTTGAACTCGCTGCGGAACATGCGCATCATTTCTTCATCCACCATGTAGCGCAGGAGTTGCACACTTGAATCCGTAGTGTTGAAAGCATAGTATTCAAACGCGGGATAGTCGGGATTGTAGCTTGACAGTATTGTTTTGGTGCCAATGGTGTCTATCACAGGTCTATAGGAATTCTCAAAGTCTTCCCGGTCAATGATTGATAGCTCTGGCACATTACTCTGAATAGAAACTGCATAAACGTTTTTCTTTCCTTCCAGAAATGCTTCGCTGAAATAGTCCGTGTACATTCCAGTGGCTTCTTCGGGAACGGTGCACGAAGTTTCTGTTGATCCAGTGGAAGAAATAAAACGCACTTCGCAGCCTGAGTAATAGGTCTCCTTGCTTTCAGTGTCGCGTTTCCATCGGTCTTCTTTTTCATAGGTGAGGAGGAGAAGTCCTTCATCAGCAAATGCAAAGTCTGCCACGTTCAGTTGTTCACTACTCCACACGGTTTCCACTCTCACAGCGTGAATGGTTGGTCCGATTAACTCCAACCATTCTGTCACCAGCGGTATTACCAGTTCTTGTTTTGAGCTAAGGTTGACTGCGACCTCCTTTTCGCTGAAGCCAAGAAGTTGGACAACAAGAACAACTTCCAGTGGAATGTTGGAAACATCAATAATGAATGTTCCGTTTTCATCTGTGTTCGTTTGAAATGATGTTCCCTTCACAACCACCCTTGCCCCTTCAAGCGGAACTAAGGTGGAGTCTTCCAACACCACACCTTGGATGCGATAGTCCTGCTGCGCTGCAAGTGCAACGCTGCAAGTCATGAAGTACATTACAACTATCCAACGCATCATCTTCTTAATTCAGGGATGCACAAGTTCATCAATTCCACATTTGAAAATAAAAAAAAGCGAAGAAAGTACTCTCCGCTTTTCACTGATTATTTCATTTCAGAACGCATGAGTTCCTCTCGCATGGAGCGGGAATAAGGCTGCGCAAAGGAATAAATGTCAAGAACTATTCAATCCGGTGATTCCATCCGTGGATATCCGGAACGAGCCCGTGTTTCAATAAGTCCAGTTCCTTCCGAACCTTCGGTGCAAATTCCCATTGCTCTGATGGGCGCAAATCGTAATTCACACCAAGGTAACCGATGGTGCGTATGGGTGCAACGGTAGCCGCAGTACCTGCACCAAATGCTTCATCCAGTTTTCCTTCCTTTAAGAGGTCGGTAATTTCTTTAACGGAAACTTTGCGCTCCTGTACTTCATATCCCCAGTCGCGGGCGATGGTGAGTACGGAATCGCGAGTCACACCATCAAGAATAGAATCACTCACTGTTGGTGTCATCACGATGTTGCCTGCCTTGAAAATGACATTCATGGTCCCGCTCTCTTCAAAGTATTCATGCGAGTGTCCGTCCGTCCACAATACTTGGTGGTAGCCTTCTTCCTGTGCTTTTTTAGTCGGCCAAAGTGATGCGGCATAATTACCGGCAGCTTTTGCATGACCGGTTCCGCCCTTCGATGCGCGTGTGTAATTGTTTTCGATTTTCACTTTAAGCTCGCCACTGTAATAACGAGCAACAGGAGAAGTGAAAATAAAAAGCATATAGGTTTCGGACGGCCTCACTCCCACGTATTCGTCAGTGGCGAACAACACAGGACGGATGTAGAGTGACTCGCCTTCGCTGGAAGGAATCCATTCGCGATCGAGCCTTACCAGTTCAGTAATGGCATCCATAAACATGTCCTTGGGAACTCCCGGCATACACATGCGTTCGGCACTTTCGTTCAAGCGCTGGGCATTTCGCTCAGGGCGGAAAACAAAGATTTCACCGCTTTCATTCTTGAATGCCTTGAGTCCTTCGAAAATGGCCTGGCCATAGTGCAGCGCACTCATTGCAGGGCTCATCATCAGTTTGCCGTAAGGCATGATGCGCATGTTGGTCCAATGCGTTCCGTTGTATTCAGCCACAAACATGTGGTCGCTGAAAATTTTTCCGAACCCGAGGTTCGTAAAATCCACTTCACGGATGCGGGTGCTTGCAGTACTGCAAACTCTAATTGGGGATGATGTTACTAGCATTGAATTTCAGATTTCAATCCCGATAGCTATCGGGACCAGATGTCAATTTGTGTCGTACGACCGTGATTGCCACGTTCGAATTTATTTAAACATGTGCAGCAATGATAGGTTGCAATGCACGGGTCAAAAGTAGATGGGCTTGAAGAACGGGGAGGTTGTCGAATTGTGAAATCTAAAATCCACACTTCATTTCGCGAAGAATTGGAAATCTGCAATCATCAAGCGGTGACAGGGGAAAACAAAAACCGATTCGGGTGAACGAGTTGGGTTTTTACGGCATACATCACAATGGCTGCTGTGTTATTCACTCCCAGTTTAGCCATAATGTTTTTGCGATGAGTGTTAATGGTGTGTGGGCTGAGGAAAAGCTTTTCGGCAATCTCGTTGTTGGTATAACCCTCGGCAATGAGTTTGATTACTTCCAGTTCGCGCTCGCTGATAACGACCGGCTCGCAATTGAATTCTGCAATACCAATGTCGCTTATGTCAATAGCCTCGCGGTGTATTGCTTCCAGTATCTGGCCACAGAAAAATCTTCCGCCCCGTGCAGTTTCGTTTATCGAATCCACAATTTCGTGGATGTCGCAATCTTTCTTGATGTAGCTCTGGATGCCCGCCCGCAGTGCATTAACGATGGTGACACCGCTTTGCTCCCCGGTAATAGCCACGAATTTCATTCTTGGAAAGATGCGCAGAATGCGTGGCACCACATCTATGGTAAATCCTTTGGCGCAGAAATCAAGCATCACCACATCGGGCTGGAAGTTCTTTGTCAAATCCACCAGGTGGTTGTCTTCTATGGCCTCGCCCACTGCGCAAAGCGTGGGATAGTTAGCCACAATAGCATTGAGGCCTGCCCTCACAATATGGTTGCTGTCGGCTATTACAATTTTTATCACGGGCGCAAATGTGCATGTAAACGAACCTGCAATTTCAAGGAATTGTAAGAAGGGGTTTTGGGAGTTCTGAACAAGAGGAACCAAAATGCAACGTGCAAAGGGCAAATGGCAAAACCGAAGGGTTTAGCGAAGCTGCATTGATCAAAAGCTTACATGATTCCAACTTGAGGGCACCTTTAAAAACCACTCAGACGAGGCAGGCGGATTTTTCAAAACCCGGAGTTTACTCCCCGTAAATGATAAGTTTGGAAAATTCGTGTAACGAAGTATCAGGGGTTTTTAGAGGTACCCTTGAATAAATCCACCATACTCCCCAAATTTGGCTCACTTCCACCATTCGCTTGCCGAACCATTCATAAGTTGGAGCTTATACCTTGCGCCCATGATCTTCAGGAAGATTCTTTACTACATCAATCCGCTAAATCTTTTTAGGAAAGAAGATGTGGATCAGAACCTCAGGTTCATGCATGGCATCAACAAAATTTCCATTTACATGTTTCTGTTATGCCTGGTCGTACTTATTGTGCGCTGGATTCTTAGAGGGTAAGCGGAAGTTGGCAGTAGGCAGCCCTCAGAAATTATGAATTACGAAGTACGTGAACCACAGTACTTCGTAATTCATATCCCGATAATTATCGGGACGTATTTCCATCACAACTTCACTCCGAGATTGAAAAAGAAAAACGCCCACTTGTCGCTTTGTTCTTGTATCACTTGTTCCGTGCTTTTTCCTGCTCCATGTCCTGCACGTGTTTCAATGCGGATAAGGGTAGGGTTGGTTCCAGTCTGGCACTCCTGCAAACGGGCAGCAAACTTGAAACTATGAGCAGGTACAACGCGGTCGTCATGGTCTGCTGTAAGCACCATTGTTGCCGGATAATTTACTGCTGGTTTCATGTTGTGATAGGGTGAATAGGCCCGCAGATAATTGAACTCTGTTTTGCTGCTATCTGCGCATCCATATTCTGGAATCCATCCTTTGCCCACCGTGAACTGGTGGTAACGCAGCATATCCATTACGCCCACGGCCGGGAAACATACTTTGAAGAGATCGGGCCGCTGGGTCATGCAGGCGCCCACCAACAAACCTCCATTCGATCCGCCTTCAATCGCAAGTTTGTCTTTTGATGTGTAGCCTTCCTTTATTAAGTATTCGGCTGCGGCAATAAAATCATCGAACACATTTTGTTTTTTGTCAAGCATTCCTCCCTTGTGCCAATCCTCACCAAACTCGCCTCCGCCCCTAAGGTTAGGCATGGCGAACACTGCACCGTTTTCCAGCAACACAATGCGCGATGTGGAGAAAGATGGCGTGAGGGAAATGTTGAATCCACCATAACTATATAGCAGCGTGGGATTGCTGCCATCCATCTTCAATCCCCTTTTATGGACGATAAACATGGGCACTGTTGTTCCGTCTTTGCTCTTGTACATCACCTGCTTGCTTTCATAATCGGCAGGGTTGAATTTTAGTTTGGGCTGATAAAAAAGTTTGCTGGTGTGCGAGGCAATGTCGTAAGTGTAAATGGCACCCGGATAAGTAAAGGATGTGAAGGCGTAAAACAATTGTTTGTGATCCCGCTTGCCGGAGAAGCCACCAGCAGAGCCTGTTTTATCAGGCAGGGCAATTTCTTTTTTATCCGTTCCATCGTAGTTCATCGAAAAAATTCTCGTGTTGGCTTTGGATAGATAAGAAAGAAAAAGTTTTCCTCCACCTGTTCCGGCACCCTCCAGCAAATCATCAGATTGGGGAACAAGTTCCACCCAATTTTCCGGTGAGGGGTGCAATGGATCCACCACCACCAGCCTGTACTTAGGTGCATTCACATCGGTGTGCACAATCAACTTGGAGTCTTTGGAGTCCACCACGCTGGTGTGGTATTTCACATCGGTAAAAAGTGGTTTGAATGGCCCGGAGTCTTCAGGGCTTTTGTACCACACCTCGAAGCCATCGGTTCCAGGTGCTGCATATAAAAAAAGATATTTTTTGTCCTCGGTGAGGCCCACGTTATGATAAACATGCGGACGGTTTTTATCCGTGTAAATCAATTTGTCTTCGCTTTGCGGAGTTCCAAGTTTGTGGTAGTACACCATGTGGAATTGGTTCGAAGCTGAAAGTTCGTCTCCCGCTTTGGGTTCCGGATACCGACTGTAGTAAAAGCCATCCTTGTACCATGCTGCTCCTGAAAATTTGACCCATTTCAACACGTCACCAGTTTCTTTTTTTGTTGCGATGTTCATCACACGTATCTGCGACCAATCGCTGCCAGCTTCTGCCTGGTTTATGGCTATGTACTTATTGTCGTCCGATGCTGAACCCAGCGATGCACTCACTGTTCCGTCCACACTCAATGCATTTACATCAAGAAACAATTCATCGGGGCCTTCTATGCCTTTTCGCACATAGTATTTGCCCTGTGGTTCCAGCCCGCTATTCTTCCACAAGAAATAATAATCGCCCACTCTGTAAGGTGAGCCTACTTTCTCAAAATTGAAAAGTTCAGTAATCCGATCCTTGATCTTAGTGCGAAATGGAATGGCTGATAAATAGGCTTCAGTCACCTCGTTCTGTGCCTTCACCCAAGCCACCGTTTGTTCGCTGTTGTCATCTTCCAGCCACTGGTAATTATCAGTGACTGTGGTTCCGTGGAAATCCAGTTCCACCGGATTTTTTGCTGTAGTTGGATACTTCACCTTTGTGGCGTTTTGAGCTAAAGTTAGCTGTTGCATAGTGGCAATAATTACCCCTGTCAGAATGTATTTCGATGTGTACATAATGTTGTTTGTTTTTTAGGAGGACGAAACTACACGCCCAACATTTTCAGGAAAATTATTTTTTGATGAGTGGTACAATTCACCCCTCAATTGCCGCACACATAAAGCAAGAAAAGATCAACACCTGTTCCAGACAACCGTTAGCACACTTCATCTGTCAATCGCAGCATCTATCTTTTTTATCCTTAACTAAAAAAAAATGCGCGGATACTTTGCATTGACCATTGCCCTGTTTTGTTATGTGAATTTTTTTGCACAACAGATGCACTTCCAAAAAACTTTCCTGGCGTTTTCCTCCGGTTTTGGAAACCGGGGCGACATAATTCGCACAACTGATGATGGATATGCCTTGTGCAGTTTCACGTTCGATACTGCTACTTACACTCAAAAGATTCTCCTCATCAAAACCAATATAGACGGATGGACAGAGTGGTCACGCACGTATTTCAACCCAGGAGAATATTATACCAACACATTTGCCGAGCAAACTGCTGATGGCGGTTTCCTCCTTGTTTCATCCCGCGAAACAGAGAATAGTGGCAAACGGCTAATCATCATTCGCACCGATGGCGAGGGTCATGAAATATGGACACGCTTATACGGTCAATCCACTGACGACATACTGGTAAATGAAATGAAGAAAGCGTCTGATGGCTTTCTTATTACCGGGCGCCAACTGGTAAACAATGCGTGGCGCATGTTCCTGCTAAAACTGAGCGATGCTGGTGAAATTCTTTTCTGGAAAACTTTTATTTCATCCATCCCATCGCACCATTCGGTGGCCACCTGCGCTCTTGCACTTCCGGGTGGAAATAGCGTGTGTGCAGGCTATTCGTACGGGGCAGATGTCGCGCCTGAACTCATCTTTATTAAAACCGATGAAACGGGTGACATCATCTGGACCCGCACCTTCATAACGGGTGACAACCAACCGCTGGCACTCGCCCGGAAACCCAACGGCAACCTGTTGGTGGTGGGCCGAAGCAGCGATTTTGCCGACATCTCTTTCTGGGATATGTACATCATGGAACTGGATGCCCAGGGCGAAATGCTATGGGGAAAAACCTATGGTGGTGATTTGTACGATGAAGCGTTTGGTGTGATGTGGGATACTGACGATGAAAGTATTTGGGTACTTGCCGAACCCGAGAGCTACGGCTCGCACAGCAAAGCAGGCCTGCTGCACACCGATGCACAAGGCAACACTCTTATGCTACGGCTATACAGCGAAGAAAATGAAAGGTCGTTTCCCGATGGTTTCGAGCGCGCACCGGACAATGGCTTCACACTGTTTGGAACGCTGGGTGGCTACAATTCCATTTCACGGCTGTGGTTGATAACCACTGACGAACTAGGAAATGCGCCATGCCTCCAATGGGATGTGGAACCGGTAGTGCACTCCATGAGCTACCCCGCATCAGAACCATGTTTAAGTGCAGATTTTTTTTCTGCCACCGAGTTTATGGTCTCTGAATTTGATGCCTTGTTTTGTGAAACTATTCTCTGTTACGAAATGCTGGAAGATGAAGGAGATATTCCTGACCCTCCTTTAAGCAAGAACCCCGGTGACTTCTCCACAGGACTCAGCGAGGAAATTTTTACAGGCGAAAACAACACTGACGTGGAACCTAGTTATGAACTTTGGCCCAACATTGCTTTGCCCAATACGCAGGAAAATTTCCCGCCATTCGATGATCCCGTTATTTATATCCCCAATGCATTTACGCCAAATGGCGATGGATTGAATGAGGTGTGGTATCCCGCACTTAGTCCCATGCTCCATTTCGAACTCACTATTTACAACCGCTGGGGCGATGCCATTTTCAAAACGAAAGATGTAGGATCCGGATGGAACGGAAGTGTGCATGACGGAAATTATTTCGCTCCCAACGATGTGTATTCTTACGCGTTTAAATGCACAAATCATCAACACATGGCATCTGTCGTAAAAGGATTTGTGGTACTCATCCGGTGATGATGCTTTTCCTGATAATCCGGGCACATGTAATTTACTTTTACCACATCCAATCAAAACTTCATCATGAAACACACAAAACTTTTACCTGCAGCACTCGCCATGTTTTTCGCGTCTACTTTCCATGCACAATACCTGGAGGTGGAAATTGATTCGGTACACACCGGCATTCATACCGCTTCTTGCGGTGATGTTGATCTTACGGGCTACGTAACTTTTTCTGTTTGGGCAGTGGTGCCTGACTCGTTAAGTTGCCTGGTGGCGATTTTGGGAGGTAATACTGATGCCGTTGATGATCTCGGTTGCGGAAATCCACTCGATTACGACAACCTCCAAATAACTTTTGATGGTAACGTGTACAACGATCCGATTGGAGGAATTACAAGCGCGAGCCAGTTTTGTCCTTTATTCGTTACTTACCCTGCCTCGCAATGGGATTCTGACATAACAATTGGCGGGGAGTGCGCGGGCGATGGAGCAGAAGTTTTCATCATTGGGTTGCCATGTGATGATACTGATTTTGGTGTTTTTGCTGCCGCAAATTGCACGGACAATTTTAACACCCTCGATGTATTTATTGATTACGGTGGTTGGTTCACTCTTGCCGGAGGTTTTAATCTCAATTCCATTGCCGGAACTGACCACCGTGTGAAAATTCCACAGTTCACCACCAACGATGGTTTCTGCATGAACGGATGGATGTCGTGGCAAGTTCTATGTGAACCTGGAAATGTAATTGAGTCAGTCTGGTTCGACATCTGCCAACCCATGCCTTGCGATGATTTTGGATCAGACATTATTGCTAACATTTTTCCTGAAGAAGGAGGCGAAACTTTTTCTATAGAGATATAAGGTGGCAACGGTATTATGTCATCGGAACTTTATACCTCGGCCGATGTGCTTGTGCAATCCGGTGGCACGTTAATAACTGCCGTAGTGCCCGGCAGTTATTACATCAAGGTGGCTAACAACTACCAATGCAGTTATACTACTGTCCCCATAATTATTGAACCACTCGAACCTCTGGGTATGTGGTGTGCAGTTCCGGAATTGAATCACAACTGGAGGCAGAAATAACAGGAGGTTGGCCACCCTTTACAGTGGAAGTAAATGGCATTGCTTCCATACAGAATATCAAATGGATTGCTTTCGGAAGCAATGCACCTTCTATCAACACTCTAGTGGTAACCGATGCCCTGGGAAATGTCGCAGAATTGTTTTTCAGTGATCCCGATATTGGAAATTCAGGACTGATCATCAACACCACCTCCCCACTTGTAATGGCGATAGTGATGGAAGCCTGGCCCTAACACTGGGTGGCCAATTTACAAGTGTTGATTGGGACAATGGCCAGGCGGGTACAAGTCTTGTATCACTTGCAGCCGATACTTATTTTTTTCTTGCTGCCGATGCCAGTGGCTGCGCAGTGTATGAAGGAGTTGAGTTGCAAGATTTTCCACCCATAGCAGCCGATGTCATTATCACCAGTGTGAGTTGTTACGGTGAAGAAGATGGATCGGCCATAGTGAATCTTTCAGGCGGAAGCGGAGACTATTCTTTGACCTGGGATGGCATAAATCCGCTGGCGCTTGAGGAGGGCACTTACTCCTTTACTGCTACCGATAGCAATGGATGTCAGCACCAAGAAAGTGTTACCATTACCGAACCCGATGAACTTGAATACAGGGTAATCTCGGTAACGGACGAAACAATGGCAGGCGCTGAAGATGCTACCGCTGAAATTGAAGTTACAGGCGGCACCCACCTTATAACATTACATGGCCCAACAGTGACAATGGCTTGGTGGGTGAAAATTTATCAGCAGGAATAGCAACCTTCGCCATCGAAGACGCAAACGGATGTACAATAGAAGGTTCTATTTACCTTGAAACTTCCCTGGAAGAAGATGTCATGCACGGGGTTGTCATCTTTTATCACACAGCCACTCAAGCCGTAAACATAAAATACCCGCACGATGGTAGCAAATCCATTTCCATATTCGACAGCAGCGGAAGATTGGTGTTGACCGAAAGTTTTGCAGGAAGAAATCATTCAATCCCTGTATCGTTTCTGGCCGTTGGGGTTTACAATACCCACCTGGTGGGAAATGATGAGATATCCATACAAAAATTCTTGAGAGAATAGATTCTTGTTTTTAAGTTTCTGAAGATGCTTCATCCTGGTTCAAGGTTGAAGCATCTTCCATTTTGAAACTTCCTCATTCTGGAGAAAATAGAATTCATCTCTCCATTTATTTCTCCCGATTTTCCAACAAAGGCAACCAACACCCCGTACCGTTCGACTTACTATTGACCAACCCTTACTAAAAGATGAAAACGTATTTACTGCGACTGTCTTTGTTATCCATCCTGTACTTCACCATTCCATCTTACCGCGTTTTATCACAGTTTACTGAAGGCGGAATTGACACAGTCATTGTGCAGGTGGATCAGGTCCTTTATGGAACTTACATGACAGTATGCGGTCCTGTTGATCTTACAGGATACGTAGTTTATGATGTAATAGTGATAATGGAAGATCCCAATGATTGTTTTGTGGGTGTTTTCGGTGGAATAGGGCCGGATATAGAAACGTGTTATGTCACCGATCCGAACAATCTCACCATCACCTTTGATGGGGAGTATTTTAACGATCCGCTGGGAGCAGTCTATGGCAACAGCGTCAACTGCTCGTTGTGCAACAATTTTCCAACAATTTGCTTCGACTCGTGGGCCACACTTGATGATTATTGTTCGGGCAGTTCGCCTTACCTGCTCAACTGTCCTGATGATGTCACACCCCCTGCGGTTTTTTCGGCCGATTGCTCAACTATGTTTAATGACCTTGACTTTTTTATTGACAATGGAGGCTGGTTCCAGATTTTCACCGATGGCACCACCAATGATGCAAGCTACCAGATAGCACAAATCACCACCAACGATACTTTTTGTATGGATGGTCAGATCAGTTTTCAAAACGATTGCCAGCCAGGTTTAGAAAACATTTTAGTGGAAGACTTTAGTTTTTGCCAGCCGCAGCCTTGTGTGGCAAACCCTATGGACCTGATAGCCTCCATAACCCCTGCGGCATGTTTTGGAGATGATAACATTGTGACTTTTGATGATGGTGGAAATGGCCCCGTGGACTACACCCTTTACAACGCACTTAATGACGCCCAGATTTTTGCAGCTTATGATTTGGATGCGGGATACAGCAACAACACACTCAACCCCGGCAGCTATTACATAGCGTTGGAGGACAGCATCGGCTGCCTGGATAGCACGCAGGTTTTTACACTCACTGAACCTACACCGTTTAATTTCAATGCGGCCATTGGTCAAAACATTATTTGTTTCGCAGACTCCAATGGAACCATACTTACCAGTTGCAGCGGAGGTACTCCCCCCGACAGTGTTTTTTATGCCGGCCCTATCTCCGGCAGCGTGGCCTGTGGCGATATAATTTCAGGATTGCCCACCGGTACTTACATACTTAGTGCAATGGACAACAACGGATGCACGGAAATAATTCAAATCACTTTTGCCAATCCCCCCGAACTAATCATCAACATTGCAGTTACTGATGTGAGTTGTGGCGGTATTGAAACAGGAGCTCTTATAGGTACCATCACAGGTGGCACCGGCATCATTACCGCGAACTGGACGGGTGATGCCACGGCAACATTTACAGGACCAAGTCCTCTCACTGTAACTATCAGCAATCTTGGCGGAGGCAACTACAATCTGGCTGCAAGCGATGCCAGCCTTTGCCCCGTTTCCGAAAATTTTTCTGTATTCGAGCCTGAAGGTTTGTCAAGCAATATTTCTGTTACCAATGCTTCGTGCCCGGGTGTTTGTGATGGAACTGTGCAAGTGGACACAAGCGGAGGCACCGGAACTGCGGATGTAACAATAACAGGAGGAAGTTTCATCAACCTATGCCCTGGCGAGTACATCATTACGATCACTGATGATCTGGGTTGTATCATTTCAAACACCGTTGAAGTCATTGGCCAGGATGATTTCGGCTTCGAACCTACCTTCACCAACATAAGTTGCAATCAGGCATGTGATGGTGTAATAGATTTCCAGAACATCACCGGAAGTTGTGGCAATTACCAATACGCCCTATCACCTGCCACTGGTGCACAGACATCATCTGCAAACGCAGTTACCTACTCTGACTTGTGTGCAGGCACTTATCAGATCGAAATCACTGACTCCTGTGGATGCAGTGTCAGCATAAACAATGTGTCTATCAGCGAACCCGCGGCTCTCGAAGTGGTCACAGTGGTTGAACAGGTTCTTTGTTTTGGAAACAACAATGGAAGTATTCAAGTATCCACCGGCAACCCCGGCATTGTTCAACTTATCGAACCGGTTATTCAAACACTTCCATTCACATTGGAAAATCTTGCCCCCGACATCTACCACATCGTTATTGAAAATGAAAACGGATGCCAAGACTCAACAGACGTGATCATAACCGAACCGTCAGAATTTCTCTCAGAAATTACCACAACCACCCCTGTGGGTTGTGGTGGAGATTGTGATGCTACCATCAGCGTAGAATATAGCGGTGGCACCGACCCGTACAGTTTTAAACTCCTGGACGCTGCCAACAACACGACCGTAGTTGCCAGTGGCCCGCTTGCCGCTGCGGGAAACGATGTGATTGATAATGTGTGCGCAGGAAACTGGCTTCTTGTTTTGATGGATGCCAATTTTTGTTCAACCGACAGCCTTGCAGTAACCATCATTGAACCTGATCCCATTATCATCAACCTGAGCGAAGACTGGATAACCTGCACCGGCATGTGTGATGGTTCAGCCACTGTGCTTTTTTCCGGTGGTACTGGCGAACTGGAGGTACAAATTTTCCCTGAGGATATTGACCCCGACTGCGGCATCGGTTCCTGCACCTTTGTTGATTTATGCCAAAGCACTTACACCGTAACCGTTAGCGATGAAGCCGAATGCCAGCAGGACACCCTTATCGTTATCGGTGCAGAAATGGTCACTGATATGATCCTCACCCTTTTTTCTTCACCGGAAACCTGCTGGAATGAAATGGACGGAACAGCAACAGTAGCTGTCACCAATGGCAACGTGCCTATCAACTACCAATGGAACGACCCGCTTCAACAAACCACGGCCACGGCAGTCGGTCTCATTTCGAATGATGTTTATACCGTGATAGTTTCCGATGCTTTCGGATGCACACTCACTGAACAAATAGAGGTAGCCCCTACCATAGGATGCTTCTTCATCGCAACCGCACTTACCCCCAATGGCGATGGAATGAATGACGACTGGCTTATTGGAGGACTCGAATACTTCCCAGAAGCCACGGTCCAGGTTTTCAATCGCTGGTCGCAGGTAATATTTGAAAGCCGGGGCTATGATGCAGCCTGGGATGGCAGTTACGATGGGAAAAAACTTCCGGTTGCTGATTACTACTTCGTGATAAATTACAGCGAAGAAGCCGATCCCATTTTAGGGACAGTCACTATTAAATATTGAGAACGCGCTAGATAAGATGCAGTCAAAACCTGCATGCCGAAGAGTAAAGCATTTCGTTCCTGGAGCCTTTTTAAGATTTTTGCTATGCCAGTGGGGAAGCCGGGTGGGGCAGTTGTATTGGCTTCCGAAGGACACAATCCCGATTAGCAATCATGACCCTCTTACCTATCTACATCAGCACATCATCACATGTTCATAATACCACATCTGTTACATTCGCCCCGCGTCCCTCAATTGAGCACCAGGCAACCCCATCCTTCAAAACTTCGACTTCATTGCATTCAAACCTTGATTTACCGGTGAAAGCATCCAAAAAATTTCTTGTTGCAGCCATCCTGCTCATTGCATCCTTTACATATTCCAATAAAAGTTCAGCCCAGTACGTGGGTATCGAGGTTGTTGTGGATACTGTGCTTTATGGCAACTACTGGGATCTTTTTCTTAACGATAGCATTGACCTTACCGGTTTTATTGTGTATGAAATTTATGCCTGCGTTGCCGATCCTGCCGACTGCGTAACTGGCATGGTTGGGGGACTTAACGATGCAGCGAATGATCTTGATTGTATGAATGCGGGAGATAATGACAATCTGCTCATGACTTTTACCGGTGACGTTTTTAATAATGAAGCAGGCGGTATACTCGGTCAAAACATTAATTGCGCATTATGCGTCATTGCACCTACTTTATGCTGGGATTCTTATGTCACGGCAGGCACCGATTGCAATACAGATGGAGGCACTGTAAACTACATACAACTGCCGTGTGAAGGCAGCGAATGGTCGCAAACATTCACAGGCACCATACCGGGCGATTACACAGAGCCAGGTAACGATTTATACATTGATAATGGTGGCTGGTTTGCATTTCCGTCTGGTTTTGATCCCAATACCATTGCTGGAAGTGACCTGAAGGTTTTGCTGGCCCAGATTACAACCAATGGCGATTTCACTCTTGAAGGCTATGTAACGCTTCAGGAGGATTGTCTACTTGGCAATCCCATTATACCAAACCTAATAGACTTTAATTACACCAATCCCTGCGAAACATTTGCGCTGGACACTTTGATTAACGCATTCCTTCCTGATTGTGATGGTGATGCCGTAGGCATTACGGTGGAAGATGGTGGCAACGGGTGGGTAAACTACCAACTGCACGATTGCATTACCGATGCCCTGCTGGAAACCAGCAACGCGGACCCCGATGGCTGGACTATACTCAACCTGAGCGATGGCAATTATTATGTGACCATGATTGACAGCATAGGCTGTCGTGACACATCCAATTGTGTAACTATCACTATACCAGAGCCACTTCAATTCAACGCACAAATCAGCCAGGACATTCTTTGTTTTGGGAATAGCAACGGGTCTATCACAACCAGTTGCACGGGAGGAGCCCTGCCCGTAGACGTTATCTATGCAGGACCTTTATCAGGAAGTGTTCAATGCGGTCAAACCATTTCAGGTCTCATCACAGGAACATATAACCTCATAGCAACCGATGCGCTGGGTTGTTTTTTGGATACCACCATCACGCTTGCTAATCCCGCCCAACTCAACATCACCATCTCCGAAACGGATGTGGATTGCAGCAGTGCCCAAAACGGTGCCCTCACTGGTACTGTTTCCGGAGGATCTGGTGACATTGCAGCCGAGTGGACGGGCCTTGTAAATCAGACCTTCATTGGTCCAAGTATTCTGACAATTACACTCGCCAACCTTAACGGTGGCAGTTATACAATCACAGCAACAGATACCAATAACTGCATACTTTCGGAAGATTATGAAGTACTAGAGCCTGATGGTCTTGAGCTAACGGTAGTTCATTCTGATGCATCCTGCTTTGGTGTTTGCGATGGTGAAGTAACAGCAACCACCGAAGGCGGAACCAATCCCATTGACATCACCATCACCGGAAGCGATTTTGAAGACCTCTGCCCGGACATTTACATCATTATTGCCACCGATGGAAACAACTGCTCAATGACCGATACGGTGGAAGTAACCAGCCCCACACAGATTACTTATGAAGACAGTTTCACCATTTTATCTTGTTTCGGTGCTTGTGATGGAGTGATTGATATACAGAACATCAACGGAAGCTGTGGCGATTACCAATATGCCATTTCACCTGCAGCAGGCACCGCAGTTGAAACTGCAAACTCCGTCACCTACTCTGCTTTATGTCCCGGTACTTACGATGTTGAAATAACAGATCCTTGCGGATGTGGTGTAACCATCAACGATGTGCTGATCACTGAACCTGCCGAGTTATTGGTTCAAACCGTAACCGAACAAATTACCTGTTATGGTTATGACAACGGAAGTATTGACGTGACATCCACAGGAAGCGCAAGTATTGTTGAGATCATAGCACCCGAAGCTGGTACACTTCCCTTCACCCTTGACAGCCTTGCTCCAGGCACCTACCACATTGTAATTGAAAATGAAAGCGGATGTCAGGATTCTACTGACCTCATCATTACCGAGCCAGGAGAATTCATAACGGCAGTAACGGCCTCCACTCCTGTGGGTTGCGGTGGAGATTGTGATGCTACTATCAGTGTCGAGTACACAGGTGGAACATCTCCCTTTAGTTATGAATTACTTGATGCCACAGATAGCACCACTGTGGTAGACAGCGGCTCGCTAACCGATGGAGGCACAGATGTGATTGATGGTGTGTGTGCCGGAGATTGGCTGGTTGTTCTGTTGGATGATAATAATTGTGCTTCAGACACTATTCCGGTAACTATTGCGCAACCTGACCCCATTATTATCAATGTTACCGAAGACTGGATAACCTGCACCGGGATGTGTGATGGTTCAGCTGCCATACTTTTTTCAGGAGGTACCGGTGAGTTGACTGCACAATTCTTTCCCGAAGAACTCGACCCAAATTGTGGGATTGGTTCGTGCACGCTTGTGGATTTGTGCGAGGGAGTTTACTCTGTAACTGTTACCGATGAAGACAACTGCGAAATGGACACCACCATTGTGATCGGAGCTGAAATTGTGACCGATATGATACTCAGTTTATTCTCCTCCCCGGAGACCTGCTGGAATGAAATGGACGGAACGGTAACGGTTGCGGTTACCAATGGCAGCCTGCCTATCAATTATTCCTGGAGCGACCCACTCGAACAAATTACCGCAACGGCAGTGGGCCTTGTTAGCAACGAAGTTTATACTGTTACTGTGACCGATGCCATTGGCTGCACGCTTACTGAACAAATTGAAGTGGAACCCACTATAGGGTGTTTCTTTATAGCAACTGCACTTACCCCTAATGGTGACGGAGTGAATGACTACTGGCTCTTGGGAGGATTGGAGTATTTCCCCGAATCGGAAGTACAGGTTTTCAACCGATGGGGCCAGGTCATGTTCGAGAGCCGCGGCTACCAGGCACCGTGGGATGGCACGTTTAAGGGCAATAACCTTCCTGTGGCGGACTATTATTTCGTGATAAACTACAGCGATGAAGCTGACCCGATTATGGGTACTGTAACCATAAAATACTAAACGGATAGACCAGCAAAGATGAAAAAATTTATTGCAGCAATAGCGGTGATCATGGTTTTGGCTGAGGTGCAGGGCCAACAACTTTGGCGAAGGACACAATTTTCCTACAACACCTACATGATCAACCCTGCCACGGCAGGAACCCAGTTTTATTCACCCATTATAGCCACTTACCGGCAGCAGTGGGCAGGATTTAAAGGCGCACCGGTCACCTATTCACTCAGCGGCCACACAGCACTTCCCAATAACCTTGGAGTGGGAGGAATTGTATATAAGGACAATTCCGGTGGAGCAATTTCCCGCACTGGGGTCGAGGTTAGCGGAGCCTATAGAATTGATCTCAACAACGTGGATGCGTTTTCATTTGGCCTCAGCGCATTGGTGGGTCAATATAAATTCGATAACGAAAGCCTTGTGGTTTATGAAGAAGATGACCAGGCACTGCAACCTATGCAGGTGGAATCACACATGAATTTTGATGCTTCGGCAGGGTTTCTTGTTTATGGTCCCACCTATTTTTTCGGAATTTCCGTTCCTCAGCTTATCGGATCGAAACTGAACCTCGATTCGGATGTTGATCCCGGCTCGAACGAGAATGTTCGGCACTTCAACATAATGGGTGCCTACAAATACCAGTTAGATGATGACTGGGACATCCAATCCTCCGGGTTGTTGAAGTTCACCGCAGTAACACCTGTGCAAATGGATATTCACATCAAGGTCAACTACATTGATGCGATATGGGGTGGTATCACCGTGCGCCCAAAAGATGCCATTGCCGCAGTAATTGGTTTGCAGTACAGCGACTTCATGATGAATTATAGCTACGATCTCACCACCAGTGCAGCGCGTACTCTAAGTCCGCATACCCACGAAATATCCGTAGGTTACCTGATACCCCGCAAAGGTGGACGCTTCATCAATAAATCATTGCTGGGGCCAAGAAGATTGGAACGCTGGCGCGTAATTCACTAGCCGCACTCATAAATTTGGCGCCATTGTTGACTGCCCGCGGCTCGAAAAAAAATTCAAACACAATACTAAAAATGAAAAATCTGATACTTGCAACCTTCTTTTTGGCTTCGGCATTTCTTTCCCATTCCCAGTTCAAACAACTTGTAGTAAAACAAGTGGACAACGGTGGAGTTGTGCCTGGAAAAACTTATCGCGTTTACGTGGAACTGATGAACGATAAAAACGACCTCCGCACTGTTTATGGTGACACCCTTCACCCTATGATTATTGAAAGCACCAAACCATTTTACCAGAACCCTTATGGTGGGGCTATGGCCAATGAAGTGAACAACATATTGGCACAGGAAAAAACGGAATTGCGCTACGACAGTTGGGTGACTATAGGTCGCGAAAACAACCTGGATAATGCCATCAACAATTTCCAGGTGAAATTCGAAAATTTTGAGAAGGGCGGCAAGATTGAAACGTACGATGGAGCATGGTTCTGCACCCCCGACCACAAACAAACTTGGGCTAAGGATAACAACATGCAAATACTGATTGGACAATTCACATCCGAAGGAAAGGTGACCGGTATCATCAACCTAATGGGCAAGGACAATGAAGGTGCAGTGTGGCAGGAAACTAATGTGAAGTTTACCTGCGGGAAATAAAATTCGAAGATTTTTATCTGTCAATTAATCCCGTTGATCACCACGATCAACGGGATTTTTGTTTAAGACAAAATGAAATACCGGCTATCATTAGTCTCAAAATGGAAGTGAAGCTTTCGACTATAGTTCACCACGACACTTTTGAATTCATGTGAGGAGTGATACAACTATCACATTACCGCTTTCAATTCAGTTTCACTTAAAAGAAACAGGCCACCACCGGCAGGGCCTATCCAAAAATGAAGCTCTTGATGCTTTGCAATTGAAAAAACTTCTTTATGACTATCACTCCTTGTGAATTTCCCGCTCAAGTTGTTAAAGTGGACCAATCCCTTATCGGTGGCAAGCCACGGTGAATTGCCGCTACCATGAACCATAGCATGTATTATTTCCCAGCCAACCTGACCAAAAATTTCATTCGGGTCATAGCCGACCGTACAATTCAATTTCGATTGAACTATGGACAGAGAAAAGTCACAATCAGAGCCAGCGAAAGCAACTTCTCCCGCAGTGTTTTACCCACCGCCTCGCTCTGGGTGTATACCTGAAGTTTTTCGTAAATTCTTCGCACATGATTGTTCACTGTATGAAATGAAATGCTGAGTTTGTCAGCAATGATTTTGTAGCTCAAACCTTTCACAAGAAATGAGAGAATTTCTTTTTCTCTTTCCGTCAAACCATAATCTTCAGCATTGCGAAAGTTTCCATGTGCGTTGAAGTAACTTAGGACTTTGGAAGCAATACTTGGCGTGATGGGTGCTCCCCCTTCCATTGCGTCCTTTATGGCGTCAATCACTTTTGTGGGTTCGGTTTTTTTCAAGATGTATCCGACTGCGCCCGATTGAAGCGAGCGAAAAACTTTGTCGTCATCTTCGAACACAGTTTGCATGATGACTTTCACCCTCGGATATTTTTTGCGGATAAGTTTCAATCCCTGCAATCCATCCACCCGCGGCATTTGAATGTCCATGAGCACAACATCCGGTTTGTGTGCTTCCAATGCATCTATCACATCGCTGCAATCTTCATAAGTAGCGGTGAATTCCAGTTCAGGGTCGTTTGAGATGAGCAGGCGAAGACTTTCCCTGCGGTGTTCGTTGTCATCGAAAACAAGTACGCGGATTTTTTTCATGGTGAAAAATGATGTTGAATTACAGGCAAAGGTGTACGAAAGCAAAACCTCTGTACAATGGCATGTTCGTGTCCCCCCGCTAAAGTGGTCGAAGACCCATTAGGCGGTAACTGATGAAACCGCTTGATAAACACAATTGACGAAGGTGACCGATTCCAGGCTGATAAAAGCGATTCAAGAAGGTGACTTAACACGCTGACCGATTATACTTCCAAATCTCCTATTCGAAATCCCTACTGTCCGATGAAGATTTTCTGACGTGCAAATGAACCCTTGAGTGTTGAATTTGCTGATGATTTCCTTGGGGCGCTAAAATCAAGTCCTTGTTTTATCCGCTGAGATCAAGTTCGAGTTGTTGTTTATCCATCGATTTCTGCCTGACTCGTCCTGAAATAGCTTTACACTAAAACAGTGTAAAGCTATTTCAGGACAAGTCAGAATTTGCTTTCAGGAACTTGGATTACAATTTCTTTCATCGGAAACCAATTTTTTTTCTAAAGCAAATCTAAGCCTTCACCGGACTCTGTTCCTCCTCCTCCTTATACTTCATAATCTGCCCAAGCGCGTCCGGCACCACATCACTGCAAACAACAATGAACGAACCTGCCACGGCATTCTTAATCGCGTACTCAATCGCTTGCTGTTCTTTTCTAATAACCGTAATTTTTTTCTCGGTGCTAACTCCGTGAATGCCTTCGGTCATGAGGTCAATGATTTCTTGCTCTGTTCTTCCGCGCAGGTTTTTGTCCTGGCGGATTACTATTTCGTCAAACATGCCAGCGGCTACCCGACCGAGGTTGCGGATATCGTCATCGCGCCTGTCACCCACACCTGCAATGATTCCGATTTTGGGTGTTGCGTCCACCTTGCTGAGGTAATCGCTGATGGCCAAAAAGCCATGGGTGTTGTGTGCATAGTCCACCATCACAGTGAAGTGTTTGAACTGGAACATGTTCATGCGGCCGGGTGTGGTGGCAGGACTAGGAATAAAAGTCATGAGTGCACTTCGCATGTCCTCAATGTCCCAGCCGCGCGTGAATCCTGCCAGCACTACAGGCAAAATATTGGCGATGTTGAACGTGGCTTTGCCAGCATAAGTGAGGGGAATGCTGGCTGCTTTTTCCACACGAATTTTCCAGGTGCCTTTGCAAATGGTAACGTATCCGCTTTCGTAAATGGCAGCGAGGCCGCCACCTTTTATGTGCTTCTGAATGAGTGGATTTTTTTCATCCAACGAGAAGTACGCGACTTTGCATTCGAGTCCTTTGGCCATTGCCACGGTGTGTTCATTGTCGGCATTGAGGATGGTGTAGCCGTTGGGCAAAACCGTTTCGGGAACAACAGCTTTCACTTTGGCAAGTTGTTCCACCGTGTCAATATCACTGAGACCAAGATGGTCTTCGGCCACGTTGGTCACAATCGCAATATCACAATTGTGAAAGCCGAGACCTGCGCGTAAAATTCCTCCACGTGCAGTTTCAAGCACTGCGAAATCAACGGTGGGGTCTTTCAAGACAAACTCGGCAGAGATGGGTCCTGTGCAGTCGCCTCTCATCATGAGTGCGTTCTGGATGTACACGCCATCGGTGGTGGTATAGCCAACCTTGTACCCCATCTGTTTTACCATGTGCGCCATGAGGCGGGTGGTGGTGGTTTTTCCATTCGTGCCAGTAACCGCTATGATGGGAATTCGTGCGGAAGTGCCAGGAGGATAGAGCATGTCAATAACGGGCTCTGCAACATTTCGTGGAAGTCCATCTGTTGGTTCAAGGTGCATGCGGAAGCCGGGCGCAGCATTCACTTCGAGTATGGCTCCACCGTTTTCTTTAACAGGGGTTGAGAGGTCGGAAGCCATGATGTCAATGCCGCAGATGTCGAGTCCGATGATGCGCGCAATGCGTTCGCACATAAAAATATTGTCGGGATGAACCATCTCGGTAACGTCCGTTGCAGTACCTCCTGTTGAAAGATTTGCGGTAGGTTTCAGGAAAATTTCTTCGCCCTTTTTGGGAATGCTTTCGAGGGTTAGTTCAGCGCGATTCAACATCTCCATTAGGAAATCGTCCACTGTAATTTGTGTCAACACTTTTTCGTGACCATAACCTCTGCGAGGGTCTGCGTTTACGATTTCAATAAGTTGTGTTATGGAGTGTTTTCCATCGCCAACAACTGCCGCGGGTTTTCTGATTGCAGCCGCAACAAACTTGTAATTGATGACAAGGCAGCGGTGGTCTTGTCCGGTGATAAATCTTTCTACTATGACTGCGCGACCATATTTTTTTGCTGCTGCTAATCCTGCCACGGCACCTTCCCAGTCTTTGATATCCGTGGTGGCACCCTTGCCATGATTTCCATCCACGGGTTTAGTCACGATGGGATAGTTGAGGGAGTCAATGGCTTCCTTCAATCCTTCTTCTGTGTAAACTATTCGTCCTTTTGGAACTGGAATTTCGGCTGCACCAAGTAGATTTTTTGTTTCTTCTTTGTCGCATGCAATGTCCACCGCAATGCTTCCTGTGGTGCTTGCAATGGTGGCGCGTATCCTTCTTTGATTCACTCCATAACCGAGTTGCACGAGTGAATGCCTGTTCAATCTTATGTAAGGAATGCCGCGCGACACTGCTTCATCAACGATACATCCGGTAGATGGGCCGAGACGTTCGGCTTCGCGGATTTCACGCATTTCCTGAATGTCGGCCTTCAGTTTTTCAGCAATGACTGACACTGCATCACTGGAAATCAATTCTTCGGCAATTCGCACTGCAGCTCGCGCTGCGTACTGTCCTGCCTTTTCCTCGAGGTAGTCGAATACTACATTGTACACTCCAGGCGTGGTGGTTTCGCGTGTACGCCCGAAGCCACAATTCATCTGCGCCATCGTTTGTATTTCCAATGCGATGTGTTCTATGACATGGCCCATCCATGTTCCTTTTTCCACGCGATGGAAGAACCCACCCGGCACGCCTTCGCTGCATCGGTGCGAAAACATGCCAGGTAACAACTCGCGCAGCCGTTCCAAAAAGTTTGGAATTTCATTGGTTGGTTTTTGCTCCATGTCCTCAAGGTCGAGGCGCATTTGGATGAGTTTTTTTCTGCGGATGCTCCAGAGGTTGGGGCCTTTCAGGGTTTTGATGTCGAGGATTTTCATAAGTCAAAAGTGGGATAAGTCAAAATTCAAAAATGTCAAATGTTAGTTTCATGATTGGCAACTTAAAGCACATCCCGATAGTTATCGGTACGAACCTCGAAGCGTATGAAAAAAGTTTGGTGGTGAAAATATGGAAAGAGGACGTTGGTCATTTTGAGTTACCCGCGCAACTCATGTGGTATGGAATGAGAACGGTTCCTTTATTATTGAGCTCAATCGTTTGTCATAAAGGCTATTATTAAAAAGGCTGCTGTGGTAAGTTCAAGCATCCAGCACTGGAGACAACCAGATGGGACAGGGGTCGGATATTTATTTTGACTTTTGTGCGAGCCAAACAACTACTGGTTGCCTCTGTTAATTTTTGGTTTGATGGAAATGTGGTAGCCATCGGGAAACGAATTCAGAACCCATACAAATCACAAACTCATCAACTCGCGAAACTTTGCCGCTTGTCTTCTGGAAACTTCCACTGTGGTTTGCTTTTCATCTTTAAGCGTAAGCCGAAGCCCACCGTTGAACCAGTTCTCCACCTGCTGCACCCATCTTAAATTGACAATGAACTTGCGGTTGGTACGAAAGAAGGAGCGGTGATCGAGGCGATCTTCCAGGTTGTTGAGCGATTTTAGGATAAGCGGCTTAAACTTGTCGAAGAACACCCGCACATAATTTCCTTCTGATTCGAAGAGGCGCACATCGCGCAGGGAAACAAACCAGCATTTCTCACCATCCTTTAAAAAAATCTGGTCATCCTGGCCCAGCCGGTTGTTTTTGGCTTCTTCCATCAGGCGCTGTTCTTTCTGGATGGCGCGTTCTACTTTGTGTATGGCATCTGCCAGGCGGTCTTCCTCCACTGGTTTCAGCAAATAGTCCAAGGCATTCACCTCAAATGCCTTGAGGGCGTACTCATCATAAGCAGTGACAAAAATTACGCGCGGCACCGATTCCAGTTGCTCCAGCAATTCGAACCCGGTTTTGCCCGGCATCTGGATGTCGAGAAAAAGCAAATCGGGATTGTGTTGTTGTATAGCTTCCATGGCTTCATCGGCATTGGAACACTCGCCAATGATTTCGATTTCGGGAAAATTCTTTAGCAGTGAAGTCAATTCCTTTCTGGCCAGGCGTTCGTCATCAACAAGTATGGTTCTCAGTTTCATGATAAATTTATTTTTGGGATTAGAAAATTTGCAACCACATTGTCTTCCTCTTGTCCGATAGTGAACGAGGCTTGATTACCAAAGATGAGTTCAAGGCGTTTGCGGGTGTTCAACAGGCCTATACCGGTACCGTTGGAATTGTGCGACCATGTTCCTGAGTTGGATACACGGATCGAAAAATGTTCCTTTGCTTCCACCGATGCCCGAATGAGTACAATTCCTCCTTCTTTCCTTTTCGAAATTCCGTGCTTCACGGCATTCTCCACCACTGTTTGCAGCATGAAAGGCGGTATTTCGAAGCTAAGCGTAGCCGGGTCAATTTGCAATTCAACATGAAGCCGTTCTTCGAAACGGATTTTTTCAAGCGACAAGTATTTCTCTACCAATTCCAACTCTTCGCGAAGTGCAACGGTTGGCTTCTTTCCCAGCAAAAAATTGTTGCGAAGCATTCCACTCAACAGGGTGATGGCTTGTTTTGCTTTGTCAGGGTTTTCGTCCACCAACGCTCTTATGCTGTTCATGCAGTTGAACATGAAGTGCGGATTAACCTGTGCCTTGAAATTGTTCATTTCAATTTCCGTTTTTGCCGCATGCAATTCAAGGTTTTTTATTTCTTCCTTCTTGTAGTTCTGAAATTGGGCAATGGCAAAATAGATGAAGCTCCAAAGAAGCGAAAGGAAGATGAAGACAAGCCCTGACTCCACGAATTTCGAAAGGCTGAAGCTCTCGTAGAAGGGAATGCGCCCCAACCGCAAGTCGCCCAGGGCAATGTTCAATAGAATGATGAACATGCCGCAAACAAATGATGCGGCAAGAATGCGCAACACCAATGACGGAATAGTCTTTTGCTTCCAACCCCAACCATGAATAAAATAGCGGTAGATGTGAGTGACTGAAATACCGGTAACGATTATGCTGATGGATGAAAACAAATAATCGGCACCTGACATTTCCTGCCGGGCGTATGCATTCAACACATTGCCCAGGGTGAAAAGCCCCCATCCTATGAACTGGCAACGCCAATAAATTTTAAGTCTGTTGTGCATCGGTTTCAGAACAAAGGTAGATTCGCATTCTTTGCCGAAGTCTGAAACAAATACACTATCGGAGGGAGGACAGGTTAACTGGTAAATCAACCATTACAATGAACTATCTCGCACATTTTCTGCTCAGTTTTGATGATGACGATTTGCTTGCGGGCCAGTTCCTAACCGATGCTTACAAGGGCAACAAATACAAAAAACTGCCATCGCGAATAGCAATGGGAGTAATGCTGCACCGCTACATAGACTCCTATACCGACTCGCACCAGCAGATACTTGAAATGCGGAAGATCGTGCGTCCTGTTCTGGGGCTTTGGTCCTCTCCGGCTCTCGATGTGCTTTGCGACCATTTGCTTACCCGCCATTGGGAAAAATTTGCGGCAAACAAATCACGGCCGACCTTTATTTTGGATGTTTATTCAACACTTCAGCGCTATGATAATTTCTTTAATGATGAAATGCGTTTGGTTTTTCAATCCATGAAAAAACACGATTGGCTCAATGCATACTCAACCACCTCAGGAATGCAGCGCGCTTTCAGTGGCATGTCCTCTCGTCTGCCCCAGGCACAAAATCTCCAGAAGGCAATGAATGTGTTCATGGCGAATGAAGAACAAATGGAACAAGCCTTTTTAAAGTTTTATCCTGAACTTATCCTCAATTCTGAACAGAAAATGGAATCATTTGAAGACCTTTAATATACTTGCACACTCAAACTTTGGAGATTACACTAAGACTAATGCATACCATCACCCATTTAAACAGGAATTTTCAATGAGAAGTTTTTTCGGAATTTTACTGTTGGTTGTGTTTCCTACAGCAGCCGCCCTAGCCGGAAGTATAGTACTGGAAGGCAAATACCAGCAACGAAACATCTACGTTGTGAACCCAATTGCTGAAGCTGGCGTTGGTTTTTGCGTCTACGAAGTGAACGTGAACGGTGAAATAACAACGGACGAAATCAACTCTCAGGCTTTTGAGATAGACCTTTCCATTCATGGTTTTAAAATGGGTGATGCCGTTACGGTGGTTATCAAATACAAAGATGGCTGCG
Organism: Flavobacteriales bacterium; assembly: GCA_034408895.1. Taxonomy (GTDB): domain Bacteria; phylum Bacteroidota; class Bacteroidia; order Flavobacteriales_D; family Sanyastnellaceae; genus UBA4660. The sequence continues at coordinate 97,523 of JAWXCI010000073.1, forward strand.
AACCCCGCGTACTTAATCCCGGAGCACTGGAACCACAACCTACTTTCGAATGCACCAAGATTGAAAGTTCAACCACAGGTATGCTGATGTGGGAAACCACCAACGAAGTAGGAAAAATTCCTTATCAGGTGCAGCAGTTCAAATGGAACAAGTGGGTGACCGTGGGGGAAGTGATGGGCAACGGAACCTCGGTGAAAAACAATTACCAGTTTCAAGGCAATCTCACCACAGGCCTTAATAAGTTTCGTGTAGCTCAAAAATCGTACGAAGGCAATCTTAGGAAATCGCCCACGGTGGAAGTGGTTTCGCCTATGCCAGCAGTCACCTACTCGTACAACAAAAAACTCAAAGCCATAGAATTTTCGGTGGAGACGTTTTTTGAATTGTACAATGTCTATGGCCAAATTATTAAGCGCGGATTTGGAAAAACAGCCGACCTCAGCATTTTGCCCAAAGGCGATTATTACCTTAGTTATGACAACAAGACGGAGAAATTCGTGAACAAATAATTTTTCAACGCAAATCGTTGGGGAAGCCGGGGATATTCTTCCGGCTTTTTTGTTGCTAAAACATCCTTCCTATTTTGCACGTTAGAATTAATGGGTGAAGTTTTCACGAATCCATATCGTTTTTGGTTTGCTTCTGCCAGCATTGTTTTTGCTTGCTTCATGTGGGCAACCTGAAAAACCGGAAGTTGAGGAACCGGCTTATTCTCCACCCATCTCGTTCGACCTGGACAGCATCATTATGCGTGGAAAACTGGTTCTGCTAACCGAGAACAGCGCCACCAGCTACTATCTCTATCGCGGCCAGGCCAAAGGATTTGACCATGATATGGTGAAGGCTTTTGCAAAACACATTGGTGTGAAACTGGAAGTAAAATTGCTCGATGATGTGGACCAGATGTTCGAAATGCTGAACACCGGCAAAGGCGATTTGATTGCCACCAATCTTACAGTGACCAACAGCCGGAAAAAAATTGTGGCCTTTAGTGCGCCTGTTTGCACCACAAGACAAGTGCTGGTTCAGCCCAGGTTCGGTGGAATAAAAGGCGATTCATTGCTCTCATTTATTTCCGACACTGCACAACTGAAAGGAAAAGAGGTTTGGGCGCATCGCTACTCGGTGTTTTATGAACGGTTGATGCTGATGAACAGCTACCTGGACGATTCCATAAAAATACAGGAAGCGCCTGGGGAATTGAGCACCGATGATTTGATCCGCCTTGTATCGGAAGGTGAAATTTCGCGGACCATTACAGATGAAAATCTCGCTCAACTGCAGCAAGCGGATAACCCTAACCTCGACATGAGCCTTGCCATAAGCAATGAAGAAGAAATTGCCTGGGCTATGCGCAGCAATTCTTCCCGGCTTCTTGAAGAAGTAAACAACTGGATGGCTGAGGAAAGCACACAGAAGAAGATGAAGAAAACGTATTCGAAATATTTCAGCCAAATCGAACGGATGAACTATAACCCGGTGTTTGTTCCACCAATAGTGAGCGATAACCGCATTTCTGCATACGATGAAATTTTGAAACAGCAGGCGGTAGAATTGGGATGGGACTGGCGGCTGCTGGCTGCCCTCATTTACCAGGAATCGAGGTTCAATCCGAGGGCTAAGTCATGGTCGGGTGCTTTCGGTTTGATGCAACTTATGCCGGAAACCGCCAGGCGTTTTGGTTGCGACACATCGCAACTGGAGGTGGAAAACATAAAGGCAGGAGTGAAGTACATCCAGTTTTTAGACCGTATGTGGAAAGATAAAATCATCGACCCCGATGAACGTGTGAAATTTGTACTCGGTTCTTACAACATAGGACCGGGACATATTTTCGATGCGCGCGCCATTGCCCGCAACTTGTCGAAGCCCGATACGGTGTGGGAAAACAATGTGGCCGAATGCCTTTTGCTCAAAATGCAATCACCTTACTACACCATGGAGGGAGTGAAACACGGATACTGCCACGCCAAGGAGCCCTACCAATTCGTTATTAAAATCATGAACAACTTTCGTTACTACCAAGGATTGAAACTCGAATGAAACTAAGAATTTGCATCGCAATTTTTTTTGCACTCGCACTGTTTATCACTTCATGTAAGAGGGATGATAAATTCATGTTTGCCCTTGAAGGCACTGTGAAGAATGCCAGAAGCGGGGCAGGGCTGAGTTCTGCATCGCTCGAACTGAGCCAACAGGAAATTGCAAGCGGAACATTTAATGACAACTTTGTTCATGCCGGCCACACGCTTAGTGATGGCAGTGGTTTCTACCGCCTCGACTTTGCACGGGAAAGCGTGGTGGAATACAAACTTGAAGTGGAAAAAACAAATTACATATCGCGGGAGTTTTCTTTTGTGCCTGTCGATTTTTCAATCGGCAATGCAACAACACAAAACATTGCGCTCTATCCCGAAGCCTTCATTGTAGTTCATCTTCACAACGATGCACCCACATTTGAAAATGATGTGATGAAATTCCGATTCGATCAGGTGAATTTTGATTGCCAATGTTGCATGGGAGGATGGGTGCAGCAAAACGGTGAAGCCGTTGACACCTCTTTTTCCTGTAGGCTTTATGGTGAAACCTGGCTGAAGTACGTGCGCGAAATAACCTCAGGGCTTTCCGATACACTAATGGAGGATTCTATCTGGTGTCCTTCGTTCATCACTACTCAACTGGACATTTCGTACTGATAGCTTTTCGAAGACTGCCGGCACATTCATTTTAAACATAGCATTTCTTTAACCTTGTGCAGGCCTACTTATTTCGGACATTCGACCCTTGAAAATTTTAGCCTGACTGCCATAACCTGCAAGTCATTAATCCATTAACATGAAAAATATTTATACTCTAATTGCATTGTGCATTTTAACCACAGGAATTTTTGCACAGGAATTTTTGCTTCCACCACACTTTGCCTCCTCCGATCTTGAATCGATCATATTTAATGAAGACAATACCATTCGTGGTGGAATGACTGATCCTCCCCCTTTCGAAAATCTTCGGGCTATGGCCGAGTGGGAAGAAGTGCAGGCCATCACTATTGCATGGACTGATTATCCATGCATCCTCAAACAAATAGTGGAAGCCGCACAATTGGAAAGTGTGTTGATCATCATCCTGAGTGAGGATGTAGGTGAGACTGAAGACTACCTGACCGGAAGCGCTTGTGGTGGGGCACTTACACTCGACAATGTCACCATCATAGATGCCAATTTCGATTCGATATGGATTCGCGATTATGCCGGGAATCCAGTGTATGGCAATGAAGTGGATTCACTCATTATGGTGGACTGGGTTTACAACAGGCCCCGACCCAACGATGATGCATCGCCTGAATTGGTTGCAGAGTTTCTTAACCTTCCTTTCTACAGCACCACTGAATCTCCTAACGATTTAATGAACACAGGCGGCAATTTCATGACCGATGGTTTCGGGACAGCCTTTGCATCAGAACTGGTGTTGCAGGAAAACGATGGTGATGGCAATTACAACATTGACTATCCCACTCACAGCGAGGAAGAAATTGATATCCTCATTGATGAATTCATGGGCATTGATCGTTATATCAAAATGGAAACACTGCCTTACGATGGCATCCACCACATTGACATGCACATGAAACTGCTGGATGAGGAAACCATTATTGCCGGCCAGTTTCCTGAGGATGTAGCTGATGGTCCACAGATAGAAGCTAACATTGAATATGTGCTTTCCGATTTCAACTCGAAATGGGGAACTCCCTACAAAATCATTTGGGTTCCCATGCCGCCCAGCACAAGCGGACTTTATGCCGACGATGATGCAGCTTACCGAACCTATACCAACGCAGTGTTCGTGAATGAAACGCTTATCGTTCCATACTACCGCGAGGAATACGATACCGTTGCTTACAACATCCTTAGCAAAGCATTGCCTGGCTACAACATTGTAGGAATTGATTGTGACAACAATTCTGAACCGATCATCTTCTCAAGCGGAGCTGTGCATTGCATCACTCATGCAATTGGTGTAGAAGACCCGCTGCTCATTTCTCATCAACCACTTCCAGATACTGACGATACGGTGAATCCATACGAAGCCGTGGCTTACATCGCTCACCGCGATGGAGTTTCCAACGCAACACTTTGGTGGAAAACAACATTAGGCGGTACTTATTCAAGCATTGACATGAACAATATTGGCAACAATGACTGGAGCGCCTTGATTCCAGCAAAGGCTGAAGGCACTACTGTTTACTATTACATACATGCTCAGGCCACAACCGGAAAAGAACAAGTGCGCCCCATGCCTGCACCGGAAGGTTACTGGAAATTTATTGTGGGTGGAGAAATCGTTGGCGTGAAAGAAGCAATAGAAATTTTTTCATTCAACAGGGTGTTCCCGAATCCTGCAGGAAACATCACATGCGTTGACATCAACTCAGCGCATGCCACCGATGCGAAAATTCAACTCGTTGACATGTTCGGAAAAACGATGCTCGAAATTTTTAATGGTGAGCTAAGGAAAGGGCAAAACAAATTTTTCTTCGAAGCCGAACCGCTTGCTGCCGGTGCCTACCGTTTGGTGATACAAAATGAAAGAAGTACAGTGAGCGAGTTGATGATGGTGAAGTAAAGGCGCTACTCACAATAGCCCTCTATCATAATCCGATAGGTAATCGGGTCAATTTCCGGCAAGAGGCTGTCTCAAAAGCAATAAATCTCCGCGCCTCCGCGTGAGATATTTTTTCAGGGGCTTTTGAGACAGCCTCGCTGACTTACTTAAATAAATTGTTAGATAAAGCTCATTCCGAATATCTGGATTGCAAAAATAAAATTTAAGAATGCTATCAAAATATTGCCGTAAGTACGCGAAAATTAAAGGAACAAATTGAGAAGGATCAGTTTAGAGAAAATATAAAAAATTCAGAAATCCAATTGAGTTTTTGAAAAATGAATTCATGAGAATACGTAGACGTTAATGACTCAGAATGATCTGGAAATATTAGCATGAAAAGGGTGCAATTGGTATTAGTTGGTGTGTTAATTCTAGATTTATCATCGACTATTGTGATTCGATATTTATCTATTAATGTAATGGACTTAAAAGTTCCGCATCTTGTTGAAATCAAGGTGGTCGTGCTTAGTCTATTGACAGCACTTCTTTTGCGAACAATGTGCGGAAAAAAACGTCCAGTAACACTGATTCTTTCGATAGTGCCTTGTTTTGTTGGGGGTATTTCTAATGCGATTTATTATTTTTTTTTTCCTTATGTGACGTTGCCCCTTACTGAGTTTGTTTATTATCGAGTTATTGTGCTTCTGACAATTCTATGTTTTTCTCTATTTGGTGCATTGATTGGCAGTTTGTATCCTAGGAATCCTCGTAAAGAAGACCGGGAAACTAGGAGGTCTAGTGGTAATGATGTTCTTGACTCACCTAATGAACAATAAGGTTATGGCCGCACTTGCGGCACTGGTATACATCGACCAACTTTTGCTTGAACAAGTGCTGATAGCATTGATCAGGTGTTGAAAATGCTGCTGTGAAATCGTGCATGGTTTTGAACTTTTTCATTGCTGTTTGTTTTTGCAGCAAACCACAACGGGCCTGTTGTAACCAATTTACAATGGCTTGGGAAGTAAACCGTTAATCCGTGCTATTCGTTCGAGAAACTCCCACCCCCAAAACCTTCCCCAATCGCCCAGTTTTATTCATGTTAAAGGAAGGTGGCACTACCCACTCTTTCCCCCCTCCCTCTCCTTTTTCCACTCCGCGAACATCTCCAGTATCATCCCATCACTCAAGCCTATTTTAGGAACGAGCATCTCGGTAATGCGGGCGCTGCGCAGTATGCGCAGGTAGATTTCAGCAGCCGGCAAAATGACATCGGCCCTGTCGGGTTTCAGGCGCAGGCGGGTTATGCGGTGGTCGTAACTATAGCTCCGCAGCATCGTGTTCAGTTCCTGAAGTTCCGCAAATGACATGGTGGCTCCGGGTTTTTTTCCGGCCAGCTTGTGCAGTGCATTCACGTTGCCGCCTGTGCCTATGGCAATTAGTTTTTCGCCACGCTTCAACGAACTTTTTATCCAGTTGCTTATGGCACCCCAGGTGCTAGCCCGCACCGGTGCCGTGAGCATGCGCACGGTACCCACATTGAAGGAGCGCGCTTTCACCCGTTTGCCATTTCGTATCAGGGTAAGTTCCGTGCTTCCGCCACCCACATCTATGTAGAGGTAATTGCCGGCACCATTCAGTTTTTGTGCTATGTAGTTGGAGAAAATGAGGTTGGCTTCCTCAGCGCCACTCAGCAATTCTATACTCACGTTTGCCTCACGCAGCACTTTATCTATTACCTCTTTGCTGTTTTTGGCTTCGCGCATGGCACTGGTGGCGCAGGCGCGCACGTGCTCCACGTTATGTATGTCCATGAGGTACCAGAAGGCTTTCATTGCCTTCACCAGTTGGCGGATTTTCTCCTTTGAAATTTTTTGGTTCGTGAAAACATCTTCACCCAGCCGGATGGGAACCCGTGTGAGGGAAACTTTTTCAATGTGAAAATTGCCCTCGTCCGCATACACCTCCTCTATAAGAAGGCGAATGGCATTGGAGCCGATATCTATTGCAGCGAATTTCAACCGTTCAGTGTTGCCGCCAAAGAAATTTCAATGCTGAAACGAGAGCAAGAAATAGTGGGAAATGTTATGCACAGATGGAAGTCTTCAACGGAAAAGAACCACATGGCCTTGCCACGCATGTTTCTCCGGTTCGTTTCCCTTTGCTTCAATTACCCAATTGTAAACACCATCCCGCGCGAAGTGTTCTCCTCCATGCACCCCACCAGTCCATGCTTTCAGGGCATCATCGGTTTCAAAAATCACTTCACCCCATCGGTTGAAGATGATGAGCGAATACTCTGTTGGATCATAAGAAAACTGCGGCAGAAAAACTTCGTTGATGTCATCTCCGTTCGGAGAAAATGCGTTGGGGACAAAAACCATGAAGTCATCTTCAATAATGATGGTCTGCGTGATGCTATCCGTGCAGCCATAGATGTCAGTAACGATAAGCGTAACTTCATAATTCATTCCCACAGGCGGAAATTCCAACTCCAGCGATGCCTCATCGGACTGGAAAAAAACAGGATTGCCGAACTCCCAATGGCTTGCCGAATCATTCAGCGATTGATTGGTAAAAGTGATAATGGGACTGGTCACAGATGCAGTTTGCGGGTCGGCATCGAAGTTGGCGACTATGCTAGGTGGTTCATCAAGTGAAATGATTTCGGAAAAAGTGCATCCGGCAAAATCAATTGCGGTAAGGGTATAAGGTTGCGCACAGAGTCCTGTAAAAAGGATATCATCACCCATGATAATTTCATCACCGACTGAAACTGTCAATTCTCCATCCTGATAAATTACCTGCACATTGCCATCACAGAAATCATGACATGAAGCATCAGTCACCACCACCTCCGGTTCAAGCGGAAATGAGAACGTGATATTCACCACATCCTGCACCACACATTCGCCCAAAGTTGCCGTTTCGGTGAGTGCATAAGTACCAGGTAGTTGGCTAGATGCTGTTGAGTTTGGACTTCCGGCATCACTGAATGAAACCTCAACGGGGGCATTCCAGGTAATACTTCCACCGGTGGAAGCGCCTTCGAGAATCGTCTGCATGTCACAAGGAGTTTGGTCATCACCAGCATCCACCGACAACACGAAATTTTCCACTTCGATGTTTTGAGTGAGCGTACATCCAGTCGCATCCTCCAGTGTTGCGTTGTAAAAACCGGGAGTCAAATCCTCCATTGTGAAATCGGGTTGAACATCACCATCAAAAGTGAGCGTGAGTGGTTCCGTACCTCCTGACACGTTTATGATTTCTACAATTCCTCCCTCGCCATTGCAGGCATCGGTCACATCAAATTCAAAAGTCATGGGGTCTGTCACAGCAAAATCAAACGAGCCGGTGAACTGGTTGCCACAGGCATCTTCCACGTAGTTCATCACATCAAGAACGGTAAGCGTGTAATTGCCTTCCGGATTGATAGCACCGTTAACAGTAAGAGTGAATGAATCTGTAAACTCATCGGTTGCACCTGCATCATTGGCGACTGTAGAAACTGTAAAATCTCCCCCGGTACCTGAAATGGTGAAATCATCGGGCTGCACTGAATCAATGAAGATGCCTTCAGAAAAAATAATTTCCAGTTCGCTGGCAGCACAATTGGGGATTACCGAAATAATGGTCGGTGCCACATCATCAAAAATGGAAGCCTCAGCAAGGCCAAAGTCGAGCGAAAAACCCTGGATTGAACCGGTCCAGTTCATCACCACCAGTGAATATGTTTCTCCTTCAGTTACAAAAAGGTCTTCATTAAAAGGTGGCCCCAGTATATCTCCCGGACCGTTGCTGTTGCCAATACCACCCAAATCTGTGGAAATTCCTGTGGTGCCATTAGGTGGAAAAATTGTTCCCCATGAATTGCAACTCACTTCCGGTGAATTGCCGCTGTTTATGCCTTCGCAACCATTGTCCGTGATATTAAATAATGACCAGTCGTAGTCATCATCGAGGTTATTCGGTTCAAGAATAAAGTTGAGGATTCCGCTTTCCTGTACAGTGAAGGTGTACCAGGTGCTGTTGAATTCGCCTGAGGTCTGGCAACTGCCTGGAGCAACTTCCCAAACGCTGCCAGTGCCGACAGGGGCATCCGTTTCTTCATACAAATCATCACACACCACGATTGCACCATTGCAATCGCCAATATTCTGCGATAGAAACGGCATGGACACAAATAAGAATAGTATGACAGTTGAAAAGGTATTCACAGGAAAGGCAAAGATGATGGTTATGTTGTGATGAAAGACTAAACACAGGAGCAATGCGTTGTCCCGCAAGAAATTTGAGAGGGGTTTGGGAATACACCCGACTAAACACTTGTTCCCCCACCAGTCAAAAGTTTTGTTTTCGTGATTTTTCAACCATAGTGTTGTATTTATGAACAAGCTTCCTTTATTTTTGCCAAGCCCTTTTGAAAAGGGCATTCTCAAATGAAGTTGATGAATCACACATCGTGTTGCTGTTGTTGTTGCTGTTGTTGCTAATTCCTTAGCACCTCCACCCGCACCAATTCATCTTTCAATCATCAATTTTTTTCTTTTATGTCACTTACTGTTCCGAAGCTCAATACAGAGCATTTCACGAGTTTAACTACTTCGCCCGATGTTTTTCAAAACCTCCGGCAAGTGGCAGAAGCATTTCCGGGAGTGGTGACTTTCTCTACTAGTTTCAGTCTCGAGGACCAGGCCATCGCCCATATCATTTTCTCCCAGAAATTATCAGTGAATGTGTTCACATTGGACACCGGAAGGCTCTTCGCAGAAACTTATTCCGTGTGGAGCCGTATGGTGGAAAAATATCATCAACGTATAGAATCCTTTTATCCAGAAGCAGCATCCCTCCAGGAATTCATTTCGCAAAAAGGCCCCAACAGTTTTTATGAATCGGTGGACAACCGCAAGCAATGTTGCCACATTAGAAAAGTGGAGCCGCTCAATCGCGCATTACAGGGAAAGCAAATCTGGATAACCGGAATCCGCAGCGAACATTCCACGAACCGCCACGACTTGCAGCCGGTAGAATGGGATGAAAAACATCAACTCATCAAATACCATCCTCTCCTCCATTGGTCAACCGAAGAAGTGAAGGCATTCATTGCAAAACACAATGTGCCATACAACATTCTGGGTGACAAAGGATTTGTAAGTATCGGTTGTGCTCCATGCACACGCGCTATCAAACCTGGAGAAGATTTCCGTGCAGGCAGGTGGTGGTGGGAAGACAGTAACAAGAAAGAGTGCGGGCTTCATGAAAATGCAATTGGCAATAAGCAATAAGCAAAAGGCAAAAGGCAAAAGGCAAAA
>JAWXCI010000074.1:0-6577 GCA_034408895.1 Flavobacteriales bacterium
CACACTTGCATTTGGCTTCCTGGTCATTGCATTTTTTTCGCCCATGCTTTCCGCCATTGCCGATACGAGGGGCAACAAGAAAAAATTCATGCAGGTATTTTGTTATGTAGGTGCAGCAAGCTGTTGCATGTTGTACTTTTTTGATGAGAGCAATGTGATTTTCGGCTTGTTCTTTTTTATGCTTGCGGGCATGGGATTTTACGGCAGCCAGGTGTTTTACAATTCTTATCTCGCGGACATTAGCACCAATGAAGAGCGCGACAAGCTGAGTGCGAGGGGTTTCACTTTCGGATACATCGGCAGCGTCATCATGCAAATGATTGGCTTTGCACTGGTGATGACTATGGAGGACAAAGGACAAGCAATCCTGATAACTTTTCTTATTGTAGGAGTGTGGTGGGCAGGGTTTGCACAAATCTCATTTGCCAGATTACCTGATCGCAAACCAAAAGAAAATCACTCCAAAGTCAATTTTATGAAACTTGGTTTCCGTGAATTAAATATTGTGTGGCAACAAGTAAAAAAACATTCATCACTCAAAAAATTCCTCCTTGCATTTTTCTTTTACAGTATGGGAGTACAAACAGTGATGCTCGTTGCCATTGATTTTGGAATCAAGATTCTTGCGCTACCGGAAGACCGTCTTATCATCACAGCGGTCATCATACAAGTGGTGGCAATTGGCGGTGCTCTGCTTATGTCACGACTTTCGGGATTGTATGGAAACATACGTGTGCTCATGTTCACCGTGGTGCTGTGGGTTGGTGTTTGTGTCACCGGATATTTCATCACCACTGAAATGCACTTTTACATTCTCGCAGCACTAGTCGGTTTGGTGATGGGCGGAATTCAATCTCTCAGTCGTTCGACCTATTCCAAACTGATGCCTGAGACAAACGACACTGCATCTTGGTTCAGCTTTTATGATGTTACTGAAAAGGTTGCGATTGTGATTGGCCTCTTCTCATTTGGATTCATTGAAGGCCTGACTGGAAGCATGCGCAACAGCATCGTTGCGCTCATCGCATTTTTCGCACTTGGATTATTATTCCTCATCATGGTTCCAAAAAACGCAACACAACAACATGCCTGAAATGATTCTGCAAAATATCTTTATCTACCCGATAAAATCCTTGGGCGCTGTTGAGTTGGCTGAAGGCGAACTGGATGAACGAGGGTTGAAAAACGACCGCAGGTTTATGCTTGTGGATGAACATTCCCGATTCATAACCCAGCGTGAATTCCCACAACTGTCTTTGATAAAGACTTCTCTAAAAAATTCACAGATTGAATTAATAAATCAAAGTCATGAAAAACTTCTTGTGCCGCTGGAGGTGGAAGGAGGGGAAATGCGCAAAGCAATTATCTGGGCTGATGAGTGCGAAGTTCTTCATGTTAGTAAAGAAGCCGATCAGTTTTTCAGCGAAGCGATTGCATCGAAATGTTCGCTGGTGTACATGCCTCATGCCTCCAACCGAAGAGTGAATCCCAGCTACGTTCCGGAATACAGCATCACCGGGTTTACCGATGGCTATCCCATACTCCTCATCGGCACTGCATCACTGGATGACTTGAACTTACGGCTTGAAACATCCATTGCCATGAACAGATTCCGCCCTGCGCTTGTAGTGAAAACCTCCGAAGCATTTGACGAAGACTACTGGGCCGATTTCAGCATTGATGACTTGAAATTTCGTGGAGTGAAATTGTGCAGTCGGTGTGTCATAGCAACTATTGATCAACATACCGGAGAGGCCGGAAAAGAACCTTTGAAAACCCTTGCAACCTTCCGCAAGCGCAACAACAATGTTTACTTCGGACAAAATGTAGTTCATGAAAGCGCAAGCGGAAAACTTCGGGTAGGCGACAAAGTTGCTGTTACTCGTAGGGCAGAACCCGTGGTTTGAATTCAGTGCAGGATTTTAAAAACAAGTTCACGCATCAACGCTCCATCTTCCACGGAGAAGTTGTCCACCCCTTTCGATTTGCGATCAACTTCGCGCAGCGAATGAATGATGCGTTCCACCTTTACCGGAGCAAAATTGTTTGCTGCCACTTTGTAATCGTTGATGGCATACGGATTCATTCCCAACTCTGAAGCAGCATTCTTCTTGTCTGCCAATGACTGGTACATGGACAGTTTCGAGAAGTAACCGTAAAGTGAAGGAATGACCATCTGTATCGGATTTGCTTTTGGATTTGCTTCAAAGTAATTGATGATACGGTTTGATTTCAGCACATCTTTTTGTCCTAATGCCTTTTGCAGTTCCCACACATTGTAGTCTTTCGAAATTCCGATGTTCTCCTCAATATGATGAGTAGTGATCATTTTTTCTTTTGGAATAATGATCAATAGTTTGCCCACTTCGTTCACCACTTTTCCTAAATCAGTTCCAAGGTATTCTGCCAAAAGGTTGGATGCTTTCGGTTCAATTTTGTATCCTTTATGTCCTACATAACCTTCAATCCACTCGGCCACCTTGTATTCTTTGATCCGATCTGAAGTCATCATGGTGCCTGCTTTATCAATTGCCTTGGTCACCTTCAGTCTTTTGTCCACCGTTTTTCCCTTGTATGCAAAAACCAGAATTGTACTTGCGAGGGTTGACTTTGCATACGCCTCGAGTATTTCAAGCTCCTCAGCTTTCTTCCATTCCTTCAAATCCTGCGCTTCTTTCACCATCACTATTTGCTTGTCGCCCATCATAGGGAAACTTCTTGCGAGGGTGAGAACCTGGTGAAGCGAAACATCTTTTCCATAAACGATGTTCAATCCAAATGCGCGTTCAGCCTCGGTCAACACCTTTTCTTCAAGTGCATCGGTAACGAGGTCAATGAAATACGGCTCCTCCCCCATCAGCAAATAGATGGGTGAGTATTTCTTCAGTTCTATTTCGCGAAGAATTTGATAATGATCCATGACACAGCTGTTGAGTTAGTAAGTTCGAGAATTGGAGAATTGGTGAGTAGGTGAACGGGTGTTGAACTTGAGTTAAGCATTTTCAAATTCTCAAATTATTCATTCCATTTCAAATGTTTAACCGATCTTCCTTCATCGCGTATTTCTTTCAGGGCATCAATTCCAATTTGGATGTGTTGATCAACAAATGCGGCATTTACTTTCATGTCACTTTCTGTTGTCTTCACTCCCTGCGGAACCATAGGCTGGTCGCTCACAAGAAGCAAAGCACCTGTGGGGATTTTGTTTGAGAAGCCAACTGAGAAAAGTGTTGCGCTCTCCATATCAATAGCCATAACCCGGATTTTTCGCAGGTATTCTTTAAAATGTTCATCGTGCTCCCACACACGTCTGTTGGTAGTGTAAACGGTGCCTGTCCAATAGTCGAGGCCATGATCGCGGATGGTAGATGAGACAGCACGCTGAAGTGTGAAGGCAGGCAGGGCAGGCACTTCGGGAGGGAAATAATCGTTGCTAGTTCCTTCACCCCGAATAGCGGCAATGGGCAAAATCAAATCTCCCAATTGATTTTTCTTTTTCAATCCGCCACACTTACCCAAAAACAAAACAGCTTGCGGAGATATAGCAGAGAGTAAGTCCATGATTGTTGCAGCATTGGCGCTGCCCATTCCGAAGTTGATGATGGTGATGCCATCCGCAGTGGCATTGCTCATGGCCTTGTCATCGTGCACAGGCACTTTGTGCCACTCAGCAAACTTGCGCACGTAGCTGTCGAAGTTCGTAAGCAGCAAGTAATTCCCGAATTCTTTCAGTGCAATGCCGGTGTATCGCGGCAGCCAGTTTTTTACGATGTCTTCTTTTGTTTCCATGTGCGTGTAATTCGGACAAAAGCATTTTATCCTGAAATGCGTTTCATTTGACTGCGAATTAAAGAATGAAGCAACTCATTTTCCAATCTTACCCGTTTCGTTTGCGAACATCGGGAGCTATCCGCGAAATGTGGGATGAAACAAGAAAAAAATGGATTGTAGTCACTCCGGAGGAATGGGTGCGCCAACATTTAATTGAATACCTAGTGCAGGAAAAGAAATTCCCGCGCGGATTACTATCTGTTGAAAAAGGTTTGCGCGTGAATGGATTGTTCAAACGCACCGATGTGGTTGCATTTGGTACAAACTCAAAAGCCCTTCTTCTTGCAGAATGTAAATCGCCAACGATAAAACTCTCGCAAGGAGTTTTTGACCAAGCGGCACGTTACAACCTGACACTGCGGGTTCCATTTCTTTTGATTACAAACGGGCTGGAAATATTTTGTTGCAAAATCAATTTTGAGATAGGCAATTATGAATTCCTGAAAGATGTCCCGGATTATATGGAACTACGATAGTTCGTCAAGCAAGTGAGATTGCCATAGCCAATTCCGCCAATTCATCGTTGCTCAACTTCAGCCTTTCGCCTGTAAATGAAATATCCGAAATTTTGTTGAGCGGGATTAGATGTACGTGGGCATGAGGAACCTCAAGCCCCACGATGGCAACACCAATACGCTTGCAGGGAACTACGCGTTCAATTTTTTTAGCAACATCCCGTGCGAAAAGATTTATCTCGCTTAATATCTCTTTATCAAGATCAAAAAAATAATCCACTTCCATTTTTGGAATCACCAATACATGTCCTCTGGCCACCGGCTGTATGTCAAGGAATGCAATAAACTTTTCATTCTCCGCCACCTTGTGACAAGGAATTTCACCGCTAATAATTCTTGAGAAAATGGTAGGCATAGATTTTTGGATGTGAGAAATGAGATTAGGGATATGACACTTTAGAATGCAGTTTTCCGGTTTCACCGTTTTGCATTTCCAAGTCGAAACTCCGGTCTTCGCTCATCAGTCTTCGGTCTTCGGTCTTCGGTCAGCGGTCTTCCTCTATCTCGAAATAGAAACGATCTCAAATTTCATTTTTCCGGCTGGCACCTGCACTTCTGCCACGTCTCCTTTTTTCTTGCCAAGCAATCCTTTGCCAATGGGCGAGTCCACAGAGATTTTTTTATCTGCAAGGCTCGCTTCGTTTTCGGCAACCAAGGTGTATTCCAATATGGCGTTGTTCTGCAGGTTTTTGATTTTCACTTTGGAAAGGATGAAAATTTTAGAGGCATCCACCTGGCTTTCGTCCACCAGGCGAGCATTGGCAATCAGGTCTTGCATTTTGGCTATGCGAGCTTCAAGCATGCCCTGGGCTTCTTTCGCTGCATCATATTCTGCGTTTTCTGAAAGATCGCCTTTATCTCTTGCTTCAGCAATCTGTGCGGTAATCTTCGGTCGCTCCACCATTTTCATCTGGTGCAATTCATCTTTCAGTTTTTTCAAACCTTCGGCTGTATAGTAGGCTAATTGTGTTGCCATAATAATTCTTCTTAGAGGATACGATAAAAAATGAGAAAACCCTTTTGGGGTTTTCTCATTGTGGGGTCAAAAATAAAAATGTTATTGCGCGATGGCTAATCGGCTGGGGCTACTAACTGCTTAGAGCGTAATGTGCGCCCCAATGGAATGAACACCGTCAAAGGGATTGGTGACACGGTATGAATAATCAAGCCCGATAACAGTGCCGCCTTCGGAGGTGGGGAGTTGAACGGTGAGACCCGCATGTGGGCCAACAAACACAGTTGCTCTTTCCTCTTTATTAGTGAGGCCGTCTTCCCACTGATAGCCTGCGCGGAGGATAAAACGTTCGCGAAAGGAAAAATCACCACTCACTCCGTACTGGTCATTGGTAAATGAATTGGAAGTGTATTGGATATTGGCCGTGAGTTTCATTTGTTCGCTCAGCAGGAAATCATAAGCGAATCCAACATTGACCAGCGATGGCAATTCATATTTCTCAGAGCGTTGTTCCACTGTGATATTTGTTCCAGTTGTTGGAATCACTGCAGTAATGCTCAAACCATCACCGCGAAAACGCATGGGAGGGCCTACGTTTTTCAAAGCAATTCCGAACCTCAACTGGTCGCGTTCACCAGTTACATAACGAATTCCGGCATCGAAAGCAGCACCTTGTGAACGCACATTGTAAATGGATTCTGAAATAAGCTTCAACGTTATACCACCATAAATGCTGTTGGAAAATCCTTTTGCATACGACAGAGCGATGTTGGAATAAGTCGGGGAAAAAGTCCCAATACCGCCTTCCGGCAAATTCACTTCGGTTATGGGAATATCACCAAAAGACATCGAGGAAATACTAATACCAAAGGCACTGTTTTCACCCACCCGCTGGCCGAAACCTACCGAGTTGATCTTGATACCTGTTCCCACCAGGTATTGAGTGTTGGCAAATAGAATTTCTGTTTTGCGCAGAAATGCAAGCCCGGCCACATTAAAGTGGATAGCCTCGATTCCAATGACTGATGCCATGCACGAATTGCCCAACCCCGAACTGCGTGCCCATGGATTGATGAGCAAATGCCCGGCTCCTGCGGATCCAGCACGGTCAGGGTTACCTGCAAAAACAGTTGTGATGGTAAGTACTGTTGCAAGTAGTGTTATCGAAATTTTGTTTCTCATACTCTTTTTTTGATTGACTACTTTAAGCAGCCTGTTTCAACTTATTGTTTTAAAATTCCATTCTTCCTCTGGTCACCTGTCCTCCGTCTTCTCG
>JAWXCI010000075.1:0-22238 GCA_034408895.1 Flavobacteriales bacterium
AATGTGTGCTAACCAATCGGTTTTTACTTTTGTATTCATGGCCGCAAAGCAGAACTGCGAAAATCATTGAATCAAGATGGGGTTCAGCGGGGGGTTACCAATGAATGGATTTGTTTTCTATACCCCGGGGTCGCCCCATCAATCCATCACTGACACCAATCCGGAATCGAAGCCGATTTACGATCACACTTTGGGAATTGTGAATTTAGTGGAGACACCAGTACTGGAATGGGTGCAATACAATTGCGAACAAGGTCATTTTTTGGATGTAGTAGATGAATCCAACGGAGAAAACGTTCCGTGTGTTGCTGTAGTTGATCACCCACAGATAAGGCAGTACAGGTTGAAGACAATGCCAAAGTTTGCAATCAATCCGGCTTCAGAACTGGAATTGATTGACCTGGAATTTGCACTGGATTATACCTTGAATGATAATGTTGGCAATGCAGTAATACCAATAACGGGCAATGCAAAGGATGTGGTGGGCAATCCAAATACGGGAGGTGCGTGTACCAATCCATTTTGGTGTGTGTTTTATCCGTTTATTGGCCCGGTTATTACTGAGGATCTTGACCAAATTGCACCTGGAATGGGCTATGCCGAATCACTTCTTCGTGAAGGTATTGAGGTAGTAAAATGGCCTAAGCCTGATGCCAACAGCACCTCAGGCGTTGACAACATAAACAAGATTACCTATAGTACTGGCTACTTTTCAGCCTCTTGCTGGCAGGAATATTCTGCACTATTTGCACATCATCCGATCAATGCATCACCACCTTTTTCATACGATGGTGATTTGAACGTACGATACAACAACCCCGAATTCCGCCTTCGGGTAAAGTACATTTTGAAACGCACTGACAATGATGCAGATGTATACACTGATAATGTAATTCTGATTGCAACCTACAAAGTAAAATTGGAAGAGAGTACTCTGAATGCACCGTTCAGCAATGATCCGGAATCAGCACACACATACAAGTTGTCTATTTCAAATTACGAAATTCATACAAGCGGTGGTCTTTCCAGTTTTGAAACCGCAGAAGCCTACGGGCATACTTTCTGGGTTGAAGCCCTTAATAAATCCAACGGTGTCGGTCCTGTATTTCCGATCGGGTATCAAGCCCATCCATACGATTTGGATATTACAGGAATTGTCAACCTAGAGTCTGCCGAGTCCAAGTACGCAACTCACAACATAAAGATTTCGGCAACAATAACAAATCAAGACAACCTTGTAAATAGCGACATACTGGCTAGAAACGAAATTGCTGTTATGCCAGAATCCAATCTCTCAGGTAACATGACCCTAAAACTTGATGACTTAAATGCATGTAGTCATGTTTTATCCCTTGCCACAATTCCTTCATGGATTGAACAAAATATTTGCAATCAAGCCGCTCTTTACAACCCAATTACTCCACGTAGTACCGAAGTAGTCGGTGATGTTGAGACCGAGATTGATTTTATTTTGCACCCAAATCCTGCTGAGGATGTTACGAATCTTGATTGGTCAAATAAAGGGGTAACATTGGTTCGTTGCGAAATCCATAATTCGATTGGCCAATTGATTGAACAGTTCGCAATAAACGAAGTTCAAGGAAACAAGATTATTGACACGTCAGCATTGGCGGAAGGATTGTATAAGGTTACGCTGCGTTCCAGTAATGGTGCAAAAACTACTACGCTGGCGATAATATGAAATTTCGATTTTTGAAGTCCTTCAAGAATTATTCCGAAGGATTCAATATTGCCACTTATATTATAGTGCATGTGAAACAAGTACTGTTCATACTTATGCTTTTTCAAGTGTTTGATGTAAATGCGCAAGATCAGTCTTCGAATGAGTACTTACTTTGGAATTGTGAATGGGCTGGAAGTTGGAATTCCCGGTCATTTGGAAAGTGATTTCTATGGTTCATCATTTGTGCCTAGGCTAACAACAGGCTTTAACTTCAAGATACAATTCAATGAAGACAAATCGAGGTACAGGCTTTTCAAGAAAACGCAATATTCCATTTCAATACACGTGATTAGAGCACGGGAAAAACGGTTTCTTCCGAGCGCACCCGAAGGATACTCATTTTTTTATGACGTCAGTTCATTCAGGTTAGATATCAATTATGGTTTTAGAATAAGGCCGACTGGCAATTCATTCGCCAGATTTTTTTCTTTTGAAACCGGTTTAACCTATCTGCACTTGGAGGGCACGAGTTTGTTTTGCTCGCTGGTGGATAGCAGCGACTGCATAAATCAACGTGATAAGTTCAATGTACCAGGTTTGAATGCCGTGTTTCAATATGTAGTATTGAGAAAAGAAAGGTTTGAAATTAACTGGCACAATCAACTGCATGGATATGTGCTCAACAAAAACCCGAGAATACAATTTCTAACGCGGTTGAGTTTTCACTTTCATCTCTAATCACTTTCTTGATTTTTAGTGATGCAATTTCACTGAACAATTTCAAACCCCGTGTATTGCACCAACGCTTTCGGAATCCTGATTCCATCTTTGGTTTGATTGTTCTCCAGCAGTGCAGCAACAATTCTAGGCAATGCAAGCGCACTTCCGTTTAGGGTATGCACGAGTTGTGTTTTGCCATCAGTTCCTTTGAATCTGCACTTGAGCCGATTCGCCTGGAAGGTTTCGAAATTGGAGGTGGAACTCACTTCAAGCCAGCGTTCCTGTGCTGCGCTGAAGACTTCAAAGTCGTAGGTCATTGCAGATGTGAATCCCATGTCACCACCGCAAAGCCGAAGAATTCGGTAAGGCAATTCAAGTTTTTGCAAAAGACTTTTCACATGCTCCACCATGGTTTCAAGAATTTCATAACTCATGTTAGGATGCGCTATCTGGACAATCTCCACTTTGTCGAATTGATGCAGGCGGTTCAATCCGCGCACATCCTTTCCATACGAACCAGCTTCCCTTCTGAAGCACGGTGTGTAAGCCGTCATTTTTATGGGCAGTTCATCTTCTTTCAAAATTGTGTCGCGATAGATATTGGTGACCGGTACTTCAGCCGTTGGAATCAGGAAAAGATTATCAATGCCTACATGGTACATCTGGCCTTCCTTGTCGGGCAATTGTCCTGTCCCGAAACCACTTTCTTCGTTCACCATCAGTGGTGGAATGATTTCTTTGTACCCAGCGTTTTGCGCTTCATCCAAAAAGAAATTGATGAGAGCGCGTTGAAGCCTTGCACCCTTTCCACAGTAAACCGGAAAACCGGCACCAGTGATTTTTACGCCTAATTCAAAATCTATCAATCCATATTGTTCGGCAAGTTCCCAGTGCGGCTTTTTGCTTTCGCTGAGGTTTGGATTTTCTCCCCAGTTAACTACTTCAACATTTTCTTCCGGTGATTTCCCCTGAACCACCAATTCATACGGAACATTAGGAACCAGGTAGAGGGCTTGTTTCAGTTGCTGTTCAACATCGTTCAATGTTATTTCAACCCCCTTTGCAGATTCTTTAAGTGTTGCGGTCCGAACTTTCAACCGATCAGCCTCTTCGCGTTTTCCTTGTTTAAAAAGGTCGCCAATTTCTTTAGCCAGTTTATTGGCCTCAGCCAGATTGGTGTCGAGTTCCTGCTGCGCTTTTTTGCGAAGGTCATCGAGGGCGATGATTTCATCTATCTGTACGGAGAAATCTTTGTTGCGTTTTGCAAGTCCTGCAAGAACCTTGTCCTTGTTTTCTCGAATATTAGTTAGCTGGAGCATTCTGCTTGTGTTGATTGATAATTAAAAAAAATCCCGGCTTCGCACCAGAGCGAAACCGGGAGTTTCAAAAATTTTATTGCAGCCCGATACGCCTTAAGCAGGAAGTACCGAAACAAATGAGCGATTGTCTTTTTTCTTCTGGAATTTTACCACACCATCAGACAGTGCGTACAGCGTGTGGTCTTTGCCAATACCCACGTTTTCACCCGGATGGTGTTTGGTGCCACGTTGGCGAACGATGATGTTGCCAGCAATAATCACCTGACCTCCGTAGAGTTTTACACCGAGGCGTTTACTATGCGACTCACGTCCGTTTTTTACCTTGCCTTCACCTTTCTTATGTGCCATTGCTTTTTTGAGTTAGGGAAATTTTCTACTTGAATTAGTTGCCTGAAATGGTTTCAATTTTCAGTTCCGTGAGGTATGGGCGAAAACCATTTTTTTTCTGGTAGCCTTTCCTGCGTTTCTTTTTGAAGATGATAATTTTATCGCCCTTCATGTGCTGGACCACGCTGGCAGTCACTAGTGCTCCTTCTATAGCCGGGGCGCCAATAGTCACATTGCCATCATTCTCGATGAGAAGAACCCGGTTGAAGTCCACCTTCTTTCCTTCTTCTGTCTCCTTGAGCCGATTGACAAAAACCTGCTGGTCTTTCTGTACTTTGTACTGATGCCCTGCTATCTCAACAATTGCGTACATGATTTTCTGAAATTGTGCTACGCCTTGGGCGTACCGGATTACTAAATTTTTTAAAGGGGCGCAAATATAGACGGGTGTCCTCGTTCTGCAAGCAGTGCTTCACAACTTCTTAGCAGCACCACGATTCACTAAGTAAACTCCTGCCAAAATCACCAACCCACAGAGTAAGTGGAAGACGGTAAGTTTTTCCCCGGCATACACTCCCCATCCCACTGCCACCAGCTGCATGACATAGGCAACGGATGATGCAAACAAAACGCTTGCCCGCTGTGCCAGCCAGAAGTAGCCAATTACAGCAAAAGCAGTTCCGGCTACTGCAAGTATGCAGATATAACCGAATGCAGCCGGCCCCGATGGATGTTCGGTCAGCACATCCACTGCACCGCTGCCCAGTGCTATGAAACCACAAGGAATTCCAACAATGAGCAATGTGATAGCTGAAATTTCTATTGGGTTGAGATGTGAAAGCCTGTAGCCAATGGTGTTCACGCTTAACCCATAGCACATAGTGGCGATTACCACCAACAACGAATACCACCAGTTTTCAGAATCTCCCAATCCATTTATACTGATGAGGCAGATGGCGCCTGCAAGCCCAACGAGGATGCCGACAACTTGTCGCGGATGCGATGGCTTACTAAATAATAAAATGCCCAGTATTAGAGTGAACAATGGAGTGAGGGAATTGAGAATTCCGGCCACGCTGCTCGACAGAAATGTTTCGGAGGTGGTGAAAAGAAAAGCGGGGAAGCCGCTGCCGAAAACCGCCACCAACATCAACCATTTCCAGTCTTGTTTTTCTACACGCTGAGTGTTACGGTCAGGATTCTTCGCGGTGATTTTATAAATAGCTCTTGCTGAAAAAGGGAGCAACACCAATGCGGCAATTGACAATCGGAGCGAGGCCACCTGGTTGGCAGAAAAAACTGGATTGCCTTCGCTATCTTCCATCCCGAGCTTCATTAGGATGAAGGAACTGCCCCATGTTAAAGCGAGAAGAAAAAATACTATAAAGTGTTGGGCACGGGCGCTGGCCATTGGAGGCTATAGATTGAATGGTCAAACCTACTCGAATGCAATTTCGTGTTGAGCGGTTGATTAAGATCGCTCAAAAATTATGTGAACGAAAGCCTGCACATAAATGACCCAACTATTTTTGGCGGACAATTTTTCAAAATTCAATCCATCATGAAGCGTATAATTTTCTTTTTACTGGTAGTTTTTGTTGTTCAGGTTTCCTGCTCTGAAAAACCTGCTGCAACATCAGCTTCCGATGTTCCGGTTACTCACAAGGAAATTTCATCAGAAGTGGTGAAAACTGTTGCCAATCTCAGCATCGAAGGAATGACTTGCTCAGAAGGTTGCGGTGGAAAAATCCAAAAAGATTTGCAAGCTCTTGCCGGTGTATTGAGCACCAACCTTGACTTCGCGGATGGCAGAACCGAGAATGTGGTTACCGTTGAATTCGACCCAACAAAAGTGGATGAGCAAAAAATGATTGCATGCGTAAACTCCAGCATGGACGGTATGTACAAAGTGAAATCGGTTGAGGTAGTGAAATACTCTGGATTGCAGGGCAACACCTCTGCTTCGCCTGATGCTGACGCAAGTGCCATGACTTCAACCGGATTTTCCAATTGCTCAATTTATTGCAGCCTGTTTCCAAACTTGTAGTATTGAAATTTCGATATTTTACCAATGAGGAGAACCCTTTCACGCTTTAGATGAAGGGGTTTTCTTTTTCCTTCATCAATCCAAGTTTCATACGTGCAGTTGCACTTCACGGATAATTTTGGCGCATGCATCCATCCGTAAAATTGGCACGGCTTCTTGCCATTTTCACCCTCATTAATATCTTTTTAGTAATTCTTGCCGGCAGCATTGTGCGCATGACCGGTGCAGGAATGGGCTGCCCCGATTGGCCGAAGTGTTTCGGCTACTTGGTTCCGCCAATGGATATTGAACCACTGACCTTTAGTGCAGGCAGGGATTTCGAAAACGGAGAGATGGTGATTTTGAACGACACACTTTGGGTAGCAGAACAGATGTTTACTTCAACAGAAAATTTCGATCGCGCTCAATGGCACAAATACCCGAAGCATGATTATGCAGCCTTCAATGTTGCACACACTTGGACGGAATATATCAATCGGCTGGTGGGAGCGTTGGCTGGAATTTTTGCCTTTGCACTTGTGGTTGTTGCAACATCACTTTTCGTAAAAAGAATCAACCTGAAAATTCTTTGGCCTGCGGTGGGAGCATTGTTCATGATTGGGGTTGCCGCATGGCTGGGCAAAGTTGTCGTGGATGGAAATCTTGACGAGGGAAGTATCACACTACACATGTTGTGTTCGTTGTTCATCATTTTGTTTCTGATGCTATGCATTCACAAATCAGGAGAAATGAAAAAAGTGTTGGTGACGAAAATTTTCAGGCTAGTCACATTTTTCATGTTGATGATAATCGTCATACAAATTGTGTTGGGTACTCTCGTTCGCGAAAAGGTTGATTTGTTGATGGAGAAAATAGGCAGGCATGGAATTATTGCTGAAATAGCTTCGGATAGATTCTTTCTAATTCATCGGAGTTTTGCGTGGCTGGTTGCTGCAACTACAATAGGATTGTTCTTTTTAAACAATAGAGATTTGTTCAGACTTAAAGCAGTGAATGTCTTAATGATTCTTGTGTTGTGTGAAATTGCTGTTGGAACAATTCTCACCTATTTCAGTTTCCCTGAAATGATGCAACCCATGCATTTGTTACTTGCGCTTGGAATGTTTTCATTCAGTTTGAATGTCATCATCAGAACACAAAGGGGAACGTAGTTATTCTGCAACCACAAACGGATCCGAAAACTTCGGGTCGTGCATCAGCGATACATCTGAGAAGGTTTTCATGAAAGCGATAAGTGCTTTCTTCTCTGCATCAGTCATAAACATGCGAATGGGTTGTCGTCCTGTTCCATCCGGCATAAAATCTCCACCGGGTGATGGGTCGAGGTTGAAAAATCCTCCATCGCTTGGTTTGCGAAGCATCACTGAAAGTTGCGGATGCGCCTGCACACCGCTGTTGTAAAACTCCAGCACTTCTTCAAGTGTTGTAAATCTTCCATCGTGCATATAAGGCGCAGTGAATTCAATGTTGCGCAGCGATGCAGTTTTAAACCAGCCATCGCGTTGGTCTCCACTAAAAGGCTCAATGCCCTCAACACCATTGTCAATGTAATCCATTTCTAAACCGATATTCTCTGCAGTGGAATTTCCTCCTGCAAGGTTTTCGGCACCGTGACATGCAGCGCATGGAAATTTCACGAAGTACAATTCGCGACCTAAATTTTCTTCTTCTGTGAAGTTTGAAAAATTAGTGCCTACTCCTTTGTCAAATTTTGAACTCACAGAAACGATGGAGCGAAGGAAAGTTCCAAGAGCAAAGCTGATTCGTTCCGGTGTTGCTTCTGCCGTGTCGAAAGCAGCTTCGAACAATGCAGGATAATAATCGAGTGCATTGATTTTTGCACTCATGTATTCCTGTTGTTCGATTCCCATTTCAAAATGGTTTGCGATGGGTTGAACCGACATTTCGTTCAGGTTGTCTTCGCGCATGTCCCAAAAAAATCCGTCTTGCAATCCTGCGTTGATGATGGCGGGGGAATTTCTTGTGGTCAATACATTTTCAAATCCGAAGCTGAAACGTTTGTCATCTGCAAACGACCTGCTCTGCAAATGGCAACTTCCGCAGCTCACCCTGTTGTTCATGGAGAGTTGTGTATCATAAAAAAGTACACGACCCAATGTGGCCATGTCATTCTCAATCGAATCCACACCGAAAGGATTGAATGTGGTGTCGGGTGGCAATGCATTGTAATCGTAGGGTGATTCAGGAAGAAGTGGAATTCTGTGCGCAGCGTCTTGCGTAAATTTTTTGTCGCAGGAAAACAGTACAACAATGATTGCAAGACTTAGGAAAACTATGCGATTTGTGTTTTTCATTCCCACCGTGCAAAGGTGCAACTGTTTTCAAAAACGCACGATTAGGAAAAGTGCGGTTGGAGGTTCAATTGAAAAGCGGTTTGTTGCCACTATTCGTTCCGTATCGAATTCGGGGAACTGGCTGTTTCTTTCCTCATCATTGAATTGGATGGATGTGATAAAGACCTGCAATTCTGTTGCGATACTCACGCGATTGGAAAAATGATATTGAAGCCATGCAAACGGGCTTGCTCCCGATTCTTTTCTAAGAAATTCGCTGAAGGTGGTGTGGGTTTCGCCTAAACCGTCTTTGGTTGCAGTTTGGTTGGTGATTCTGGCGGTGCTGAAGATGGCATCAACACCAAATTTGAAAGACCACTTTGGCGATAACCTGTTGTGCAACACAATTCCAATCCGCATATCTGAGTTCACCGAGTCGCTAAGAAATTCAGTTTGTCCATTGACAGGCCCCGGTTCTTCATTCGAATTGAGCGATGAATGTCCTGCACCCAGGCGCAAACCAAATTTGCCGAGATTGTACTCCGCGTTGATTAGGTATGGACTCACTTGCGCTCCATCGGCCAGGTTGAACATGGTTATGAGGCGAGTGGTGTTTAACCCCAATTCAAAAAAGGAGGAATCTTTTTGGGTGAAGCCTTGCAGAGATGAAAGCAGGATGAATGGAAGGACTAAAGATTTTTTCATAAAGTAAAGTTGTTATGAGAAGTCAAACTTACGTTGGTCATTCATAAGCCTGCGCATTTTCACTTGCAAACAGCGGCCTCTCACTCATCATCTCCCTCACCTTTTTCTTCACACCGGAAATCACTGTTGCTTCATTTCTTCCCACAAGAGTTTCATCAATGAGGGATGCGATGGCTTCCATTTCCCCTTCTTTCAACCCGCGGGTGGTGATGGCCGGTGTGCCTATGCGTATGCCGCTGGTGATGAAAGGTGATTTATCATCGTAGGGAACCATGTTTTTATTCACGGTAATGTCGGCAGAGATGAGGGCGGCATCGGCTTCCTTGCCGGTTATGTTTTTGTTGCGCAGGTCTAAAAGGAAGCAATGGTTGTCGGTGCCGCCACTTACTATAGTGTAGCCTCGAGCCATGAGTGCGCCTGCCAGTGCCTTTGCGTTTTTAATCACCTGCTCTCCGTAGGTTTTGAATGAGGGCTGGAGTGCTTCGCCAAAGGCCACGGCTTTTGCTGCTATGACATGTTCCAATGGGCCTCCCTGCATTCCTGGAAATACTGCACTGTCGAGCAATGACGACATCATGCGCAGTTCTCCTTTTGGGGTTTTTAGTCCAAAAGGATTTTCGAAATCCTTACCTATCATGATGACACCGCCACGGGGGCCGCGCAGGGTTTTGTGGGTGGTTGTGGTTATGATGTGGCAATGTTTCAGTGGGTCGCTCATCAGTCCTTTGGCAATGAGGCCTGCCGGGTGGGCCACATCGGCCATGAGGAGTGCCCCCACTGAATCTGCTATCTGGCGAAAGCGCTCATATTCCCAGTCGCGGCTGTAGGCCGAAGCGCCACAAATGATGAGACGGGGCTTTTCTTTTTGAGCAATTTCTTGCACCACGTTCATATCTACCCGGCCTGTCTCGCGGTTCACTCCATAGAACGTGGCGCGGTAGAGTTTGCCGCTGAAGTTTACGGGCGAGCCGTGCGTGAGGTGCCCGCCCTGCGAGAGGTCGAGGCCCAAAATGGTATCTCCCGGCTTGAGGCAGGCCAGCATTACTGAACTGTTCGCATTGGCACCGCTATGTGGCTGCACGTTGGCCCATGCTGCACCGAACAATTCTTTAAGGCGGTCGATGGCCAGTTGTTCTACTTCGTCCACCACCTGGCAGCCGCCATAGTAGCGTTTGCCGGGAAGGCCTTCAGCATATTTATTAGTGAGTACGCTGCCCATGGCCTGCATCACCTGCTGGCTCACAAAGTTTTCGGAGGCTATGAGTTCGATGCCGTGGAGCTGGCGGTTGTGTTCTTTTTCTATGAGGGAAAAAACGGTGGTGTCGCGCATGGGGCGCAAGGTAAGTGTGGTAGATTCCAGGCTTTCAAATTCTGGAAACTGGGTGGCCCGCTCCACAAAATTTGCTTACACTTTTTTTGTAGAATGAGCAGTCCCATCATCATATCGCCCGATGTACAAAGCGGCACTCCTGTATTCACGGGTACACGCGTTCCGGTAAAAAATCTTTTCGACTACCTCAAAGGAGGCGATGGCATCGAGGATTTCATAAACGATTTTCCATCGGTAAAAAGGGAACAGGTTCTTGCGGTACTTGCTTTGACAGCATCCACTTTCACATTTGAATCGCCTAAGGCAGCATGAAAGTTTTGCTGGATGAAAACCGGCCGGGGCTACTGAAGAATTTTATTTCATCAAAGTTCCAGGTTCATACTGTACATGATTGCGGATGGCAATCCATAAAAAACGGAGAACTTCTGAAAGCTATGACTGAAAAGGGTATTGATTGATGAAGGATTGTTCCTTGCCTCGTCAAAAAAAGTAATGGAGATTGACCTGCGTTAAGGGTTCATTGATTCAATAACTCAATCGCTAAGGTGCCACAAATTCCTGTAAAGGTTTTACTTTATGAACCACCTTTCAAAAGAAACAGGGCTAAATCTACAACAGCTTTTTTGGCAGCCATCGGTGCCATGCCGTGGAGCTGGCGTTGGTGTTCTTATTCGATGAGGGAAAAAATGGTGGTGTCGCGCATGGGGAAGGTTGTTTTGAGGAGGGCGAATTCAACGTAATGATTGAAAACTTTGTTGTACAGGTAAAGAATTATTTACTTTTGGCACTCAGGAAATTCCTGAACATTACATCAATAATGCTATTTAAGTATGCTCTTTAATCCCACAAAAAATGAAATACTAGAACATGAAATGTTCGCAAATGTTGCGACTCTTGAAACGTGCCGGCTGGTACCAGGTGTCGCAAAAAGGTTCGCACATGAAACTGAAACACGATGATCATAAACACACCATCATATTTCCAGATCATGGAGCGGCAGAACTCGGCAAAGGGCTGGAAGCGAAAATTCGCAAACAGGCCGGGATCTGATTACCCTCTACCGCGCGGCAGCTCACTTGCCTGCCCGTCCTCAGCACCGCCCACAAGTGGATGCGTGTTAATTAAGTAAGGAAATAAAGAAGAAAGAGAAATTGAAAAAGTATCAGGTAATTGTGGAAAATACAGGCACCGGGTTTTCGGCATATTTTGCCGATCACCCGGTGTTCACCACCGGCAACACGCTACTGGAATTAAGGTTGAACCTTGTGGAATCCATGAATCTTTACCTGGAAGAAGAAGGCAAAACCATCAGGCATACACAACTCATGCTTGAACTCGACCTTGGGCAATTCTTCCGGCATTACCGCGTACTGAATGCGAATTTTCTGGCCGAACGCATTGGCATGAATCCCGCGCTGCTTTCACAATATGTAAGAGGAAGACGCAAACCCACATTTCAGCAAACCGAACGAATCATACAAGGCATTCGCCAGATAGGGAAAGAACTTCACACGCTTCAGCTGAGTGTGCGCAATTAGAAAATTCGCACATCACCACCGCTCCCGCGATATGTGGATTATCCGTGCGGTGAAAACTACCCATCTTGAAAAGACGTCCTCCCTTTCTATACCCCATGAACCACCTCTCCACCCAAACCAGCCCCTACCTCCTTCAACACAAGAACAATCCGGGTTACATACCTTTTTGTGGAAACGGAAACCGTTTATCTCCTTACTATATATTTTCTTTACCAACCGTTTGAGCTCCTTCTCAAACCGGTGCGTAGGAAGAATGTTATAACTCATCCAATAATTGCTGTGCTGTTTTCAACCTGATTTTTCC
The DNA here is from genome assembly GCA_034408895.1 of Flavobacteriales bacterium. Lineage (GTDB taxonomy): Bacteria > Bacteroidota > Bacteroidia > Flavobacteriales_D > Sanyastnellaceae > UBA4660. Next base: position 12,269 of record JAWXCI010000075.1, read on the forward strand.
CTGCTTGTGAAGCCGAACCTCTTCGGCTGCTTCATTCAGGTCGTTCCACAACTGTGCAGCAGATGCGGAAAACGGCCTTGCCTTTTTTACGAATGACAAACTCTGCAGAACCTTCATCCCAAAAGTGGATTGCTTATCCGGAATTTCAATAAGGATTTTCATGGCTGTAAAGTTAGAATTACAAATCTTGCCACAGTTCACTCCCTTTCTTTACCCCCTCAATGCACCCTTCATTCGCAATTATACATGAACCACCTCTCCACCCAAACCAGCCCCTACCTCCTTCAACACAAGAACAATCCGGTGCATTGGTTTGCATGGAGTGATGATGCCTGGCAAAAAGCCAAAGCAGAAAATAAACTCGTGCTCATTTCCATCGGCTACTTTTCCTGCCACTGGTGCCATGTGATGGAGCACGAAGTGTTCGAAGATGATGAATGTGCCGGGTTCATGAACGCACATTTCATCTGCATAAAAGTGGACCGTGAAGAACGCCCCGATGTGGACGCTATATATATGGATACCGTCCACCTCATGGGCGGGCGTGGCGGGTGGCCGCTTAATGTGTTCGCCCTGCCGGATGGTCGTCCGGTGTATGGAGGAACATACTTCCCCAAAATTCAGTGGCTGAGTATTCTCGAAAACCTCGTTGAACTTTATCGTAACCAACCGATGAAGATGAATGAGTACGCCCAGCAACTATCAGAAGGCCTTTCCGGGCTCAACATCATAGCACCCAACCAAGACGAACTGCCTTTCGACAAAGAATTTCTGGAGAAAGTGGTCGAGCATTGGTCGCAGTATTGGGACAGGGAAAAAGGCGGTGCGCGCAAAGCCCCCAAGTTCCCCATGCCAAACAACTGGGAGTTTCTTTTACACGTTGAACATTGTGGGTTGAATGCCCAAGCCAGAAAGCCGGATGAGACAACACACAAGTTGCCGGTTTCAGCTTTTGTTGCACAAACGCTCACCAATATGGCACTCGGTGGAATCTATGACCAGGTGGGCGGAGGCTTTGCCCGCTACAGCGTGGATGATGTGTGGAAGGTGCCACACTTCGAAAAGATGCTGTACGACAATGCTCAACTTGTTTCGCTTTATGCACAAGCCTATCGTGCAACAAAGAATACATTGTTCAAAGAAGTGATAGAGCAGACCCTCAATTGGGCAGAGCGTGAAATGCTTTCCGATGAAGGATTGTTTTACTCCGCACTTGATGCGGACAGCGAAGGAGTGGAAGGAAAATTTTTTGTGTGGACTGAAGATGAATTGAGGAACCTCTTGGGGGATGATTTTGAGTTTGCAAAAAAATATTTTGCAGTGGGACAAGAAGGTTTTTGGGAGCATCACCAGAACATTTTGCTGCGAACAAAAACGGATGAAGAATTTGCACGGCAGGAAAATCTTTCATTGGATGAAGTGAAATCAAAGTCGCTCATCATCCGTCAAAAACTTCTTGCCGAAAGAGAAAAAAGAATACGCCCCGGCCTCGATGACAAATGCCTCACCTCGTGGAATGCCTTGATGGTGACGGCATATGTGGAAGCCTACAAAGCAACAGGCAATGAAAAATATTTGCAACGCGCAGAACACACCGCCACACAAATACTGAAACTCTTACAAGGTACCGATGGAAGTTTTTCCAGAACACGTACAAAAGGCACTTCGCATATCAACGGATTCCTCGATGATTATGCCGTCTCTGCTGAAGCGTTCATCCATCTCTATGAAGTTTCGATGAATGAATCGTGGTTGATAGAAGCAAAACGCACGACTGATTTTGTGATTGCAAATTTCTTCGATGCTGAAAGTGTATTGTTCTGGTACACCTCTTCCAAATCAGAGAAGCTCATTACACGAAAAAAAGAAATCCAGGACAATGTGATTCCGGCATCCAACAGTTCAATGTGCAAAGTGCTTTTTAAACTGGCGCGTCATTTTGAAAATGTGGAGTACGAAAAGATGAGTGAACAAATGCTGCGCAACATTCTTCCGCAAATTGATTTTGCTTCAAGCTATTCCAACTGGCTTCAAGCGTACGCCTGCAATGCTTTTCCGTTTTTCGAAATGGTCATCACCGGGCCCGGAGCAATGGAGGTTTTGAAGGAACTGAATTCTCTGTTTCTTCCCAACACCATTCTATGTGCATCAACAGGCCAAGGTGAATTGCCGCTGTTCAGGAACAGGGTTGGCACGAAAACAGCCATCTATGTTTGCCGCGACAAAACTTGTTATCCTCCAGTAGGCAACATCAAGGAAGCACTTCAACTGTATCAACAATGATTTTCAAAAAAGCCCTTCTGAATTTTCTCTTTATCCTTTTTTTGAGTTATCTCAATACCCAATACTCAACACTCAATTCCCAAATAATTGACAACCGCCTCGGTAATGCATTTGAAGATGAAATGTTTTTCAACCAGGAATTTTTGTGGCAGAACAAAATCAAAACCATCACCGGAACTGTTTCCATCAAACGCACCGGCAGGCCCATCGACCAACGGCCTGACATTAGTGTGTTCCGCATCAACGAAGTGGGATTGTTAAACCAGATAGATAAGGTGACATCGGTACTCCACCTGATGGATTCGTCCAGCATTCTTTTCAGGCGGAATGATTTGGGCGAAGTGGAATTACGCAGCGAAAAAGGAACTAAAGGCTATTCCACCACACAATTCAATTATGACGATGAGGGGCACCTCGTCCGTATTGATTATGGCAAGGCTGAAAACATAAGTGCCGAAAAATCCAAACTCGAACCCGGTCAAAGCATCATTATCAATTCAGAAACTTTTGTGTGGAATGAAGCGGGCGAAGGCACCTTACGCAGAAGCAATTTCAACAACTACGGATTGCACTACTCGAACACCACTACTACCATCAACGAACTGCAATACGTCACCCGTGAAGTGGAAGAACTTTTAATGAGTGGCAGAACTACCACCCATACTTACACTTACAATGAGCGTGGTTGGATTTCGAAAATTGAAGCAACTGACAACCTCCATCCAATAACCAATGGGTCGCCCCATAGTTCCAAAACATTTTACTACGATGACATTGGCAACCTGTTGAAAGTAGAATACAGAGAAGGTGAAAAAGTGTTGCGCGAAGTGGAAGTGCTCTACACCGGAACCATGCTCATCGAGGCATTTCTTGATCTCGATGCTGGCACCAACGACATCACCATCACCAAGTTCACATACGAATTCTATACGCTGTAACGTTACCCCAATATGAAAACGAGAATCCTTCTTTTAGTTGTTGCCCTTGTGTGTGGAATTGCAGTGGAATCAGTTGCCCAGAAGCAGAAAAAAAAACCACCCAAACAGGAGAACGTTCGCACACCCGAAACTGCGGCTGAAAAGGACGCTGCGAACAAGGGTCGCATCAAGCAGGAATACGAAGACAAGCTGGAGAAACACCGGAACCTGCAGGACAAGCCCACCCAAAAGCGCATGAAGAAAACGTATAAACATGCCAAGGATTTTGGCAATGAGAAACCACTTCCATTCTACAAACGCTGGTTTCGCAAGAAGAAATTCTGATCCCACGACTTTTTTTTCTGACATGAAATTTTACGCTGAATGTGTGGTGCGTTTTTGAAAACCACTGTAGCGCACCCACGTAAATTTGGCTGTGTTTTGAGAAGCACACGCTAATATGCCAAAGTTCCACAACGCCAAAAACTACTGCCCAAAACCACCACTGCAATCACGCAATGGCTGTGCAGCGCAGCAATTTCGACAAGACCTATTCGGGGCTTATGGAATTTCTATATTAGCCCCCGTTTGCCAGAACCCAAATAATCAAAAAAATCTTTTTAACCTGTCTGAATATGCAGAAAAAGTTTTACCTGCTACTTGCACTTGCACTCGTTTTCACATCCACTTTATCGGCTCAAATTAGTTCCGGATCACTTCAGGGAGAAGTGACCGACAAGGACACGGGCGAACCTTTGCCGTTTGTGCAGGTGGTGGTTTACCTCAACGGAAACATAGTTACCGGTGGATCCACTGATATTGATGGCAAGTACACCATTAAACCCATTGATCCAGGCACATTCGATTTGCAATTCAATTTTGTGGGGTACACTCAATTGCTGATTCAAGGCATTCCGGTATCATCCGGAAAAATTGCATTTGCTAATGCTAAGATGTCTAGCAGCGTGGAATTGGGAGTGGTGGAAGTGGTTGCCTTTAAAGTTCCGCTTATTGACAAAGATGGTGGTGCATCAGGTGGAACCGTTACCAGAGATGAAATTGAGAAGATGCCTGGACGCTCAGCACTCGGACTTGCAACAACAGTTGCCGGTGTGAGTACTTCCGGAACGGGCGGAGGTATTTCGATTCGCGGTGCTCGTACAGGGTCAACGTGGATTTACATTGATGGTATCAAAGTGCGCGGTTCCACTTCGCTTCCAAAGTCAGCTATCGAAGAAATTTCAGTTATCACTGGTGGCATACCTGCTAACATTGGTGACGTGACAGGTGGTGTGATCAACATCTCATTGCGCAACTCTTCTTCCGTGTATACCGGTGGAATAGAAGTGGTGAGCAGCGGATTCAAATCCGGAGAAAAGACAATTGGCCTTGATCATTATGGCTACAACTTGATCGAAGGCTCCGTTTCAGGTCCACTCTTATTTAAGAAGGATGCCGAAGGAAACCCTGAACGCCCCATCCTCGGTTTTTTTGTATCGGCTAACTATACCGACATTGTGGATCCGGACCCAGCATTTGGCGGACAATATAGAATGAAAGAAGACGCGCGCCAGCAACTTTTGATCAGTCCCCTGCGCCTCAACGAGCAGAATGGTGGAATTGCAAATGGAGCACTTTACAGCGCTGACTTTTTGCAGGAGGATAGTTTTGAAAAGGTGAATACTAACCTCAATATTCGCTCCCGTGCCGCAAGCCTGGTTGCCAAAATTGATGTAAACACTTCTCCCAACATGACGCTTACATTTGGAGGTACTGCTGCATTCGACAGGTATCACAACCGCAATAGAGCCAATTCGTTGATGAATTGGGAGAACAATTCACGCAACACGAATCTTGACTGGAGAGGCTATGTGAAGTTTTCGCAGCGATTCAAAAATGCCGAAGACGAAAGTGCTGCATCCACCCTTAAAAATGTGTTCTATTCCGTAATGGTAGACTATAGCCGAACCTACAGGCGCAATGAGGACGACACACACAAGGACGAGTTTTTCAAATATGGTCATGTGGGCTACTTCGATCTTTGGAGAGGAAACACCTATGAATTTACGGGTGCATATTTTAAGCAGAATGGAATCCAGGACGTGCATGTGGATTTTACACCCTCTCCATACAACCCTGAAATAGCAGCAATGACAAACCAATACTTCGGGCTGTTTGACCAAAACCAAAACATACTTAATCAACTTGTTCAGGATCCAAGTGATATTATTCTTGATGGTCAAACCATTTTTGATATCGCCATTGATCCTTATTCTTCATTTACGCAAATACAAGGGGGCAATGGTCTCATCAATGGCGAGGTCCCCGATCAAACCTACGGGTTATGGAACTACCAGGGCACACAAAGCAACGATTACAGTATTGAAAGCACCGGCCAGTTTCGTGTAACGGCTGCCGGCTCTGCTGACATTGGCGATCACGCCCTCCAACTTGGGTTTGAATATGAACAGAGGCGTGATTCGCGATTCGCTGTTAGCCCTGTCGCTTTGTGGGAGCAAGCCCGGTTGTTGGCTAATTCTCACACCCAGGAATTGGATTTAAGCGATTCCACCGAAATTATCAATGGAACTTACTCTTACTTTTACTATGAACAACTGATAGGTGACGGACAGTTTGAATTTGACTACAGACTGAGGGAGGCATTGGGATTGGATCCTAATGGTAATGACTTTATCAACATTGATAACCTCGATCCGGAAGAGCTTTCGCTCGACATGTTTGGCGCTGAAGACCTTTTAAACGGTGGGAACGCTTATGTTGCATATTACGGATATGATCATCATGGTAACAAACTAAGCGGCCGTCCATCCATTGACGATTTTTTTACCGAGCAATACCAACTAGGTGACAAGTTTTATTACACACGGCCCGTAGGAGCGTTTGAGCCCATCTACACCTCGGGCTACATTATGGACAAGTTCGCTTTTGATGATTTGATTTTTAACTTGGGTGTTCGCATTGACAGGTATGATGCCAACCAGCCCGTTCCTAAAGATCCTTATGTAATTAATGAAGCATTCACTGCTGGCGAAGTGGCCGAGTTGGGAGGATTTCCTGTGAATCACCCCGCCAATATCGGGAGTGATTTCGTAGTCTATGTAAACGACCTTGACCAGCCCACAGGAGTTTCGGGTTACCGCAATGGCGATATCTGGTACAACGCAAGTGGCCAGGAAATTTCCAATCCTGATGTTATTGCTTCGGGTGGCAGAGTAAATCCTTATCTCAAGAATGACCCGGATGCACCGCTTTCATCGGGAGCTTTCACGGACTATGATCCAAGTGTTACCGTGATGCCTCGTATTGCTTTTTCATTCCCGATCTCTGATGAAGCCTTGTTTTTTGCCCACTACGACATCCTTACGCAGCGCCCACGTTCCGACAACCGTTTCAACCCGGTGGGATACTTATTTATGGAAGGTAGAAATGATCTGTTGAACAATCCAGCACTGAAGCCTGAGAAGACCGTGGACTACGCACTTGGCTTCCAGCAAATTCTTTCGCGTACATCCTCTCTCAAACTAGAAGCGTTTTATAGGGAGATGCGGGACATGATACAAGTGCGCAATTTCACAGGAGCCTATCCCAATACCTATAGTGCGTTTGGAAACCTGGACTTCGGAACAGTGAAAGGTCTTACATTGACTTATGACCTGCGCAGAACAGGAAATATGTGGATAAAAACGTCATACACCATGCAGTTTGCCGATGGTACGGGTTCCACCACCGAAACCGCCCTTGCTCTTATTAATGCTGGCCTGCCCAACCTCCGCACCATTTCACCGCTTAATTACGACCAGCGCCACCGCATTGTAACCACCCTGGACTATCGTTTTGGCGGTGGAACAGATTTTACTGGCCCGATTGTATTAAAACCATTCCTGGAAAATACCGGGGTGAATTTTATTGCTAACCTGGGTTCCGGAACCCCTTATACAGCGTCTGTAAATCCTTACAGCATTAACGGTGGATCTCCAAACACCGAAGGGTCTATCAACGGTTCGCATCTTCCCTGGCAGTTTTCTTTAGACCTTAATCTGGACCGCAATTTTCTGTTGAAGTTTAGTGGTGAAGGCGATGAAGCAAAAACCGCCAACCTCAATGTTTACCTCTGGGTGTCCAACGTGCTGAACACGCAAAACATCGCAAATGTTTACCGATTCACAGGCATTCCCAATGACGATGGCTACCTGGCTGCAGCGCAGTTTCAACCTGAAATTAATTCACAGACCGATGTAACAGCTTATAAAAATTACTACAGGATGAATGTGGACAACCCATATAACCTTGGTGCACCGCGAACCATCCGCCTCGGCCTGCGCTTTGATTTTTAGTTTAAGAAAATTCAATAACCACAAAGGAATTCAATAAAAAGATGAGTAAATCAGAAAAAATAAAAGCACTCGCAATTTTCATTTTTGTTAGTTTTTGCACGCAGGTCTTTGCTTATAAATACACCGGAGGCAATGGCAATGGTGGTGGCGGTGGGCAAACCAACACAGGCAATAATGTGGAGCAAAACACCAGGGCAGCAGCTTGTGCACCTGCCACTGCATTGATGGATCTCGCATGGAACAACGTGGAGGCATTGATTGAAACAGGGGGCTCCATGTGGCAAGATCGCGCTAATAGTACCTCTGCTTATGAAATTCCTAAAGTAGAAGATGCCAACGGACCGTGTTCCCTTTATGCCGGTGCATTGTGGATGGGTGGTATTTCACCCGACAAGCAATTGAAACTTGCGGCAATAACTTTTCGCCAAAACGGAAACGACTTCTGGACGGGTCCGCTTACCAATGATGGTACAGCAGAAGTGACAGAAAATGTATGTGAGTATTACGACCAGTTTTTTGTTTCTTATCGCCTCGATGCTCAGCGGCATTATCAATACCAGATTGCTACTCTCAATAACACGGTGGAAGAGGAGTTTCCTGATGGATACAGCACGCCCTCTTATTTTCAGGATTATCCGGCCATTGGAAACACTGCTATTGGTCAGGATTATTTCCTTGCCCCTTTTTATGACTACAATCAGAACCTGGTTTATGATCCTGAATACGGTGACTTCCCGTGGTACGATTTCCTCCGCGAAATCAATTGCAAGGAAAGAAGAAGAGATGATCCTATTCCACTGTTTGGTGACCAAACCTTTTTTTGGATTTTTAATGACAAGGGGAATGTTCATTCCGAATCGCAGGGGCAGCCCATTGGAATGGAAGTACGCGCCCAGGCATTTGCTTTCAACACTACCGATGAGGTGAATAACATGACTTTTTATAATTACGTGCTCATCAATCAGGGTACGCAAACACTTACCAAGACTTATTTTGGAGTTTGGGTTGATGCCGATCTGGGGTTCTCTGGCGATGATTACGTGGGATGTGATGTACAACGAGGTCTTGGCTATTGCTACAACGGTGATGCAGATGATGCAACTGCGGACGGACAACTGGGCTATGGAGAGAATCCACCTGCGGTGGGAGTAGATTTTTTCGAAGGGCCTTATCAGGATGCTGATGATATTGACAATCCATTGACCATTGACTTCCAGGACGCCAATGACTCATTGGGGATACCTTATCGGGGTATCGGTATTGGTTATGGAGACGGTGTAGAAGACAATGAACGTTTCGGGATGCGCAGGTTTGTTTACTACAATAATAATACAAATCCTGTCAATGGTGAGCCGGATACGCCACTTCATTATTACAACTATATGAACGGAATCTGGAAAAATGGCCAGAAGATGCTTTATGGCGGAAACGGTGTGGAAGGCCAATCAGGAGTCACAGCTATTGAGTGCGACTACATGTTTCCTGATGATACTGATCCTTACAACTGGGGTACTGGTGGCGAATCGGTGGATACCTGGAGTGAAGTAAGCAGCGGCAATGCCGCTTTTGACAGGCGCTTTATTCAGGCTGCAGGGCCGTTCACACTCGAACCGGGCGATTATAACAATATTACTCTCGGTGTGGTGTGGGCACGTTCCAATTCTGGCGATCCTTTTGAATCAGTAAACCTGCTGCGTGTAGCCGATGACAAAGCACAATCATTATTCGATAATTGTTTCGAACTGGTATCAGGACCCGATGCACCGGATGTGGATGTGGTGGAACTGGACAAGGAGATTATCCTGATTCTTGCTAATGAAAACGGAATTTCAAATAACTATCATGAAGAGTATGTGGAATTCGATCCTAGCATTCCTGAACAACTGGAGGACGGAACCCAGATAGATTCCCTTCAGCGTTCTTATCAATTCCAGGGTTACTTGGTGTACCAGCTCGTAAATGACCAGGTGGGGCCTAACGAGCTCGATGATGTTACTAAAGCAAGGCTTGTAGCACAAAGTGATGTTCGCGATGGCATCAGCGACATCGTGAATTATGTAAAAGATTTTGAAACAAACTTGGTTACACCAGTGCTGCGGGTTCAAGGAGCCGATGAAGGATTACAACACTCCTTCCGCATTTTCAATGATGAGTTTGCCCAAGGTGACAATCGTTTAGTGAATCACAAGACCTATTACTTTATGGTTATTGGCTATGGATTTAACCAATACCAGATCTACAACACAGAATCACAATCCGGCCAAGCCAATACATTCATCTCTTCCCGCAAAGCGGCAATTGGCGAAATCCAAACCCTCACCGCCATACCGCACAAAGTAGATCCTGCCTCTGGCGGCACGCTGCTCAACAGTGCTTATGGCGATGGCGTGATGATCACCCGCCACGAGGGCAAAG
>JAWXCI010000076.1:0-25139 GCA_034408895.1 Flavobacteriales bacterium
CTTCGCACTTTCACAGCAATTGATGGATGTGGCAATGCAGCCACCGCCACACAACTTATCACATTTATTGATGAGGTGGCTCCTGTTTTCACTTCTTTCCCCGATGAGGTAACAGTGAGTTGCGACAATGTTCCTACGATTGAAAGTGCAGGTGTGCAATACACCGACAACTGTTCTTCAGTTTCAGTAGAGTTTTCTGAAACCATCGTACCGGGTGATTGTTCAGGCTCTTACACCTTCGAAAGAAGCTGGAGCTTGTCCGATGAATGCGGCAACACCACCGCACAAACATGGACAGTAACAGTGATAGATGATGAAGCACCTGTTCTTTTTGGAGTTCCGGATGACGTAACGCTGGAGTGTGGCGAAGATGTATTGGATGCCCTTGTATTTGGCTTGGATAATTGTTCGGAAAATGTAGTAGTGGGTTTATCAGCTTCCACCAATGCGCTGCCTTGTGGTTATGAATTTATCCGCATCTGGACAGGTGTTGATGATTGCGGAAATACCACCACTGCATCTCAAACCATTACATTTATTGATACCACCAGTCCCATCTTCCTTACCAATCCCGCAGGTATAATTGTGCAATGTGGTGATCCTGTTCCAGGCCCCAGCATTCCACTTGCAGCGGATGTTTGCGATGGCCCGGTGGAAACCGTTGTTACCTCAGAAACTATTGCCGGAGGATGTGCCAACACTTATACTATTCAATACACCTTCCAGGCATTTGATGGCTGCGGCAACTTTGTTACATGGGGCCAGGAAATTTCGGTAGTAGATACAGAAGGACCTGTTTTCGATCCTTATGAAGCGGAAGTTTTGCTGCCTTGCACTGCATACAACGGAGTGCTGGTGAGCGCCACCGATGCCTGCAGTACTACCACACTTGCTTATACCGATAACGTGGTGCAGGTGGGTTGCAATGGCATTATCATTCGCACTTATACCGCTACTGATGCTTGTGGCAACGTGTCAACAGCGGTGCAAACCATTACCATTTTTGATGATCAGCCGCCAGTTATCACTTCGTTTCCAATGGATGTGGTGGTGAGTTGCGACAATGTGCCAACGCCCAACGAAGCAGATGTGGAGTATTTCGATTTGTGCTCGGCAGTGGCGGTTGTTTTCACGGAAGAATATGTGGAGGGCGATTGCATAAACTCTTACACTTTGTTGCGCACCTGGTCCTTTAGCGACAACTGCGGCAACACCACCGCACAAACATGGACAGTAACAGTGATAGATGATGAAGCACCTGTTCTTTTTGGAGTTCCGGATGACGTAACGCTGGAGTGTGGTGATGATGTGCCGGATGCCATTGTTTTCGCCCTGGATAATTGCAGTGGCATTCTTGCCGTTGGCATTTCAGCATCTACCGAACCTACAGAGTGTGGCGAAATTTTTACACGCACCTGGTTCACCACTGATGATTGTGGAAATCTGGTACAAGCCACCCAAGTGGTAACCTTTAGCGATTTTACCGCACCAGTGTTGAGCGCAAATCCCGCGGACATACAACTATTGTGTGGAGATGAAATACCCGCACCGATCACCATTACGGCAACTGATAACTGCGATGCCAGTGTGGTGGTAATCTTTGAGGAAATAAATCCGGGAAATTGTGGAGATATTACTCGCACATGGTGCGCCACAGATTGTTCCGGCAACGAATCCTGCTGGACGCAAACTATTACAATTTTATCGGGTATTGCTGAAGGAGGCAACCATGGCGTTCCTGATAAAGGTGGAAATGAGGATGGGGAGCACATATCCGGAGAAACACTACTGAAGCAGGGTGTGCAGCTATACAATATGCAGGGTGAAAAAATTATGGAGATGGATAATTATTCTTCATCACAACAGATAAAAGCTGCTCTGCACAATGGCGTTTTTGATCTTGCCACTGGTATTTATTTGGTGCGCTTCGGCCAAGGAGTTCATGCCAGGACGGAGAAGATTTTTATAATAAGCTCCCGATAGCTAGCCGGATTGCAATAGGCAATCAGAAAAAAAATGACCCCGGAGCATTACACTAATAGGGTGGTGGCTTCGGGGTTTTTCTTTTTGGGGCTTGATGAAAACACGTTCGGCCTTCGTGCGCCACTGCCCCTAAATATGCCATTTGCCAAAAGTGTGGTCAGCATCGGCATACTGCCGTATCGTCACATCTACATTCGCCCCATGCATCAATCCATTCTTATCCTGGATTTCGGATCGCAGGTCACCCAACTCATTGCCCGCAGAATCCGCGAACTCAATATCTACTGCGAAATTCATCCTTGGAACAAGGCTCCTGAAATCACGCCTTCTGTAAAAGGTGTCATCTTAAGCGGCAGTCCTTTTTCGGTTCATGATGCCAACGCGCCCTTGCCGGATGTCGCCCTATACGCGCGTGTTCCGCTCCTCGGCATTTGCTACGGTGCACAATTGATTGCCCATACACAAGGAGGCGAGGTGGTGCGTTCCACCCATCGCGAGTATGGTCGGGCAAATCTTGTTTCCTTAAAGACGGAGAGCGCATTGTTGCAAAAAATGAATGTCGGTTCGCAGGTATGGATGTCCCATGGCGATACGATAAAAACAGCCGGGCCCGATGCTGAAATCATCTGTTCTACTTCCGATGTGTTGTGTGCCGGCTACCAGTTGCGCGGTAAAAAGATTTTTGCGGTGCAGTTTCACCCGGAAGTGTATCACACCACCGAAGGCAAACAATTGCTGGAAAATTTTGCAGTCCTCATTTGCGGCTGCGCACAGGACTGGACGCCCACATCCTTTGTTGATGAAACAGTGATAAACCTCCAATCACAGTTGCAAAACGACAGGGTGATTATGGGATTGAGCGGGGGAGTGGACAGCTCCGTTGCGGCAGAACTAATTCATCGTGCTGTAGGCAAAAACCTTCATTGCATTTTTGTGGACAATGGGCTTCTTCGTAAAAACGAGTTTGAAGATGTGCTGGATAATTACCGCGATATGGGACTTCAGGTTACAGGTGTAGATGCGAAACAACAATTCTATTCTGCACTGAAGGGATTGACCGACCCCGAGGAAAAACGCAAGGCAATTGGCCGTGCATTTATAGAAGTGTTCGATGCTGAATCAAAGAAAGAAAATGATGCAAAATGGCTCGGGCAGGGCACCATTTATCCTGATGTCATTGAATCGCTATCGGCCACTGGCGGTCCATCACAAACCATAAAGAGTCATCACAACGTGGGGGGACTTCCCGATTTTATGAAATTAAAAGTGGTGGAGCCGTTGCGATTGCTTTTCAAAGATGAAGTGCGAAGGGTGGGGAAGACACTCGGCATCAAAGATTCTATTCTTAGTCGCCATCCGTTTCCGGGTCCGGGTCTTGGCATCAGGATAATTGGTGCCATCACACCGGAAAAAGTTCGCATACTGCAAGAAGTGGATGCCATATGGATAAACAGTCTGCGGGAAAATAATCTTTACAACGAAGTGTGGCAGGCCGGTGCCATTCTTCTTCCCGTGCAAAGTGTGGGAGTGATGGGTGATGAACGCACCTACGAACAGGTAGTGGCACTTCGCGCGGTGAACAGCACCGATGGCATGACTGCAGACTGGTCGCGCCTACCACATGAATTTCTTGCAAAAGTTTCCAGCGACATAATCAATAAAGTAAAGGGTGTGAATAGAGTGGTGTATGATATTTCCAGCAAGCCACCTGCTACCATTGAATGGGAATGACCAATATGCAAAATGCAATAGGCAATGGCTTGCCTAACGTTGATAAATTCGTAATTTGTAAACCACAACAACGCTATGACTTCTGATTTTTGGCATTGTGTTTCGTTATCGCTTGGTAAAAAGTCATCACCTAAAGTTTTGCTAATAATGCGAATTCAATTCTTTCTTCTTTCTTTTTGCCTTCTGTTTCTCACTTCTTGTAGAACTCCTGCGCAGATCACTGCACCTGTTGAGAAAATCGAAGGCAAGAGCTACTACATGCACACCGTTGAGAAAGGCCAGACACTCTATTCACTTTCGAAATTGTACCGATGCGATATCAACGATATTCTTTCCGCCAATCCGGGAACTGATACCGGAATTAAGGAGAACCAAACCATTAAAATTCCTGTATCGAAATCAAAATCGGATGTCGTTCCCGTGCTCACTGCCGCGGATGGGTCATACCTGATGCACGAGGTGAAAAAAAAGGAAACGCTTTTTTCCATATCTCAACTTTACAAGACCGATATCAACGCTATCGCTTCCGCAAATCCAGGGAGCGACCAGGGAATAAAGAAGGGGCAAATGCTCAAGATTCCGTTGAAGAAAAAGGCGGACGACAACTTGCGAAAACACATTGTGCAAAAGAGTGAAACGCTTTACTCCATTTCAAAAACATACGGCATCACGGTGGATGATTTAGTGAAAGCGAATCCGGGACTCACTGAAAGTTTGAAAGAAGGATACATGCTCACAATCCCTGCAACTGTCACTCTTCCTCCAATTGCAGATCCATCAGACAACATAACCAAAATTCCGGGCGAGGTGACCATCATCGGCCAGGTTTTTCAGGAGAAATACAGTATTGCACTAATGCTTCCATTCTTTTCTTCATTCAACGATTCTTTGGGATTGAAGGAGAAGGACAGGAAACTTCGCGATGTGGCTTTGAACATGTATCGAGGCGCACTGGTGGGTGTTGATTCATTACAGAATTTTGGTTTCAATGCTGACTTATACATCTACGATATTCTGGATGGAATAACGATGGTGAATACCGCTATTGCAAAACCAGAAATGAAGGAAATGGACCTGATCATTGGCCCAACTTACCGCGACCCGCTGAACGAGCTTACCCGCTGGGCCACCAAGCATGGAGTTCATGTAGTGTGTCCAGTGCAGCAATCCAACTCCGTACTTCTTTCATCACCCAACATGAGCAAGGCATGGTCGTCCTCTGTTTCACAATGGGAAACGATCGCGCAATTTATTTTTGAAAAGCACGCTGATGACAACGTAATTCTTGTGAACACGAAAAACACCGATGACAAAAAACGTGTGGATGCATTTCGCAATAAATTTCTACAACTTAAAGGCGATACAGTAATGACAGAGGTAACAGTTCTCAGTGGTTCGCTCTACGGGGTGCGCGATAAACTTTCCACATCGAAGAAAAATATTGTGATCGCGCCTACCAACGACAGAACAATGATTAACTCGCTCCTTAAAGGACTCAGCAGCACAGAAAACACTATCCTGTTTGGGACTGATGAGTGGGAAAATCTTGAATTGATTGAAGCCAAAGATCGCAACCGTCTTCATCTGCACTATCCGAAAGTTGTTGCTGTGGATTACAACTCTGATCGTGTCCGCGAATGGATACTGGCTTACCGCAGGAAGTTCAAATCAGAACCTACCGAATATGCGTTTCTTGGGTTTGATATGATGATGTATTACTGCCAGGGAATACAGAAGTTCGGAATTGCATTTCCCAATCATTTTGCTGAAATGAACCAGGCTGGTTTGCTTGGCAGTGGATTTACCTACACCAAAACCAGTGATGAAAGCGGTTTTGAAAACAGCCATGTATTCATACTTGGCACCGATGACTTTGAAGTCACCTTGAAAAACTAAATCATTGCTTTTGCGCTTTGGCTTTGCCCTCAACCACTATTGGGGTTTGCTTTACACTTTTTATTTAGTAAAGTGAAAAATTCATTCAAAGACGAAGTCGAAGGATACTTCATGCAATTGCAGGATGAAATCTGTGGCTCACTTCAAACGCTCGATGGTAAATCAAAATTTACAGAAGACAAATGGGCCCGAGAAGAAGGCGGGGGAGGTCGCTCACGCATCATTCAACAGGGAGATGTTTTTGAAAAAGGCGGAGTAAACTTCTCTGCGGTCCACGGAAAGCTTCCTGGCTTTCTTCATGGAACTGTGAATGAAAAATCAACTCGGTTTTTCGCCACCGGACTTTCCATTGTTCTCCATCCCTTTAATCCATTTGTTCCCATCATCCACATGAACGTGCGTTACTTCGAAACCGATGTTGGAGATGCATGGTTCGGTGGCGGAATTGATCTCACTCCCATCTATGTGAAAGAATGGGAAGCAAGGTTTTTTCATGAAGTATTGAAGAATACCTCCGATGCATTTGACAAATCATACTACCCGAAATTCAAGTCGTGGGCTGATGATTATTTCTTTATCGCGCACCGCAATGAAACACGTGGCATTGGAGGAATTTTCTTTGATCATCTGGTCTCAACCGAAGAACACACGTTGCAGCAATTGTTTGAATTTACCAAAGGTGTTGGTCAATCATTTCTTCCTGCATACACCCCAATTGCTGAAGCCAACAGGAGCAAAACATTTTCTCAGGAACAGAAACAATGGCAACTGATTCGAAGAGGACGTTACGTTGAATTCAATTTGGTATATGATCGAGGCACTCGTTTCGGTCTCGAAACCAACGGGCGTATCGAATCCATTCTGATGAGCTTGCCGGAGCATGCTTCTTGGGTGTACAATCATCAACCACTCCGTGGAAGTGAAGAGGCTTTAACCCTCTCTTACTTGAGAAAAGGAGTTGATTGGGTTGGAATGAAAATTTGATGAAGGTTAATATACCCACTCCGTGATAAAGCCTTGATTTTTGACCAACAACATTCGCTCACTTTTGCCACGCGGTAGGCAGCAGCTATCGCATCTTAAAACTTTGGATAAACGGGTTGCAGTTATTGGAGGCGGATTGGCGGGATTGGCAGCCGCGTGTTGTCTTACACAGCATGGCTGTGATGTATCCCTCTATGAGAAAAACGAATCCACAGGAGGACGCGCCAGGCATTTTGATCATAAAGGATTTGTATTTGACATGGGTCCAAGCTGGTACTGGATGCCCGAAGTGATGGAGCAGTTTTTCAATCGTTTTGGGCAGTCAGTGTCAAACTATTTTAACCTTGTAAGATTAGATCCTTCTTACAGGATTTTCTTTCATGATGGGCCGCTGGATGTTCCGGCAAGCCGTGTAGAATTGGATGCATTGTTTGAATCTCTCGAACCCGGAAGTAGTCCTTCACTAAAAAAGTTTCTTGCAGAAGCAAAAAGAAAGTACGACACTGGCATGGGCAAGTTTGTTTGGAAACCATCACTCGGTGTGGCTGAGTATCTGAGTTGGGAGTTGCTGGGCGAATCATTCCGCCTCGACTTGTTGTCATCCGTTTCAAGCCATGTGCAGAAATATTTCCGCAACGAAAAAATCATCCAGTTGCTGGAATTCCCGGTTTTATTCCTAGGGGCAAAACCATCGAAGACTCCTGCACTTTACACCATGATGAACTATGCGGACATGGAACTAGGAACATGGTATCCAATGGGTGGAATGTGCCAGTTGCCCATTGCAATGACAAAACTTGCGGAAGAACTTGGAGTGACGATTCATTGCAATTCTCCAATCGAAAAAATTTTGACATCAGGACGAAAGGCAAACGGATTGCTGGTGAATGGCAATGAAATTTCATTCGATGTTGTTGTTGCAACAGCAGATTATCATCACGTTGAATCATCATTGCTTTACAAAGAATCGAGAACTTATTCTGATGAATACTGGAGCAAGAGAGTGATGTCTCCGTCCTGCCTCATCTACTATGTGGGCGTAAACAAAAAAGTGGATGGTCTGTTGCATCATAATTTGTTTTTCGATCAGCCTTTTGCTCCACACGGTCATGCCATCTACGACCAGCCTAGTTGGCCGGACAATCCGCAGTTCTATGTCTGCTGCCCATCAAAAACTGATGCATCGGTGGCACCATCCGAAATGGAAAATCTCTTTATTCTTATTCCTCTTGCTCCCGGCTTGGCAAGTAATGAATCATTGCGGGAGAAACTATTTGAAAAAGCAATTTCAAGAATTGAGTTGCTTACCGGTTCAACATTCATGAACAATATCGTTTACAAAAAATCTTATGCTCACGAAGAGTTCATTTCCGACTACAATGCCTTCATGGGAAACGCTTATGGACTTGCAAATACCTTGCGGCAAACAGCTTTTTTGAAACCAAGAATGCAGAGTAAGAAAATTTCTAACCTCTTTTTTGCTGGCCAACTGACCGTTCCCGGACCTGGTGTTCCTCCGGCTATTATTTCAGGACAGATAGCCGCTCGCATTGCCGCAGAATATGCTTCAGGACTTAAACACTCTTAAAAATTTTCGATATATGAAAGAACTCTATGATAAAGTTTCAGTTGAGTGCAGCAAACAAACCACTTTGGCTTACAGCACGAGTTTCAGCCTGGGAGTGCGGATGCTCAACAAATGTTACCGCCATCACATTTATTCGTTGTATGGATTTGTGCGATTTGCCGATGAAATTGTGGACACGTTTCATGACTACAACAAAGCTGAATTGATTCAGCGTTACAGGCGCGATGTGGAGTTTGCAGTGGCGGAACGCATCTCCATCAATCCGATCCTCAACAGCTTCCAGCACTGTTATCATCAAAACAATTTCGAGTGGTCGCTGGTAGATTGTTTTCTGAAGAGCATGGAAATGGATTTGGAAAAGTCTTCGCACAGCATCGTTACGTTCAATGAATATGTGTTGGGCAGTGCCGAAGTGGTGGGGTTGATGTGTCTCAAAGTTTTTACAAATGGCAACATTGAGATGTATGAAAAACTGAAACCATTTGCAATGAAACTAGGTTCTGCTTTCCAGAAGGTAAACTTCCTTCGCGATGTGCAGGAGGATTACAACCTGCGTGGACGCACCTATTTTCCCGGACTAAACTGGGCTGAATTCACCGATGCTGAGAAGAGAAAAATCGAAAGTGAAATAGAAGATGATTTCAGGGAAGCACTTATCGGGATAAAGAAATTGCCTCGCGAAGTTCGCTTTGGTGTTTATCTCGCCTACGTTTACTATAGAAGACTGTTCCAGAAAATAAGAAGTGTACCGAGTCACCAGATTATGAAGGAACGCATTCGAATACCTGACCGCAGAAAATTAGCGCTTATAGTGAGTTCATACGTGCGACATAACCTCAATATAATTTGATGTGAATGGATGGATACTGAAGAAGTGATATTGGTAAACGAATGGGATCATCCTATAGGCACTATGGGCAAACTGGAGGCGCACCGACTTGGCAGCTTGCACCGCGCATTTTCTGTTTTTGTATTTAATGATGAAGACGAATTGCTTGTTCACCGCAGGGCTGATGGAAAATATCATTCTACCGGGTTATGGACGAACACATGTTGCAGCCATCCGCGGCCGGGTGAAAAGATCATGAATGCAGCCCACAGGAGATTGCGGGAAGAAATGGGATTTGATTGTCCGCTCATAAATGCTTTTCAATTCAAGTACAAGGCTGATGTAGGAAATGGATTGGTGGAGCATGAACATGACCATGTATTCATTGGGCAGTTTAATGGAGAGCCATGCCCCAATGAAAATGAAGTGAGTGAATGGAAATTCGTTTCAATGGATGATTTGAAACTGAAATTGAAAAATCAATCAGAAGATTTTACCTCGTGGTTTCGCATCGCGCTTCCAGTGGTGGAAGAATGGATAACAATCAATTGAAATACGGAACCGAAGAATGATTTATGCACTAATTACAATCACAACATTTGCCTTTATGGAAGGCGTTACATGGTTTACTCATAAGTATGTGATGCACGGCTCTATGTGGTATTTCCACAACGACCATCACAATCCGGAAAAGGGTTTCTTTGAAAAGAACGATGCTTTCTTTTTGATTTTCGCTGTGCCCAGTTTCCTGCTCATGTTGTTTGGTGCAAAGGCCGGTTTCGATTTCCGATTCTTCATAGGGCTGGGAGTGATGTTCTATGGCATTGCCTATTTCCTTGTGCATGATGTGTTGATTCACCAGCGGTTTAATTGGTTCAGCCGAACGAACAACATTTACTTCCGTGCGCTGCGCAAAGCACACAAGGTTCATCACAAACACCTCGACCGGCATGACGGTGAGTGTTTCGGAATGTTGTTCGTTCCCATCAAGTATTTCAGGGAAGCACGGCAGTACAAGCAGGCAAAGTCACACGCATAAAATTTCGAAGTGGAGAAATTCTACTATTTGTTTGTGAATCTTTCTTGCGTTGCGATTCCGCTACTGGCTTCGTTTCATCCACGTATAAAATTTTACAGGAACTGGCGCGCAGCATTTGTCGCAATGCTTTGCACCATGCTGGTTTTTATTCCGTGGGACATTGCCTTCACAACTTCGGGAGTTTGGGCATTCAATCCGCGTTATACAATTGGTATTGGAATTTGGGGATTGCCACTGGAAGAGTGGCTCTTTTTCGTTTGTATTCCTTATGCGTGTGTATTTACCTACCACTGCTTTAGTATTTTTCTTTCGCGGCAGCCACTGAGGAAGTTTGCCAATGGAATCGCATACACCATTGCGTTCGGTTTTTTGCTGATTGCATTTACAAATACTGACAGGGCTTATACATTCTGGGCACACCTCGGATGTGGAGTCTTGTTATTGCTCCATCTTTTCAAAATCAGGAACAACTATCTGGGCCGGTTCTTTTTCATGTACCTCATCATTCTTGTTCCATTCATTATTTCAAATGGAGTTTTAACCGGGCTGGATTTCTGGCAATACGATTTCATAAACACCAATGTAGATGCAATTGCTGATCAGGTGGTGTGGTACAACAACGATGAAAACCTGAGGCTGCGAATTTTCTCCATGCCCGTGGACGATCTTGCCTATGGCATGTTGATGCTGCTGATGAACGTGACAATTTATGAATGGATGATGCCTTGCAATGGCAGTGCAACATCACTCCGATGAATCTCGCCAGCCCCGCAGGAACTCTTCAATATTCATTCTCCGCTTTCCTTCTAGTTGCAAATCGGTGATGGAGTATTGTGCATCGTTGCACTGGAAAGAAAGAAATGTTTTGCCATCGGTTTGAAACTCACCTGGTGATGAACTGGATGGTTCAAATTTCTTCTCACCAGAAAATATCTTGAGTGTTTTACCCCTGAGACTTATTCGCGCAGCCGGGTAAGGGCTTAGGCCGCGAATGAAGTTGTGTATTTCAGCAACAGTTTTGTTCCAATTGATTTCACTGTCTTCCTTGAAAATTTTCGGAGCGGGTTTTAGTTCTTCGATGCTCTGACTGAAATCATCTTGCGCAAGTGCTTCCGGTTTTCCATGGGCAATCATGTCAACAGTCTGCACAAGTGTTTTTGCTCCTATGTGCATCATGCGGTCGTGCAGTCCACCGGCTGTTTCATTTTCTCCTATTGGAATGGTGGTTTGCAGAATCACTTTGCCGGTGTCAATTTCTTTTTCGATGAAGAAGGTGGTAACTCCTGTTTCTTTTTCTCCGTTGATGATGGCCCAGTTGATAGGAGCTGCACCCCTGTATTGCGGGAGCAATGAGCCATGCAGGTTGATGGTGCCTTTTGCGGGCATCGCCCAAACTTCTTCCGGCAACATGCGGAACGCTACCACCACAAATAATTCTGCCTTGAATGATTTCAGTTCTGCCAGAAAAATTTCATCACGCAACTTTATGGGTTGAAGAACGGGAATGTTTTTCTCCAAGGCATATTTCTTCACCGCACTTTCATTCAGTTGCTGCCCGCGGCCTGATGGTTTATCAGCCACCGTCACTACCGCCAAT
Organism: Flavobacteriales bacterium; assembly: GCA_034408895.1. Taxonomy (GTDB): domain Bacteria; phylum Bacteroidota; class Bacteroidia; order Flavobacteriales_D; family Sanyastnellaceae; genus UBA4660. The sequence continues at coordinate 11,648 of JAWXCI010000076.1, forward strand.
ACCTCATGCGATGAGTGGTGCAGTGCATCTAACGATACCGCTGCAAACTCCGGGGTACCCATGAAGATGATGCGCATGTGTGGATGAATTGCGAACTATGTCCCGATATCTATTGGGAAAAGAATTGTGCGCTTTGTGCTGTAGGTGAGTAATTCGTTTTTTATGTTTGGATAAACAAACTGTGAACTAATGAGTGATTGCCTGTCGGATATTGACTGTGGCTGATCCCAATAGCCCTACCAGCCGCTGGCAGGTATCAGGACGAAACCTGGAACTCGCAACTATGAATTACAAACAACCCCCTCCAAAGGCACCAAGGAATACCAACAGGTCGGGTGTAGATACGGTTCCATCGCCAGTAAGATCAAGGGTGCAACCGGAGAGGCAGCCGAATTCTGCCATGAACAATAGCAGGTCGCTGATGTTAACTGTTCCGTCATTGTTCAAGTCTGGACAAATAATTTCATCGCCCTCAACTGCACCGTTGCAATTGTTGTCCACATTTTCCTGAGTGCCCGTAGCACCGGGAAAGACATCATTTCGCATATCGTCACAATCGTCATTATTTGCAACATGCAATGGAGGTTGCAAACAAGCGTTCACCACAGCGCCAGCGCCAAAGCCATCATTGTCATTGTCAGCAAACCAAACAGAATAAACAGAAGTGTTGATGGTGAAATCTCTCGTATATGAATTGTAAAATCCATCGGCCTCAATAGAAATAAGGTGTGATGAAGAAGTATTTGGCAGGTTGGATATGGTGAGCACAACAGTGGTGGGAGCGGTTACTCCGTTAGCAGAAAAATTGGCCACTGCTCCAAAGGGTAATCCGGCCACGGAAAAATTTATCGGCCCGGCAAATCCTGATGCTACTTCAATTGTAATAATCGCATCATCAGCAGCACACACATCGGTTGAATTTTCGGCAAGATGAATGAAATTCGGTTTTACTATGAACATCCCGAAATCAATATCGGTGACAGGAATCACCCCGCTTTCAAAGAAGGGATAGTTCATCCACGTTCCATCGAAAGCCGTGTTGTCGTCCGATGGATAATGATCGAAGTAGGCCACTTCAGTGAGGCTCGCTGATGCAATGTTTGTGACATCAAGGATTCGCAAACCCGCAGTGTAATTACTTTGGTAATCGAGGTTGCCTATAATATATTGGTTGTGATCCACCGATGTGGTGGACGCTATGTAATCGCCCATGTAGAGCGGTGCATCGAGGTTGATCATATCCCAAATTAATGTGCGTGTGTTGGCAACAAGTCCCTGGTATTCGTCCAGTTCATCATCCATCACAAGAAAGCGTTCTGTTTCATCCAGCCATCCCTGGTGCGGATAACCGGCAAGTGCGTAAGTGGTTTGAGAAATCAAGGTTACATCACTTTTATCAGTGGCGTCTACAAGCACCAGTCTATCGGAGTTTCCGTTGTAACAAAACACAATTTCTTTTCCAACATGTTCTGTATCGGGTCCATTGTAAATAAGCACTTGTGCTTCGTGGGTATAGCCGCTCAGACTGTAGCTCCCGGCAAGAACAGGAACCAGCGGATTCTGAATGTTCACAATGTGCAAACCACCACTGTAAGTATTGGTTCCACAGGCGTATAGATAGCCCGTGTCTTCATTGATGACAAGTGAATGGCATTTGCCGAATCCATTGTACCAGGCATCCTCGGCAAAGGTGACCGGAGGAGCTATCACTGTGGGCAATTCCGTAAGGTCAAAAACCTGCAAGCCATGCCCCGATGCTTCGCTTCCCACGAATAAATAATTGTTGTAAACCCGCAGTGTCCGCCATAATGAATTGCCGGTGTGGGGAGGCAATGTGCCGAGGTAAACTGGTGCGGTTGGAATGGAGAGATCAATAAATGCAACTCCATTGCTCTTGCCCAGCAGTGCATATTCTTTTCCGCTTATCGGATCAACCCAACCCCAGACTTCGTTGGTAGTTCCGCCACCTATTTGGTCGGGTGTCATATGGTATAGCAGATCAATATTCTCGCATGGATAAATTCCTGCATAGCCGTTTTCACATGGGGTTTGTGCAATTGTAAAAGCAGGCAGCAACATCAAAAAGTAAAGTGTTTTTTTCATCGTTTAAAAATTGAATGGCGAAGGTAGGCGAAGATGGAAATGTGATATGAGATGCGGGACTTCGCATCTCACAAATTTCACATGTCATATCTCACAATCAAAAAACCGCCCTGGCAATTTCCTTCGTGCTTTTCGGTTTTCCCATGGTGTAATAATGAAGCACCGGTACTCCTGCTTTCATCAGTTCTTTTGATTGCTGGATACACCATTCCACACCTATGTTTCTCACGTCTTCATCGGTTTTGGCTTTTTCAACTTGCTGCACCAAATCATCGGGTAGGTTAATATGGAAATGGTGTGGTATGATGTTGAGTTGCGAGCGTGTAGTCAGTGGTTTCAAACCCGGAATAATGGGAACGTTGATTTGGTTTTCTCGGCACTCCTCCAAAAAGCGGAAGTAAGCGCGATTGTCATAAAACATTTGGGTGACGATATATTCTGCACCCGCATCAATTTTTTCTTTAAGATGGCGCAGGTCCGATTTTCTGTTGGGCGCTTCGAAATGTTTTTCAGGATACCCCGCCACTCCAATGCAGAAATTGGTTTTCATCACATCGCGCAAATCGGGTTCTATGTAGTTGCCGTTGTTCATGGCCACAGTTTGCTGAACCAGATCAACCGCATAATGATGTCCTTCCGGTTCCGGTTTAAAACGGCCTTCAGTTTTTATCGGATCGCCCCGCAATGCAAGCACATTGTCAATGCCAACAAAGTTGAGATCAATCAATGCGTCTTCAGTATCCTGTTTTGAAAATCCTCCGCAGATAATGTGCGGCACGGTGTCCACTTTGTAGCGGTTCATGATGGCGGCACAAATTCCAACAGTTCCAGGGCGTTTGCGCACCACATGTTTTTCAAGAAGGCCATTGCCAGCATCGCGGAAAATATATTCTTCGCGGTGGTAAGTAACATCAACAAAGGCAGGAGAAAATTCCATCAACTCATCCATGGTCTGGAAAATTGAATTGATGTTTTGCCCCTTGAGTGGCGGAAGAATCTCGATAGAGAAAAGTGTTGACTTCGACTTACTGATGTGTTCGGTAACTTTCATTTAGAAGATGTGAGACTATGAGATTTGAGATATGAGGTTGACAGACATTGAACGATGAATGCATCTGAACCTCATGAACTATCAACTATAAACCATGAACTTTTTCGGGCGCGAAGGTGGGCAATTCAATTTTCAGATTCCAAATTTTGCTTTGTCACAATTCTTTGAGCCTTCGTCACGCAATTGCGCAACGATATACTTGCACCATGAACAACATTATGCCCTACTTCCCCGAAATCCGCTTTGCAGATATTGATGCGATGGGTCATGTGAACAACGCGACTTACCTCAGCTATTTCGAGCAGGCGCGAATGCATTTCTTTCGTCATCTTGTGGGTGGCGCGTGGGACTGGAACGTGCATGGAATTCTTGTGGCAAAAAATGAAATTGAATACCTAAAGCCCATTCATCTCAATGATAAAATCAGGATTGAAATGGTTTGCGAACACATCGGCACAAAAAGTTTTACGTTGAGTTACAACATCATGAGGGTGAATACGCGCCTGCCTGACAAGCATGAAGGTGGTGATGAATTGTGCAGCCGCGGACGTTCTGTGCTTGTGTCTTTTAATCATCAAACAAAAACAACGGAGGCGGTGCCGGTGGAGTGGAGGCAAAAACTGAAAGCACTCATGGCCGTTTGAATTCAAGAAGAAGAAATGATTTTGCAGGGATGGTGATGGTCTCATTCAAAACCATTTCTTCCCCAGTGATAATGTTTCGGCATTTGTTTCCGGTTCTTATAAACTGATCGAATCTTTCAGTCTCAACGTTTCTGTCGGATTCATGTTGGTTCATGAATACCATGAGTATGTTTTGATTCCACTGTTCGGGTTGTTTAAGATTATGTCGCAATGCAAATCCATTGCGCATACGCGGGTGAGAAGGTGGCTTGAAATTGTGGCGGGCATAAACGTAAATTCCATCTTCAGGAACAAATTGCGTCATCCATGTCTTGGCAAACCAGGCATTTTGTTTTCGCCATTGTGCAAGAGTCTTGATAAATGTGAAGGCTTCGTTTTCTTTCCCGGTTCTTGCTCCGGATAAAAATTTGTTGATTGAATCAGTGGGCCATCCTCCCGGAAAATCTTCACGCACTAAAGCATCAGGATCCGAAAAGTTTTTCATTAGAATTTCTGTTCCATAATAGATACACGGAATGCCTCTAATGGTCATAAGTAGTGCAACAGCCATTTTCCATTTCTCAACATCTTCATTCATCATGGAGTACACTCTTGACAAGTCGTGATTGTCGAGAAATGTGACTAATTGTTCCGGATGTTCATAAAGCCAATCATGTGCAAGCGTTAACTCAATCTTTGAAAAACCCGTTGTCCATCCGAATTTTTCATTTAGTCCTTCAGTTATGGCGTAGTAAAGTTGAAAGTCGGTAAGGCTGGTGTAATAAACCGACTGGTTCCACCACTCCCTTCCTTTAAAATTTTCGAACCATGCCTGCACGGGGGAACCCTGTACCCACGTTTCACCAAACAGAAAAAAGTCCGGGTACTCTTCATGGATGTTGAAACACAATTGTCTCATGAAGTCTTGATCGGGATAAGCGTAAGTGTCAATTCGGAATGCATCAAGTTTCGCTGTCTCGATCCACCAAAGCGAATTTTGAATCAGGTAAGTTGAAAGATGATTGTCTTTTTGGTTCAGGTCGGGCATGTGTTTATCAAACCATGCGTCCGACATTTTTTTTTCATCAGCCCAACTGGCATGAGGATCCATCAGAACTTCAGCGCGATAATTCGTTTTTGTAAACTGATCGAACCAATGCACCCAGTTACTATCCGGCAAATTTTTGATGAGCCAGTTTTCATTTCCCCAATGATTGTAAATGACATCCATCACCATCTTGATTCCGTGAGCGTGACATGAATCTGATAGTGCATAGTACAAATCATTCGTGCCAAATCGCTGATCAACTTTGTAGAGATCAGTTGCCGCATAGCCGTGATATGATTCCATGGGCTGGTTGTTTTCTAAAATTGGGTTAAGCCAAAGTGCAGTTACTCCCAAATCTTCGAGATAGTTAAGATGGTTCATTACGCCTTGCAAATCGCCACCATGCCTGGTTTTCAAACCCGAACGATCGCAACTTTTTTCGTTCATCTCCAGCAATGCATCATTCGCAGTATCGCCATTCGAAAAACGATCGGGCATGGCGAGGTAAATGAGATCGCCTGGCGACATAACTTGCGGTTCATGTGATTTTTGTTTCAGCAAATAAGGCACTTCAACTTTTTTTTCATCGTTGGAAAATGTCAAGATTATTTCTCCCGCCTCTTGTTTTTTTTTTATTTCCAATATCACAAAAAGAAATTCTGGATTCTGAGCCGGCAGAGCAGAAATTACTTTCGTTTGTCGTGATGAAGATTCCACTACGGCACGTGAAATATTTTGGCCATGAACCAGCAGTTCGACATGGTTGCTCTCCATTTTCACCCACCAGTTAGGGGGATCAATGCGATTAATTGTAAACGACTGCGCATTGAGTGAAGAGAAGCTGAGTAGAACACTTAATAGCAAAATCACTCGGTTGATTGTACACAACAAGTTGTAATGAATAGACAGAATTTTCATGCAGAGATATTACCAGGTTCAAAAATCTATACTTTTGGCAAAGTGTACAAAGTACACGAACTATATTTTCAGGCAAATAAAATCAATCACAACCCAAACAAAATTCAAAAACAGATGAAAAAAATTTACACTTTATTTCTTGTAATGCTTGTGGCAACAACGATGGTTGCCCAAGTGGCCGTAACGTTCGAAGTGGACATGACTGGTCAGGTGCTTTCAGCCAACGGTGTTCACATTGCCGGTAATTTTCAGGATCCAAATGGTGATGGAATTTTTGAAAATCCATCGCTTACTAACTGGCAACCTGGTGTTCATCAGTTGACAGACCCAAACTTTGATCTGGTCTATTCTATTACGCTGCAATTGATTCCTGAACGGTATGAATTCAAATTCATAAACGGCAATGACTGGCCCGGTGCTGAGGATGTGCCTCCTGCATGCCAGGTAGAAGTTGCCGGCAACGATAACCGTGTAGTTTGGATTGCTGAGTCAACTACACATCATGTATGTTTTGCATCGTGCGCTCCATGTGGAATGCGCACCGTTCGTTTCCGTGTGGATATGACCATGGAAACTGTTGATGCAGGTGGTGTGCACGTTGCTGGAGATTTTCAGAACCCTGATGGCGGTCCTGATGGGGATTGGGATCCTTCCACATGTGAACTAACTGATCCCGCTGGCAATGGGGCTACCGACAATGTGTATGAAGGGTGGTACAACGTGGGCACCTTGAGCACATTCGAGTACAAATTTGTAAACGGTAATAGCTGGGATACGGGAACACCCGAGTCCTTTACCGAAGGCCCTTGCCTTGCAGACAACGACAATCGTTTTGAAAACATTTCGCAACTCAACACTGTTCTTCCTGTGTATTGTTTCAACTCGTGCGATGCATGCAGCGAGCCGGTAAATGTCACTTTTAGTGTGGATCTTAATACCTCCTGCATGGATTATGACACTGAAGGTGTAAACCTGATGGGAACCGCCACAGATTGGAACAATGGATTGCCAATGGATGACAGCGACAATGACAATGTATATATGCTGACCCTTGCATTGCAACCAGGTGACTACGAATACAAATTCCGCGTTGGTACTACTGGCTGGGAAGGACTCGCTAACCGCCTGCTAACAGTTGTTCCCGAAATGCCACAAGTTTTGCCCGAGGTGTGTTTTGGATCCACTGATCCTTGCGGCCCTTCATTCCCTCCTGCCGATGTAACGTTTGAAGTAAAAGAGAGCACTGCGAATCCCGTGGGTGCCGGACACAGCATGTGGCTAATGGGTGACTTTACAAACTGGCAAGGCAATGCCATAGAAATGACCGATGATGACGGTGATAATATCTGGACGCATGAAATACAGGACTTCTGTCCTCAAAACGCATCGTTCAAGTTTGCCGTTGGTCTTGACACATTGAACACATCTTTTGAATGGGTGGAAGAAAGCGCAGATTTTTCAGCGATCGGTGGATGCGGAGTGGATAATGGAACCTTCTCTGACAACCGATTTTTCGAAAGAACTGATGCCGGTCCGCTAAGTTTCTGCTACATCTTTGATACCTGCCAGCCGTGTGTTGTTTCGGTAGAAGAAAATGTGGTGGTCAATGGTTTGAATATTTTCCCAGTTCCGGCAGAGGATATTTTGAATGTCACTTTCGAATCGGTAACGAATCAGGCCGTAGTGCTAACAATGGTGAACCAACTGGGTCAGGATGTGATTTCACAAAAATCGAATGCAATACAAGGCTTGCAAACAATTGCCATGAACATTAACCATCTTTCAACCGGGCTTTACACCCTTGAAATTTCTAACGGAATTACCACACAAACACAATTGGTAGCCATCCGCTAGTCAAAAAAAAAATCATCTTTCATAACCCCAAAGTGTATTGCGCTTTGGGGTTTTTTCAACCCTTGTATGTATTTGGTTGGAGTGTGAAATGTGTACAATTCCTGTGAGCAGGGCGACACGCAACCACTTTACTTTTGCCCCTCCAAAAAAAACAATTAAACTAAAATGAAAAAAAATTTACTTGCTGCAATCGTGCTGATGTCCGCATTCAATCTTCAATCGCAGATACAGTATCTGCGACTGGACACTTTGTGCTCCGGTGATTGTCCCGGTATCGCTGCAGAGTACACCACCGTGCAACTCGTTGCACATTGTACCAATGCCACCGATGTGGTTTCAACCATCTATGGTTTAATTGGCACTCCCCTCCACATAACTACGGATTGTTGTTTCTACCATTCCCCAGTAGGCGCTAATACTGGCTCTGAAATCAATTGCGCTTTGTGCACATTTTTTCCTGATCTCTGTTACGATTCGTGGGTGACCGTAGGCTGCGAGTGCAGCACGGATTGCTCCCAGGTTTTCACCTTGCAGAACGCAAATCAACAATGGCTTAATGCCTTCAACACTCCTGGTTGTGGAGGATCTATTTTTATTGATGATGCTATTGGTGGCGCGTGGTTTACTACACCCAACCAGCCACAAGCTATGGCAGGTGATGATCTTGATGTACTTCTCGGTCAATTCACAACTTGTGGCTGCATTGATATACTTATCAATTGCCAGGTGTTTCCGAATTACAATGGCCCTGGTTCCCCTGATATACAGCAGACCGGACTCGCCATATCCACCTGCGCGGCTTGCGCTGATCCGGGTTGTATGGATTCGGAAGCTGCTAATTATGATGCCGATGCCATTTGTGAAAACCCGGGGATGTGTGTATACTGCAATCTTGCCGTGGACTCGGTGGCCGTCAACAATCCAACCTGCGGAAACGACATGGATGGTTCGGTGAGTATTGATGGATCGGGGGCGGAAGGTTTTCTTGAATTCCATCTTGGTGACGATGATAATCTGAGTGGAATTTTTAATGGCCTGGGAAACGGAACTTATACCATCACACTGGTTGATCAATACTTTGAACCAGGGCAGCCGGGCAACGAATTTCTACCCGATGGTTGCCTGCTCGATGTGGAAGTGGTACTCAATACACCTGCTGTAAACTACGGCAGTTTCACCAGCAGCAACGTCACTTGTTTTGGATTAAGTGATGGATGTGCAACGCACTCTTTTTCGGGCGGCCTTGACCCCATAGAATTTATGATCCAGCACTGCAGTGACAATTCATTTCTTGAGAATGAGGAAGGCAACACGTTAGTGCTCTCCACACCCGTTTATTGCTCTATACCAGCGGGCACATGGCGCTGGGTGGCCACTGATGCAAGCGGTTGCGAGTATCTCTCTTCCTGTTTTGGCATTAATCAGCCGGCTGATATTGTTCTCACCTACAATGCCGTTACTAATGCCACCTGTGCCGAGTCTTCCGATGGTGGCCTGTGCATAGGTTGGTTCGGTGGAACGGGCGATGTAGATTTTACATTTGAACCTGGCGGAACCTTGGAAGAAGGCAATTGCTGGTTTAACACTTTTGCTCCGGGCACTTATGACATTTACGCGGTGGATGCCAATGGTTGTGATGGATCAGGTGAGTTTACTATCAGCAGCCCCGATTCGGTGCAGATACAAACATCGGTCTTGCCCGCATTGTGTTCTTATAGTATTGATGGCTGCATCTCAGCAACCGCAACAGGTGGTTCTGGCGATTCCTACATTTTTTATCTGGAGGATGGAATTCCTTTTGCAGATGGAAATAATAATTGTGGACTCGGTGCCGGGGATTACACTGTGCAGGCTATTGATGATCTCGGATGTGAAGGGACAGTTGTGGTAACTGTAACCGCTGCCGAAGAACTAGAATCCAACATCCTTACAAATTCCGTAAGCTGCAATGGGGATGTTGATGGATCAATAACCGCCAGTGCAAGTGGTGGAACTGGTCCTTACACTTACGACATTGGCGATGGTCCCGTGACCGAAGGCATTTTCAACGATCTTGAACCGGCAACTTATTCTTTAATAATTACTGATGCGAATTTGTGCACCGGCACATTCAATTTCACTATATCAGAGCCCAATGTGCTTACTGCAACAACTGAAGTCACTGATCCTCTATGTGATACTGCGTTCGGAAGCCTAGCGGTAATGACTACTGGTGGAACAAGTCCTTTTTCTTATAGCATTGACGGCATGGATCCGCAAACCGACAACCTGTTTGAAAGTCTTAATCCTGGCACTTACGACCTGGTTGTAGTTGATGCAAATGGATGCACTTTTTCTTTGCAAGGTATTGTAGGCGATACTCCTGATCCCATCACTTTTGGTGCTCCTGATGTGGAATGTGCGGCTTTTGATGGAACATGCGATGGAAGCATTGCGGTTTCAGTAAGTGGCGGAACAGCGGGTTATGATTTTGAATGGATGGATGATAATGGCAATGTGGTTTCCACCGATGCCGTACCTGCGGATTTATGCGAAGGCGATTACACGCTACTGGTTACCGATGCCAATGGATGCGAGCAGGAGTATGCCAGTGCAATAGAAGTATGTGTTGGCATTGGCGAACTTTCTTCCATTGCCCAAATTGAACTGTCGCCCAATCCCACTAGCGGAAAATTTGCTGTGCACATTACAGGTATGCCGAGGGGCGCATGGAGCTATTCGATTCTTGATGCTGCTGGCAACCTGGTAATGAAAAACAATGGGCAATTGGAATCTACCTGGCAAACTGTGGATGAAGAAATAGACTTGACTGGATATGCCTCTGGAACATATTTCCTCTCTATGATGCAGGGAAATTATTCATCCACTTTCAAGGTAGTGAAAGAGTAATGAGAATGTGTTCAAAACTCAGTGGCGGGGAGCAGTCCTGGCGAGGCTGCCTTTTACCCATTGCAACGTCAAGGAAACGGTAGAGGGATGGGGGCTGAAAAGCACGGGTAAAACGTGGTGATAACAGCCCGAAAACCGGAAGCTTCAAACCTGCATCCAGCTATATTTGACCGCTTAAAAAAGTATATCAATCAAACTATTAAAAACACAAATGAAAAAATTTTTACTTATGACTTTTATGGCAACTGTAGGGCTGGCAATGAGCGCCCAGGTTGTAGAACTGCAACTTATCCAGATTTGTCCATCGACCAATCCGGTTTGCACATTGCCAATGGGCATTCCCGCCAACTATGTATGTGCCCAGTTATGGGCTGTGATGACCAACCCTACTGACGTTATTTCTACCGTTTATGGAGTTCTTGGCTCTCCGCTAAGCGTAACCACTGATTGCTGTTTCTGGCAGTCACCGGTAGGCGTTGATATAGGTGCCGAAATCAATACGAGTTTATTTCCATTTTTCCCAAGTCTCGAATACGACTCGTGGGTGACAGTGGGCATGGAATCTATCTCAGATCCGGGTGGACCCATTTACGTTCTGGAGAGCCCCAGTCAACAATGGATTGATTCATTTAATACCCCTGGCTGTGGTGGCAATATCATTATGAATGATATTTTCGGTGGATCATGGTTTACACTGCCCACCGCTGTTAACGCTGTGGCCGGTGATGACCTTATGATTTTGCTGGGGCAGTTTACCTACTGCGGAAATCTAAATGTAAACCTCAACCTACAGGTTTTCCCTGGTTACACTGGACCCGGCTCACCTTCAATAAATCAGGAAGGATTGACTCTTGCAGGCTCCATTTGTGGTTGCCTGGATCCTCTTGCATGCAACTATGATGCTGTTGCCGAGTGCGATGATCTAAGTTGTGTATACCCGTGTGCACTCACCTTAGAATCTGAAACTCATACCGACCCCACCTGTTCCTTTGATGAAGATGGCGAAATTGAAGTTACATCCTCCGGTGGTCAGGGTTTTGTGAGGTACTACATTGATGGTCCTGGCAACGCTAACGATGATGACGGCCTGCAAGGGAGTTTCAGCAATCTTCCCAACGGTACTTATACTTTAACTATAGTAGATGAATACTTCTTGCCGGGAGCACCAGGCGCCACTGCATGTGGCATTGTTGGCTGCCAGCAGCAAACTGTTGTCACTATCAACACTGCTCCGCTTGTGCTGAGCAACGGCAGCAACCTTAACGTTACCTGCTTTGGCCTTACGGATGGCAGCAGTTCTTATGATTTTGCCGGAGGCACCGGGGCAATTGATTTTATGCCCTACAACTGCACTACCAATCTGCAACTTACCGAGGGCGGCATTCCTGTGGTGTTGCCCTCACCAGATTATGATGGGTTTGGCGTGGGTTCTTTCAAGTGGAAAGCCACGGACGCAAACGGTTGTGTGTTTGAGTTCCCTTGTTTCAGCCTTACTCAACCACTCGACCTCAACGTTACTATTCAAGCCACGGTGGCTTCTTCCTGCTCCGATTCTCCTGATGGTGGCGTAAGCCTCAACTGGTTTGGTGGCGGTGGAAGCGATGTGGATTTTACATTCTGGGCTGATAGTGCCGATGCAGGTAATTATCTGGAAGGAAATTTCTTCTTTGATATGTTTCTGCCAGGCACTTACAACGTATATGGTATTGATGGATTAGGCTGCACCGATGTAGATACGTTTACTATCACCGCTCCAGCGCCTGTGGTAGTGTCTGCTACTGCTGCCCAGACATCATGCTCTTACTTGGGTGATGGTTGTGTTACAGGCATGGCTACAGGTGGAAACCTGGGCGTCTTTACTTACAGCCTTGACGATATTACTTACCAAAGCGCTGCACAGTTTTGCGGATTGCCCGCGGGCGAATACACTGTTTATGCACACGACAACCAGCAATGCGAGGGTATGGATATGATAACTGTAACCGCACCAGCGGAGCTGGTGGCCTCTGTTGTGGGTACTGATGTTACTTGCTTTGGTTTTGGAAATGGCCAGGTTAACGTGACCGCGGCAGGTGGTTCACCTACTTATTTCTACAACATCGGATTGGGTAATTCCACCAGCGGATTGTTTACGAGTTTAGGCCCAATGCTTCAAACCATTATAGTTACTGACCTCAACGATTGTGCGGATACCGTATCTGTTCTCATATCAGAACCCAATGAGTTGTTGCTTACAGGCACTGCAACCAGCACACTCTGCAACAATTCGGACGATGGCGCTATCACTGTTACTGCAACTGGTGGTAGTCCTGTTTATGAATACAAGGAAGGAAATGGAAGTTTACAAACTTCCAACGTCTTTGGTGGATTGGATGCCAACGAGTATGACATTACAGTGGTTGATGCGAATGGATGCGAGTTTGAAATCCAGGTGGAAGTGACTGAACCATCAGCTCTTGCTGTTTCAGTGATTGGCAATACCGATGAAACAACACTCAATGCTGATGATGGCACAATTGACATTAGTATAAATGGTGGAACTGCCGGATATACATTTGAGTGGACCAATCAGGCAACTGAAGTAGTTTCAACCGATGAAGATCCTGAAAATCTTGAGCCTGGCTTTTATACTGTAACAGTGACCGATGCCAATGGCTGCACTTTTGAATTAGGCAACTTTGTTGAAATCGAAATCACAGTGGCCGAGCTGTCAGGTGGCCTTATAGTTTCCTTCAATCCAAACCCAACCCTCGGCCAGTTTGTGCTGAATATGGAAGGATTGAATGGCGAGAAAGTAAGTTACCGCATTATGGATATGCAGGGTCGTGTGGTTACTGAGCGCGAACTTGGGACACAAAGTGGCAACAGCACCGAGCAGGTGGACATCACCTCTTGCGCTGCGGGTGTTTATTACATGAATGTAATTTTAGGTGAACAGCAAACCACTTTGAAGGTGGTGAAGAATTAAGCATCGTTCATCAACCCATAATAAAAAAGACCCCCACC
>JAWXCI010000077.1:0-31767 GCA_034408895.1 Flavobacteriales bacterium
CAGGTGTCTGTGCTTTTTCGCACAGCATGTTTCAGCACATTAAACAGTATTGAGTAATGGGTAAGGGGCCTGAGAATAGGCCATTCTTCCTGCAGTCCACGGTATCGGATATGCAGTCTATGGTGATAGAGACCGCTCAACACCAGTTCATCTCCGGGGTTCAGGGTTTTTACAAAATCGAGCGTTAGGTTCATTTCACTAAAATTGCACGGCAAATATGTACCAGCGAGAGCAATGTTGCGTTTCCTGTTCATCTTGGATCCTGCAACATCTAAGAAATGAAGGTTTCCAAAAAAGGGGGATGTTTCCCCGGACAATAAAACTTAATTGACTTATAAAGGAAGGTCGAGTTAAACGCAAAGGGATCGGGTTCAATCCTTCCCTTCGGGTGTTTCTCTCCAGTAAGCATGGAGTTGTTTCAGCAGAGCATCAAACCCCCTTCAACCTTTCTATCAACTCCTCAAGATGCTCATCCCCAAAATCGAGATGCGTAACAAACCGCACCTTGTCTTCCCCAAAAGGAAAACAAAGGATGTCGAGTGATGCGAGTTTTTTTACGAGGTCGGCAGGCTTCAAATCATTGTTCAATTGAAGGATGACAATGTTGGTCTCAATGCCCATCACGTCTTTCACCCAGGAGTATTTTTTTAATTCGATGCCGATGGTTTTTGCGCGGGCATGGTCGTGTTTAAGTCTGGCCACATGATGGTCCAGTGCGTGAATACCGGCAGCGGCCAAAATTCCAGCCTGCCTCATTCCCCCACCCATAACCTTCCTCACGCGGTGGGCGCTGCGAATGAAATCTTTTGAGCCAAGCAAAATGCTGCCCACGGGGGCGCCCAGTCCTTTAGAAAGACAGAAATTGATGGAGTGAAAAGGGGCAGCGTACTCTTTGTAGTCATGCCCTGTTTCAACCAATGCGTTGAACATCCGTGCGCCATCCAGGTGAAGTTTAAGGTGGTGTTCATCACACACTTTACGGATGCGTTTTATTTCTTCCAGATTGCAGATTGCACCACCTCCTTTATTTACAGTATCCTCGAGGCTCACCATAGAAGTGTAAGGCAGGTGTGCATCGTTGCGGTTGTTCACATTGGAGCTTACGTCTTTGGCCGAAATCCTTCCGCGGTCACCTTCCATCATGCGCATGGAGCAACCGGAAATTCTTGCGGCACCTGCCCCTTCATATAAGTATATGTGTGAAAGCGATGAGCAAATGATTTCATGTCCCGGTTGTGTATGCACATTGATGGCAGCCTGGTTTCCCATGGTGCCACTTATCATGAAGAGCGATGCTTCCATGCCGAACATGGCAGCACATTTTTCCTGCAAGGCATTCACTGTTGGGTCTTCCCCAAATACATCATCGCCCACCGGGGCATTGGCCATTGCTTCGCGCATCGCAGCGGTAGGTTTTGTGAGCGTATCGCTTCGGAGGTCAACAATCATAACGATTCTTTTGCGGCAAACTTAGAGTTCTCGAAAAGCAACGATGAGTCAATAAATTCTTAGCAAAGTCGTTCGGCCAAACAAAACCATCTTGCGCTTCTTATTGATGAAGAACTATTTCGAGATACTGGGTTTGAAAACGGATGCCACCTCGCAGGACATTCGCGTTGCTTATCGCACCATGGCCAAGCAATTTCACCCGGACATCAATCCACTTCCTCAAGCGCGAGAACGTTTCATCGAAATTCACGAAGCATATGAATACCTGAGCAATGATGGACGAAGGCAGTGGCACAGCCAATTCGGAGGAAAGCAGAAAATTTCAACAGAAGAATTGAACAACAGGGAAAAAATTTACAAGGCATGGGTTGAGCGTCAGCAACACACAGCCCGCCAGCGAGCAGAGACTTATGCCGCAGGCCCATTGGAAAATTTCTTAAACAGCGGAGTTTACCGTGCAGCCCGCACAGTGAATAAATGGTTCAACATCATCTTCATGTTATGGTGTGTGGCAGTTATCGTTCTTCCCCTAACACACTTTTTAACTTTCGAAGAGACACCGGAGAAAGAACGTCCACACTGGACCTCAGCAGCATTTCCTGCTTTGATAGGAATCTTTTTTGCATGTGCGGGTTACTATATGCTTTTTGTGGTGGGAGAAGAAAATGACGAGTGATAAGCGGCACGGTTTCTAAATCTCTCTTGCCTCATTTTCGCAGCCTTCAATCAATAGGCTCAATCAAAAAAATTTAAATAATGAAAAATATTGTTTTTGTGATGTTCATCTTTCTGACGGTTACATGTTCAGCAAAAGAAGGAATGTGGATTCCGGCACTCTTAGGCGCTGTGGAAGATGATATGCAGGCACTCGGTCTGGAACTTTCTGCGGATGATCTCTACTCAGTGAATCACTCCAGTCTTAAAGATGCGATAGTGCTTTTTGGTGGCGGCTGTACCGGAGAAATGGTGAGCGACCAGGGATTGCTCTTCACCAATCATCACTGCGGATTTTCTTACATTCAGGAACATTCATCGCTTGCGCACGATTATCTGAAGAATGGTTTTTGGGCTATGAACCGCCAGGAAGAACTAGCCTGCCCCGGTTTGAAAGTCACCTTTATTGTGAGCATGGAAGATGTGACCGCAAGAGTGAGTGAAGGTGTGAAGGAAGGAATGTCGGCAGGGGAAATTGCGAACATCAAAACCGCAAACAGGAAAGCCATTGAAGAAGAATTCAAGAAGAACAACTCTTTACTTGGAGTGCAGTTGAAGGCATTCAATTACGGCAACCAGTTTTTTGTCATTCTCACGAAGACTTACAACGATGTGCGACTTGTGGGAGCTCCTCCTTCTGCCATCGGCAAGTTTGGTGGCGACACGGACAACTGGGTGTGGCCAAGGCATACTGGAGATTTTTCTGTGTTTCGTGTTTATGCCAGCAGTGATAATGAACCGGCAGATTATTCGACCTCCAATGTTCCTTTCAAACCCGCGCATCATTTTCCTATTTCACTGGATGGCGTTCATGAAGGGGATTTTTCAATGGTCTATGGTTTCCCTGGAAAGACAGAACACTTCCTTACCAGCTATGCCGTGGACTACCTGGTGAACAAAAGCAACCCGCTGAAAATTGAAATGCGGAATGCATCCCTTGATATCCTAAAACGCAGAATGAATGCAAGCGATGAGGTGCGTATCAAATATGCTGCGAAACAAAGCAACATTGCCAACGCATGGAAGAAATGGATGGGACAACAAATTGGCTTGAAAAATTTTGATGCCATTGAACAGAAGAAGAAATTTGAACAAGAGTTTTCAAAAAAAATCATGGAAGAAAAATCGGTGAAATACCAAAACGTTTTACCTGAACTTCAATCACTATATCAGCAACTAGAACCAATTAATCTGCAGCGAGAGGCATTTGTGGAGTACGTGTTTTTTGGGACGGAAATGTTCGCATTTGCTCACAACTTTGAAAACCTTATTAAAAATTATGACACACTGAAAGCAAATGGAAAACTGGAAGAGACCATTCAAAAGCTGAAGACTGATTCGCGGAGTTTTTACAAGAATTTTGATTTGGAAACGGAGAAGGAAGTTTATGCATCGCTGACAACACTTTACGGAATAGGCAATGGGGAATATGATAGAATTTCCTCCAACGATCCTAATCCTGGACTTGCCAGTTTGGTTTACACCCAATCCATCTTCCGGGATTCAACTGTCCTCTTCACTTTGCTCGACAATTTCAACAAGAAATCACTCAAGAAATTCAACAGAGACTATTTCTTCAAAGAATCCATTAGCATGTTTGATGAATACAACAACATCACCCGCCCCGAGTTCCTGAAACTGAATGCACAGATTGAATCGCTGATGCAGCAATACGTTGAGGCCATCACACTCGTCTTTCCAAAAGATGATTACTGGTCTGATGCAAATTCAACACTGCGCATTTCTTATGGAAAAGTAGAAGGTTCAATTCCTCATGATGGAATGATTTACAACTACTACACAACCGCAGATGGAATTCTTGAAAAGTTTGATCCCGCGAATCCTGATTTCGAAATGCCTGAGCGACTTATTGAATTACTGGAAGCAAAAAACTTTGGTGTTTATGGAGAAAATGATGAGTTGCGAATTTGTTACACCGGTAGCAACCATACCACAGGTGGAAATTCAGGAAGCCCTGCACTTAATTCTAAAGGCTACCTCATGGGAATCAACTTCGACCGTTCTTGGGAAAGCACCATGAGTGATGTGGTTTACAATCCGGAAATCTGCCGAAACATTATGGTGGATATCCGCTACGTGCTTTGGGTGATTGACGTTTACGCCAATGCCGATTGGCTGCTTGGCGAAATGACGCTCGTAAAAAAATCGGACGAGGAGCCGGAGATGCGGTGAACAGGTCTTAGCGCGCCAGAAAATAAATAACAGTCACTGCAAGCGCAGCACAGATGATTGCGAACAAAACCGGTGCACCGATTTCGTTTTCTTCAGCTTCAGGGTGTGTGTGTGGTTCGTGTTGATCGTGTGACATAATTGAAAAAATTTCGGCCAAAAATAGTGTCAGCACCTTGCTGCCCCGAATCAATCACACGTAATTTATGCGGGTTCATTCTATCCCGGATTTACACCCTCACCCATTTCAGAAAGAAAGATGTCGTATCAATCCATGAATCCAATACTTTTGCCCGGGCCGTTGAGGCAATGCAAATTGCTGAAATGGTTTCACTCGTTTAATCAATTAGTTTTAAGTGTTTCAAAGATCCCCGTGAGAAGTCGCGGGGATTTTTGTTTTTTACGATTCCATTGTTGGCGAAATCTGGAGCATACATTGAACCTATTTCTAATGATGTCCGGTTACCTTTGACCTCACTAAAAAATAGGCATCAGTTTGAGTTTTGAGCAACATGCAACCAAACCTGTGAGATGCGTGTTTTGTGAAGTGATAACCTGCTATTCAAACATGAAAAGAATGAAATTTAGAAATCTTGCATTTACGTTTTTCCTGATGGCATTGGCTGGAACCATGCCTGCACAAGTTGTTGTTAACGAATACTCCGCTGCCAATTATTCGGACTGGGCACAGGGAGGAGGGTGGAGTTCCATTTATGAAGACTGGCTGGAATTTTACAATCCTTCCGGTTCGGCTGTTAATATCAGCGGCTATTGGTTGAGTGATGATGTGGCAAATCCGATGAAATGGGAAATACCTGCCGGAACTTCGGTACCAGCCAATGGTTACTTCACATTGCTTTTATCGGGAACGGGGGAATATGATGCCGCGTATCTTGGTTACGTGAACACCAATTTCAAGGTGACCCAAACCGCTGGTGAAGACATTGTTTTCTCCGACACGGACGGATCCATTCTTGAAAGTTATGATTTCGCTACTACAGGACCTAACCAGGCCAATCACTCTTTTGGACGCGAAACCAACGGAGGTGCAAATTGGGTGATTTTCACGAATCCATCGAACAATGCTTCCAATAGCGGGCCGTCCGGAACCGGCTATGCACCGCTTCCTGTTATGGATATGCAGGCAGGATATTATGGTTCGCCCATATCAGTGGAAATTTCATCGCCCGAAGCAGGTGCTGACATTTATTATACCCTTGATGGAACTGCTCCTACCAGCGGAAGTACGCTCTACACTGGCCCCGTCAACATTAGCACATCCACTCCGCTTCGTGCAATTGCCTACAGCCCTGATCCTGCATTGTTGGCAAGTTTTATTGAAACGAATACATATTTCTTTGGTGACGACCAACACACTATTCCTTTCGTTTCTATCACGGGTCCAACCCTTTCTGATGGTAGCTGGGGCGGAAATGAAATGACGGACATTGAATTTTTCACACCGGATGGCACTTTCGTAACTGAAGCGCATGGCGACAGCAACGAACACGGAAATGACTCCAACGCTTACGATCAACGGGGCTTCGATTACATAACCCGCGATGCACTTGGTTATGACAATGTTGTTGACCTCGAAATTTTCAATTCCAGCGATCGCGACAAATTTGAACGATTGATTTTCAAAGCCGCTGCGAACGACAACTATCCGTTTTCAGGAGGCGCACACATCCGCGATGCGTACGTGCACGAACTCGGAATTTTAGGTGGACTGCATACGGATTCGCGCAAAACAGAATCCTACATTGTTTACATCAATGCTGACTATTGGGGAGTTTATGATGCCAGGGAAAAAGTGGATGACATTGATTTCACTGATTACTACTTTCAGCAGCCTGAAGGTTTTGTGGACTTCATCAAAACATGGGGAGGAACATGGTACGAGTATGGTGACGGTGCCGATTGGTATGACCTCGTTGATTTCATTACGACAAACGACATGGCAGATGCAGCCAATTATGACTACGTGCTTACCCAATACAACACCCTTAGTCTCATTGATTATTTCATTCTCAACTCTTATTGTGTAACCACCGATTGGCTGAACTGGAATACCGCCTGGTGGCGTGGTCGCCATCCGGATGGTGATGCAAAACGCTGGAGATATGCGTTGTGGGATAATGACGCGACATTCGGTCACTACGTCAACTACACAGGAGTGCCGGATACATCTCCGCAAGCTGACCCTTGCGACCCAGATGGACTGGGTGACGTGGGAGGACAAGGACACGTTCCAGTGCTCAATGCACTTTTTGATAACGATGACTTCTTTGCCGATTATATTCAGCGTTATGCTGCCCTTTCCAATACTGTGTTTTCATGCGATCAGATGATTGGAATTCTAGACAGCATGATTACGGTAATCGCGCCAGAAATGCAGGATCAGGTGGATAGATGGGGTGGCAGTGTTGCCGGATGGGAAGCCAATGTTCAAACCATGCGGGATTTCATTGAAGAGCGTTGTGCCGATGAAATAATTGGCGGCCTGGAAGATTGTTATGATGTTACAGCCTACACGCTCACCGTTCTGATAGAAGGTGTTGGTCTGATTGAAATCAACACTGTGCAAATGGATCAAAACGATGTGCCTTGGTCAGGAATTTTCTTCGGTGGGCTTCCCATTGATCTTGCCATACCGGGAAGTGAATGTGGATCTTTTGCAGGATGGGAAATAATTTCGGGAGATGGAACTCTTGATAATCCAAATAGTCCCGATGCCATCCTAACGATGAATGGTGATGTTACTCTTCAGGCCACTTTTGTAGCCGCCACCGAGGAAGTAATTGTAGTGACCGATGTTTTTCCGGCTGGTGCGGGTGAAATTGTAATTAACGGAATTGATCAGGCCACATATCCTCAAACAAGCACATTTGGTCTTGGTGGATTCCAGACGTTGAGCGTAACTGAAAATGAATGGTTCACATTTGATTATTGGGAATCGCAGTCAACCGATTTTAATCCGAATGCTCAATCCACATCTGTTGGTTTCACTTCATGTGTGGCTGATACCATCACTGCTGTGTTTATTGAGACTCCTCATTTCACATTAACAGTGGACGTGGAACCGGCAGGTGCTGGATCTATAACGATGAATGGTGATCCGCTCGCGAGCTATCCTTTCACAGATGTACTTGAAGGTGCGATCAACTACAACTTCGTTACTGTACCTACAGATCAATGGAACGTCTTTGATCACTGGGAGATTAACCACCACGTTCTGAATCCGGATGAATTCAATACCAATATCTTCTTTACGCTTTCAGCCACTGACACTCTTATTGCAGTGTACAACGTGATTGTACATTACGCATACACTGTGGTAGTCAATCCCCCTTTTTCAGGCACAGTCATTTTTGATGATACCATTTCCACGCAAAATGAAATTACAGTTGAATTGGGTGTAAACGAACCTGTTGAATTCCTTGCTATCCCCAATGAGTACTGGGATTTTGTGAAGTGGGATTCGCACAACCACATCCCTTCGCCTAGTTGGGTTGACAAAATGGTGAGCTATGAGTTCACAACGAGTGATACTATCATAGCCAACTTCGCGCAAGATCCATTCTCGATTTATGTCCCCAATTCTTTCTCACCCAACAACGATGGTGTGAACGATTACTTCATTCCGGTAGGCAACGCCCTTGATGTGGAAGAATACTCACTAAAAGTTTTCAGTCGTTGGGGCGACAAAGTTTTTGAAACTACTGATGTTGCAAAAGGTTGGGATGGTTCACATACCGGAAACGGATATTACAATAGAGATGATATCTATGTGTTCTTCCTCAAAGTGAAATCGGTGCACGAATCAGAATACGAAGAAATAACAGGACACATCACCGTCTTCAGATAGAGAAACAACCAAATAGTTTTATGACAAGGCGAATCGCAAGGTTCGCCTTTTTCATTTTAAGTCAGAGCAATTCAAAAGCTAGATGGCAAGAAGCAGGATACTGCCAATGGAAACCGAAACTCCCACCCAATTCCACACTGAAAGTTTTTCGCTGAAGAGGAGAAGCGATGCCATTGCATTTACAATCACCACTCCCATGTTGTTTATCGGGAGAAGTGTTGAACGCTCCATCAGTTGGGCATCGTAAGCATGAACAAGAAAAAATATAGTACCGAAATTCACAACGCCTAGGACAGCCCCGGCCATCGCATCAGCCTTCGAGAAACGGAATTTTCCTGCAAACACTTTCAGCGCAACAATGCAATAACCTAGGCATCCTGCACCGGCAAATGAGAGACACGTAAACAATGCGGTTTCGGAATCATTGCGGGGATAGGTGGATAGTTGTGCAATGCCGAAGTCAATTACCGCACTGCCAACGAAGATTACGAGCGGAAGAAAAAAATATTTCCATTTGAAAAGTGATTTTGATTTCCGAATTGATACGAATATTACACCAACCACTGCAAGAAAGAGAGCAACAATTTCAGTAGTTGATAACTCTCCATTGCCAAATGAAACTAGCAACACTACACTTAGTGCAAGGCTCATCTTTGACGCTACGGTAGTGACACTCACGCCAACTTTCTGCGCGGAGTTAGCCATCAATACAAAAATCCCTATAAAGACAAATCCAAGCAATAGAGCAGGTGTGGCCCAATCAATTTCCGCGGCCTTGAGGTCTATTGCCGCATAGTCAGGAACAAGCAGGAAACCCGTAATTGATGCAACGGTGTAGTTCACCACAATCACATTGAACACATTCACCTTCCAGCGCTCGTAGAATTTGAACAGCAGGTAAATCGCGGCATTCGTAAGTATGGAAAGAATGAGATAGAGCATTGGAAATTGTGCTGCGCAAATAACGGTGTCCCGCACTTGCGCCTGTGAATGCAGCAACCCCACTTATTTTGCTGCCATGAAATTTTTGATCTCATCAACCCTTACCTGCATCTTCTCTGTGGTTATCATTTATTCATGTAGCAACCCAGGTAATCCTATTTCTCCTGCCGATGAAAAGTCTGGAGTAAAGGGAAAACTTTTCATCATTGGTGGTGGCGATAGAGATGACTCTCTGAACCTTGCAATGATTGAGGCTAGCGGAGTGGAAAGCGGAGGTTACATTGTTGTGTTGCCTATGGCGAGTTCCGTTGCTGACAGTTCTTACCTATGGTTCCTGGAAGATATTAGACACGTTACACAAGTGCCTTGCTTCAACTTCCATCTTGGTGAAAAGGATTATGTGAATACAGCCCGGCTTGATTCATTGAAGAAAGCCAAGCTGATTTTTATCTGCGGTGGTGACCAAAGTCGTTTCATGGACCTGGTGCGCAACACCACTATTCATGATGCCATCCGAGAGGCATATAAAAACGGGGCAACCATAGCAGGAACAAGTGCAGGTGCAGCCATGATGAGCAATGTGATGATAACAGGCGACCAAACTTTTTCAGAAGAATACGAAGGAACTTACCGCAGGTTATGGAAGGAGAATGCTATCTACAGCGAAGGCCTGGGGCTGCTGGACAGCACTGTTATTGACCAACACTTTGTGGCCCGCAGTCGTTACAACAGGTTGCTCACTTCGCTGTGCGATTATCCGGGAATGATGGGTGTGGGCATAGATGAATCCACAGCCATTATTGTAGAGGGAAAAAAAGCAACGGTGCTGGGTGCAAGCCAGGTGCTTGTGTTTCATCCTGTGGATTCGTGCCGCACAAATTTTCATCACCTCGGCCTCCGGGATGTTCATCTCGATGTTCTCTTCAGTGGGCAGAGTTTTGAACTGAAGTAATTCTGATAACGTAAATGAGAAAGTTGCAGGCTGTTTCTACATTGCAAACAGTAAACTAAAATCATAAATATCATGGCAGAAAAAAATTTTGGTGGCTGGTTCGAAATACCTGTTTCGAATGTGGACATGCATAATGACCACATGATAGTTCTTTTTCGAAATGTTGCTTTATGAATTTGCCTGAACACGCATGGCATAATCCCTGACATTACACAGCATGCGACTCTACAAAAATTTACTTCCAGGCTTACTTGTGTTGATTTTCATTTCGTGCATTGATAACAACAAACAGAAAGATGTTGATGCAGCCAAAGCGCAATTGGATTTGCTGAGGCGGGAAGTGGATACGCTGAAGGAACACTTACATAAATCTTCTGTTGATTCCACAAGACCAGCCGGTTTCAAAGAGGTGCTTCCGCAGGTTACGGTTGAAAAAGAATTACTGAAACCTTCACCGACACAACTTCCTTCAGATAAAAAAGAAGTAAAAGAAGAACCTGTGAAAAAATCTGTTGCGGAGGACACCACAAAGTATTTCTACAAAAATCCGAAACGTATATCTCTCCTCATCTCACCTTGGCACAACAACAAGCGAAAGTTGATATTCTACGATCCCTTCGGCAAGATTACTTATGCATTTGAAGATGTACGATTGAGTTATTCAGAAAAAACACACGTAAAGAAATTTCACGACAATGGCTCAGTGGCAGAAATTGAACGAAGCTTAAATCCCGGGGCAAGCATATACTGGCACCAGGAAAAAATAACTTTCGGTATCAGTAACAACCCTGAATGGAAGCAGAGCACAGAACAACCCGCGATGTCGGTCGAAGATTTAGTGGACGCCTATTGGTGGGACAATGCAACAGGACAATGGCGCAAACAGGAAGTGGTAATGGAAGACTCTGCACCTAAAGAGTGAATCATTTCATCAAGCACCTCGTTTTCGATATTCATTCCTTTGACGGCAACCAGCAAATGATGATAACATGAATGCTCACGAACTAAAAAAAATAGAAGAACAGGTGATTGCGCTCAGTCGCCACATTGGCGATTGGATGAAGCAGCAGCGTGTGGATGAAAGTACAGCCGACCTCAAAACTCCGAATAATCTTGTCACTTCCATAGATAGAGAAAGCGAGCGCATGTTTGTGGAAGGTTTGTCGCGCATACTGCCTCAGGCGGGTATCATTGCCGAAGAAGGATCGGGTATCGAAAAATCGGGATTGAACTGGGTGATAGATCCACTGGATGGCACCACCAACTTTGTGCACAGTGTTCCGGTGTGGTGCACTAGCATCGGATTGTGTGACGACAACCATCCTATCATGGGAGTTATTTATGATCCCAACTTCAACGAGTGTTTTGCAGCCTACCAGGATGGAGGCGCACGGCTCAATGGCAAAACTATTCAGGTATCCACTATCGCCACTTTAGCACAATCACTTCTTGCAACCGGTTTTCCTTATGACGATTTCGGGCGCGAAGTACAATACATCAAAGTCTTTCACTCCCTTATGCACACCACCCGCGGCATGCGCAGGCTCGGAAGTGCGGCACTGGACATGGCGTGGGTTGCGTGTGGCCGCTTCGAGGCGTTTTACGAATATGGCCTTAGCCCGTGGGATGTGGCTGCAGGAACTATCATAGTGCGCGAAGCCGGTGGAATAGTTACCGGATTTGGCAATGGACCTAACCCTGTTTTTGGGGAAGACATCATTAGCTCCAATGGAAAAATTCATGCGGCATTGGATGAAACTGTCGGCAGTTTTTTTAAGGAATGAACAGGATACACCTCTGTGCCGCTAGAATTTTCGAAATAAAAAAAGGCTGACCATTTCGCGATCAGCCTTGCATTCTATTAGATGGCTTTGCTTAATTCTTTTCTCTGGGAAGCGGTTGGGGTGAAATGATGGTTCCAGGATCCTGATTCACCTTGTGCTTTCCGTTGCTCTTGCCGGTATTGTTGTTCTGGTTTGCGGGTCTTCTAGGATCACCTTTGGGATCCGGCCGCATTTGCTGTATCTGTTTTGCACCGGGTGACATAGATCGGTTCATCTCATTAACAGTATGGCTCACCAGGCGGTGTCCCTTGTCCGATGCCTCATAGCTATCAATACAATTCGTCTTATTGCCATCGGCTGATTCCACAAGGTAGGAGTACTTCAGCATTCCTCTTGTGTTGCTCATTTGAAGTGTTGTCAGTTTGGTTGCGGCAGATGCGAGTGTACCCAGTAACTGTTTCAAAGAATCCGCATTTACGAATTTCGAAATCATATCCGTGTGTTTGCTGCTGTTTCTGGCTTCAATGCCAAGTGCGGTGCTAAGGTCGCAGTTGTCTCCGCTACAACCTGTATCGAAAACGGATGCATAGAAAGCAGCAATGGCGCGCTCACCCTCCGGTGCTTTGTCCAAATAGGTTTTATGAATGCTCACAAACCGACCCGCTGAAAGTTGGTAAATGAGATTCTTCACGCTATCGGGTTCTGTAATCTTATAGATAACTCTGTGATTGGGTTCATCGGCAAATACTCTGGTTGTTCTTTGAAGCGCGTTCATCGCATCACCACCTGCAGCCTGAAGTTTTACAATCAAACCATCCACAATATCAACCGTTCTTTCAGCAGTAGCTCCTTTACTTGGTTTAAGAATCAATTGGCTCAAATCGCTGTTTACAGAAAATGTCCCGTTAGTTCCGGCAACACTGTCACCACCTGCAGCATTCCGGTAAATTTCTTTTATCTGGAATGTACTATCGGGGTTTATCACCAGGCTTATTTCAAGTCCATCACAACCCGTGCAGGGATGTTTGCCATCGTATTGTCCAGTCAATTCCATCAACGATGCAGGCTTGTAATCACTGCCATTCGTTGAAGTTCCATCTGCGTTCTTGTCTCCGCAAGAACCAAGAGCAACTAAAATTGATAAAGCGAAAAGTATATTTTTCATACTGATTTTTTTTTGTTTAAGGGCGGCAAAAATAGAGATGACTGATGAATGTGAACCTTGTCATGTCCCTCGCGAGTTAGGAACGTCCTTTTTTGAAGCACTTCTAAAATCCATCTACTCAAATTTTGACTTTGGATACAACAATGAAAAAACAGGAGTTTCAAAGCATCATCAATTGCAGAAAAGAGAACTGAAACCGCTGGTACCGTAGCGATCGGTCTTAACACCTCAAAGGGGAGATCATTATCAGTTTAGCGTTTGCCGTTTAATTCATCTTTTTCCACAATATGTCAAATGGACACTGCCAGCGTTGAACGTGACAGAGTTTGCTGCTGACGAATTTTGATAATTTTTCTTAATCCATTATCGCCCCAATAATTCCGCCCTGCAAAGCCAGGCACACCAGTTTGTTCATCCCGTTCATGAATGCAAGGCGCCAGGGGCGCTGCTCAAATCCATAGTCAATAAAATAAGTAGTGAATACAAAGGCAACGCCCACAAATCCTCCCGTGCACATTCCTTCATAAAACCCCCCGCCCATGCCATGGCTCACCATAATAACAGCCAGAAACAGCGATTGAAGAAAAGACATAATGGTGGTGACGGTGAAAATCATCCCCATGTTGGTGGCCTTCGATGCATCAGGGGTAATCTTATTGTCGTGCATCCACATAGTTACAAATACTTTTTGATTGTACCAGACGAAGCCCACCACGAGGCAAGCTAGCGTTGCGAGCAAGATGCCCAGTCAGGGCAAATCAGAAAAAGACATTCCTTCCATTTTGATTTTAGTTTTTTAATTGGTTGTTAAGCAAACGTAGAAGTCAGTGCCTTTGCAAATGGATCTGCTACTGGAATCTATTCACATGGATAGGCTGGCGGCCTGACCGAAGGGAGTCCGCACAACGACATATTCCCGATGGATCAGGTCCATATTCTGAAATACTGCTATTGACTAAACACTCAGGTCAATGCCATAATAGGTTTGTTTTGTGTTAGTTAGGCAATAAGGTTTCTCCACATATTTTATCCATGGGATGTTCAGATTTTTTTTGATTTGGATCCATCAGAAATCCGCATCTTTGGGGCCGGCCTGTTTTTTCATAATTGGTTGTCTTGGTATGGTGAATGGCAGGTCTTGAAATCCCGGAAGTGTAAAAGCTGCCGGGATTTTTTTTCTTCCTTTATTAAACCAATCTACTTTCACGACATCCCACCAGCCGTTTTTCACCTACAGCCAATGAATGAACTAAACAAGGAACAACTTCTGGAAATGTACAGGGAGCCGCGCAATCGCGAAAAGGCTTTTTCGATCATCGTCCGCGAAAATCAGCGGGCCATTTATTACTACACCAGGCGTATGGTTCTTGATCATGATGATGCGGATGACATCACCCAAAATACTTTTATCAAAGCATGGAAGGGGCTGGAGAACTTTCGCGGTGAATCAAAAATTTCTACATGGCTCCACAAAATAGCCTACCACGAGAGCCTCAGCTTCATCAACTCACAAAAGAGAGTGGGCAAAGTTCCCATGGAAAAGGTGGAGCACACCCTGAGCAAATCGCTGGAAGCAGATGTGTACTACAGTGGTGACGAAATTCAGAGAAAACTGCAAACTGCAGTGGCGCTGTTGCCCGAAAAGCAAAAGGCAGTTTTCATTATGAAGTATTTCGAGGAAAAGAAATACGAGGAGATGTCGGAAATTACAGGCACATCTGTGGGTGCGCTCAAAGCATCATTCCACCATGCCGTGCATAAAGTTGAAGATTTTCTGAAACGCGATTAAACCCATAGAACAAAAACACATCCGAGCACAGTAAAAAAAATGAGCAACCGGCTCCATGATATTGACCCCACACTGCCCGATGGAATTGGTGAAATTATTTCGCAGATAGAACGTGAAGAAAATTTTTTGGTCCCTGATGGATATTTCAACTGGATGGAACAACAGATCACCGGGCAGGTGAAGTTGGAAGTTGCACGCAATTCAGGAGTTGAACTGGCGGATGATGGATACTTCGATTCACTTGAATCGAAGATCATGGGAAGAATCCACTTACAGGAAATGGCTGGCAGTGATGCAAATGAATTCCAGGTTCCATCAAATTATTTTGAGGCATCGGAAAAGAAAATAATACGCGCCTCAGCCGGAGCAAGAATTATTTCACCAGGATGGAAGGCGGTGTTGTATCCGGCCATGGCAGCAGCAGCGGTGGTGGCAGGCATCATGCTCTTCCAACCGGTGAATGGGATTCAAACTGATTCTTTCGCTGCACTTCTCGAAAAAACGGAGTTGACTGAAGCAGACCTGGAATACTTCGCTTCGGAAGAGGACTATTACCAACTGTGGATGGATGAAGTGGATGATTTGTTGAATGACACCATCATTGAACCTATGCCAAACGAATTGCAACAACAAGATTCACTGGCAACCATTCCAAATGAACCAGCCTTGAAAAATATTCCCGCAGAAAAAGGCAATGCAAAAAAACCCATTGACCCCACCACACCACGACCCACGGAAAGACAAAAACAGGAAAAGGCTATCTCGTTCGATGACCTAACCGAAGAAGAAATATGGCAATACCTCCTGGAAGACGGAGGAGATTTATTTGAAGAACTAAAATGAAAAGAAAAAGAAAATGAAAACAATACGATTAATATTGGTTGCAGCAGCGATGTTGTGGATGGCTCAGGTTTCCTCTGCACAGGAAAAGGGAGATCAAGAAAAGGGAGAACGAATCCAGCAATTGAAAATCGCTTTCATCAGTGAGCGGCTTGACCTTAGCCGCGAGCAAGCGGAAAAATTCTGGCCCATCTTCAATGATTTTGATGGACAGAAAATGAACATACGCAAACAATTGAAAGACTTTCATAAAAAGATGAAGGATGGAATTGTTGCTGAGAAGGAATTGACTGATGCCATCAATAAGATGACAGAACTTCGAACTCAGGAAGCACAAGTTGACAAACAACTGCTGCTGGAAGTGCTACCAGTAATCGGTGCCGATAAAACACAACGACTTATTGGACTGGAAGAAGATTTCCGTAAGAAGCTGATGGACAAATTCCGGGAGAAGAGAATGGGCAAAGGTCCAGGCGGGCCAGGCGGACAAGGTCAAAAAAGGTTCTAGTTCTTTTTAATGAACAAGAACTTTCTCAATCCATTTATCATTCAGCACCACGAGGTAAGTGCCTTTACTAAGTGAATATGTTTTTTGTTCGTGCTCCTGCACATCATCTTTCAAAATAATTTTTCCACCGGCATCAAATAATTCCAGTTTCAAATTCTTTCTTGCCAGAACAACTATGCAAGATGAAGTGCTGAAAATTTGCCCCCATTCCGATTCTGGTGATTCATTCAACCCAACATATTCTTCAACCATAAACGATTGATTGCGCATTAGTACTGGTGAGCGATCAGCCATATCAAACATCGTTTCGAACGAATCTATTTCCGGTGTTGATGCGGAAAATATTTCCTGCATCCAGGTAGGAGGGAGGGACTGGTAATAGATGGAAACTTCACCTGATATTTCTTCATCATATCCGTTAAGCGGAACGCGGTAGTGAATCACATCGGTGCCGCTGCCTTCCAGCGGGTCGTGGTTGAAATCCACATCACTCAAAGCATTTCCCACAATCATGGTGGTGTCATACACCGGGTTTGAGGTTGAAAAACCAAGGGGCGCAAGGCGGTTGTCTTTCAGGTGCGAGTCACCGCGTTCCAGCAAGGTCGTTTCATTTCCATTCACGTCAGCCATCACCATTTCATAAATCTGTACTTGATTTTCGCTGGTTATGATGTTGTGGTGCGATTCAAAAGGTTCGCTCTCGCCTGTAATGGTGTAGTTGACATCATCATCGAACTTTCCAGAATGAAAAATTTCATCTCCGTTGTTATCGAGCAATTGAAAGTGTACCGACATCTTGCGCGATGGAAATCCGCTTGGCAATTTGTGGCCTGCTTTGTTAGTGAGTTTTATGTTGATGAAGAGCGAATCTGCTGTCCTGCCTTCTTCCGTTATTTCAACTTCAATACTTTGTTGCTGTAGCATATCGAATGTAGCCGCAATGGTTTGATTAAAATCCTGAACTTGTGCAGCTATACCGAGCGATTCCAAATTATTCTTCATTAGTTGAAGCATCAGCGTGTTCGCTCCGGCTAGCGTGTGCAATCCGAAAGGTTCCCGCGGGGGCGTATCGAAACCGGCTGCCAGTACAACAGGCTGATCCAGCAAACGGGGAAGATGGCATTGCTGGCAAGTGATATTATCGGTACTGTACGATGAATTGAGCCACTCATGGTAAGTGGCCTGTTCAACGAAAGTGCCTCCGGTATAATTTCCTTCAAGGTCGGCAGTCTCTGTGATAAGAGTATGGCAGCCTGCACAAATTCCCGCATCATTAATGTGTGCACCAAACTCGGGTGTATAGCCGCTAGCCAACGCCATGGGTGTTACCAAAGTTTCGGTGAATGGGCCAAACGCAGTTTGCGAAGTGACGAAATGAAGATCACCCGAATGCGTATCTCCCAGTTGTTCTGTGCTTTGTTGGTGGCATGCCAGGCAGCTCACACCATCCAGTGCAATGCTGTCGGCAGCCATTTCAACTATTGCATATTCTGAAGCGCCACCGAAGAATGCAGCGAAGTGTCCCAGCGGTGCATGGCACGAAGTGCATTTGGTTTCAAGTTGGCTTTGATGAGCTGGGTTGATCAGAACTTCATGGCTCACTTTGGCCCGCCAGAACGGATCTTTTGCGCTGTTGGCCATCATGCTGCTGCGCCAGTCATCTACCACGTTTATGTCACCACCTTCAAGATCAACACTTGCAATTGCTGCCGGATCAAGTCCGTGGCATTGATCACACTTTCCACTGGAAGCAAATAATCCGTTGAAGCCCTCGGGAAGGGAATCGAGAAAAGCCACCCCGTCACCCATGGGGGGAGATGAAGGCAATTTCACATTGCGAAATGAAGTGCTGAGAAACACAATTCCAAGCAACAGGAAACAAACAACAAACGATTTTGTAAATGGCTTCATCATGCACAAAGAAAATTACTTGTGGATGATGCAGAACAAATTCAGGGTAAACTATTTCAACACCGGAGTTGTAAACTCACAACACTCTTGTGAATCCACCTACTATTGTTTTAGCTTCTCCTGGAATTTCTTTTTAAATTTATCCACTTTGGGCGCAATCACCATTTGGCAATAGGGTGCTTCACCATTAAGTGCGAAGTACTCCTGATGATAGTCTTCGGCTGGATAAAAATCTGCGATAGGAGAAATTTCGGTCACAACGGGATTGGGCCAGTTGCCACTTTCATTGGCGGCCTTCAACGCAGTTTGTGCAATCCGTTTCTGTTCATCGCTGTGATAATAAATCACCGAACGATATTGAGTTCCTTTATCAGCACCCTGGCGGTTGAGCGTTGTAGGGTCGTGTGTTTCGAAAAACACTTCGAGGATTTCCGAATACGAAACGGAATCGGGATTAAATGTTACCTGAACAACTTCGGCATGGCCTGTGGTTCCATTGCATACTTCCGTGTACGATGGGTTTTTGACGGATCCACCACTGTATCCGCTTTGTACTTTCACTACGCCATCAAGGTATTGGTAAATGGCTTCCACACACCAAAAGCATCCGGCTCCCAATGTTGCTGTTTCTGATTTTTCCATGTTGTCTGTCATCTGGTCTTTGGGTGTTTGAGTTTGCGAGCTGCCTGTGCAGGACTCGAGTGCAAGCATAACGCCTGCGAAAATGATTTGTGTTTTCATAAGGGAATATGTACGCTGAACAATAATGAGTCGGATTGAGTGTGCAATCCTGACAACCTTTTAGAGTCTGTTAAAAATTCCATCAAACGGCTTGTTACAGGCCTTTTTGGATCCTACTTCGTTTCCACAGGATGCTGCGCAGAAATTTTTCCAGATAGGCATCATTATCTAAAGAAAATTTCGCCTCGTCTGACCAAAAAATGCCTTAATTACAATCTCGTTCATGACATCTTAAACAGACTCTTGCCCTGTTCAGGAAATATTACTGCTGCCCGGTGGAGGTGTTTCCTGTTTGTAGAGTATCGCGTAGATGATGTAAACAATTACGCTGCAAACGAGCAAAACGAAAATGCTCTGCACCGTTTTCCAGATATAATGGCGAAGAATGTCGTTCGGGATAATCTCCCAAATGCCAAGCACAGCAAATACTGCAATGACTACTACTACACTGGAGAGCACAATGGCGAAAATGTTTCTGGCGTTGGTCATAGAAGATTTGAGTTATATCATAAGAGATTAATGAATGAACGATAGCAAATTTCTTTGCGAAGACGAAACAAGTAATCTTTTGCGGGATGAAGTTATTTTGCGTTTAGGGAATTTTAACTAGGATACAAATGAATACCCCTAAGGGATTTGCGACCGCCTTAGGGGTATTTCTTTTTTTAAGAGCTATGCAACTATGCAATTCTACTTCTTCACAAACTCTTGCACTGAATGAGCATTGCCTGAAGAAATCTCAAGCGAGTAAACTCCTGCTGCCAGTTGACTCACATCGAGTGTCAGTGTTTTTTCGCTGAGTCCGCTGAAACTGCTGGTCATCACTTTGCGCCCTGTTTCATCTAATACAATCAGTGAAATGTTTTGTGTAATGTTGTTGTTCAGTTGCACATTCAACACCTCCACAGTTGGGTTGGGATAGATGGCGAACATTTGTTCCTTTTGTTCTTCAACTCCTACCACGTTGGCAATCACTTCTACCCGGTCGCTGACACATTCGGTCATCAGTTTCTGGATTTGCCAATCGTAGAAATAATAGTAGAGTCCTGTTCCGTTGCTGGAAGAATAAATCTCGCCTGCGGTTCCAATTAGGTAGGGATAAGATAAACCTGCATTGTTGCGGAAGAGGTTGTTTTCAGCACAGGCAATAGACAATCCGTCTTCTGCAGGGATAGTAAAGTTGAGTGTAAGAATGTTGGTGCCGATATCACAGAAGCCGGTGGTTTCGGAAATCAAAATATTGTTTGAATCGTAAAGTTGAATTGTACGGTCGCCTGCAACACCATCGGTAGACACATACACTGTTGTTGTCAGCAAAGTGAACTCTTCTGTAGCGTTGAAAAACAAACGCCCTCCGCTTTGAGGTAATCCACCACCACCTGAATTGTCGGGTTTGCCGCCTTCTTCCAATTCGCCACCGTGTGTGGTTGATGATGTTATCCAATAAGAAATTTCATCGGTGAAGAATTCAGTTTCAAAAGAATTTCCTGTGCCGAGCACTTCTGTGGAAACTTCTGTATCGTACCACTGAAGATTATTTCCTGTTGCAGTGAAAGTAACAGTGCCCGGAGCACCAATAGTTACATCTTCCGACACCGGTGCAGGATTGGAAAGCACTTCTATTTCTGTGGTTGCACTTTCATAGTCCACACCATCGCACGCACCGGAAACAGATACCCAATAGGTACCGCTTTCTTCCACCACTATGGTTTGGCCGGTTTGTCCCGTGCTCCACAGATAGGTTGCAGCTATAGACGAAGAGAGTATGGCAGAACCTCCTTCGCAAAATACGTTTTCGCCTGAGAGAGTTACTACCGGGGCAGCCGATTCAATCAGGGAAATCACCACGTTGTTGGAAAGCGCTGCGCAGCCGTCTTCGTCAAACACTATTACGCTGTAGTTGCCTGGATTTGCAACTGTGATGGATTGTGTAGTGGCTCCATTGCTCCACACATAAGAGTTACCTGCCGGAGCATTCAGCTCAGCAGATTGACCCGGGCAGAATTCAGTTGCGCCTATCACTTCTACCTGCACTCCCGGCAGCGAGCAACCAGCTTCGGCTATAATATGTGTGGTGTTGATAACAGGATTATCAATAGTTGTCACCGTTCCGCTTGGCCACTTCACTACCACCTGGTCAATGCCGGTAGCATCACCTATTCCGAAGTTTGAAATGAGGGATGAACCCGGAGAAAAACTTCTGCCCGCACGCACTTCGCGAATTTGTATTCCCCACGGGCCATAAATTTCGATACGCGCACCTATTCCGTCTTTGTTGGATTCAATACCTTCCAGATCGAAACGCACCCAGTTATTTTCATTGCCATCGTTCAGCCAAAGCGTGTTTCCATAAATCACATCCAGAAAACCATCGTTATTCATATCGCCCACTCCGCCTTCAGTAAATGGCAATTGGCCAGCAGTAAAAGTCCAGTCGCCATTGTTCCAGTATGCTTCCGGATTCATTTCAGAAAAGATGTCAACGAAACCATCATTGTCAAAATCAACAGCATCGCAATCCCATGCACCGAGGTCTTCGGCATCAATTCCTGAATCGGCAATTACATCGGTAAAAGTTCCGTCACCATTATTTTCCATCAGGCGATTTGCCCATTCGTGATTAACGGTAAAGGAATCGAAGTCTCCGTCATTATCCCAATCCTCGAAACAAGTGGTCCAACTTTGGTCACCATCATCCATATTGGTTTCCGGGCCTACGCTTGTAAAAACTCCGTCACCATCATTACGGTAAAGAAGGTTGATGCGCTGCGGATCACCGGCAGGCGCACCGCCACGACATTTGGTAATATAGAGATCACTATCCCAATCGTTGTCATAATCCACCCACATGGCAGCGTAGTTTCCACCCACATCCAGTGTTTGAATAAGTGTGATATCAAAACTCAACACACCGTTTGTGTTGCGGTACGGGCGACACTGATCCACATCATGACACACAAATGCGTCAAGGTTTCCATCGTTGTCAATATCACTAAAAGTGGAACGCTGCGAGAAGATGTATTCCCCTTGCGGATCTTCCAGGTAGCTGGTTCCATCATCGCTTGCATAGATAAAAGAAACGGCATTGCCATCGCCAAAAAGGAGGTCGGTAAATCCATTGCCATCAATATCAGCAGTGCAGATGCTCCACGATGGATCATTGGAGCCGGCAATGTCAAATTGCTGCGCATCAAATCCGCCACCAGGCAGTTGGAAATCAATGTAGATGGTTCCGCCCAATACGCGAATTACATCATCCAATTGGTCGCCATTCATATCGGCAGCGCAATCGCTTCCGCTGGTTCCGGTTATGGTTTGAAGCTGGGATGATGAATTGGTAAATGTTACTTGTGCGCAGCAGGCTGTTGTGTAAAACAGGCAAAAAAGCGCGATTGCAGGTTGTAAATATTTTTTCATATAAAAAAAAATAAATTGGTTTATGGCTCAAAGATGAGAAATGTGGAGCAGCGGTTGACAATTCCTTGAGGTAAAAGTTGAAATCTTAGAGGAGATATTTGACAGAACCTGAGGCTTGATACAGCTAAGGCTTAACAGCTCTTGTGGAATTTTGGCATTGATGCTACGGCAGTAATTTCACATTTGCAAAAAGTCAAAATCCATGATGAAAAAATCTTTTCTAGTCCTGTTCGCGGCTCTATCGCTTAACGCGTGGGCGCAAACTCTTGAACTTTCAACCCACATGGATGAATTCATGGAGAAGATGAATGAAAATGGATTATCAGCTTCGGTGATTTGCATAAAGGATGGCAAAGAAGTATTGAAGAAAGGTTACGGCCTTTCTAATCGCGAAGAGCAAATTTCCAACACTCCGCAAACTGTTTTTACTGTTGGAAGTATTACTAAACAATTTACCGCTGCTGCGATATTGAAACTTGAAATGCAGGGCAAGTTGAAAACAACAGACCTGATGTCGAAATACATTAACAATGTTCCGCAGGACAAAAGTGAAATCACCCTTCACAAACTGCTTACAATGAATGCAGGATTGGTTGAAGCATTTGGGATGATTATGAAGCCCTCAACCGCAATTTGTTTCTTGAACGCGCCATGACTTCCGAATTGGTTTCAAAACCAGGAACGGAATTTCTTTACTCGAATGTGAACTACTCGATACTCGGTGCAATAGTGGAAATTGTTTCAGGAAAAGAATAGGAAACGTATTGCCGGGAAAATTTATGGTTGCCAGCAGGAATGAATTTCACAGGATATGTACAACCTGATTGGAGCAAGATGAATATCTCCGTGGGCTACAACAAGCAACAAGAAAACAAGGGAACCTCACTGAGCAAGAATTGGGACAAGGATGGCCCATATTGGAATTTGAAATGCGATGGTGGCGTGCTCTCCACTTGTGAGGACAAGTACTTGTGGTATCTCGCACTGAAGGGAAACAAAATTCTTGATGACAACGCAAAGAAGAAAATGTACACACCGCATATTGCAGAAGACCCTAGCGGACAATCACACTACGGATACGGCTGGGCGATTTTCAAGACTCAACGAAATACCACACTCATCACACACAACGGAGGCAACGGAATCTTCTTTGCCGACTATCTCCACTATGCGGATGAAAACACATTTGTATTTCTCCAGAGCAACGCAAGCAAACGCGGGCGGCAGGATGTGGCGTGGGAACTTGGCCGTATGATGTTGATTCCCGGATACCAGCCTGAGATAAGAAGCAACAATCTGGTTTCCACAACAGTTGAAGATGTGGAAAGAACTTACCGGACTAAAACCGTTTCAAATTTCATCGCTTATGCGGAAGAAAAGTTTTCAGGAACAACTGAATCATTCGTGAAAGAAAACCTAGGCCCTGGATTTCTTCAGAGTATGCCCATTCAAAAACACGTGAGCATGTTTGACATGGTTCGCAAGGATTTGAGCGGTGGAAAATTCAAAGAGCTGTTGAAATCAGGCGAGGAGCTTGAATTCCGATACGAAATGCCGAATGGTGAAATGATGTCGGTGATTACTGAACTGAACATGGAAGGAAAAATCCGCGGGATGAGGTTCGGGAATTGAAGTGATTCAGGTTTTAATCACCCACACCACATCCTTCCGCCACAGCCGCCACCATTCTTCCACCACAATTTCTTCTTCCTTTTTGTGAAGCAATTCAGCGAAGTGTTTTATGGTTTGATTCAACAACAATGGAGTTGATGAATTGACTGCGAATTGTGCGGCATGTTCGTCAATGTATTGAGCAATCAGAGTTGGCAAAGGCAATTTCACAACTCCTTTCGGGCTGATGAATAGCACTTCCGTGTTGTGTCCGTTTTGAGCAAGAAGTTTCACACTCATGTTGTGCCACATCAATCGGAAACCAGTCGAACTTGTGTTGTCTGCAATCCATCGCTTAATGTGTTTTGCAATCAACTTCGATGGAAATGCGGGATGAGGAATCATAAAGCCGAAAAACTTTTGCAGTGGCCAGTCCAATCCCTTTCCGTGCATGTAGTTGTACAATGCCTTTTTCAAACCATCGGAAAATTTTTCGTGTTCTGCACCTGTGGGGTCATCGTGAAATAAATCGTTGTTTGCAAAACCTGCGAACTCAGGCCCGGTGCGTACCACATTGTATTTCTCAGGATTGATTCCAACCGGACTGTGCACCGTCATGGCAAACTGGTGCCAGAAAGCGGATTGCAATAAATTGTTCTGGAAAAGTTGTCGAACCACTTCCAATGAGTCAATCGTTTCTTGTTCTGTTTCTGTGGGGAAGCCATACATCAGGTATGCATGAACCAAAATTCCAGCGTCACGAAATCCTTTGCACACACGTGAGACTTGTTCAATCGTTATTCCCTTTTCCATTTGCGCAAGCAAACGGTCGCTCGCTACTTCAAGTCCTCCCGTCACTGCAATGCAACCGGAAGCCGCAAGCAGTTTGCACAAATCTTCGGTAAAGGTTTTTTCGAAACGAATATTCGTCCACCATGTCACTTGTAGTTTGCGAGAGAGAATTTCCAATGCCAAATCGCGCATGGCAAGTGGTGGCGCAGCCTCATCCACAAAGTGAAAACCTGTTTCACCTGTTTCCAAAATCAGTTGTTCCATTTTGTCCACCATCAACTTCGCAGGTGTCTCTTCAAACCTGCTGATGTAGTCGAGCGACACATCGCAGAACGAACATTTTTTCCAATAGCAACCATGTGCAATGGTCATCTTGTTCCAGCGGCCATCGTTCCACAACCGGTGCATGGGATTGGGCATGTCGAACATGTTGAGATATTCCTTCAAGCGCAGGCCTTCATAAGAAGGAGCAGGAAGTTGTGGCTGCGTAAAATCCCTTTCCAGTTCGGTATTGATGAATTTTACTTTGCCATCCTGCCTCACAAAAGTTCGCTTAAGTTCAGGAAAATTTTCTTCATCTTGCAAATGTTTGTGTAATGAAAGCAACGCACGTTCACCATCATCGAGCGTGATGTAATCCACATAATCAAATACGGCAGGGTCACTCAACTCGCGCAATTCGGTGTTGGCATATCCACCACCCAAAACAATTTTCGTTTCGGGAAAATTCTTCTTCACCCATTGCCCAACTTTTAAAGCACCGTAAAGATTTCCAGGAAAGGGAACAGAAAAACCAACGAGTAGGGGAGGAGTGTTTTCAAAATATCGCGCTGCAACTTTGAGCAGAATTTTATCCAGGTAACTCGTTTCGCCTTCGAGTTCTTTTTGAATGGGAGAGAAAGAAACCGCGGTACGGGCAATTCGTTCAGCGTATTTAGAAAAACCAAAATGCGGTCCCACGGTAGCTTGTATCAAATCAGAAATATCTTCGAGGTACATGGTACACAAGTAACGCGCTTTGTCCTGCACACCATTGCTGCCAAAAAACAACTCGAGGTCGTCCAGCGCATTGAAACGATTTCCTTCGGGTAGAAATTCGCGCGAGGCTATACGATACCCCAACGTGTAGTTTTTGTTTTGCAGAAATGCAATGACGGAATCAATGGTTGATTCGTACGCATTTCTGTTTGATAATACATTGGAAAGTGCATTTGAATTTTTGAAATTTCCACTCTTAATTTCATCAAACAATTCTTTCAATCCCTGTTTCGAAAAAACTTCAAGCACAAGGTCGAGTCCCAAATCACCTTGCTGCACATCAACGTTTTGTTGCTTTAGAAAACCTGTGAGGTATGCCGTAGCCGGGTAAGGAGTGTTGAGTTGGGTAAGGGGTGGTATGAGCAGGAGGACTTTTGCCAAGGGCGAAACTGATTTCCGTTTCCGCAAAGAACGGTGAGTAGCCTGAAATTGAAATACGGATGTTCAGGAACAATTCTTTTGTTCGTCAGTCTCAGGGCGTGTTTAGGAATGCAGTTTTTGAGTTTGCTAAAGGAAGAAAGACTGCTGTTAGCTCTCAGACAAAGGCTGCCTTCACAAAGTACATATCCATCTCCCCTTTGTTTTTCGCCTGGATTTTTCAGATGAGCGAATCAAAACGCAGATTGCTCAAAGTTTCAATCGCTGGAAACTGGCAAACGAGAAGTTTGAATCAGGCATATCATTATGTGTGGTAAAACAAATGAGAATCAATCTCCATTGTTAGTTCCCGGTCAATAACATGTGTCCCCGAAATCAGATGTGAATATGAGAAGATCACCCACGTTCACCACCCCGTTGCCATCCAGGTCACTTTCGCAAGTGTAGAGGCACAGGCCACTGCCGCAATTTGCATTGGGATTATAGTTGGCCGCTGTAGAGTTTAGACAGCCTTCTATCAATGTTCCTACCTGTATGGGTGTATTGGAATTGGGGCCACCAATAATGTCGTTGCCTGTTGAATCTGTGTAGTGCCATGTAAGTGGATTAAACATGTCAGGAGCGCTAACGGACAATGTATAGCACCCGTCCGGAAGACACAGTTTC
Source organism: Flavobacteriales bacterium (assembly GCA_034408895.1). Classification (GTDB taxonomy): domain Bacteria; phylum Bacteroidota; class Bacteroidia; order Flavobacteriales_D; family Sanyastnellaceae; genus UBA4660. The sequence continues at coordinate 26,756 of JAWXCI010000077.1, forward strand.
TGAATACCTATCGAGTGGTTACTCAGTAGTGAACCTCGTGCCACTTCTTCGTTGTGCCAGTTGGTGAGAACAAACTCAGCCCCGTCCCATCCTTGGCCATAGAATGATTGGAGCATCTGTATAGTAGCACAGTTTTGAAAACAGCAATACCCCTCCTGCCATTGAACGTAAGGCGAGTAGTCGCATGCCAATGGGTGCGCACAACCTTTGGTGCACTCGCCATCGGTAGAGAAATAGTATTGTACTCCATAGATAGGCTGTTCCATCACAGACACAAAACCTTCGCCTACAGTAGTTGCATAATACAACTCCCACGAGCCGTTGCCTCCACCACCATTGCCCACCGCTATAGTGTAACAACCATCGTGGGGCAGGCATCCGCTCCATGATGAGTAATAACCGGAAGGCATCGTCAAATCTGCCACAAGTACATCCAAGTTATCATAGATGCGCAAGTGGGTACCTCCCCAGCCATCTCCTTCCGCATCGGCCATTTGTATGAAAATACAATCCTCGTAACAACAAGCGGAAGCATCGCTGCAATTTGCGTTACTGTTGTAGTTGCACGCACCAACATCCAGGCAGCCATCCACCAGAAAACCAAAACCTACAGATGTGTTTGTGGGTGCGCCACCATCGGCATAGAGAAAAATTCCCTGTGAGATTTGCCATGAAACTTCGGACGAAAAACTGCCGCCCGTTACTGCTATGGTATAGCACCCGTCAAAGAGGCAAATGGTTTGGGTGCTCACACTTCCATTGGCAAGGGTGCCGGTGAACACTGCACTATTCCATGCATTGGATATTGTAATGATGGCCCCATTCCATCCATCGCCAAAGGAGTCGTACATGGTTAATGTGTAGTTATTGCAAGGCAGCACGTTCGCATCGCTGGCCCCGTGGTCTGGCGCTTTTACTTCAATAGTAGCCATAGAAGCAAACGCAGAACACGAGCATACCAGGAGGGTAAATAATGAGTAAATAGTTTTCATGGGATAAAAATGTTCAGGTTAAAAGGAAGGTGATAAAAGTAGTACAAGGCTTTCAGGTATGCACTTCAGGTCAATATCCATACTGATGTTGTTATAGTGGATTGCTGAATCAAACTCACTGGTCATATATTTTGAAATGGCAACCTGGTTTGCCGCTGAACTAATACCGGAAGGCCACCTCAGTTTTTTTGACAGCGAATACGCCTGGTGTGCAAGCCGTACAGATTCATCCGCATTTTCATAGACCAGCTCAGCACAGATGTCGCACATGCTCATTACACGGTCGGAATCATTCCTGCCAATTTCAACTCTGTTTGCAGCGAATCAATAAGTGGATTGCCGGAAGATTGTGCGATGAACTCATCATCACAAAACGAAAGCATGAGCAGTAAGATAATTTTATGGTTCATAACTTTCAAATAATTTCAAAAAGAAAACCGCCCTCGGTGCAGAGCGTAGTCTGCATGGCGGGGGCGGTTTTTTTATTTGTCAGTTAAGCCAATTGAGTTTTGTTGTCAACCACCCATGAGAGATATGAAAATCAGAAGATCGTTTGTATTTACCGTGCCATTTCCATCCAGATCAAATGATCCGCAGCTTGAAGAACATCCAAATGTTGACACGAAAAGAAGAAGGTCGGGTGTATTCACAACTCCGTTGCCATCAAAATCTCCGGGTATTGCTAGTTGTTCCAGCAAGTCAATTGTTCCATTGCAGTTGTTATCAATTCCCTCATCAGTACCCGGTGCATTTGGATAAACATCACTGCGGGAGTCATCACAATCCAGGTTATTTAGTGAAAACAAAGTTGAAATACCGGTGCAAGATTGAACTGAATTGTTGGGATTGCCGTACCCATCCAAATCGAAATCGGCATAGTAAGTAGTTGAGGTATTGTAGATTTTACTTTGGACAAATGTTGTTGAGTTACCTACTGTAATTCCGTTGAGTTCGCTTCCAGTATTAGCTGAATTCAATGCCGTGATTCCGGCACCGGTTCCTAGTTCGTTGAATTTCCAATAAGCGAGTAATCCGTTTTCGTTTCCGAATAATTCGTGCGTCATGAATCTGTTCAATTCAAATTCAGAGCGAGCGTAATTCCATAAACGAACTTCATCAATGCTTCCGTTAAACTCCGGATTGCCCGAAGCGACACCTGTACAAGTGGGTTCATTGCCAATGAGCAAATTGTTGTCGTTGCACAAGTAGGTAATGGGAACGTTTGAAAGTGCATCATCCATATCACTTTCAACCCCATCCACATACAAGCGCGTATATCGCCCATCGAAGGTGATGGCAATGTGGTGCCAGCCACTGGCCACGGGTGTTGTGTGTTGAAGTATTGCATACGCACCTCCCCGGTGCAGATAGGTTTCGAGTCCGGTTTCGTTGGTGTAAATGCTATAGCCTCCGGTTTGTGTTTTTGAAAGTATGGCTTTGTCAATGCCACTCCAGTCATAACGAAAAGCCCACACTTCAACTGTGATGGCTTCTGTGGGGGCTAGCAATGTGCTGCCACCGCAATTGACATAATCTGTGGTTCCGTTCAATTGAAGCGCATTTCCGAAATCGTGTTCATCAGTTTGGCCATCGCAATCATCGTCAATAGAGTTGCAGACTTCAGGAGCGAATGGATTTATTCCAGCAACCGCATCATTGCAGTCGCCTGCACATTCGGCTACTCCATCCGAGTCAATGTCCACAAATCCTTCATCAATTTGTCCGTTGCAATTGTCATCAACGCCATTGCAAAGTTCCGGTGCACCTTCATTGAAGTACACATCGGCAAGAAAGTTAGGAGTGCCTACCACACTTGCGCCCGGTGCTACTGCCTGATTGGTTACAATTACAAAATTACCCACCTGAACAGGAAACATCGTGAAATATGAAATCAGTCCAGGTGTGTTGCCATCAATTGGATGATTTTTATTGCTTGTGATTTCTATTGCATTTCGAGCATAACTCCACAGGCGCACTTCATCAATTTTTCCATTGAACTTGTTATTGGTTGCAACTCCACCACATGTTGGTTCAGCTCCGATCAAAAAATTATTACCCGCACAACTGTATGCGATTGGAAAAATGGCAGAGGCATCATTGGTATCGCTTAATATGCCGTCAACATAAAGTTTTGTGAAGCGGCCATCGTATGTGAGCGCGAAATGGTGCCAACCTGTAGCCAATGTTCCCGAAGTGACTGAGCCATAGGCACCGTTTCTGAAAACATGGCCGGCCACACCTGTGCCACTTGTTTCTATCGCGTATCCTCCGTTTTGAGTTTTTGATACAATGGATTTGTCTGATCCGGTCCACACACTTCGGTACGCCCAACATTCCACCGTTAGTTGATTTGTTGGAGCAAGCATTAAGTCGCCACCGCAGTTGAGGTATTCATCCACACCGTTGAGTTCAAGTATGTAATCGAAATCGTATTCATCTGTTGAACCATCGCAATCGTCATCCAGGTTGTTGCAGATTTCGAGCGCAGCAGGGTTGATGGAAGGATTCGAGTCGTTGCAGTCACCGGCAATCAAAACGCCTTGTTCTAAAACTGTATTGGTTACAGAATTATTTGGGTCTCCAAAGCCATCGCCATCATCATCAAGATAGGCGTTGAAGGGGATTACGGAATTGAGTTTAACGATCCACCAGTCCCATGAAAAAAATCCATTTCCAATTGGGTATTCTTCTACGTCTGCCGTGTAGCCAGAATTGGTTGTACTGCCAATGATGTAGCCTCCATCAGCGGTTTGATGTATTTCGATTGGTTGGTCTGCATTGAAACCACCAATAGTGTTTTGCCATTCTTCATTCCCCATCGAATCAAGTTTTATGATCCAGAAATCGTCCATCCCGCCAGCAGCATTGATTGCTGCTTCATCCTTGTCTATGCCGGCATCTGAATTGGAATAGCCGCTCAAAATGAAACCTCCATCATTTGTAATGTCAAGACATGTTGCAGTATCCCACAGATTTCCCACGATGCTTTTGCTCCATGATTCTGTGCCTTGTTCGTTTAGTTTAATGACTTCATAGTTTTCATGATTTGGAAGGCCTCCTAACCCGTAGAATGAACCTCCTACAATAAAACCGCCATCGCTTGTTTGAAGAACGGATGCCACAATGTCTTGGGCAGTTGTTCCATTACCGTATTGCCAAATTGGTTGAAAACCAATATCGAGTTTGATGATCCAGAAGTCAGTTCCTCCTATCAGGTTTGTGGTTTTTATTCCATTGACACCTGAATAGGAACTTCCGCCAAGGATGTAACCACCATCAAGTGTACTGTCAATAGAATACAGATTATCATTTGAGGTACCACCATAAGATTGATCTAAAATTTTTGTACCGTTATTGTCTATTCGAATGATCCAATAATCGAAGAAGTTTACTGCTTGTGCAGCAGACAATTTGTTTCCGGTGGCACCACTCATTGAGCTGCCACCAACAATAAAGGCACCGCTAGATTCTTCAAAAGCATCTGCAAACGAATCGTCTTGTGTGCCTCCAAAAGTATTTTCCCAAATCAGTTGACCTTGACTATCCAGCTTGATAAGCCAAATGTCTTCGCCTCCCCAAAAATCTTGTTTGACAGCAGATGCCGGAGAATTGCTGGTACCGCCAACCAGAAAACTTCCATCGGAAGTTTCAAATACTTCTTCACCAAAATCATCGCCTGACCCACCGTATCGGACTGACCATTGCACATTGAGGATTGATGAAAGTTTTACTACCCAGTAATCATATCCACCGAACGCGGTTGTTTCTTCAAGGTCATAATCTTCGGACTCTGTGCTTCCTGCTACTATGTATCCACCGTCAGCGGTTTGCCGGATGCTGGAGATTTTATCGCTTTCGCTGCCACCTATTCTGGTCTGGTCAATGATGGTGGGATCGTTCTGAGCGTATATGAAATATGAACTCAAATAGAAAAGCGAAATCAGGTAAGCTTTCATCATGGTTGAAAAGGTTAATTGTTTGAAACAAAAGTTTCGAAATGTATGGAATCAAAGACATACA
>JAWXCI010000078.1:0-47122 GCA_034408895.1 Flavobacteriales bacterium
TACTTCGTGAATTTCGTCCACGTTTAAATCGCCTCCCGTGCCGTAATAACTTTTGAGCAGTGGAGCAACGGCAGCATACCATCGCTCAAGCACCTCTTTTTTACGAGGGTCGCGCGGGTCGAAATTGATTCCGGATTTTGCGCCTCCTATTTGTGGGCCACTCACAGTGAATTTCACTTCCATAGTTTTTGCCAATGAGAAAACCTCTCGTTTGTCCAGCCCTAACCTCATTCGAGTACCACCTCCGGCCGCACCACCACGCAGCGAGTTGATCACCACCCAACCTTCCGCCTCACTGTAAGGATCTTTCCATTCGAAAACAATTTCAGGTCGTTTCAGTTCGTACTTCTCTAATAATTCTTTCATGCTGGTCTTTGTTAAGCGGGCAAAGATGATCTCCACAAGCTAGTCTGCGCTGAATGGTTGCAATATGATCACATGCTTGAATGATGGAGCGGCATTGTGCCATAGCATCACGAAGTTCCGAAACGGTGGTGAATTTGTAGCAAAATTCAGGCTAGTGATAGGGATGTAGAACAAGGATAACCCACACGTTTGGTTTTGGGATCTATGAGAATTTCTTACTTGTTGTCATACTTTTGATTTCCAAACCAAATAAATTCTACCAACATGAAACTGAAATTCTTTCTAGTAGCAGCGATCCTCACACTAATGTTTGCCAGTTGCGACAAATTCAGAGACAAGCGATACTCCACACACATCATTGCAGATTTCGAATGCAGCGTAACCGACAACGGAGGAACACTTGATATTGACATCAGCGAAACACTCACTTCCATGATCAATGAAGAACTCGAAGCAGTGAAGGATAAGATCAAATCTTACGAACTTATTTCAATCAAGTACAAGATTTGGGAATATGTTGGTGATGCATCAGCCACATTCGTTGGAAGTCTTGGCATCGGAAACCTCAGTTCCACTTTGCCTGGTGTGAGTTACGAATTCAACGACATCAGTTTGCAGGCAGGAAATGATGATACTGCACATGTGCTCATGTCACTCAACAGTTCGGAGATTGATAAAATTGAACAATATTTTCTTGATACCGATGGGTTGAAACTTTTCCTCGAAGGAAATGTGACCCACGTTCCCATGAGTTTCATTCTTCAGGTCGTGGTGGATATAGATGCCATTGCCGAGGAGAAGAAGTGATGCGAAAATTTGCATCACAGACTGCAAATCCCCGGAGGCGTTTTTTCACGTCTTCGGGGATTTTACTTTCCTGAATACACTACGTGATTTCATGAATAGCAAGTCATACAGAAATTGCTTATGCACATCTTTACCGCGAAAATTTATTCAACCCGCACATGAAGACTTCACACATCAATTTCGAAATATCATTAGACGACAACAACGTTCCTGAAAAAATCATTTGGAATGCCACCGAAGGCAAAGAGAAATCGGAAGCCAAAGCATTTATTCTTTCCGTGTGGGATAAAGCAGAGAGCAACACATTGCGCATAGATCTGTGGAATAAAGAAATGGGAACCGATGAAATGAAGTACTTCGTTCACCAAACCATATTAACCCTTGCCGATAGTTTCGAAAAAGCCACAGGCGAAAAACCGATGGCCGATACCATGCGCGATTTCTGTGGATACTTTGCGGAGAAGATGAGCCTGAAAGCTCCGCTGAATTGAAAACCGGCTTCATGCGGATGTTTTCTTACACAGAGAAACAACGAAGTGGAGACGCTGTGTTTCAAGTTTAACTTCTGTATCACAGCGAGAAATTTTTTTTACTTCATCACGGACTCAATAAAGTCTAGCACCTCTGCACTGCCCTTTCTATTTTCTGCCGATGTGATAAACAGATTGGGCAAGTCGGCAAAAATTCCCAGCATCCGCAATTCAAATGCCTCCATGTTGCGCAGCAGAACTGCGGGCTTCGGCTTGTCTGTTTTTGTGTAACAGATGGCAAACGCGATTTCATTTTTCCCGAGCCATTTCACAAAATCCAAATCAATTTGTTGTGGCGGAATACGCGAATCAATCAGCACAAAAGTGCACCTCAGGTTTTCTCTTGTGGTGATGTAACTACGGATAAATGTTTCCCATTTATTCCTGTCGCTTTTCGAAACTTTCGCATAACCATAGCCAGGTAAATCAACGAGGTACCACGAATCTTTATCCTTGTTAACAATAAAGTGGTTAATGGTTTTTGTCTTCCCGGGAGTGCCCGAAGTTTTTGCAAGACCCTTGCGGTTAAGAAGTAAATTGATGAGCGAACTTTTGCCCACATTGCTTCTTCCCACAAATGCGAATTCAGGATAAACAGGCTTCGGACATTTCTCAATTAAAACGGATGCCGAATGGAATTCTGAGGAAATGATCTGCATGAAAAAAATCAGTTGAACATGAATTCAAACACCCTTATCCTTCATCCATGTATCCACTATTTGATTGAAGATGGCAGGATGTTCCATCATGGGTGCATGGCCGCACTCGTCAATCCAGAAGAGTGTTGAATTAGGAAGGAGTTGGTGAAATTCTTCCGCCACTTCCGGTGGAGTTATAGTGTCATTTTTTCCCCAGATAAGGCATGTCGGCATCATCATCTTCGGCAGATCCTTTGCCATGTTGTGGCGTATTGCACTTTTTGCAAGTGCAAGAATCTTCAGCACACGACCGCGGTCATTCACCACTTGGAAACATTCGTCCACCAGCTCATCGGTTGCGTGGATGGGGTCATAAAAAGTAAGCGCCACTTTGTTCCGTATGAATTCCTTGTCTTCCCTTCGCGGGAAAGATGAACCGAAAGCATTTTCGTAAAGTCCGCTGCTCGCAGTAAGGATTAGAGAATTCACTTTCTCCGGATTTTCCTTGGTAAATACGAGAGCAACATGTCCGCCCAATGAATTGCCTAGCAGATTCACTTTATCCCATCTTTTATGCTGGATAAAATCACGCAGGAAATGCGCAAGACTTTTCACACCGGTGGTTAGCACAGGCATGGTATAAAGTGGTAGCATCGGTATAATCACTTTGTTTGTCTTTGAAAAATGTTCGAGCAATTCACGGAAATTGCTGAGCGCGCCAAACAAACCGTGCAACAGGATGAGTGGTTTCCCCTCTCCCTCTTCAATAAACCGAAATCCCCTTTCCTCTTTTATCTGATAGTCCATACAGGTTGATGCTGGTTGTGGCCAAATGTAAATGATGGATTTGTTGAGGCAATCATTCCTTGATTTTGAGAAGATCTTACCCCTGAAATAAATCGTATTGCGCAATCCTCATTACCCTCGGCAACCTAAGAAATCGTTGTTCAAGTTCATCTGCCTTCTGGGAAAACGGTTCCAATGAGGAGCGTTTTGATGGCAGATCATCAAAAAGCTATATAATTTTTCCCACAATCACCCACTGTTTGCCATGACATTCAAATGCATCTAGAATCGTTGATACCATAGAGATGGTGAGCAAAAAATGCTGTGTTTGAAAAATTCTCACTTTTCAACAAACCAGAAAAATATGCTTTTAATGTTTTCTAGTGGGAAAAAGTGGGATATAATTGTCCCTCATTTCAAACAAAGACCAACCAGCATAACATGCTTAATCTACTTGGAGAACATATATGCAGGCTCGATGACAAAGGCCGGATGCTGTTCCCCTCCAAACTGAAAAAACAGTTGGAGCAGGTGATTCACCATGGACTTGTGATGAACCGCGATATTTTTTCGAAATGTCTGGTTCTCTATCCCAAACCGGAATGGGACAAGGTGCAACAGGAAATGTCGAAGCTCAGCCGCTACAGCAAGAAGCACCAAAAGTTCCAACGAATTTTTATGAACGGGGCCACCACGCTTGAACTCGACTTGCAGGGAAGGATCAACCTCCCTTTCGTGTTGTTGCCTCATGCTGAAATTGATCTTAAGAAAAACAATGAAGTGGTGCTCGTTGCCTCTAATGAAAAAATAGAAATGTGGAGCAGGGAGAACTACACTAAAGAAGTGACCGGTGCCGAAGAAGACATTGAAGCACTTGCTGAAGAGGTACGCAAAGACATTGAAAAAAACAATTCATAACCACGCCCATTAATAAAGGTGTGGCAAAGGACTTTGGCTAATGGTTAATACAAGCAAATCAATTCGATGAAGAAAGCAAAATCCCCGAAACACCTCTCAGTTGAAAGAGAGGATTCGGGGATGAGGGTCTACCACAACCCTGTGTTGCTTCATGAGTCAATTGATGGGCTGGCTCTGAAACCCAACGGGGTTTACGTGGATGTCACCTTCGGTGGCGGAGGGCATTCAAAAGAGATTTTGACAAGATTGGGCAGTGACGGAAAATTGATCGCATTCGATCAGGATCCCGATGCCAAAGCGAATGCGATGGATGACAAACGCCTCACGCTGGTGGACCAGAATTTCAGGTACATCAAAAATTGGTTGCGGCTTCTCAGCCATCGCAAAGTGGATGGAATACTGGCCGACCTCGGAGTGAGCAGTCACCAGTTCGATAGTGCGGAAAGAGGATTCTCTACGCGATTCGATTCCGCTCTCGATATGCGCATGGATCAGCAACGAAAACTCACAGCACATCATGTGGTGAATGAATATGATGAAGAAAAACTGTTGAGTGTGCTTAGGGAATACGGAGAACTGAAAAACGCAAAAGCGGTTGCAAGAAAAATCATCGGTGCACGACCCATCGAAACGAGCATGCAACTGAAAACACTTCTCGACCCGATGGCACAACGCGGCAAGGAACACAAGTTTCACGCACAGGTTTTCCAGGCATTGCGCATTGAAGTGAACGAGGAGTTGGAAGCATTGAAAGAATTGCTCAAGCAGAGTATTGAATTGCTGAACACAGGCGGACGATTGGTGGTGATAAGCTACCACTCGCTGGAGGACAGGCTGGTGAAGAACTTCATGAGAACCGGGAACTTCGAGGGGAAACCACAAAAAGATTTTTTCGGAAACCTTGAACGACCCCTTACACCGCTTCACACCAAACCCATTGCACCAAAAGAAGAAGAAATAGAAGAAAACAACAGGGCGCGAAGTGCGCATTTGAGAATAGCAGAAAAGACATAACGAAGTGCTGATATGACGATGTGATGAAGAGAGACATTGAATTGAATTCACGGAAAGAGATAACGAACAACTGAAAAGTTGTGCGGCCAAACCAAAATGAAACAATAACTAAAGATTCTTTCTGAAAGGAGAATCGAAGAGAAACTATATGAAGAACACCCTTGCCGATCCTTTTCAGGCTGAAAACAATGCGGAAGAAAATTCTGCTGTGCCACAAAAAAGAAAAGCCGGAATCGGGCGCTACATCAATCGCGCTTTCAACGGAGAATTCCTGGCACGAGAAGGTCTTACTAATCATCTTCCCTTCATCGCCTTCCTGGTTGGATTGTTCCTCCTCCACATCACACTCATTTACTATTTCGAAAACACTGAACGCGAAATCGTTCGCACACTCAGGCAAACAGAAGAGCTGCGCACCCGATACATCTCCATTTCATCCGAACTGCATGTGAAAGGACTTGAAAGCAAGGTCGCTCCTGGCGTGGAAGCCATGGGACTCAACGCACTGGTTGACCCGCCCAACATCATTGCAGTGGAAGAAGGATTTTTTGATGAGAAGAAATAAAGCGCAACCGGCACTAAGCGATAAATGGAAAACATAAACAACATATCGAAACGCGCATGGTGGATTTTCCTCGGCATGGTGGTGCTGGGCGGAGCCATCATCGTGAAGGTGTTTATGATACAGGTGAACCCGGGTGATCGCGCCCTGAACATCATTGAAACCTATACTTCTATACCCAAAGAAATTGCAGCTGAACGCGGACAGATTTTTACGCATGACGGAAAAGCGCTAACGGTAAATCTCGATATCTACGATGTGTACTGGGATTCGCAGGCGGCCTACGACATCAGCGAGTATCGTTTAAAGGTGGACTCGCTTGCATTAAGTCTTTCAAAACTCACCGGACGTTCGGCATCTCATTTCATCAGCATCTTTAAAAACGCAAGAGCGGAAAAATTGCGCTATGTAAAAATTGCAGATAGTCTTTCTGTACAACAAATTGACTTGTTCCGCAATTTTCCCCTGGTAAGAAACGGCCAGTACAAGAGTGGCTTCATTACGGAGAAATACAAGAAGCGCAAACGTCCGCATGGCAACCTCGCAGCCCGCACTGTGGGCAAAGACCATCTCACGAATGCAGTCGGAATTGAAGAGGCTTATGATGAATTATTACGCGGAAAAACCGGCAAACAATACCAGGAAAGAATGGCGGGCGGAGTGTGGCGCCCCATCCAGAGCAACTATATTGAGGAGCCCGAACCCGGTGCGGATATCTATACCACGCTCGACATCCATCTGCAAGACCTGGCACACGATGCACTTCTTGAACAGATGGAAAAACATAGCGCAGCATGGGGTTGTGTCGTGCTGATGGAAGTGGAAACAGGAATGGTGCGCGCCATTGCGAATCTCTCGAATCAAAAGAATTCATTTTATACTGAAGAGTATAACTACGCCATCGGTGCTAGTGTGGAGCCGGGTTCAACCATGAAACTCGCCTCCATGATGGCTTGTCTTGACGCAGGCCTCATTCATCTTGAAGACAGTGTGAACACCGGCAAAGGCGTGATTGAATTCCATGGTGCTAAGATGAAGGATTCGAATTACGATAAAGGGGGCAACGGAACCATCACCGCAGAACAGGTGTTTGAAAAATCATCCAACATCGGGGCTGCGCTCTTGGTAAAAAAATCTTTCGGAAAGAATCCACAAAAATTCCTGGACAAGCTCCACGAATTCGGATTGCATGAGTCACTCGGCATTTGCATTCAAGGTGAAACAAAACCTGTTCTCTACTCTAAAACCAAAGAAGAGGGATGGAGTGATTTGAGCATCACACAACTCGCCATTGGTTACGAAACGCAGTGCACTCCACTTCAAACCCTGGCATTCTACAATGCCATAGCGAATGACGGAAAGCTTGTGCAGCCGCAGTTTGTGAAGGAGATAAAGAAGAACGGGCGCACCATCGAAAAAACACAGCCGGTAGTGCTAAGAAAAAGTTTCTGCAAAAAAGAAACGCTGGATCAATGCCGCAGGATGATGGAAGGCGTGATGGAAAAAGGCGGCACTGCTGACTGGGTTTTTAAAGACTCACCTTACAAAGCAGCAGGTAAAACAGGAACAGCATGGCTGCACGAAAATGGAAAATACCTGGACCAGCGATACCGTGCATCCTTCGTTGGATATTTTCCAGCGGACGAACCGAAGTACTCCTGCATCGTAGTCATAAATGATCCGCGAAGTGGTGTTTACTACGGAAGTTCAGTTGCGGCTCCCGTGTTTGAAAAACTCGCGAACAGGATATACGCCACTGAGTTTGATTTTCATGAACCCTTGGTGCTGCCCGATTCTGTGATCGCAGCAGAAAAGAAAATTCTTGTTTCCAAAAACGGAGATGCAAAAGCTCTCGCAACAGTTTTCAAAGGGCTGAACATTCCCAACAATATGAAGCAGGGAAGTTCATGGGTTGCCACATCATCGCAAAAAGATTCCGTGCATGTTAGCGAAAGAAAATACACGGATGGTCTTGTGCCCAATGTGCAGGGAATGGGATTACAGGATGCACTCTTCCTGCTCGAAAATTCAGGAATGAAGGTTCAGGTGTTCGGCTACGGAAGAGTGACAACCCAGAGCATCACGCCCGGTGCAAGAATCAAATCAAATCCCTATATCTCCATCACGCTTTCATGAAACTGCTGAAAGACATATTGTACCGCGCAGGCATTTCCAATGTGATTGGATCCACACACATCGCAGTCGAGCACATCGCGATGGATTCAAGGCAGGTAAAAACTTTCACCGCATTCGTAGCGGTGCGCGGTGTTGCTGCGGATGGTCACGACTTCATCGAACAGGCAATTGACAACGGAGCCATTGCCATCATCTGCGAAAAAATTCCTGCATCGCAGCGTGAAGGTGTCACGTACGTGGAAGTGCCCAACAGTGCAGAAGCATTAGGATACATCGCGTCAAATTTTTTCGACAATCCATCAGAGAACATAAAAGTGGTTGGTGTTACCGGCACGAATGGAAAAACCACCACAGCCACCCTTCTGTACTGCCTTGCCCGTGCTATGGGTTTCAAAGCAGGATTGCTTTCAACGGTGGTCAATCGTGTTGACACGCTCACACTCAATGCCACTCACACCACGCCCGATGCAATTTCTATCAACCGCATCATGAGTGAGATGGTGGAGGCAGGTTGCGAGTTCTGCTTTATGGAAGTGAGTTCTCACGCGCTTCATCAACATCGTACAACGGGACTGCGATTTGCAGGAGCGCTGTTCACTAACATCACACACGACCACCTCGACTATCACAAGACATTCAACGAATACATCAAAACGAAAAAAATTCTCTTTGATACGCTTCCATCTTCATCGTTTGCGCTGGTGAACAATGATGACCGCAATGGTGATGTGATGTTGCAGAACTGTAAGGCGGGAAAAAAAACATTCGCATTGCAAAGCATGGCCGACTACAAAGCGAAAGTGGTTGAAAACAGTTTTGCCGGTCTTCACCTCATGCTTGATGGGCATGATATCTACACCAAACTCATCGGTGCATTCAATGCATACAATCTCCTGGGTGTTTATGCAGTGGCAGTTGAACTCGGACTGAACAAACTTGAAGTACTCACATCGCTGAGTACACTCGAAGCGCCCGAAGGAAGATTCCAATACATCAAGACAAAAGATGAAATCACCGCGGTGATTGACTACGCCCACTCACCCGATGCACTTAAGAATGTGCTCAACACCATCAGAGAAATAAGAGGAGGAAATGAAAAAGTAATCACTGTGGTGGGATGCGGTGGCGATCGCGATAAAGAGAAACGCCCTGTGATGGCGCGTATTGCTGCGGACATGAGTGACCGTGTTGTGCTCACGAGTGACAACCCGCGCAGTGAAGAACCCGATGAAATTCTTGCGCAGATGAAGAGCGGATTGGATTCCGTTCAATCAAAAAAAACAATTGCAGTGAGCGACAGGCGGGAAGCGATCAAGCTCGCGTGCACTCTCGCCCAGCAGGGCGACATCATCCTCATTGCAGGAAAGGGTCACGAAAATACCAGGAGATAAAAGGTGTGCGCCACCCTTTCGATGATTTCCAGATTACCAACGAAACCTTGTATGCACTTGCGAAATAATGCTGTACCATCTTTTCACATACCTCGATAAAGAATTTGACATGGCCGGTGCAGGGCTATTCAACTTCATTTCGTTTCGTGCAGCATGTAGTGTGATTTTGTCATTAGTCATTTCGCTGCTCTTCGGCAAATCACTCATCCGGTGGTTACGCAAAAAGCAGGTTGGCGAAACCATTCGCGACCTTGGACTCAAGGGCCAAATGGAAAAAGCAGGAACGCCCACCATGGGTGGAATCATCATCCTTCTGGCCATTCTTATCCCTACATTATTGTTTGCCGATCTCACCAACATTTACGTGCAGACGATGATTATCGCCACAGTGTGGCTTGGGGTTGTTGGGTTCATGGATGATTACATCAAAGTGTTCAAGAAAGACAAGCGAGGTCTTGCCGGCACTTCAAAAATCATCGGGCAGGTTGGAGTGGGAATCATCGTTGCTTCCATGTTGTACTTCAGTGAAGATGTCACCATCAAGAGAAAAATTTCTGATGAGCCTGTCACCTTCAACTCAGCAAATCAGGCGAACAATCCTGCTGTGTGGCAGGAGATAAAAGCGCTCAACACTACCATCCCTTTTATTAAGGACAACGAATTCAATTACGCGTGGTTGTTGCCAAAAAGTTGGGAGAATAAAACTTCTCTCTTCATTGTGTTCACTCTTGTGGTAATCCTCATTGTAACTGCGGTGTCAAATGGTGCAAACATCTCGGATGGAATTGATGGTCTCGCCACTGGTTCATCAGCTATCATCGGAGTAACGCTCGCCATCTTCGCTTACGTCAGCGGTAACTACATCTTCGCTGATTACCTCAACATCATGTACATCCCGCGCAGCGCGGAGCTTACTGTTTTCATCGCTGCGTTTGTCGGTGCTTGCATTGGTTTCCTGTGGTACAACTCTTATCCAGCACAAGTTTTTATGGGCGATACCGGAAGCCTTGCGCTGGGAGGAATCATCGCAACGTTTGCCATTGCGGTCAGGAAAGAATTGCTCATCCCTGTGTTGTGCGGAATTTTTCTTATTGAAAATCTTTCCGTGATGATACAAGTAGCGTGGTTCAAGTACACGCGAAAAAGATTTGGTGAAGGGCGAAGAATTTTCCTGATGTCTCCTCTCCATCATCACTACCAGAAACAAGGCTACCATGAATCCAAAATCGTTTCGCGGTTCTGGATTGTTGGAATCATGCTCGCAGTACTCACCATCATCACATTAAAGACACGATAAGTGATGGCGAAAAAAATTGTCATACTCGGTGCAGGCGAAAGCGGAACTGGTGCAGCCATCCTGGCGCGAACCAAAGGCTTCGATGTTTTTCTTTCTGACAAGGGAACTATCAAAGAAAAATATCGCGCTGAACTGAAGCAGCATGAAATTGAGTTTGAAGAAGGCGGACACACTGAAGAAAGAATTCAGAGTGCTGATGAAGTGATAAAGAGTCCCGGAATTCCATCTGCAAATCCTCTCATTCAATCGCTAAAGCAAAAGGGAATTCCGGTGATCGGTGAACTTGAATTCGCTGCGCGACACACCGATGCAAAAAAAATCTGCATCACCGGCACCAACGGAAAAACCACTACCACTCTGCTCACTTATCACATCCTGAAAAATGCAGGATTGAATGTAGGACTTGGAGGAAATGTGGGGAAGAGTTTCGCGAGACAAGTTGCTCAAAACAATTTCGATCACTACGTTCTTGAAGTGAGTTCATTCCAGTTGGATGACATGTATGATTTTAAAGCGGAGATTGCCATACTCCTGAACATTACTCCCGACCACCTGGATCGTTACGAAAACAATTTCCAGAACTACATCGCTTCAAAGTTTCGCATCATCCAAAACCAAACAGCGGATGATGCATTCATATACAATTTGGATGACATTGCGACAACCACGTGGCTCGCAACTCTCGAACTATCCGCCCGCCTCTTCCCCATCACCCTTCGCGAAAATGTTTTTCCTGAAAACGCGGAAGGAGCTTTTGTTCATGCAAACCAATTCACCATTCATATCAACCAAATCAATTTTATTATGCGTATTACAGAACTCGCCTTACAAGGCAAACACAATTTGTTCAACAGCATGGCGGCAGGTACTGCTGCCAACTTTCTTGACCTGCGAAAGGAAGTGATCCGACACAGCATGGAAAACTTCGAGAATGTGGAACACCGCCTCGAATATGTGGCAAGCATTCACGGTGTAAAATTCATTAACGACAGCAAGGCTACCAATGTGAACAGTAGTTGGTATGCGCTGGAAAGCGTGGATAAACCTGTGATCTGGATTGCAGGCGGAACCGACAAAGGCAACGACTACAATATATTGAATGACCTGGTGCAGAAAAAAGTGAAGGCCATCATCTGTCTGACCAAAGACAGTTCAAAAATCCGCAAGGCATTTGGCAAAATGGTGGACACCATCGTGGATGCACAAAGTGCCGAACAGGCGGTACGCGCATCGTATAGTTTGGCTTACGAGGGAGATGTGGTCTTGCTTTCACCTGCCTGTGCCAGCTTCGATTTGTTCGAGAGTTATGAAGATCGTGGTAGGCAATTCAAGGCAGCAGTGAAAAAACTATAGTGTTGAGCGATGTGGGCTTGAGGGATATGAGAACATGCCTCGGAAAATCTCAAATCTCACATCACAAATCTCCTGTCTCATAGCTCAAATTCTTCCAACATGAAAACACTTCTCAACAAACTACAGGGTGATCGCGTTATCTGGATGGTGACGTTTTTTCTCGGCATCCTTTCGCTGCTTGCGGTGTATAGTTCAGTTTCCACTCTTGCATTGAAAAGTGATGGAGGAAGTTTTTCGTTTCTGGTAAAGCATGCATTAATGCTTGCCGTTGGCTTCGGGGTGATGTATTACATCCACAAACTCAACTACAGGTATTTCTCGCGGCTTTCCCAGTTGTTGATTTGGGTGGCAGCCGGCTTACTGGTTTACACTTTTTTCTTTGGCTCTAATTACAACAGTGCTGAACGCTGGATAAAAATTCCATTCATCGGCCTCACCTTCCAGACCAGCGACTTTGCCAAAATTGTTCTTGTAGTTTATGTGGCGCGATTGCTCACCGTCAAACGCGACCTGCTCAGCGATTTTCGGTTGGGCGTGATTCCGGTTTTGATTCCGGTGGTTGTCGTTTGCGCATTGATTCTTCCGGCAAATTTTTCCACCGCAGCCATGCTTGGTTTTGTCTGTTTTCTGATGATGTACTTGGCCGGTGTTCCAGGTCGGCACCTGGGGAAGCTGGCACTGGCTGGGCTTGCAGCGCTAGTGTTGCTCGTTTCTGTTGGCGAATTCTTTCCCAATGCGTTGCCGCGATACACCACCTGGAAGAACCGCATCTTCAACAAAGTGGAGAATACCGCAGATGGAAACTTCCAGGTGGACATGGCCAAGGCTGCCATTCATCAGGGTGGAGTATTTCCCGAGTTGCCAGGAAACAGTTCATTCCGAAACCGCCTTCCGCATCCTTACTCGGATATGATCTATGCATTCATCATTGAAGAATATGGAAGTGTACTTGGAGGGATTGGTTTGTTGCTGCTTTACCTGATCCTTTTGTATCGCACTATAAAATTCGTGCGGGAATGTCCCAAACAATTCGGGGCGCTCACTGCGCTCGGCTTGTCATTCTTGCTAGTCATGCAAGCTCTGATCAACATGGGCGTTGCAGTGAGTTTATTCCCAACAACAGGACAACCATTACCACTGGTGAGCATGGGTGGAACATCTACTATTCTCACTTGCCTCACCATTGGAATAATTCTTTCTGTGAGCAGGAGCAAATTCAACAAGGAAGAAATGGAAATGGAGAGTCGGCAGGAAGTAGCCAGTGCGCGGACAGAAAGTGCTTCACAACCTTCCATGTCGTAACATCAAGAAACTTTTAACTTGAGCATCCTCAGGATAATCATAGCAGGTGGTGGAACTGGTGGACACATCTTTCCCGCTATTGCTATTGCAAAAGCCATTCTTGCCTTACGACCCGATTCCGAAATTCTTTTCGTGGGTGCCGAAGGAAAGATGGAGATGGAAAAAGTTCCTGCTGCCGGTTTCAAAATCATCGGTCTTCCTATTGTCGGAATTCAAAGAAGACTTACGCTGAAAAATTTGCTGTTGCCTCTCAAAGTCATTCAAAGCCTTATCAAGGCCCGCGGCATCATCAAAAATTTCAAACCGCATGTTGCTATTGGTGTGGGAGGTTATGCAAGTGGCCCTCTGCTTCGGGCTGCGTCAGCTCTTGGTGTGAAAACGTTGTTGCAGGAACAGAATTCATATCCGGGAATCACCAACAAAATTCTTTCAAAGAAGGCCGACAAAATTTGTGTGGCTTACGAAGGCCTTGAAAAATTCTTCCCCCACCACAAAATAGTTTTTACCGGAAATCCGGTGCGACCCGAAGTAGTGCAACTCGATGGAAAAAGAAATCATGCACAGGAGTTTTTTCATCTCGACCCAAATAAAAAAACACTTCTTGTTGTGGGCGGGAGCCTGGGGGCACGAACCATCAATCATTCCATCCGTTCGTGTGCTGATTTACTTGTGAAGCACGATTTCCAGATCATCTGGCAAACCGGTAAATCATATGCACAGAGCGCACTCGCCTTTGCTGTTGCACATGATTCCGATGCCATACATGTATTTGAGTTTATCCAAAAGATGGATTTGGCATACGCTGCTGCCGACATCATTGTGTCGCGTGCAGGCGCCATGAGTATTTCGGAATTGTGCCTCGTGAAAAAACCTGCCATACTCATTCCCTCACCCAACGTTTCGGAAGACCACCAGACAAAAAACGCGATGGCACTGGTGAACAAAAAGGCGGCTGTACTTATTCGTGACGATGAAGCAGAAAAAGTTTTGGGAAACGAAATCATTGCGCTGCTAAATGATGAAACGAAAATGAATTCGCTGTCAACGAACATCGCCAAACTAGGTTTTGCAAATGCATCTGAGGCTATTGCGAATGAAGTATTCAAACTTGTTGACACTCACTCCTAGAGTACAAAATGAAACTGAATCAATACGACATATTCTATTTCCTTGGCATCGGGGGTATCGGTATGTCGGCTCTTGCGCGCTATTTCCACTCGCAGGGAAAACAAGTGATGGGCTATGATAAAACATCAACACCGCTGACAACGGAACTGGAGATGGAAGGCATAGCAGTTCATTTTGAGGATTCGGTTCTTGAAATTGCACAACTCGTAAAACTCTCAGAGAAAGAAAAAGTACTGGTCGTTCTCACTCCCGCCATCCCCAAAGACTCCAACGAACTGCTGTGGTTTCAGCAAAACAATTACACCATACTCAAGCGTTCGCAGGTGTTGGGGTTGATTACTGAAACATCAAAAACAATAGCGGTGGCCGGTACTCACGGAAAAACAACTACAAGTGCACTCATAGCACACATACTGACTTCCAGTGGACATGGATGTAATGCATTCCTTGGAGGTATCACTGCAAACTACAACACTAACCTGTTGTTGAGTCCAGGTGTGGAATGGACCGTGGTGGAGGCGGACGAATACGACCGTTCGTTTCTCACCCTGTCACCCACCATTGCAGTGATAACCTCCATGGATGCTGACCACCTCGACATCTATGGCACACATGATTATATGATTGAATCCTACAACCTGTTTGCAAACAGGGTGGTAGATGATGGGGTGTTAATCGTGAGGAAGGATCTTCCTCTTGCAATTCAAGATTCCCGATTCCGGATTTCAAATTACTCCATCACCGAAAGTGCTGATTACATGTCTGAAGACATTAGAATTGAAAATGGTGAATACGTTTTCGGGCTTCGTGGCATCCGCAACAATTTGAAATTAGGTCTTGCCGGAAGGCACAATGTCGAAAATGCCATTGCCGCTTGTGCTGTTTGTCTTGAAATCGGGATTGAACCTGAGAAAATCCGCGAAGCCCTTGCATCCTTCCTCGGGGTGAAGCGCAGGTTCGAATACATCATCAAGAGACCCAATCTTGTTTTGATTGACGACTATGCACACCACCCGGAGGAACTCCGCGCCTGTATCAGCTCTGCCCGCGAACTGTATCCGGGCAAGAAACTTACAGGCATTTTCCAACCCCACCTCTTCACCCGCACGCGCGATTTTGCCGATGACTTCGCCCGCAGCCTCGAACTGCTGGACGAAATCATCCTCCTTCCCATTTATCCCGCCCGCGAATTGCCGCTGCCAGGAATTGATTCACAAATGCTGTTGGATAAAATCAGGAAGCCCCATAAAATGCTGGTAGAGAAAAGCGGGTTATTAGCGGAATTGGGAAGCCGCGAGGTGGAGGTAGTGCTGATGTTGGGTGCAGGGGATATTGACGCGTGGGTTCAGCCGGTGCATCAGTTGATGAAGACGGATGACCGCAGACCGAAGACGGGGGATCGATGATGAGAGACCGGGGGCCGAAGACCAAAGAATGAATATCGAACTTTGAAAAACGAATATCGAAGTAACAAGAAACCGGGAACCTCATGAACTATGAACCCGGAACATGGAACCCGAAACTAAATTGACGCAGACCACCAACACATATCAAAAAGAAATTAGGCGGAAAAAACGCTGGAAGGTTCTTGCCATTAACTTCATTGCTGTTGGAGGAGCATTGGCGCTGTTTGTATTGCTGGGCTTTGTAAACAAAAAACAAAACGACACCATTTGCTGGAAGCTGGATGTGGAAGTGGAAAAGAATGCGGAGGAGAATTTTATCAGCGAAGCAACGATCCGTGTTCAAATAATTGCCTTGGGCGACAGCATTGTGGGCACTCCCGTAAGCCAGGTTAAAATCAACAAAATTCATGTAGCTCTCGTGCGCAATCCTAGCATTCGCAAAGCCAATGTGTTTATTACCGTGGATGGAAGATGTGTAGTGAAGGTGACCCAACTTATTCCCATTGCACGGATACTGAATAATGATGGCAGCAGTTTTTATATTGATAAGGAGGGCTACACCATGCCCCTTAGCCCCTTGTTTACTGCGCACGTTCCGGTGTTCACCGGCCACATCAGCGAAAAGATGCAACGGGGAAGTATCTCCCAAAATGCAAGCAGCGCCTTCATTAAAAATTCGTTGCTCGATGATATTTACGCATTCACGCGCTTTATCCAAGCCAATGCTTTTCTCCAAGCGCAGGTGGAGCACGTGCACATCAACGCACAAAAAAAATTCGAAGTGATTCCGCGAGTAGGAAATCACCGCATCATCTTCGGCAACGTGGATGAACTGGAAACGAAATACAAAAAACTCATGGCCTTTTATGCCCATGAACTTCCGCAGCGAAACATCAACCCCTACACCGCCATCAATCTTGAATATGAAGACCAGGTGGTGTGCACAACCCAATAAAATTTATGGAACCAACCAACGACATTATTGCAGGACTGGATATAGGAACCACCAAAATTGCCTGCCTTGTGGGACGAAAAGCAGAGCATGGCAAGATCGAAATTCTTGGTATCGGCAAGAGCGAGAGCATTGGCGTAAACAGGGGTGTGGTGGCCAACATAGAAAAAACCGTGATCAGCATTATGGCCGCAGTAAAGGAAGCTGAACTGGCCAGCGGTGTCGAAATAAAAGTGGTAAACGTGGGCATTGCCGGGCAACACATTAAGAGCCTCCAGCACCGCGGCATGCGCACCCGCAGAAATTTCGATGACGAGATTTCACAGGCCGACATCAATGCCCTGGTGGAGGACATGTATAAACTGGTGATGCTACCGGGCGAGGAAATTATTCATGTACTTCCACAGGAATTTACCGTGGACAATGAAACGGGTATAAAGGAACCCGTGGGCATGTGCGGCAGCAGGCTGGAAGCCAACTTCCACATTATTACCGGGCAAGTTACTGCCATACGCAATATATATAAATGCGTGCGCAAGGCCGGTTTGGAAATAGCAACCCTTACCCTGGAACCGCTGGCCAGTGCCGAGGCCGTGTTGAGCGATGAAGAAAAAGAAGCAGGGGTGGCATTGGTAGATATAGGCGGTGGCACCACAGACATTGCCATTTTCCAGGATGGCATTATCCGCCACACGGCAGTGATTCCATTTGGCGGCAACGTGATTACCGAAGACATTAAACAGGGCTGCACCATTGTGCGCAACCAGGCGGAATTGCTCAAGGTGAAATTCGGGAGTGCGCTCGCCACCGAAAACAAGGACAATGAAATAGTGTGCATTCCCGGGTTGAAGGGACGCGACCCCAAAGAGATTTCGCTCCGCAACCTTGCGCATATTGTGCAGGCGCGCATGGAAGAAATACTCGAACACGTTCACTACGAAATAAAGAACAGCGGTTACGAAAAACAACTGATTGGTGGCATAGTACTCACCGGTGGTGGCGCCCAACTCAAACACATGAAGCAACTGGTAGAATACGTAACCGGTATGGATTGCCGCATTGGTTATCCCAACGAACATGTGGGCAAAGTGGCCAGAGAGGATATGCTGGTGCCTGCTCTCAGCACAGGGGTGGGACTGGTTATTTACGGCCTCGACAAGGTGCAGTACAATCTGGCCGACAACACCGTGACAGCCGATGTGGCAACGGATGAAAAAGTGAAAGGAAAAAAATCAACCATCAAAGAAAAGCAGCGCGACAATCGCGGGCCTGCAAGTTTCCTTGCGCGCATCAAGGAGTTTTTTGAAGCGGAAGAAGAATAGTCTTTCATTTTCACTATAGAAGTCCGCACACTGATGCGAGAGGTAAGTTGAATTTCCTTTGAATAAAACAGTTCAAGTTGGCTCTCGGGATCGGGGAAATGTTTTGCACTAGTTCGCCTTCCTGTTCGAACTTTGATCTCTTCGTTCACCACCTCATTGCGCTCAGCCCCACACTTTTGATAGTGCTCTATACCAGCAATGGCCAACGTAATTTCATTAGGAGCATCGGGAATGTTGTTTTCCGCTTTCATTATGTGGGCCTCTATGATTTGGCGCGCCCAGATTTCAAGTAATTGCAGCGAGATGGAATTGCCCTTCTCTTCTGCAAGTTTCGATTGCATATAAACGAGGTCAAGCCGAGAATCCCTAGCTCGCGGTAGTGTTCAACAAGGGTAGCAATTTTTTTTTCTGGCTTCTCCGCGCGTGTATTAAGTTCATCCGGCTCCATCAAAGCTGATGAAGCCGTTATCTTCCTTTTTAATGAATATTCACCGCCCCTCCCCCATCACCGCACATTTATCATTCTTTAGAAACCTGCTCAACACGGTACCAATAGTTTTGCCCTCCCAAAAAAACCAAAATTCCAGATGAACCGCAGTCTCACAAATTCCATAAAAACAAAGAAACCCAGGAGTAAGACTTTTTTCTCCGCTTTCCTTTCTCTGCTTGTGTGTTCGGCATTGGCCCAAACCGGAACCACTGTAACCGGCCTGGTGTCCGATGAGCAAAAAACTCCCCTCGAATTCGTGAATGTGCTCTTGCTCAATGCAGCAGACAGCAGCATGGTGAAAGGCGCCATAACCAATAACAAGGGCAAGTTCGAGTTTGAAAACATTGTCCCCGGTAACTACCTTACTCAATACATGCTGATGGGTTTTGAAAACCTGTATAGCGAACCTGTCGCTGTTTCAACATCACCGGTGAATGTGGGCATCAGAACTTTAAAAAGTGCAGCATCAGAAATGGGTGCTGTGGAAGTTTCTGCTATACGCCCCATGATAGAACTAAAGCCCGACATGACCGTGTTCAATGTCGAGAACACCATCAACGCCACCGGCAATACCGCCATGGAACTTTTGCGCAAATCACCGGGAGTGATGGTGGACAACAATGACAACATAATGCTGAAAGGAAGAAGCGGTGTGCAGGTTTGGATTGACGGCAAACCCGCACCGCTGGATGGCGATGCACTTGCCGCCATGCTCCAAAACATGCAGAGTTCAAACATTGCCGCCATAGAAATCATAACCAACCCCGGTGCGAAATTCGATGCAGCCGGAACCGCAGGCATCATCAACATTCGCCTGAAGAAGAACAAGAACTTTGGGTCGAACGGCACAGTGAGTCTCGGTTATGCTTATGGCAAAGCAGCGAAATACAACGGAGCGCTTTCATTAAATCACCGCAACGAAAAAATAAATGCGTTTGCTAACTACGGCATCTGGACTGGCGACAATGAAAACTGGATGAACCTCTACCGCGTGCAGAACGGAAGCATCTTTGACCAAACCACCGTTATGCGCGACAGCAATTTGCCGCACAACATGAAGGCGGGCATTGATTTTTTCCTCAACCCGAAAAACACCCTTGGAATAGTTGCCAACGGAAACATCAGCGATGAAAGCATGCAGAACAACAGCCGCACATTTATCGGCCCCGATGAAAACTCCTCCGTGGATAGCATCCTTGTCTCCAATATGGAAATGGAGGGTCAACGCAACAATGGAAACTTTAACCTCAACTATCAGTTCAGCGATACAAGCGGCACCACTTTCAAAGCGGATCTGGATTATGGTATCTACCGCATTACCAGTACCAGTTTCCAGCCGAACACTTATTCCGATGCAAACGAAGAAGTAATTTTCAATGAGAATAACTACCGCACCATTACACCTACCAATATTGACATCTACAGCGCCAAGGCCGACTATGAACGAAATGCACTGAAGGGACAAATTGGAATTGGAGTAAAAGCATCTTTGGTGGAAACAGACAACACCTTCAACTTCTATAATATCGAAGATGGGATGGATGAGTTGGACTCATCGCGCTCCAATAATTTTAAGTACAGTGAGCAGATTAATGCCGTTTATCTCAACTACAAAAGGCAATGGACCAAACTGGGAATGCAACTTGGTGGCCGTGTGGAACAAACCAGCAGCGAAGGAATTCTTGATGCACTTGCCCAGGAGGATGAATCGAACGACACCACTTACACCAATTTCTTCCCCAGTGCATCGCTCAGTTACACCATGAATGAAAAGCACTCTTTCAACCTGAGTTACTCGCGCAGGATTGATCGCCCCTCGTACCAGGATTTGAACCCCTTCGAATTCAAACTGGATGAACTCACCTACCAAAAAGGGAATCCATTCCTCAAACCACAGTACACCCACAACGTTGAGCTCTCTCACAGCTATTCGTGGTTGATAAACACGTCAATGACTTATGCATATACCAAGGACTTCTCCACTATGAACATCTATGCGGATGGCAACGCCTCTTACATCAGCCAGACCAACCTGGGCTACCAGCAATACGGTGCACTCAGTATCAGTTCGACCCTCGAACTAAAGAAGTGGTGGAACATTTTCGTAACCGCAACCGGATATTACCAACGCACAAAAGCAGACCTTGATGACGGAAGGAAAATTGACATTAACTTCATTTCATACAACGGATATGCACAAAGCACATGGACGCTGCCAAAAGATTTTTCATTCGAACTGAGCGGGTGGTACAATGGTCCCGGACTGTGGGGCGGCAGTTTCAAGAACGCCCCAATGGGAAGTATTGATGCAGGATTGAAAAAGACTTTTATGGACAACCGTGCCACACTCAAAATAGCCTACACTGATTTGTTCAATACTGCTCAGTGGAGTGGCATCAGCGATTTTGATGGCCAATACATGGATGTTCAGGGTGGCTGGGAGAGCCAACAAATTCGCCTCGACTTTTCACTCCGCTTCGGAAACATGAACGTAAAAGTTCGCGAGAAAAAAGGTGGTGCCGAAGATTTGAATAGCCGGGTGAAGTAGGAGCGAGCCTTCGTGGCCTCGTTGTTTTATCACCAGGAAATCTATCAACTACAAAGGGCTGCCCGTTGGCAGCCCTAAGTCACTAAACCTTAACCAAAGTCTTCCCGCCACTTTTCTGGGTTAGAGGGCAATGACGAGTTGACTTTATAATAACTATGAAACATGTTTGACTTTCTCAGGATCAAACATGCTGCAAATATGAAGCATATGTTGCCGGACAGCAAATTATTTGGAAGGTTACTACAGCCCTGGAAGGGTACGAAAGCAATGGCAGGATTGCAAGCATATTCATACGGGGCATCAAGTGTTGAGGCATTTTTTAACCCTCATCCCATGACTTTGAAAGCTGAATTACGATTACTAACATTTCCCCGTTCAATCTTTTGAAAACTGGGGTTGTTCCTTATTGGAGGTAGCTCATTTATTAGTCCTGCCGAAACCCCGGGTGGGAAGGCACCCAATTATTCACTCACATTCAAACCACAACACAGGAACATGGAAACCAAAAAAGATTTTCTGAACTTCAATTTCCCCAAAGAACATTCATCCATCATTAAAGTGATTGGCGTTGGTGGCGGAGGAAGCAACGCAGTAAACTACATGTACATGCAAGGTATCGAGGGTGTGGACTTCATAGTGTGCAACACCGATGCACAGGCGCTTGATAAAAGTCCGGTGCCCACAAAAGTCCAGTTGGGAAATACACTTACTGAAGGGCGCGGTGCCGGCTCCATTCCTGAAGTAGGAAAAAATGCAGCCATAGAATCACTGGAAGAAGTGAAAGCATTATTGGGGACTGATACCAACATGGTTTTTGTTACCGCAGGCATGGGTGGCGGAACCGGAACAGGTGCTGCACCCGTCATTGCCCGTGCAGCCAAAGAACTAGGAATACTCACCGTGGGAATTGTCACTATACCCTTCATGTTCGAAGGAAGAAAACGCAGCGTGCAGGCCGATGGTGGAATAGTGGACATGCGCAACTCGGTGGACACACTCTTAATAATACGCAACGACAAACTGCGCGAACTTTATGGCAACCTCACCCTCAAGCAAGCTTTCTCCCATGCCGATGAAGTGTTGTGCACCGCAGCAAAAGGTATAGCTGAAGTTATCACACTTACCGGCACAGTGAACGTGGACATGAACGATGTGAAAACCGTAATGAAAGAAAGCGGTGTCGCTATTATGGGCAGTGGCAGGGCAAGTGGCGAAGGCCGCGGTATCCGTGCTGTGGGTATTGCACTGGAATCTCCGCTGCTGAACGATAACGACATCACCGGTGCCAACTTCATACTACTCAATATCACTTTCGGAAGCGATGAACTGTTGATGGATGAGATTTCGCTTATTACTGATCACATACAAGAGCAGGCCGGCAGCGAGGCCGAAGTGATTTGGGGTTATGGGCAAGACCCTAACCTGGGTGAAGATATTTGTGTTACCGTGATTGCAACCGGCTTCAAGGCAAAAACGGTGGATACCGGTGTGCTTCGCCAGGAACCGGAACAAAAGAAATTTAATCTTGAAAGCACTGAAGTAAAAGAAGTGGTAGCCAAAGTGGAGAAACCCACCCAGGTTATTCCGGTCAATGATGTGAAAGAAACTTCGCCCGAAGAGCCTTTTCTCATTACCAATGAAAAAGCAAGTGAAGTGGAGCTAGAAGTAAAAAGCATTACCCCTGAAACAGCACTGCCTCAAACCTCACTCTTTGGCAAAGTGGAATTGCCGGCACACGTAGAGTTTAAACACAAGGCCACAGAACCGCAGGCCGAAGAGAAAAAGTATTTTGAATTGAATACTCCTGTTTCTTCTGGCAAATCGGAGCAGGCCACTGACATCCTGAAACTGAAAGAAGAGTCGACAGAAGACCGCCCTTCAAGGCAACAACTCGTCCAGTTGAACAAAGAGCGCGAGATGCGTATCAAGGAGCTCACCATTAAACTTAAAACCCCAAGTGGTGTAAGCGAAATGGAAAACGAACCCGCCTACGTGCGCAAAAAGGTGGCACTCGAAAGCACTCCAGTAAGCAGCGAAAGCAATGTGGCGCGCTACGTCCTGAACGAAACTACAACCGAAAGCGGAGAAAAATCTGTACAACTTAAAGCTAACCCTTTCCTGCATACCAAAGTGGACTGAGCCATCACGAAACTTCTGAATCAGATCGCCCCACACATTAAAATGCGGGGCGTTTTGTTTTGCATCTGCACAGTCCTTATTGTTCAGGTTATGGAATGGCTCGCGCAGCCGCAGCCCTGGGAGTTGTGCTGAACAGGTTTACTTTTACATGCGACCTACGTGGTGGTGGCAACTAGGGACGAATACAACAACGATCAGTTGACTGTCCGCATAAGCACCATCCACGGGCACCATGATGTGCTTGAAAAAACCAGCCATAAATTCCAGTCCATTCTTCGTGTTCTTCCAACCGTCATTGTTGAGGAGCATAAAACCATAACTGCACTTCAACTAAATGAAGTCGTGCGGAAGCCAGTCAGATTCGTTGACTTGAGGAAATAGCATGTGCAGTCATGTTATAGTATGAGTCTTATGTTTTTGCTGAACGTTTTTTCTTTTCGTCATCATATCCCTTAACGTTTCTAAACTTGCACCATAAAAAACCAATGAATTATGACTCTGAGTGAACGCATAAACAACGACCTCAAGGAAGCCATGAAAAGCGGGGAGAAAGACAGGCTACTGACCCTGCGGGATATCAAATCCAAATTGCTGCTTGAAATGACAAGAGAAGGTGGAGATGGTGCGGTGGACGATAACCGAGGCATTGCCATACTGAACAAACTCTACAAACAGCGCATGGAGTCCATAGCGATTTTCGAAACGCAAAACAGGCAGGATTTGGTGGACAAGGAAAGGTTGGAGGCTGATGTAATTAAAACCTATTTGCCTGCAATGATGGAAGGAGATGAACTTGCCGCTGCGGTTAAAAAAATTGTTGCGGAAGTGCGGGCAACCTCTCAGGCTGATATTGGAAAAGTGATGGGAGTTGCTTCAAAAGCTCTTGCGGGAAAGGCGGATGGAAAAGCCATTTCGGAGGTGGTGAAAAAACTGCTGGCTGGTGGCTGATCCACTTTCAGTATTCATTCAAAAACTAACCATGAATAGGAGGGAGGTGACCACCATAGGCAGGAGGGAATTTGTTGATCTTCCTGAACTCGATTCTGTTCATATAGAATCCAAAGTGGATACTGGTGCCTATCGCAGCGTGATTCATTGCAACTCCTGCCATGAAGTGGAGTCGGGAGGAAATGTTTTTCTTGAAGCCACATTCGATCTTGATGGAAGAGGAGAAAAAAAGATCCTGTTCAAAAATTTTATGGAAAGGACTGTGCGCAATTCATCCGGCCAAATCGAATTGCGTTTTGTTATCCTCACACTGCTGAAAATCGGCAATCGGAAAATCCGCGCTGAAGTTTCACTCACCGACCGTAGCGATATGCGCTGCCAGGTTTTGATTGGCCGAAGAACATTAGGCGGTAAATACCTGGTGGATGTAAGGAAAAGATTTTTGATTGAAGAGTGATTCAATAAATTCTAGAGGCTGTTTAAGATTTTTAGCAAGCCTCCGGCTAATGTTAGCAAGTTAAGGAATAGGGTGAGTGTTTTGTCTTACGATTTCCCTGCATGGACTTGAAACCTGCCGGGGACAACCGCCATCCCGAATGCGCCTTATCGCTCTTTTGGGGTTTACTGTCACATTGGACTGGTAATTTTTTGTTGTCAGAAAAACAAACTATTCTTGACATAGCAAGACATCAAAGTCAAGTAATTTGCAGATTCAAAAATTGATCAAGACATTTTACTTTGACGCGATATCGTGTGAAAGCAATTCACCTAAACAAATTCTGAATACCCAATTAAGTAATCAAACAAAATCAAAATTTAAATGAAGAATTCACTGCTAACAAAAATCTTGTTTTGCGTTTTCGCAATGTTCTATGCTTCAAGCCAGGTTGCCACTGCGCAAGTTTGGTCTGAGGACTTCGAGGTGAACGGCCTTGGCGTTACCTACTCTGTCACTTCCACTTTTTTCAACACAGTAAACGACCATTATGCTCGTACGCAAGCCGGTACAATTTCAAACGTTTCGGGTCCTTATAACAGCATGAGCGGAACATTCTTTTGGGCCGGTGAAGATTTGGATGATACCACTATTCCTAACCTGGGAGATGGTGTTGCCAACAAGACTATCACTTTCAATCCGATTAATGTGAGTGCGGTTGGCGACATTGAATTGCGTGGCCTTTTTGCGACCGGAAACACGGGCAGCGGATGGGACAACACAGATCAACTTTATGTCGAGTACAATCTAGATGGTGCAGGATGGATAAAGGTGATGCAGTTTGCAGCACCAACCGCTGCCTCCAACGTTGGGTTGAACCGTGATACTGACCTCAATGGGCTTGGTGATGGCACGCAACTCACTCCGGCATTCCAGCTTTTTACTGCTGACATTCCAGGAACTGGCACGTCACTCCAGTTGAGAATTTTTGCGAGCGCAAACTCCGGTTCCGAAGAATTTGCGTTTGACCTCATTTCCATTTTTGATGTCAGCGCACCCGTTCCCGGCTGTACTGATCCTCTGGCTGACAACTACAATCCTGCTGCAACAATTGATGATGGTTCTTGCCAATACAGTGGCTGCACGGATGCGGTTGCACTCAATTACGATCCGCAGGCTACCATAGATGATGGTTCATGCATTTACACATTGCCCGATGTTGTCATTAATGAAATCAGTTACAACCCCGATGATGTTGCTGGCTTCCCGGATACATCGCACGAGTTCATCGAAATTTACAACAACGAGGGTTCGGCTGTTAACCTCAGCGGCTGGTCGTTCACACTTGGAGTCACTTACACATTCCCTGCTGCCACCACTATCGCTGCAGGCGAATACATAGTAGTTGCGGTGAGTTCAGCAACCTTCACCGGCAATGGTTACCAGGTGTTTCAATGGAACGTTGGTGAAACGCTGAGCAACAATGGTGAGACTGTCCGGCTTGTCGAGAACAATGGACTCACAGTGGATGAAGTTGCATTTGACGATGCTGCACCGTGGTCAACAATTCCTGATGGAAGCGGCCCTACACTCGAGCTCATCAATCCATCATTCGACAACAACGATGCTACTTCGTGGTGCGACACGGGTGCGGTGAACGGTACACCGGGTGCACAGAATTCCTGCTTTGCCGGTATCGTTCCGGGTTGCACAAATCCCATTGCTGACAACTTCAACCCACTGGCAAACCAGGACGATGGTTCGTGCATAGTGGGCGGCTGCACCGATGTGGTAGCAGCGAATTATGATCCGCAGGCGACTTATGACGATGGATCATGCTACTATGATTTACCGGACATAATCATCAACGAGATTTTTTACAATCCATGTGTTGCATTGGGGGAAGATCTCTACTACGAATTTCTCGAACTTTACAATGCGGATGCTGTAAGTGTTGATCTTACAGGTTGGACAATTTCAAATGCCATCTCGCACACGTTCGGTGCAGTGACTATTGCACCGGGCGAATACATTATTGTGGCGAAGGATCAGAATTCTTACCTCGGTGGTGGATACCAGGTGATACAATGGAATACAGGTGACCTCAACAATACAGGTGAGGCCATTACACTGCGCAATGCATCTGCTGTACTGGTTGATGAAGTGATCTATTCTGATTCATCACCCTGGCCGGTGGAGGCGGATGGATTGTGTCCTTCTCTCGAACTTATTGCACCCAATCTTGACAACAGCGATCCGGCAAACTGGCAAGCTTCGTATGTGCCGAATGGAACGCCTGGTGCTGAAAATTCTTCAGAACCAACTGCCATACCAGCAACTATTGTAGAGATACAAAACGGAACTATCAGCACTGGCTCCTACATCTCAACAAGCGGAATCGTCACTTGTGTATTCTCATCATTGTTCACCATTCAGGATGGAACAGGACCTTACTCAGGAATTTGGGTAAGCGGAAATGGAGTTGCGGTGGGAGATGAAGTAAATGTGGATGCGGTTGTCACAGAATCATTTTCACTCACACTTCTCACCGGATCAACAATTGTTGTTGTTTCATCCGGTAATGTACTTCCTGCAACACAAGTTATGGGAACACTTGCGGTGAATGATGAACAATGGGAAGGAGTATTGGTTGAAACAACCGGTGCTTGTGATTTTGACAATCTTGGATTTGGTGAATGGAGCATCAATGATGGAACTGGCATGAGTGTAATTGATGACCTTGGCGTGGCATATACACCAGTGCTATTTGAAACATACACTGTCATTGGGCCATTGTATTTCTCTTTTGGTGCTTACAAAATAACGCCATGCAATTTGAACGAAATCATGAAGTGGGGATGTACTGATCCAATTGCAATCAACTACGATCCTGAAGCTGCAATTGATGATGGTACCTGCACTGGTGTTCCTGTTCCCGGCTGTACGAACCCGATTGCAACCAACTTTGATCCATTTGCAACAGTGGATGATGGCTCATGCCTCATTGAAGGCTGCACCGATCCGGCTGCATTGAACTATGATCCGGTTGCAACAGTGAATGATGGCACTTGTTACTTCACGCTGCCCAATGTGGTGATCAACGAAATTCATTACAACCCATGCACGGCACAAGGCGATGATTTGTTCTTCGAATTCATTGAATTGTACAACCCGGGAGCAACACCCGCTGACATGACTGGCTTCTCTTTCACCGCAGGATTTATTTATGAATTCCCTGACGACTTCATCATTGCTCCCGGTGAGTACATTGTGCTTGCTGTTGATGAGTCGTCCTATTTCGGTCTTGGGTTTACTGTGCTTCAATGGACTGCTGATAACCTTGGCAACAGTGGTGAGACTATTACCATCGGTGACAGTTTTGGAAATTTTGTTGACAGCGTACCTTATGATAATACGGGCGGATGGCCTCCTGCCGCAAACGGCACTTGTTCATCACTTGAATTGATTGATGCATCGTTTGATAATAGTTTGCCCGCTTCATGGCAAGCCTCTTATGATGCAAACGGAACTCCGGGTGCTCCAAATTCACAACCACCAATTCCCGGTTGTACTTACCCGATGGCATCCAATTACGATCCAATGGCAACTCCGGATGATGGTTCGTGCATTTTCCCCGGATGCACCGATCCACTTGCACTTAACTACACACCGCTTGCAAATTTGGATGATGACACTTGCAACTTTGAAGCTCCGTGTCCTGCCGATTTGGATGGCAATGGTGTGGTAAACGTTAGCGACCTTCTGGCATTTATGGGAGCTTTCGGTACCTTGTGTAACTAACTAGATTGAGTTGGTCATCATAATGTTCAGCCCCGATAGATTTATCGGGGCTGAATTTTTTTCAGACTATTGGATGATAGTTGAAATCACATGAAATCAACTCATGATATTTTAGCCACAATCAATGGTGCACCAATTCTTCCGTTTAGCCATCTGCATTTTGCTTGCAAGTTCCGTTTGCGCTCAGCAACCCGTTCATGATGTTTATGGAATCAACCAAGGCCTCGCCAGCCACACAGTGTATTGCGCCACGCAAGACAAGGACGGATTTATGTGGTTCGGGACCGATGCCGGAGTAAGCCGCTTCGATGGAATCGAGTTCCGCAACTTCACTATTGATGATGGCCTTTGTGACAACGAAGTGTTGCGCATCAACCAAGACTCCCTCGGACGAATTTGGTTTCTGTCGTTATCGGGCTGCCTCGCATATTTTCAGGAAGGAAAAATTTATTCTGCTTCAAACCAACCGAACCTGGCGATACACATACAAAGTCTCGGTATGTCGAATATGTTTGAAGACAGCAGGGGTAATCTTTGGTTCAGCGGAATTGGTGCTGAAGTGGTGCTGTATGACAACTTCACTTCGAGTATTGTGCTCAGCGATACCACCGCACATTTCAAAAACAGGGGGCGAACATTTGTAATGGAGCACGACAATAACAGGATATTTTTTATCCGTCCGGGACTTGTTTTCGAATGGCAGAATGGACAATCAAGAGCATCTGTTGAGATTGAAGGAATCATGACCCTCCAGAATTGTTTTGCACAAAACGAGAACGGAGATATGTATTCATTCGGCACGGAAGGTTTGGAAAGATTTCGCAACGGGCATTGGGAAATTTTTCTAAGCACCGAACATTTTTCAGATGTAGATAATGCTCAGAGTTTGTGCGCATCGAATGCACAAAATTTCTGGATATCATTGTTCAGTGGAGGAGTGGAGCATGTGGAAATCAAAGCATCTGGCGAGGTAACAACACGATTGCTTTTTGAAAATGACTGGGTGAACTTTGTTCTTGTTGACAAAGACCGCAACGAGTGGTTTTGCACACGCGACCACGGAGTTTTCTGCGTCACCCGCGAAAAGAAGAACAACCTGTTCTATGATTTGGGCGAGGAATGCAAAGTGACCTGCATAGAATCAACCGCTGACGGACAGGTTTTTTTCGCTACATCTATTGGGGATATTTATTCGATTTCCAATTGGGGTGATGGTACGCCATTCAAAGTGTTCGAAAGTGAAACCGGAACTCCCATTATTACACTTACCATAGATGATGAATTTATTCACTTCGTCACTTTCACAGGCACATACAGGTTTTCCCGCACAACATCATTACCAGACCCGTCTGCATTTAAATACGATGTGAATCCGCCAAAAGGCATTGCCCTGTCGGCAGATAGAATTTTGTACTTCGCCACATTGCGGGGAATGAAGTTCATTGATTTGAAAAAGCCCTTGGGTGTGGTAGAAACCATAGAAGCGATACCAACTTCGAGAACCTACTCAATGTGTGCAGCATCTGATGGAAAACTCTGGTTTGAAAATCATGACGAACTATTTTTCTTTGATGAAGAGGGTTTGACAGAAATGGTTGACTTCAATGAAAAAGCTTCGGGGCGAATCAGCTGCATTCGCGAAACACCCACCGGGGAGATTGCCGTGGCCACGCGCGGCAGTGGAATTTTTTTCCTTGACGATGGAAAAGTGATTTCATCACTTTCAAAACAAAACGGACTTGCCAGCAATGAATGCGAGGCGTTGCGCATTTTTGAAAACAGACAGTATGTGATCACGTCCAGTGGAATTTCTGCATACACTTTTGAAAACGGGAAAATTTCTTCCCTTTACAATTTCACCAAGGCGGATGGAATACCTGCGGCAAAAATTTTTGATGTCTATGCGGACGAACAAAACCTCTTACTGGGCACCCATCTGGGTTTGTACAAAATTCCCGCTTTAAGCGGTCGGACTGAATCAATGCCCCCTATCATCCATATACTGCAAATAAGCGGTGAAGGAAAATCATTCGATCCGTTTCAACGCTTTGATATCTCGCACAACCACAATTTGAAATTGGATTACACAGCCATCACGTTCGAATTGCCTAATGAAGTTCAGTTTGAATATATGCTGGATGATAAAACCGAATGGACAAAAACAACCAATCGATCCATTGAGTTCAATGCTCTTTCCACCGGCAACCACACCTTCAGGCTCCGTGCAAGCAAATACAATTCGCCCTGGAGCGCACCTGTTGACATAGTGTTTGCGGTACTGCCTCCCTATTGGGCCACCTGGTGGTTTCGCCTGCTGATGGCGGTGATGGCAATTGCTCTTACTTACACGCTCATTCGTTTTTTTACCAAAAGAAAATACCGCAGACAACTTGTCGCACTGCAACAGGAACAGGCCTTGCTTCGGGAACGCAATCGGATTTCAACCGACCTGCATGACGACCTCGGTGCCGAACTATCCAACATCGTAATTCTTTCGCGCATTGCAA
The DNA here is from genome assembly GCA_034408895.1 of Flavobacteriales bacterium. Lineage (GTDB taxonomy): Bacteria > Bacteroidota > Bacteroidia > Flavobacteriales_D > Sanyastnellaceae > UBA4660. The sequence continues at coordinate 30,778 of JAWXCI010000078.1, forward strand.
AATCAAAATTGAAACTGAAAGGCGGGGATGAGGAACCGATTAACAAGATTGATCAGGCGGCCAACGACATCATCAACAAAATGAGCGGAATTATCTGGTCGCTCAATCCGGCCAACGACAGGTTAGACAATCTTGTTGACTTCGTGCGCAAGTATGCGCTCGACTTTCTTGAGCTTCACAGCCTGGAGGGTGATGTTCACCTGATTGGTACACCCGGCAAATCAGAAGTGAAAGGCATGGTGCGCAGAAATGCGTTTCTTATAGTGAAGGAAGCCTTGCACAACGTGCATAAACATTCGGGTGCAAGCCGTGTAGTAGTAAACATGAACATTGTTGAACATCAAATGAAAATTGAGATACAGGACAACGGTCGCGGTTTCGATATGGAGAAAATAAATTCCTCCGGGCTGGGATTAATCAGCATGAAAAAGCGTGCTCGAGATGTGGGGGGACTAATTGAGTTTTCATCGGAGGTGGGTAACGGTACAAAGGTGGAGTTGAGATTTACTGTTTAGTCAAATACGACATTCGTATTAGGGCAACATTCTGAGCGCCTGCCGACTTTAGCCCTCGCATTCAAACCAAAAAATAAGTCTCTTGGAAAAACTGATTCAGGTTGCATTGGTGGAAGATCATGCCGACATAAGGCAGGGGTTGAGCTACATAATAAACAGTACAGCAGGATTTGACTGCACTGCATATTCAACAGCAGAAGAAGCGTTGCAAAAAATTTTCGAAGACAATTGTGATGTCATCCTCATGGACATAAACTTGCCAGGCATGAGCGGTATTGATTGCACAAGGTTGATGAAAGAAAAGTGTCCTGGGCTTCCCATCATGATGTGTACGGCTTATGAAGATGATGAAAACATATTCAAGGCGCTTTCCGCTGGTGCCAAAGGTTACATCTTGAAGCGAGCAGCAGGTGATATGCTGATTGAGGCTATCCGCGATTTGCACGATGGAGGCAGCCCCATGAGCAGCAGCATTGCACGAAGGGTAGTCGAGTCTTTCCAAAATGGTGGCAAGAAATCTAAAGATGATTACGACCTTACCGGACGCGAGAAGGAAATTTTGGAATTGCTTTCACAAGGATTCCGCAATAAACAGATTGCAGAAAAACTTTTCCTGAGTCCGCACACCATTCGCACGCACATCTACAACATCTACGAAAAACTGCATGTGCAAAACAGGGTAGAAGCATTGAACAAGATGGCAGGTAGAGTGTGAATTTCTTGTGGAAGAACCCCGAGACGTTTCAAACGACTTCGGGGTTTTTTCATTTTTGCGAAACAGGGAAAAGTTGCGACTACGACATTAGTTTTAAGAATTTACTCCTACACATCAGGCTCGAAGTTTTTCTGTTGACCAAATCCTCTGGAATCACAACCGAATTCTCAATCTTCCTTACCGCATTCCTGACCACTATTGCCACGCGCTGAAATCCACGCCCACAAGGCATTTTGGTACATCTGTCGTATTGTACAAGCTCACCTGCACCGCACACCTTTGACCAACATTTCGACCGCATAAGGCAACCCGAAATGAAGATTGAAAACCAACCTGCATCAGGCAGACAAAAAACTCAACTCATTTAATAAAAGCAAAAATGAAAAAGCAACTACAAATTCTGATGACCATGTTGATGTCGCTCACACTTTGTTGTGGGTTCAACAATTTGAATGCACAGCCGTGTAATCCCAATGCGGATTTCACTGCTGCCGACCAGGGCAACTGTTGCTGGTTGTTTACTGACAACACACCGGACATGCCCAATGCTACAATGCCCATGTGCGATTTCTGGGAGATCTACGACTCTGGTGGAAATCTGATAAGCAGTGGCAACTCCGGAACCAGCGACAATTATCTCTTTTGCTTCACGGCATCTGGCATTTACACCATTTGCAACACCGACTGCTGTTTGGATATGAATGGTGTATTGCAGTTTCACAACATCTGCCAGGTGATAAGTCTAACTGGATGCGGAGGCACCCCCTGTGCACCTGATCCCACGTTCGCAATCGCAGACCTTGGTAATTGTTGTTACCGTTTTGATGACCTCACACCAAACCCGGTTCCCGGTTTTGGTTGTGAACATTGGACAATCTACCAGAGCGGAACTGTAATTACAACGGGCAATGGTTCATCTTTCACATGGTGCTTTACACTAAGCGGCACCTATCAAATATGTTTTGATGATTGCTGCATGAATTCTGACGGAACCATCAACACTGCACAATCCTGTCAAACCATCACAGCGAATTGCGGGTGTTGTGTTCCTTATACTTTCAACTACAATGTGATGGGTTGTAGTGTGTGCATCTCACCCTTGGCCAATTGTCCGCTTCCGGACCCGAACACTGTTATCACAGTGGATTGGGGTGATGGTTCAGGTGTGACTTCCAATTTTTGTCACACGTATGCAATCAGCGGAACGTACAATGTGTGCATGACCTCGTGCTGCATCAATGCTGATGGTACCATCGGAAATTGTGTAACGCACTGCAAAAATGTAACAGTGAGTTGTGGTGAACCATGCATACCCGAGCCATATTTCGATTTTCTCAACTGGGGCATCAATCAATGTTGTGTTGATGTGGTAGCATTAAATCCCAATTTATGCGTTGACCCGAACGATCCAACATCAGTTACTGTGGATGTAAATGGCGATGGTCAGATTGATGCCGCTGACTGGCAATTGATACTCGACAACAATTGTTGTTCGTTTGATTTCGGTGATGGCTCAGGAACAGTTTACGGTCCCGGCCCACATCATCATTGCTACAACCAATCAGGTTACTATTTGATTTGCTACACCGCGTGCTGCATTGGCTCTGATGGAAATCTTTACACCGAAACCATTTGCAAAGACGCGTACATCAATTGTCCGCTTTGTGCAGTTGATCCCACGTTCATTGTTACACAAGGTATCAATCCGTGTTGCTACATTTTCGATGACCTAACACCAGACAATATTATTTCTGACACATTCGGATGCAACTTATGGGAAGTGTATGATGCAAACAACATTGTGATTGCAAGCGGCACTGGAGAATCGTTCACGTATTGCTTCACTGCGAATGGAATTTACTCCGTGTGCAATACCGATTGCTGTATGAATGCTGATGGAACCATAAACATGCAGGTGTCTTGCCAGATTATTGTTGTGGATTGTTTCTGCACACTCGATGCAAGTTTCGCATTGGTTGATTTGGGAGATTGCTGTTTCCAGGTGACTGGCAATTCTTGTCCGACAATTGCGACCGGAGTTTATCCTTTCCAGAATGATGGCCCATGTTGTTCGCTGGATTGGGGCGATGGTTCACCGGTGGTTTACGGTGCAGGCCCACATAACCATTGCTACCCGAACAACGGTGTGTACAACATCTGCTACACTACATGTTGTGTGAATTCAGACGGAACAATTACGTACGCAACCAGTTGCCAGCAAGTGACTGCGAATTGCTGCTGCTTACCCGAGGACATTATTACAACCGTGAACAACTGCACTGTGTGCGTTGAACCTGTCTTCCCAACATGGTGTGTATGGCCGACCAATAGCTACTGGGTAGAGTGGGGTGGTGTTGGCACCATGCAGGGCGATTCATGTTTTGTTTACGACAATCCGGGAACATACATCGTGTGTCTCTATGCGTGTTGTCCTTCGAATATCTATCCATGTGACCCAGTTGGAATTTGTGATACTGTTACAGTGAATTGCTGTTGCCTGCCTACTGATTTCACAGGCGAACTGGGCAATTGCACGGGAACATTCTGGCCCATCTACAACTGCGATGGCGCGAATAATATCTTCTGGGATTTTGGTGACGGAACAACAGCAACCGGCAACAATCCAACGCACACCTTTCCCGGCACCGGTACATACCATGTATGTATGACTGCATGTTGCTGCCCAGTGGTGAATGCTGACGGAACAGTTTCAGATGGCAATTGCATTACTATTTGCCAGGATGTGTATGTGATTTGTGATTGCATTGACCCGGGACTCATTGACCCGACAGTTTTCTGCACCACTGAATACGATCCGGTTTGCGGATGTGATGGTGTTACTTACCAGAATGCGTGTGTTGCACAGTTGAATTACGGTGTTACTTCATGGACAGCAGGTCCGTGCCCGTCAAGTGATTGTTGCCTGTTGCCCGGAGACATAATCGCCAATGTAAACGAATGTTGTGTGAGCTTTGGCATTGTTGAAATGGGCTGCTGTTTTATTCCGCCAAACACGGCAACGTATCTCTGGAATTTTGGTGACAGCAATACTTCGACACTTGCATATCCATATCACTGCTATGCGAATAGCGGAACATATACCGTGACACTCACAAGTTCATGTGCCGATGGAAATGTGGTGGTGTTGACTACAACGGTAACGGTGCTGTGTGTCGTGATTGGTGATCCATGTGATGATCACCATGCAAGCTTCCTCTTTGAAGTTTCGGAATTGACAGTTCACTTCTTTGAAACCGGTGATACACCTACAGGATATGATTTGGTAAACCTGCACTGGTCCTTTGGTGATGGTACCAGCCATAACGGAACGGATGATCCCATGCATACTTACGATCAAGGTGGAACGTACACGGTAGTTCTCACAGCGATGGCGGAGGATGCGGATAATGCAGATGGCTGTGAGGCTTCCTTTACATGGGATGTAACTGTGGAAGAAGATTGTCCTTCTGATATTGATGGCAATGGATTTACAAACGTTACCGATTTGCTGATCTTCATGTCAGACTTCGGCACCAGTTGCCCATAGCTACTTTCCTTAACTAAAACGGAACCGCCCCTTTGCAGATATGTGAAGGGGCGGTTTCTTTTACACCTTCATCAAACACTTCCTCTTGCTCTAATTTTCGGCAAAATCAAAAACATGACACACATTTCCCTTTCCCTTCTACTGGTGATTACTTTATGCACTTCAGCATTCGCCCAAACCTGCAGCCCATCGGGCAACGTGGTGGTGTATGCCAATTATGATGGCGGCATTGTCACTATCAACTGCGATCTCGATATACCCGATTTGAAAATTGGCATATGCACTTATGAAGCTGTGGAGATAAATATCACCGGCCCATTTGTGGGTAATGTCACAGAGGTGCTTTACGCAGGATACATCGGTGAAAATGATAACTGCGGATTGGGTGTAACAGAAACCACCATCAGCGGAGTGTCTCCCGGCATCACCGATATTCTATTTGCACCACCAGCCACTGTGAGCGATGGCAATGGTTATCCCTACATCATTTGTGGCTACAGTTGCGGGACGGGTACCCAAGGCGGATGCAATACCTCGAATCAAATAGCTGAATACTTCACCGACACATTTGGCGGAAGTCTTTACCTATTCGACACCCAATACAACTGCTGGCAAAACGAAACACTGAACATGACCGATGGCGGAAGTTGTTGTCCGATAGGAACTCCAATTCCACAAGCCTTCTTCACATCAACAGACCAATTGCTTTGTGTTGGACAATGCATTGACTACAATGATGGCAGCAGTGGAGGCACCATTACCACTTATGCGTGGGCCTTCAGCGGTGCGAGCGTTATCAACTCCTCATCGCCCAATCCAACAGGAGTGTGTTATTCATTTACCGGAGTGTATCCCGCTACGCTGACAGTTTCAAATGGATTCGGGAGCACATCATACACCGCCAACATTGAAGTGATTGAATGCGGAATACCAGGCTGCAGTTATGCAGATGCCGACAATTACAATCCTATTGCAACAGTGGATGATGGTTCTTGTCTTTTCACGAATTGCGTGAATGATTGTCCGGCTGATCTTGATGGCAATGGAGTGATCAATGTTAGCGATTTGCTGGAGTTTATGGGTGCTTTCGGCACCGTTTGCCCTGAGTAAGCTATTCTAATTCTATGAAATGAAAACGGACAACTGCAATCACTTTGCTGTAGTTGTCCGTTTCGTTAAATCGAAAAATATTAATCAATAAGTCGGAACGCTTTCATCAATCTCTTTTGCCCACGCGAGTATTCCGCCTTTCAGGTTGTAGAGATTATCGAAACCGAAATTGGTTTCGAGTTCGACAATAGCCTTTGCACTGCGTACACCACTTCGACAATGCACCACCACCTTTTTCTCTCGTGAAATTTTCGATGCAAAGTCGCTCACACTTTTCAGCGGCATGAGTTCTGCTTCGATGTTTGCGATGTCATATTCGTACGGTTCACGTACATCAATCAATTGGAAATCTGTATTCGTGTCGAAGAGTTCTTTCAAATCCTGTACGGTTATTTCTTTCACTTTCGTTTCTTCTTTGTGATCAGCCACTCCAATTCCACAGAATTGTTCGTAGTCAATCAAGGATGTTTGTGTTGGCTGAGTTCCGTTCAAAGGATTAGCAGGATCGCGTCTAACCTTCAGCGTCCGCGTTTCAAAAGATGCTGCATCGAATAGGAATAATCTTCCGCTTAATGTTTCACCCACGCCTGTAATCACCTTGATAACTTCAAGCGCCTGGATAGAACCGAGAATTCCGGGCAACACACCAAGTACTCCACCTTCTGCACAACTGGGAACAAGCCCGGGTGGTGGTGGTGAAGGAAACAAGTCGCGATAGTTTGGACCGAGCACACCGTTTTTGTCTGTGTAGTTGAATACAGATGCTTGTCCTTCGAAACGATAAATGCTTGCATACACATTCACTTTGCCGAGCAGCACACATGCATCATTAACGAGATAGCGCGTCTGGAAATTATCTGTCCCGTCTGCAACTACATCATAATCCTTTATGATGTCAAGTGCATTCTGCGAAGTGAGTTTCACATTGTAAGTTTTGTAGCTGACGTGCGGATTGAGTGACTTCAATCTCGCGAGCGCAGCATCCACTTTCGGTACACCTTTATTCTCGACACCGAACAATACCTGCCGCTGAAGATTGCTTTCATCCACCACATCAAAATCAACGATGCCGATGTGCCCGACACCGGCCGCTGCGAGATAAAGCAACACAGGACTTCCCAATCCACCACTGCCCACCACAAGAACTTTTGCGTTCTTCAGTTTGCGTTGTCCTTCTATGTTGAATTCAGGAATGATGAGGTGGCGTGAGTAACGCTCCAGTTCTTCCTTTGAGAAATGTATTCCGTTCTTTTCCATTTTTCAGATGTTAGTATTTCATGTTTGTGTTTGACTTCCTATTTAGCACCTCCCGCGATTGCCGGGATGATGCTCACAGTAGTTCCTTCAGGTACAACTGTGTTTTCCTTGTCGAGTGATTGGATATCATCTTCGCCTACATAAACACGCACAAACGAGCGGAGGTTTCCGGCATCGTCCAACAAGTGTTGCTTTAACCCGCTATGAGTGCGAATCAGATCAGCAATGATTTCTTTAACCGTTCCGCCTTTGCTTTCGAAGCTCGGTTGGTCATTAGTAAATTTTCTAAGGGGTGTTGGGATAATGAGTTTTGGCATAATCAATTTGTGATTTAGTGATTTGTTGTCCCGATAGCTATCGGGATGTTGATTTATTTAGTTGTGAGTATTCGTTATTCGATGCTGGACATTCGTTATTCAGTTTTTAACCTCGATAGTTGTCGGGACAATTTATTTCTGCACAATAGTTTCTTCAACGAACTTTCTTTCGTCATCCAGTTGCCACGATTTCACATCCCGCACTTCATTTTCGAAAGTGGAAAGAATGATGTACGAAAACCAAGGCATGGCCACTACTCTGTCGTGTTCGCTCGCAATGGCCGGATTCGCAGGATGCGAGTGATAAACGCCAAGGAGAGTCAATCCACCTTCAATGGCGAACTGTTCCGCTTTCATGTATTGCAATGGCGAAATTTCAAAACGTCTGCGCTTGTCTCCGTCTTTCGAATTCTGCACAGCAACAGCCAGTGTTACGTTTCTTGTTTCAGTTTCGTTGCCGTAAAAAAATCCGCAGCACTCATCCGGAAACGAATGGATTGCATCCGCCTTCATTACTTCAAGTGCTTGTTCTTTTATGTTGAGATTTTTCATAAGGTTTCCTTGCGTCTTTGGACTTACTTCGTGTTTTTGCGTGAACTCATAGTTCAGTTCTTAAAGATATGTTGAACTATTTCTCCGTACTTGTCAGAATTATCGGGCAACACTGTTACGACTACTCCACTTTCAAGTTTCTCTGCTACTCGCATTGCGCCCACAAGGTTCGCTGCTGATGAAGGCGAGAGCAGCAGGCCTTCGAATTTCGCTGCATCGCGAATCACTTCATAAGCCTCAAGTGTATCAATTCCTCGGAATTCATCGGCTAGCTGGTCATTGTAAATGGCAGGAACTTTTGCAGTTTCAAGATGTTTCCATCCTTCCAGTCCATGCAATGCAGTTTCCGGTTGAAGAGCAGTGAGTTGAATTTTCGAGTTCAATTCTTTCAAGCGTGTTCCGGTTCCTGTGAAAGTGCCTGTGGTTCCCAGGGCAGCTACAAAGTTTGTTACGCGCCCTTCGGTTTGTTCCCAGATTTCCTGGGCTGTGCCGTTGTAGTGGGCAAGCCAGTTGTTCCTGTTGCTGTACTGGTCGGCATAGAAATACTTGTGCGGTTCATTTTCGGCCATCTCCTTCGCCACTCTTTGTGAGCCATCAGTGGTTTCATACTGGCTGGTGTACACAATGTTGGCGCGAAGCGATTTCAAAATGCTTTTTCTCTCTCGCGAAGCGTTTTCAGGAATACAAAGCGTAAGAGGAATTCCGGAAACTGCACAAAAAATGGCATAAGCGATTCCGGTGTTTCCACTCGTTGCATCGAGCAATATTTTTCCTTCTGTAAGGTGACCATCGTGAATGGCAGATCGAATAATATTGTAGGCAGGACGGGCTTTTACGCTGCCACCGTACTGCTGCCACTCTACTTTTGCGTAGAGCTCAACTCCGGGTTTACTAAAAAGCGATTTGATGCGGAACAGGGGAGTGTTGCCTACGAAGTGTTCCATTTCGGCAATGCGTTCTGCTGCTGTCCACTCAGTAACCAGTGTTTTCATAATTCAGTTTTTCGGATTAGTTTTTTTGAAAACAGGGTGGACGTTTTACTGACAACCACCCTGTTTTTTGGCTCATTGGTTTTTATCAGTTCAGATGGCGTTTGAGTAAATAGAAATCAGTTTTCTCCACGCCTTCCTTTCCATCGTGCTTGCCCAGGTCAGCAATAGTTTTGGGTGGCGGAATAACCACCATGTCGCCCGGCATCCAATTCACAGGAAGTGCACATGCTTCTTTGTCTGCTGTTTGCAATGCTTTTATCACGCGCTTTATTTCTTCCATGTTACGTCCTACGTTCAGCGGATAGTAAATGATTGCGCGAATCACCTGGTTGGGGTCAATGAAGAACACCGCACGAACTGCTGCAGTGGTGCTTTCTCCCGGATGAAGCAATCCGTACATCTGAGCAACCTTGGTGTCGAGGTCTGCAATGATGGGGAAATCCATCAGCACACCGGTTTTTTCCTTCACGGCATGAACCCATGCAACGTGCGCATGAATGCTGTCAATGGAAATACCAATGAGTTTGGTATTAAGTCCCGCGAAGTAGTCTTTGTTCTTTGCGAACTCAATAAGTTCAGTGGTGCACACCGGTGTAAAATCGGCAGGATGGGCGAAGAAGACAACCCAACTGCCTTTTGCCCATTCTGAAAAATTTACTTCACCTACTGTGGTGATGGCTGTGAAATCGGGTGCTTTGTCGCCAATGCGTGGAAGGCTCCGTACACCGTTTAGTGATAATGTTTCTGTGCTCATAATGTTTGTTTGTTATTTAATTTTTGCGTTTGAAATTATTTATGGTTTTGATGTGTACTCTGGTAAAAAAGCGAAGCCCTTCGTTTGCTTTTTCGTTGAAGGGCTTCGCCTGTTTTTCTTGGTTTCTCCTTCTTCAATTTCTTGTTGAATGGTGGAGAAACAAAGGATGCCCCGCTCGCTTTTTGCAACAGCAACTACTCATTTTCTGACGGTTCATCTTTTTTTAACTTGCATTAACCTGAACTAACCAAAACAAAAAGCCCCCCGGAGTTTGAATCCGGAGGGCTTTGAAAATTCTTTTTATCAGTGAATCAATTTTTGCTGAAAGCCGCTACCGAACCCATGTGGGGGTACAACAACAACAGCAACAAAAATTGATTTGATTGTTCATAAATTCTAAAATCGTGTTCAAAAGTAAGGAAACCTGAAGTTGTGAAAGCAAATTTTTTTTGAAAATTTTTTTCTGACCATCAATTCACCGCATCACCACGCAGCTCTCTGAACCGCTTCCTGGCCTCAACTATGTAAAGGCTTCCGGGCAATTCCGTGATGAGTTTTTCGTACAATTCCATGGCCTTTGCGGTGTCAAGGAAAATGTAATGGTTCATATCGGCCAGTTTGAATAAGGCATCATCGGCAGTGATGTCCATGAAGTGGAGGTCAATTACTTTTTGGTAATACTCCTTAGCCAAATCAAATTGACCTTTGCTGAAATAAATGTTGCCTTTCATCATCTTGATTTCGTCACCCAGGCTGTGCATCGGCCATTGGTTTTCCAAACTATCGAGGGTCATAATCGCTTTGTCGGTTTTGTTCTGGTAAGAAAGCAAATCCGCTCGCGCGAACATTTCCATGGGAGCAGTTATCGTGTCCATGTTGAAATTGTCAGTAATGAGCAGGGATAAATCAATAGCATCATTCGAAATAAGTTTTGAAGTGGATGCTTTCAGTACATTCAGTTGAGCCTGCGCCCATTCAAAGTCTCCTGTGTAGTACGAAATTTTTGCGTTTCGGAATTTCGCTTCATGCCCCAATGCATCTTCCTTGAAATCGAGTTCGACTTGTTGGTAAAGAAGCGATGCTTCCCACACCTCACCTTTCAATAAGAGTATGTCACCACGTTCGAGTTTGCATACCGCTTGCGTTTTTTCATACAGCCCAGGAATTTCGATAGCCTCCGCAAGAATTGCTTCTGCCGCATCAATGTTGTCGAGATAGAATGCTTTGATGTGTGCAAGTTCTTTCATCATGATGGCGGTCTCGGCATTTTTTCCAACCTCATCGAGTGTTAATTGGTATTCGGTTTCAAGTTGGCGATACGCTTCTATATCGGAAGATGGTCTTTCAGAAAGTTCGGTTCCTGCGGTTTTGAGTTTTTCAATTCGGGCAGTGATGTAAAACTCGCTCACCGGGCCTTTGTTTATAACGTATTGATAGGCACTCTTTGCAGTCGTGTAATCTTTATTGCCGGCAGCCAGTTGGGCGAGGTCAACAATGCGGTATCCATTTTCACCAAGTCGTTTGTCGAGTGCCGATGCTTGCACAAAGGCGGATGCAAAATCTTTCTTCTGCATAAAAATCCAGGTGAGCATTTCAGTAAAAATAGTTTGCTCCGGGTATTTCTGCGAGCGTTTCAGCAACTTGCCTTTCAGCATGTCCATATTCTGTGGGTTCTCCTGAAAGTTGAGTGTTCGGTTGAAAGAATTCTGGACTGTTTGGATGTAATTGGGTTGTTCAAGAATCAGGTCGAGAAACGCTTCGGTCATCGCATCGTAGTTCCCCATGATGCCTTGGAGGTTGGCCACCTCGTATGAGTAGGAATAGCCATCGTTGGCCTTGGCTTTGGCTTTTTCGTAAACCCCAAGGGCATATTCATATTCATTGATGCGCGAAAACTCATTGGCTAGCTTAATAGCATTGTTTCTTGTAGGGACAAAAATTTCAATAGCCTGGTCGAAATTTTTTTTGGCTTCTTCCCCCCGGTCAAATTTTTTGTAGAGTTCTCCTAAGTTCACATAGCCCATTCCATCATCGCTGTCTGTCTTTATTTTTTTCTTGACCAGTTTTTCAGCTTCTTCAAAATCATTGAGCGCTACCAACGTGTTGAGATAATTGGTGTAAACCCTTGTGGTGCGGTTGCTTTTGTAAATTTTTTCGTAATAGAGTTTTGCTTGTTCGTATTGACCTTGCGAATAATAGTATTCTGCAAGTTCTAGGTCATCCTCCTGCGCATTTACAGAAATGGCGAGCAGCGAGAAAAGAAAAAGGACGATGTATTTCATTGCTTAATTTTTTGTGGAATGGAATCTACATAGAATTTTACCAACGGCCTCAGCGAATCGTAACGCTCAGCCAACGTTGCGGACCGTTCCGTCAATATTATCATTTCGCCTATCAACGATTCAGCCATCATTTTTTCTTCACCAAATGCCTTTTGTACATATCCTTGAGTAATCTTGTTTCCGGCAGAATCCTGCGTGGCACCTTTTGCAAGAGCAATCTTCAGGTTGGTGAGTTGAATTTTAGTGGCTTCAATTTCCTTTTCAGTCCGGTTGTACCGTTTGTTGAAATCAGGAAGTAATTTGATAATGGTACGGTAATCAGAAAAAAGTTTCCCCAAATCTTCGCGCATATTGCCCTCATAATTTTCTTCGATGTACTTGAGGTCGGCCATTACACTATCCACCGCGGGTTTAATTTTTTCTTGTCAATACCTATAAATTCCGGTTCTATTTGTGTGATGAGTACATGAAGTGAATCAAGCATCGAAATCTCTTTGCTGTAATCTTGTGCTGTGTTACAGCAAACCAGTGTGAGGGTTGAAATGATGATGAAAAAATTCTTCATTGGTTCACTATTATGTCTTGCCTAAAACAGATTTTTCAAACAGGGAAAAAATTCGCGCATTCTCCTGTTTCATAAATTCCAACTCATCGTGGATCGGCTTAAACAGTTTTTCCACAAGAGGAAAAATAATTCGTTCTACCAGTTCCATCTGGCCGTGCTGAAATTCCTGGGCTTGCACATAACCAATCTCGAAAGTTCCGTTAATGAATGTAATTGTAGGACCGTGTTCAGTGATCAAAGCCTTAACAGGAACCTCTAGTAGTTGGGCAATTTCTTTTATCCGTATAACGCCAACTTCACCCGTTCTTTCAATATCTCCATAAGTGGACTCAGTAATTCCTAAACGTTCTGCCATATAGGATTGGCTGTATTTGCGAAGTTGCCTGAATGACCTGATTCTGTCACCTGTAATGTTCGTGTTTTTTTTCATGGTTCCTGAATTTGTGTTTGCAAAGTAAATGAGTTCCGATTATTTCTGGGTGGAGGCGTTTTTCGCCCGGAACTAAAATTTGATTTCTTTGCATAATGAAATTTCCATATGGAATTAATCAACCATTAATAACCAAAGTTGCAGATGAATAGAATTCTTTTGTAACAAATACTCTTAAAAAATGAAAGGCATGAAAATCGTTATCACATTAATTCTGAGTGCTGCGTTAGGCAGTGCAAATGCACAATATTGGCTACTTGGAGGCAACGATGCAACCGCCACTAGCAGGCTAGGCACCAACAACGCTCACAATCTCAACATTTGGGCGGGAGGCCAACAGCGGATGACAATCAAAGCCAACAATGGTGCAGTGGGGTTAGGCCTTACATCTCCCAATTACAACATGCACATTCTTGGCACAGGAAACGCCACGGCACAGCACCATGGCGACATTATTCCTTCTGGTACTGAAAGTTTCCTTTAATTCACCAATGTGGAAACAGGAACTGGAGCAGCCGATGGTCTGCACATTGGTGTGCTGGGTAATTCCTGTTACTTCACAAGCAACGATAACAATATGCGTATGTACCTGATTAACGGGGCAGCACAGATGAGCCTGCGTAACGAAGGATGGATTGATATGTTTGGCGCAAGTGGTGGATCATCAACCAAACTCAATCTTTTTGCTGGTACCATCAGCGGGATGCTAATCAAGAAAACTTCCGCAACGGGTTATGGATTGAGAGTGCAAACAAATTCCAATGCAGACGTCAACGCTTTTGAAGTTTACAATAGTCCAAATGTACTCACTGTAATAAAGGCAGATGGAAGAGTGGGTATTGGAACTGCCGTGCCTGATGCTGCCTACTTGCTGGACGTTGCTGGTAAGGTTCGGGCGTGTGAAGTGCGTGTTAATAATCCGGGTTGGTGCGATTTTGTTTTCTCTGATGATTACGATCTCATGCCTTTACTTGTGCTTGCTCAATACATCAATCAACACCGACATTTGCCTGAAATGCCAAGCCAGGCAGAAGTTGAGGAGCGAGGTGGATTTGATCTTGCTTCTATGAGTACTTCCCTGTTGAAGCGCGCTGAGGAAAACACGCTTTATATTATTGATTTGGAAATGAAATTACGGAACACCGAAATGCAATTATTGCTTCAGGAGAAATTAGCCATTGATGCGCAAGCAGATGCCAATGATGCAAAAGCATTAGCTACACAAGCGAGCAGCCAATGTGAAGACCTGAAAAAACGCTTTACTGTTCTTGAGGAGCAGATTCAACGCCTTACTATTAAACAATAATATGCCGGGTTAAACATGAAGAATGTATTGAAGTATGCTTTACTAGTCATGATGTGGCTTTTTGCACTGGTGATGTTAGACAGTTGTTGCCGATGCGATGATCCTGCTGATGCGGATTGCAAGAACTATGATCCCTGTTATGACAAGGTGCCCTGGAGTGGTGAGTTTGTGATGTACTACCAACAATCCACCAATGATTACATAGACTACATCGTTGATCAGGACTCCATCATATTCGGGCTCGGAATTACTTGCGAAGCACTGTATTTGGAAGCCGATTCATTTCATTGGCAGGTAGGTCAGGACCCCACAGTCTATTCCGGCTCGGTACTTAGCCTTGGCTTCTCGGGGCCATACTCCAATGTAGATGTCAAGCTCACAGTTTATGGCAAGAAAGAGGAATGCTTTCCTGATGAACCCGTGGTAAAAACAAGTACCATTGTTATTCATCCGGTTGCACGGCACGACTTACCCATTTGGGGCAAACAATACACCGGCACCTTTGACGATAATCCTAACGAAACACTAACGACAACATTCTATTATGAGAACCTTGTAACCTGGCCGTTTTCCGATGCTGACTGGATTATGAGTGATCTCCCTGAAGGCTGTGAAGGTGTATCCCTGTCAATTTTCAGCCACAGATCGTTTCACATTGGGACTACAATAGAGCCGTGCAATACTGGTATCTCAGACGAATCCTTTGGCCATATCTCAACCGACTTTAAACAACTGTCGGCCACTTTCGTTATGGGCACTGGTAATGGGATTTTTACACGAAAATTTACAGGAACTTTAGTCGAATATTCATGCACATGAATAAAATAATATTTTTCTGCTTTGGATTTTTCTCGTTCAATTTTGCTGATGCGCAGTATTGTGACGAATTCAATGCACAGAACTTTATCCATACCACAAACATTTGGGACTGGCGTGACGACAGCCCAAACAATTGGATGGCCTACGTTATCAATGATGACAATTCATTGTCCGCTATTTACCTGCCAAGCCCGTTTGAAGCCGCATTGTTTACACAACCCAACACGGAGCATCTTTTTATTACTTCTAATGAGAGAGATTTTGAAACTTCGGATGGTTGGGAACTGGTCTATAAAAGCTTTGGGGTAGGCCTAGGTCCAAACGAATATGTGGAGAATCCGGGTTTTGTCCTCCATAACAGGTTTCGCGGTGTGTTGCGCATTTTCCTGTATGCCCAAACAGATGTTGGTAATGGATTAAGTGCAGGGAGGTTGAGATTCAAATTTAGCAATGGCAGTGATAAACAAAGTGCTGCTTTGGCTTATGCCAAAAGTTTTGTTGATGCGCTGGACCAATTTGAGAAAGACATATTGGCATCAGTGCCCAATGACTATCAAAATCCAGAAGGTGGAAGGTGGTTCATGGCAGATATTCCCGTAGCTTATGACCCTTGCACTTGCGCAAATAGTATCAATGAAGTAAACCAGCTAACGCCCAATATCTCGTCAATGGAAGTGGGTGGAGACTTCATTCAAGAAGGCACAATCAATTTGATATCGGAGCAAACAACAGTAAATACACCGATAGCAGACGGAAATGCACCCGCAGGAAGCAACAAGTCAATAATTGATCTTTATAACGGTGCAGTGAAGGAAGGTAATGCCGTGCAAGCCAATTTCGCCAAATGGGTGGAAAATACCGATAATTTTATTCAAACTGCAATTCACCCACTCGACAATCCTGAGAGTGTGGATCACAAGAAGTGGATATTGCCTGAAGCCTTCAGGGGTTTGCCCTATATTTTTGAAACATTGAAGATTATTGATTTTCTTGTTAGAGGAGGTAGTGAGGTAAAAAAAACTACTGTTCCATCACAACCCACAAAAACGAAGTACACTGGATCGGTGTGCTTTGCATATCCAATGAATGTAACCCCCCGCTGAACCCCATCTTGTTTCACCACAAATTGCACATACCCTTCACGTTTGTTTCCATTTATCGGGGAGCAGGGTTTCCAGTTTGGA
>JAWXCI010000079.1:0-32789 GCA_034408895.1 Flavobacteriales bacterium
GAAAGTGTGAAAATGAACGCTAAAGCGTTTGGGGGGATGTAAACAGATGCCTGATTTATATCCTCAAAAGACTGGGGAGGAACAAAAGCTCCCTCAATTTCCGCAACAGAAAGGAGGGCATGATAGGATGCAGCCACGGAGCTATGTTAAAAAAACCGGCCACACATTGCTGCATGGCCGGTCATTATCTGGAGGTTGTTATCAGTATTCTCAATCAAGCCAGCGGCACCATCACCACTAAACTGCAATTGCCACCCACCCGCTGCTATGGCTGCAAAACCACATTGCCCGGAGGCAGTGAGCGACCTTCGCTGCAACGCCCGCAAAGCTTTTGGCACCACCACAGCCCCTTTCAAGGAGTGCGGGTTTCCGCTGCTGAGCAAAAGCACAGCCGCCCCCGCCTTGCAGCGCAGCGCTATGGGGCATTCAACAAACTATTGGGATACATGAGCCGAATTTCTTCCGCATCGGAAACCATTCATAACGACAACCCGGAAAAAAGGAAATTGTTTTTGGTGACCAGGGTGTGATGGATTGGAGTGCGGAGATACTCCCTCCTGCCCGCTCCCTACTGCCCGCTTTCCATCCGCATCTGGGGGAAAAGCAGCACATCCTGAATGGATACTTCGCCTGTAAGCAACATACAGAGCCGGTCTATCCCGAACCCTATGCCAGAGGTGGGTGGCATACCGTATTCCAATGCCCGCAGAAAATCATGGTCAATGTACATGGCCTCGTGGTCGCCACGTTCCATCAGCTTTACCTGCTCTTCGAAACGCTCGCGCTGGTCAATAGGGTCGTTCAATTCGGAATAGGCATTGGCTATTTCCTTCCCATTAATCATCAGTTCAAATCGCTCCACCAGGCCGGGTATCGAGCGGTGTTTTTTGGTAAGCGGACTCATCTCCACGGGGTAGTCAATAATAAAAGTAGGCTGCACATAGTGGTGTTCGCATTGGCCCCCAAAAATTTCATCAATCAGTTTGCCGCGCCCCATGGTGCTATCGGCATGTATGCGCAATGTGGTGCACACCTCGCGCAATTGTTGTTCGTTCATGGCCGATACATCGTGCCCCGTGTGCTCCTTTATGGCATCACAAATGGAAATGCGGGCAAAAGGCGCTTTCATCGAGATGGTTTGGTCGCCCACTTTCAATTCCGTGCTGCCGGTGGTTTCCACAGCCACTCGTTCCAGCATCTGCTCGGTGGTCTCCATCATCCAGAAATAATCTTTATACGCCACGTAAAATTCCAGCACCGTGAATTCAGGATTGTGTGTGCGATCCATGCCCTCGTTGCGGAAGTTGCGCGAAAATTCATACACCCAATCGAAGCCGCCCACTATCAGGCGCTTCAGATAAAGTTCGTTGGCCACGCGCAGGTAAAGCGGCATGTCCAGCGCGTTGTGGTGGGTGGTAAAAGGCCTGGCAGCAGCACCACCGGGAATGGGTTGCAGCACGGGAGTATCCACCTCAAGAGCACATTTTTCATTGAGGAAAGTGCGGATAGAATTCATCATGCGGGTTCGCTTCACAAACGTTTCGCGCACCTGCGGATTGAGCACCAAATCGGCATACCGCTGCCGGTACCTGAACTCCGGGTCGGTCACCACATCGTGGGCCTGTCCCTCAGCATCCACCTTTACCACAGGCAGCGGTTTCAGGCTTTTTGCAAGAAGTGTCAGGCCCTTTACTTTAATAGAAATCTCTCCCACTTTGGTGCGAAATACAATTCCCTTCACGCCAATAAAATCGCCCAGATCGAGCAGATGTAAAAACACTTCGGTATAAAAAGACTTGTCATCGCCCGGGCACAACTCATCCTGATTAACGTACAGCTGTATGCGCCCTGTCGAATCCTGAAGTTCGCAAAAAGCAGCCTTCCCCTTACCCCGAAAACTCATAAGCCTGCCCGCAAGCACCACTTGTTCTGCTTCTTCTCTCGCGTCTGCTTCTTTCCCAATAGCATCATCCTTAAAACTTTCTTTTACAGAATGGGCATAAGCGTTTACAGGATAAAGTGCCGCGGGATAAGGTTCAATTCCTCGCCTCCGCAGGGCATCAAGATTTTTCCTGCGCTGTATTTCTTGTTCGCTGTGGTGCTGCATTTTTTTTTGGGGATGATAAAGAAGTATGGAAAAAAGGTGGGCGGCTAAAGTAAGAGGCGCCTTTGGGCTGATGTCAAAACAGGGAATATGAAACCTTTCCACCAGTATTTTAGTACAACCGCGCTCTGTAAAAAAGCAACCTCTGAACCTTCACCCGTCCAATAACTTGAAGATTGAAACTAACACTCACTTTTGGGATGAGTTTAGCCGTTGCCCGTTAAACCCAATACCAAGGCTGGTAAGAACCATGAAGAAAAGCACCGCCACAGCGGTACTGTTGCTGTTGATTTCCGAAGTTTTCACCGCCCAAACTTTTGACGCCAACCTCACAGAAGGTTGTACCCCACTGGGTATTGTCATTACTGTGACCTCCCCCGATCCTGGAACTATTTCCTCCTATGCCTGGATTATTACCTACCCCGATGGCTCCACACAAACCGCTTCCTCCTCCACCTACATCGCCATTTTTTCCCAGCCCGGTGGCTATGATGTAAGCCTTACCATCAACGGAAATTCCAACACCACCATCACCGATTACATAACCGTTTACGGATTGCCAACCGCCAATTTCACCATTGATGACGGTGAAGGCTGCTGGCCCCTTTGCGTACAGTTTACCGATACAAGCATGCCCTCTGCCGGTAGCACCATTGTGGACTGGGTGTGGGATTTCGGCAATGGCCTAACCAGCACAGATCAAAACCCAACGTATTGCTACCCTATGGCCGGAACATTTACCCCGGTTTTTGGCGTGGAAGACAATCACGGGTGTTTTGATGACATATCCCAAAACGGCCTCATCGAAGTGAACAATGATTTCCCCGTTGCAGACTTTACCCTGAGCAGCACGCTGGACTGCGAACCACCCGTGACCATAGTGATGACGAACAATTCCACCAGCGCCAACCCCCCCACCACCACGTGGGATTTCGGGGATGGAAATTCTTCCACCGCTGCGGGCGTGGTCAATGCCACACACATCTTTAATGATGTAGGAACGTATGATGTCTGCCTCACCATGGTAGACGATATAGGGTGTGAGAACCAACTGTGCCAGCCCGTAGTCATTTTCGATACCGCCAATGCCACATTTATTTTGAGTGATGATGAAGTGTGCGAAAACGAAACAGTGAATTTCACCGACACTACCGTACCCACTCCCCTGCAATGGCAATGGGATTTGAATGATGACGGAGTGATGGACAGCAACAATCAAAACCCCGCATACAGTTATCCCACTTTCGGCACGTACTATCCCGATTTGATAGTTACCTACAGCACCACCTGTGCTGATACACTGGAAGATGCTTACGCCATTGATGTGATAGAAGGAATTGATGTGCTATTTCAGGCAGACACCACTGCCAGTTGCCAGTTGCCCTTCAATGTGCTATTCACCAACCTCTCCACCGGACCAGGCGCCTTGAGCTACAATTGGTTCATCAACGGAACTGCCGTATCTACTACCTCATCATCCTTCACTCACACCTTTAATAGTTATGGCTTGTACGATGTGCAACTCATTGTGTCAAACAATTTCGGTTGCCAGAACTCACTCACCATGCCTGATTACATAATAGTGCAACCACCACAGGTCAGTTTCCAAAACGAGACTTCAATTTGCACGGGAGAAAATGTTCCCATCTTCAATATCACTATAAACTCGGTGGACCCCGTCACTTCCTGGCTTTGGGATTTCGACAGCGATGGCAATACCGATGCGATAGGAGGTGCGCCCGCCTATTCTTATCCAACACCAGGCAACTATACCATTACACTAAATGTGGAAACCGCAAACGGATGCCAGGCCACTTTTACCAGCAACCAAAGTGTAACAGTGCTCATGCAGGTAACTACGGATTTTGCCGCCAGCACCACTTACACCTGCGCAGGCGAGGAAATAGAATTCTGCGTGGAATACCAGCCCGGCAACACCTATTCGTGGAACTTTGGTGATGATACCGGATGGCAATCGTATGCTTACTTCGATACTTGTGTTACTCACGATTACATTGATACCGGTTTTTTTGATGTATCTCTCACGGTGTTCAACGGTGCGTGCAACATCATGGTCGAGTACCTGGATTTTATTTACATCCTGCCGCCTGTTGCCCTGTTCGATTTCGAAGTAGATTGTTCAACCACCTACAACGTTGCGTTTTCTGACGCATCCATTCTTGCGGATTCTATCACCTGGGATTTTGGGGACGGAAGCCCTCTTGTGATTAACGATCCAAATCCCGTTCACACCTTCCCCGGAGCAGGAGAATATCTTGTAACCCTCACTGCATTTAACGACACCATACCGGGCGGATGCCCCGATTTCAAAGTGCTCGAAGTCGTTGTGGAGCCTGTGGATCTCAACCTCACCTTCAGTCCCACAAGTGGGTGCCCACCACTGATGGTGGACATTGCCGACAACACAACCAATTACTATTGGGACGTTACGGTAAGTAATGGAGACCACATCAACGTGGTGTGGAACGACTTCATCAATAAGTGGGTAGTCACCTATACACATGATGGAACAACAGAATCATTCCTCTATGGTTTCAATGTGGATTTCTGGCCCACTCTTTCTTTTGAGAATGCCGGGTACTATGATATTAGCGTGATTGGAACCAATCCGGAGGGATGCTCGGATTCACTTTTTTATGACAATGTCATTTTCGTTTCTGCCAATCCAGACTTCGCAAGCTTCAGTTATGATTTTGTGAATGTGTGCGACTCCGTTCACATAGGATTTATTCCGGATGATCCCGGATTGGTGAATTTGCAATGGACATTCAGCAATGGCGAAACCTCCACCGATGCAACACCTTACATCACATTTGACCCACCTTATGATTATGTCAATCCGCTTTGGGCTACGCTAAGCGCAAGCGACACTCTTGGGTGCAGTTCGGAAGTGACTCAGGAAATCATGCTTGAAATGCCAGCCACCGCAATGTACATCGTGGCCAATGATCCATCCTGCCAAAACGATACAGTGAACTTCGTTAACCAGAGTTATGGAAACATTGTTAGTTATTTATGGGATTTTGGCGACCCTTCATCAGGCCCATTAAACACCAGTACGGATTTCGAAGCCAGCCACCTTTTTGCGCAGAATGGCACCTATCCAATATGTCTCACGGTTGAAAATGGATCGGGCTGTTTCAGCACCATGTGTGATAGTAATGCCGTGCACATTGTGAATCCGGAAATCGATTTTGAGTTTACCTCCACCATTGACAATTGCCTTTACGGAGTACAATTCGAAGACATCACGCCCGACAGTCTTGCTGACCTCATAATCCAATCATGGAATTTTGGTGATGGGCAAACCGGATCAGGCGAAACAGTCTATCACACTTTTTCTATTGGCGTTTACAATGTGGTGCTGGTAGTAATGAACGAATATGCCTGCATTGACACACTCGAGATTCCCGATATACTCAACTACGGAGATGTGATTGGCCCCTTCACCCAAGTGCTCGACACGGCAGTGTGTACACCGTTCATGGTAGAGTTTCAGGCATTCAATCCTGCGGATACATACTTCGAATATTTCTGGGATTTTGATGATGGAAACGGTGATCCGAGCGACACAACAGGCACTACCCAAACCTACACTGATACGGGAATTTTTTGTCCTTCGATTATTATGACGGATCCAAATGGATGTCCTGTTTTGATTGAGTGCGTGGATTCCATTTACATCACGGCATTTGATCTGGAATTTTCTCAGATTGAATCCATTTGTTATGGCGACAGTTTGCATCTTGAAATAGACAATGGAACATCTTATGTTTGGCAAGACCCAACGTATGTAACCGAAAGTTCCACCGGAGTATTTGAACTTTACCCGCCTGTCACCACTGATTTTATCCTAACAGGATATTATTCGGATTGTGAAACCACAGACACCATTACTGTGGAGGTGAACCAGCTTCCCATTGTTACACTGGATATGATGGATGAAGTTTGCCACCAGTATCCTGTCTTCAATTTGTATGGTGGCTTGCCCGACATCCCGACCGGTGAATTTTTTGTGGACGGAACAGCAGCAACACAATTTGATCCTTCATCAACGCCTGAACTATTTTATGAGATTATCTACAAATACACTGATCTGAACCAATGCTCCAACACCGACACAGTTCAACTTTTTGTTCACGCATTGCCCAATGTTACACTCACACCCTTTGCGGAAGATTGCGAAGACGATCCCGTTATACCGATGCAGGGAGGAAGTCCCCTGGCTGGGATTTACACTGAGAATCTTACCCCACTAACTCAATTTGATCCGGCAACAGGCGAGGGCACTTACAACATCGTTTACACCTTCACTGATCAATATGGGTGCATCAATTCCGACAGTCAGGAAATTGTTATTCATCCGGTGCCGGATGTGGTTATTGACTTCACTGATATCTGTCTTGATGCAGTGCTGCTGATTGACAACCAGAGTACCATACCTTATGAGACCATTGACCAAACCCTTTGGGATTTTGGTGCACAAGGCACGTCATCATCATTCGATCCTGAGCCTGTTTCTTATCCAGCCATCGGCAACTATCCGTTGGCCGTTGCCATGATTACAGCCTTTGGTTGCGATGTGATGGTGGACACCACCGTCAACGTTTGGGCAGTTCCTCAAGCTGCATTCACCACTATGAACGCTTGCCAATACACTGATTTCACTTTTGTCAATCAATCCTCGATTGAAGCAGGAGCAATCACCAATTGGGACTGGAACCTGGAAACCTCTTTCTATGCGTCAGGTGATTCGGTGGTGCACAATTTCCAAACCTGGGGAACACTTCCGGTGCTTCTTGTCGCCACCAGCGATAATGGTTGCGTGGATTCGCTTACGCAGTTTGTTGAATCGTATCCGGCACCTGTGGTCGAAATATCTTTTGCGAACAATTGCTATGAGGAAACTTCGATGTTCGGGAGCAATATTTCTATACCTCAAGGAAGTATAGCTAACCAACAATGGGCTATTGGTGATAGTGTCCCCATCCAGTTTACTCCGGTTGTTGAACACATCTATTCCTCTCCTGCTGACTATGCTCTTGAACTTTCAGCCAGCAGTGATATGGGTTGCCTCACAATCATTGCTGATACAATAACTATTTATCCATTGCCAATAGTTGAGTTTACGGTGGAACCAACCACCTACTGTGCGCTACAACCTCTAACACTTGTAGACGCTTCAACAGTTGCTGCACCCTATTCTGTTATCGAATGGGCGTGGATCATTGGCGATTCATTAATCAGTGAAGTAGACAGCACAACAACCACTTTCGCTACACCCGGCACTTATGACTTTTATCTGAGCGTAACGACAGATGTCGGTTGTACGAACGACACTCTAATGGAAGATTACATCACTATTTATCCGCTACCGGTTGCCGGGGTGGTCGCTGATCCTAATGTGACAACCATGTACAATCCATTTATCAGCTTCATTGACAATGCTGACTCAACCACTATTTCATGGTATTATGATTTTGGGGATGGCAGCACTGGTGCCGATTCCAGTGAGGTTCACGAGTACGCCACATTCGGAAATTATGAAGTGACGCAAATTGTGATGAACCAGTTCGGTTGTCTCGATACCACTTACACACAAGTGGAAGTGGAGCCGGACCTCTTGATTTATGTACCCAATGCTTTCACACCGGACAACGATGGATTGAATGATTTATTCAAGCCTGTATTGAGTGGGTTTGAAATCTTGTCCTATGAGTTTTCGGTTTGGAATCGGTGGGGTGAAAGAATTTTTGTTTCCGAAGATCATGATAAAGGATGGATGGGAAATGTTCGCGGTGGCGAGCTGTTCACCGCTGATGGCGTGTACACCTGGATGTTGAGATTGCGCCCTTCTCAGGATGCAGCCATACGAACTTACAAGGGACACGTGACTATGTTGCGGTAGTAAGTTCATCTTTTTCCTGACGGGAATCTTCCCGCCTTTCTGGTCACATTCAATTCCTATTTTCGCGCCCCTTCCAGATAAGGGATTACTTCAGACTCTATCATTTAATCAAACCTCACTGAAGACATGAGCATCCAAACCGCCACGAGTGAACACCGGGTTTCGCGCATGGCTGAAAGCCTCATCGGTTCCGAAATTATTAAGCTGGCCGGAGAAATCCGCGAGCGTGTTTCCAAAGGCGAGCACATTTACAATTTCACCATTGGTGATTTCGACCCGAAAATTTTTCCCATACCGGCAGAGTTGAAAGAAGAAATCATTCGTGCCTATCGCGAAGACGAAACCAACTATCCCGCAGCGGACGGAATGCCGGAGTTGCGCAAAGCGATTGCACACGCTATTCGCACATGGCAACATCTTGATTACGCTGAAAACGAAATTCTGGTGGCAGGTGGAGCGCGACCATTGATATACGCCATTTTCCAGGCAATAGTGGATGCGGGTGACACCGTGGTTTTCCCGGTGCCATCATGGAACAATAATCACTACACACATCTTGCTCACGCCAAACAGGTTTTTGTAGAAACAAAACCGGAAAACAATTTTATGCCATCTGGCGTTGAGTTGGGAGCGCATCTTCACAACGCTGCATTGCTTGCACTTTGTTCACCACTGAACCCGACAGGAACTGTTTTCTCAAGAGAACAACTCGAAGAGATTTGCGATTTGGTGATTGAAGAAAACAACCGGAGGAGCGATGGCGAGAAACCACTTTACCTGATGTATGACCAGATATACTGGCAACTCACTTTTGGAGAAACCCGGCACTTCGATCCCGTGTCATTAAGGCCAGAGTTGAGACCGTACACAATTTACGTGGATGGCATTTCAAAATCATTTGCAGCAACCGGGGTTCGTGTCGGATGGAGTTTCGGGCCGAAAAAAGTGATTGACAAGATGAAGAGCATTCTTGGTCACGTGGGTGCCTGGAGTCCCAAAGCGGAACAAGTGGCCACTGCCCGATATCTCAAAATGGAAATTCCTGTAAGCAATTATCTCAACTGGATAAAAGAGGAAGTGGACAACCGCCTGGAAGGATTTTACGAAGGCATACAAAAATTGAAATCAGAAGGACATCGCGTGGATGCCATTGCCCCGCAGGCCGCTATTTATCTTGCCGTGCAAGTTGACCTGCACGGAAAACATTTACCCGATGGAACCGTGATTGAACACACTGAACGAACCACCGCTTACTTGTTGAACGAGGCGAAACTTGCGCTTGTACCTTTCAGTGCGTTTGGTGCATCCAAGTCTAGCAGCTGGTACAGGCTTTCTGTTGGAACCGCTTCCATGGATGATGTAAAAGAATCCATTGAAAGTTTGCGCAGGGCATTGAATAAACTGACTTGAAGAGTAATTGAATCCTCTGCTTGGTGTCTCTGGATGAGATCAAAAATCATGAACCAGAAAAACTATTGTGTGATAATGGCGGGGGGAATCGGCTCACGATTCTGGCCAATGAGTCGCACAGCTTTCCCGAAACAATTTCACGACATCATGGGTGTGGGCCGTACGCTCATCCAAATGACCTACGATCGTTTTCTTCCTATAGTGCCGAAGGAAAATATTCTTGTGGTAACCAATGAACGCTACAAGGACATTGTGCTGAAACAACTTCCCGACATTGCTCCACAACAGGTGTTGTGCGAACCTTTTATGCGAAACACAGCGCCTTGTATTGCCTATGCAAGTTTCTGGATTGCGGAGCGGGAAGCGGATGCCAACATTGTAGTTGCGCCAAGCGATCATCTCATACTCAGGGAGGATGAATTCAGGAAGAATATCGAAATCAGTTTCCGGCAGGCGAAGGAGAGTGGCAACCTTGTAACACTGGGAATAAAGCCAACACGACCCGATACCGGTTATGGCTACATTCAGTGGGCTGATGTGAAAAATGCATTCGATGAAAAAGTAAAGAAGGCAAAAACATTCACTGAAAAACCGGACATTGAACTCGCCAAAGATTTTATTGAGTCCGGTGACTTCTACTGGAACTCCGACATCTTCATCTGGACACTTCCCGCCATACTCAACGCACTCCAGAAATTGCTTCCAGATATGTACAGGGCTTTTGCAGATGGTTTAGGACTTTACGGAACAGCGGAGGAGAAGGAATTTGTTGACGGCATGTACAGCTCGTGCGACAATATTTCCATCGACTATGGTGTGATGGAGAAAGCAAAAAACGTAAATGTGGTGCTCAGTGATTTCGGGTGGAGCGATTTGGGAACATGGGGTTCCCTTCACACCCATCTTGCACATGATGACCACAGAAACGGGGTGGTTGGAAAAAACGTGTTGCTCTACAATTGTGCGGATAACGCTGTGTATGTGGAAGGCAATAAGCTCGTGGTGCTTCAGGGCCTCAACGGATATATTGTGGTGGACACCGGCCAGACACTTCTTGTGTGCAGGAAAGATGACGAACAAAAAATCAAGCAGTTCGTGAACGAAGTAAAAATCAAGAAAGGGGACAAGTGGGTTTGAATTCCAGATGACGGCAACAAGGTTTCAGCAATGATGCTCGAACTGAAGTTTAGAGGACTGGTAAAGTCATTTCCCGGAAAAATTTATTCTGAAATCTGAAGCGGCTGAATGGCATCGCTCAATTTTTGCCAAATCTGCTCCCCGCATGTTGGGAATTCCATTAAGGCCAATTCCCAAATATTATTTTTTTCCTTCGGAAATGAACATCGCGCAATGCCACCAGAAACATTTTTTCCGGTTGAATTCAGCAGCGTGTAATGCACCCTTATCCATCGTTCACCTTTTCCAGCTGCTTTTGTCAATGCGTCATCGGTCTGGATAAAATCGAGCTGGTTAATTAGCAAGAGAAAGTCAAAATTAAAATGCCGGTGCAGATAAGTAACCAGCGCTGTATCCTGGACGGTGGCGGCAAGATGCCTTTCCATTTTATCCAAAAAACGATGGTTCATTTTTTCTTCAGCGCTCAGCCGTGTGTTCGTGCTATCTGTCCGTTTTGAAGAAGTGGCCACGGTAGGAATGGCCTGGTAGGATCGAGAAATGGAAAAGAAGACTTTTTGAAGTGGTGATTGTCCCAACGAATCAATTGTGCTAAGCAAATGCGTTGCTTCAAAACGCTCATCTGCTTCATCAGTAATGGCAATGGTAAGCCCCGATCGGCAGGCACTCTTGACGTCAAATGGCGACATGCCGCTTCCTTCTGCCAACTCATTAGTGATGTCGGAAACCAACATCACTTCTTCATAAGGAATAACAAGAACTTTAGGTTTATATACCCATGAACTGTCTCCAGTCTGAGAAAACAGTCTTGCCGCACATAGAAGCAAAAGGAATGAAATTGAGTTTGATTTTTTCACATTGGGCGGAATGGAGTTGTCCGACCAAAGTACGTTAAAACAGTGCCAAATTTTTTTTCTCAATTACAATTTTCCGTGGACCATGTTCATTCCTCACAAGTAATCAAAACCCGAAGTGGGTCACTCACAACGTTCATTGCTGTCAATTCAGGAATGGGGCTTACAAGGGATGTCATATTGTTTATGCGCACTTTGTTCTGCACGAGAGCTGAACACGGCAAACATCCCGAAAGAAACAAGGCAATGGGCGATTTGTAATTTTCTTTGCAAGTGTTGTTTCCATGATCACCGATTTTTTGCATTCTTCAAAATTCAAAACCAGAAAGCCATAATAACACAAAAGATTGCGAGGGCGAGAATCACAACGATTTCAACAATCGTCCACACTTGTGTTTTGTCGGATGGCTTCATTGCCGGTTTGTTTGAATTTCTTCCGAAAGATTTTAATAGCTCATGCCAAGAGATAGGTATGATGCGCGAACGTTCGGGATTTTGAGTGAGCGGTATCGGGTAGCACTGCCTGGCACCGTTGTCCTGATTACTTTTCCCACATGAAACGAATGGCGTTGGCATTGATTTCGTTTTTTTCAATCACGAGTGTAGTTGCCCAGGACGGAAGCTTTGTTTCCGGCCATCTCAAAAATTATGAGGTGGCAAAAACGGACAGCGCAAAAGCCTACCACCTTTACTGGGTTGCGTTTCACATGTCGCACGACAATGCTGAGGAAGGAATAAAATGGGGGCGCAGGGGACTTGAGTTCGCGCTAAAATGCAACAATAGAAAATTGGCGGGCGACAATCATAACAGTATTGGATATTGTTTCGACACCAGCGGAAATGCCGACAGCGCCATGGTGCATTACAATCAAAGCATCGAGGCCCTTGAAGCAGGAGGCTACCACTGCGAAACAGCAAGCGTGTATGCCAATATCGGAACAACGAAAAAACGGAGAAACGATTTGAAAGGCGCCCTGGAATCATTCCTGAAATCACGCGAGATACAATCGGGCTGCAACGACATCGGCTATCATGGAAGCACGTTGTATTCGATTGGCACTTGTTACAACGCGATGGACAATTTTGAAAAAGCGTTGGAATATTTCAAGTTTTCGCTAACTATCGAGCAGGAGAAAAAGAATCTTTCCAAGGAATGTATTGTTCGTAATGGAATGGCCAATGCTTACAAAGGACAAGGCGAATATGAAAGGGCGGAGACGGAATTTCGGAAGGCGCTGGAATGTTATATGGTCACGGGCAATACTTACAGTTCGGGCTATGCCTACGAGGGGTTGGCGGAACTTATGGCAGCGCAGCAAAAACTTGACAGCGCCATTTTCTATTGCACAAAAGCCCGGGAAATTTTTATTGAACTCAAAGTGAATTTCGACATAGTGTATGAAACCACGCTGCTTGCGGGTTACCTGAAAAGCCAAAATAAATTTGCTGAAGCAGAAAAACTTTTGCTTGAAGCTTTGCCATTGAGCGCAGCCGAAAAATTGGATTACGATCGCCAGACTATTCTCTCGGAACTAGCAGACATCACTCGCAAAAAGGGAGACTTCAAAAAGGCTTATGAGTATTTATTTGAATCCACAACACTTCGGGATAGCCTGAAGATTGATGAGCAAAAATCGGAACTTGCGCAACTTGCCGGCAAGTACGAGACTGAAAAACGAGATAAGCAAATCGCACTGCAGGAAGCCGAAAACCAGAAACAAAAACAACAGAAGTATTTCTTTCTTGGTGGGGCGGTGCTGTTTCTCCTGCTTGCACTTGTGCTTATCAATCGTTATGTACACAAGCAACGAACAACCAAAGAACTTGCAGCAAAGAATATTCTGATCGAAAAGGAAAAAGACCGTGCCGAACGAAGTGAGGCAGTAAAGCAACAATTCCTTGCGAACATGTCGCACGAGATTCGTACACCCATGAACGCCATCACCGGATTGTCTCGCTTGCTGCTCGATAGAAAGCACGATACACAAACCTCTGAATACTTACACGCCATCCAACACTCCAGCGAAAACCTGCTGGTGATCCTCAACGACATTCTCGACATCTCGAAAATGGACGCGGGAAAAATGAAGTTGGAAAACATTGCCTTCGACCTGCGCGATGAATTGAAAAACATTGAACAGATATTTTCTGCGCGGACAAAAACAAAAGGAATTGATTTCAGAATAGCTGTTGATGAAGCCATTCCGCCATTTATCACAGGCGACCCTTCGCGGCTCACACAAGTGCTGAATACCTGGTGAGCAATGCTGTGAAGTTTACTGAAAAAGGCTCTGTCCAGTTGGCGGTTTGCAAAAGTCAGATTGCAAATGAAAACCCGGAGGTGCGGCATTTGCAAACAGCAATCTCCCAATTGCAATTTTCAATTACGGACACTGGTATAGGAATTCCAAAAGAAAAACTTCATACTGTTTTCGAAAGTTTTTCGCAGGCGAATGCAAGCGACACACGCAGGTTTGGCGGAACGGGTTTGGGACTCACAATAGCCCGCAACCTTGTCCGTCTTATGGGAGGTGATTTGGAAGTTGAAAGCCAAGAGGGCCGAGGCTCAACATTTTCTTTTTCACTCCCGCTCCAGACTGCAACAAAAGAAGCCGCTCAGAAAAATAATGTGCCGCTTTCAAGAAGTTCGTCCATAAAATTTCACGTGCTGGTGGCCGAAGACAATGATTACAATTTCCTTGTGACCCGCGACACACTAAAAAAATATTTCCTCAACGCGAACATCATTCATGTGAAAAATGGAAAAGAAGCGGTGGATGCCCTGCAAGAAGATGATTACGACCTTGTGTTGATGGACATCCAGATGCCGGTGATGGATGGATACGAGGCAACCAATGAGATTCGCAAACAAAATTTTGAAGTTCAGATATTGGGCCTTACAGCGAGCGTCATTCGGAGCGATCTGGACAAGTGTATTGCGGCCGGAATGAATGGTTATATCGCAAAGCCATTTCGGGACGAGGAGTTTGTGTCAGCAGTGCTCAAGGCAATCGGGCAGAATGGAATAATTGAGGTTTCCGGTGAAGTAAATATTCCAAAGCAAAAAAAGTTGTTTCTCGAAATGATTCCGAAAAGATTGAAGGAAATGAAATCAGCAATGCGCGATAATCGTTTTGCTGACTTGAAAAAAGTCATTCACCAGATTCGTCCGCAACTCATGAAGATGAACATGCAGGACATTGAACCGCAATGCATTGAAACAGAAAACACAATGGATATGAATGCGAGAGTGAATAACAATGTGAGCCAAATAATTTTAGCCATCGAATCGAAACTGGATGATCTGGCGAAAGAGAAAACAGAGAGCGACCATTGAAAGAAGGCAAAGACAAAAACTCAGAGAAGGGAAAACAGGGAGAGATGATCGCGGTGACCTATCTCCTGGCAAGGGGATATGACATCAAAGAAACCCGATGGAAATTTCTGGGGCGTGAAATTGATATCATCGCTGAAACTGAAAAAAACATTGTATTCGTTGAGGTGAAATTTCGCTATACCGATTCTTATGGCGAACCGTGGGAAGCCGTGAATAATGTAAAGCGAAAGCGCATTGTGGAAGCAGCCGATGCCTACATCAGGCAGATGGATAGTGATAAAGTACCACGATTTGATATCGTAAGCATTCTCATGAAGTTTGGCAAGGAAGAAATCACACACATTGAAGAAGCGTTCTGGCCCATGTTGTGAACTTTACATTTGCCCGATTATTTCCCGCTGACTAACGCTGGAAAATCAATCCCTATCATACCCTGCCTTGTTTTCGGGAAGGCCTATAAAATTTCAATCCACATTTCAACACTATGGCATCCAGCACTAAAAAAGATCCAAGGTCGAACCGCCAGCGGGCTATTCGTTCCGCTTCGAAACCTATTTCAAAAGACGAGAAACTGAACAGGGAATTTGTGCCGAAAAAACATTGGGACGATAAAAAAAATGTGGATGGATTGATTCGGTTGAACCGGTTTTTGTCCAATGCCGGTGTGGCTTCCAGACGCGAGGCCGATAAACTGATTGAAATGGGACTGGTGAAAGTGAATGGAAAAGTGGTGTTGGAAATGGGGATAAAGGTGGATCCCGCAAAAGACACGGTTGTGTTTGACGACATCTCCCTGAAGCCCGAGCGATTTCAATACGTTCTTCTCAACAAACCGAAAGACTACATCACTACAATGGATGACGAGCGCGGGCGCAAAACGGTGATGACCCTGATTGAAAGCGCATGCAAGGAGCGCGTTTATCCGGTGGGCCGTTTAGACAGAAACACCACGGGACTTCTACTTTTTACCAACGATGGTGAAATGGCAAAACGGCTCACCCATCCTAAAAACGCAATCCCGAAATTGTATCACATAGAAACAGTGGAAAAAATTAAAGCAGCCGACTTGCAAAAGATGCGTGAAGGTTTTTCGCTTGAAGACGGATATGCAAAGGCCGATGAAGTGGAATATGTGGGCGAAGGAGCCAACCACCGCGAAGCCGGAATACGAATTCACTCCGGTCGAAACAGGATTGTGCGCAGAATGTTCGAACATTTTACTTACACCATAAAGAAATTGGATCGGGTAATGTTTGCGGGATTGACAAAAAAAGATTTACCGCGCGGACGGTTTAGGCATTTGACTGAGAAGGAAGTTAATTTTTTGAGAATGATAAGGTGACAGGATGCTTATCCTGCATGGGGCAGTTTCAAAATCTTTTGTGCCTTGAATTATGTCACAAGACTATGCCACCAGGTGTATTCGTTCCGGAATATCTAATTTTTATTTCGCATCACCTTTGCTCCCTCTTCCAAAGAGGGCAACATGTCATAAATAATAAGCTGAATCATTCATTGCGATAACTTAATTTGAATATCATTGAAACGGCTTGGTTATTCAGCCATAGACAAATTCCAATCCCGATAGCTCAACAAAACACACAGTAAAAAAATGCTCCGCTCCATGACCGGCTTCGGCAAATCCGAAGCAACCATCAGCCAAAAAAAATTCACCGTAGAGGTGCGTTCTCTCAACTCCAAGCAATTTGACCTTAACGTGCGTATGCCAGGACTCTATCGCGAGACAGAACTGGAACTGCGCTCATGGCTTAGCGAGAGAATACAGCGCGGCAAAGCGGATGTGCTTATTTATTATGAAAGCCTGGAGCCGGAAAAACGCATGAGCATCAACCAGCCCTTAATGCTCAGCTATTTTAAGGATTTGAAACAGGTAACCGATGAGGCCGGCATACAACAACCCGATTTCCTCAATGCCCTTATTCGCATACCCGATGTAATGAAACCGGAAAACCAAAGCGTGGATGAAGAAGAATGGAAACAGGTTTTCGCATTGGTGAAATCGGCCTACGAAAAATTCGACAGCTACCGAATAATTGAGGGCAAGAAAATGCATACTGATTTTATGATGCGCCTGACCAACATCATGAAACTACGCGAAGCCATTGTGGCACCAATGAACGAACGCACAGAGCGTATGCGAGATAAATTGAAGAACGGATTGGCCGAAGTGATAAGCCCTGACAAGATTGACTCCAATCGCTTCGAGCAGGAATTGATTTTCTACATAGAACGTTTCGACATTAGCGAAGAGTACCAGCGCCTCCACGCGAACTGCGACCACTTTGATGAAGAGTTGAATGGCGATGCACAGGGCAAGAAACTCGGATTCATTTCACAAGAGATAGGAAGAGAAATAAACACCATAGGCTCCAAGGCCAACGATAGCGCCATGCAGCGCATTGTGGTCGAGATGAAAGATGAACTGGAGAAGATGAAGGAGCAGATAAATAATGTGCTGTGAGCGGTTGGGCCCCCGAATTATCGGGATTTCTCACGCTCATGGTGTGGTCAATAAAGAGTTCGACTCGAACCGGAAACTCCATGCACTATGAACCCTCACCGCCTATTTTTGACCTTCCAAAAAAATCCACCTTTAAGAAGTGCCCGGCAAAGCCATCATATTCTCAGCACCCAGTGGTTCAGGTAAAACCACCATTGTTCATCACCTTCTTGGCGTTCATGAGCTCAACCTTGCGTTTTCAGTGAGTGCTACAAGCCGCAGCCAACGCGGCAATGAAGTGAACGGTAAGGACTACCATTTCATAAGTGCCGATGAGTTTCTTGAACGCGCAAGGCAAGGCGAATTTGTGGAGTGGGAAGAAGTTTACACTGACCAGTATTACGGAACGTTGCGCAGCGAAGTGGAACGCATCTGGGCAGAGGGAAAAAATGTAATCTTCGACTTAGATGTGGTGGGCGGACTGAACCTCAAAAAATATTTCGGTGAAAAGGCACTCGCAGTTTTTGTAGAGCCACCTTCTATTGAAGCCTTGCGTTTTCGCCTGCGCAACCGCAGCACCGAGAGCGATGAAAAAATCGCCATGCGCATCCAGAAAGCACAACAGGAAATGGGTTACGCCACCAAATTTGACTTTGTCGTTGTAAACGATCTGCTGGAAGATGCCCTGCTACAGTCCGAATTAAAAGTGCGCGAATTTGTTTCCAGTTGAAAAAAACCGGTTTGCTTTTCGGCTCATTCAATCCGGTACATACCGGCCACCTCATCATTGCCGAATACTTCGCTACACAAACTGAAATGGATGAAGTGTGGTTCGTGGTGAGCCCCCACAATCCACTGAAAGAAATCGCATTACTCGAAGCCGAACACCATCGCCTTGCAATGGTAAAACTCGCAGTGAAGGACAATCCACATCTCCATGCCTGCGAAATAGAATTCACGATGCGCAAACCATCTTACACCATTGATACTCTTCACGTACTGAAAGACTCCTTTCCAAAAAACGAATTCATACTATTGATGGGTGAGGACAATCTCCCCGCACTGCATCAATGGAAAAGTTACCAAGAGATATTGTCGAGCTACGAGATCTATGTCTACCCGCGGTTGAATACCACCGGCACCAGCCTCTCACCAATCCAGTGGGAAAAGCACCGGATAAAATTCTTTCCGGCCCCGAGACTCGAAATTTCCGCTACCCGCCTTCGTGAAATTATTAGTCAGGATAAAAGCACACGCTATCTTTTGCATGATGACGTGGTGAAGTACATCAACACACATCAACTTTACCGCAGCTAGTCCATAGTCAAAGATTTAACCGCACTTCAATATTCATTGCAGTGCATTCCATTTCCTTTTGCCGGTTGCCCATTGCCTGTTGTTTTCACTTTGGCACACCGTTCGCAAAAGGGGTTGCCGTAAAACATTCAATACACAAAAAAATGAACGAACACAAATTGAAGTACCACGCCCTAAGGCAACAAGCCGTGGAGATGATGCAGGCAGGAAACATCAACGCCTACCTGGCAAAGCTCTTAGCACTGAGTGATGTCCGGATGCAATTGATCAATAGCACTGCCGCCCGTTAAGGCTGGGTGGCAGGTTTAAATACATAGGTTAAAGGTTGAAAAACGCTTCGTGGAAACACGAGGCGTTTTTTGTTTTTAAATTCGCCTTGTAACTTCCACAAAGCACGAGGCGTCCTACGCCTTGAAAAAATCTTTGCAGCCGAATGACGATAGCTGAATACAATAAATGTGTTGACCTGCATAGTGACGGATTGTTCCGTTTCCTGCTCAAGAATGTAAGGGATCGCGACAAGGCGAAAGACCTCGTGCAGGACACTTATGCCAAGCTGTGGATGAAAGTCGAGGAAGTGAATTTTGAGAAAGCGAAGAGTTACATTTTCACTGCTGGTTATCACACCATGATAGATCAGATACGCAAGGAAAAGCGTCATCAGCATTACACCGCGGAAGAAAAGAGAACTACATTTTCAGGAAGCACCAGGCAATACACTGATTTGAATGAGATATTAAACGAAGCCCTCGACCGACTTCCAGCGGTGCAGAAAAGTGTGGTGATGCTGCGTGACTACGAAGGATACAGTTATGAAGACATTGAAAAAATTACAGGCCTCAACGAATCACAGGTGAAAGTGTACATCTACCGCGCAAGAGTTGCGCTGAAAGAATACCTTGTGAAAATTGAAAATGTGGTTTGATTGGAATGAAGAATGGGAACTTAAAATGGAGGATGGTAAATGTATAATCGAGAATAATGCTTTGCAGAAGCCTATGGACTATTGGCCACGGGCTATAGACACAAGAAAATGATCAGCAGGAACAACTACGAAATATTTTTCATTGACTACATCGAAGGCAATCTTCATCCTGATGTGGTGAGTGAACTCTTGTTGTTTTTAGAGGTCAATCCTGATCTTGCTGCCGAACTTGAGGGAATCGAAAACGCTACTCTTTCTCAGATCCCTGAAATTTTTGATTTGAAAGATGGGTTGAAGAAAACTGAACCTGAGCTATCAAGGGATGAAATTGATTTTTTGCTCGCAAGGAAACTGGAAGGGGATTTGAGTGAAAGCGAAATTAAGCTTTCAGAAAAACTCATTGCTGATTATCCGTTTGTCGCAACTGCTGAAAAGGCATTTGCCTTAACCCGCCTGAAACCTGAGTCTGTAATCTTCACTGAAAAGGATCAATTGTACTTTCCAGAACATCCCGACTTGAACAACATCCAGATGCTGCTAATAGCAAAAGTGGAAGGCGATCTTACCCTTGAACAAAATGAAAAACTTTCTGCGCTGCTGGCCTCAGATGCTTCGCTTCAAAGTGAACTTGGCTGGTACTACAAAACCCGCTTAAAACCGGAGGCCGTGGTGTTTGAAGGAAAAGCCAAACTGAAACAAAAAGCCACGACAGTAATCTCACTTCGCAGAATTCTTTACGCAACCACCGCGGCAGCAGCGGCATTAGTGCTTTGGTTTTCCGTGGATAACGGAAAAAGTGTTCCGGCATCATTGGCCACCGAATCAACACACAACATTTCCATTCCTGAAGCCGTTGCACAATCAAATGATTCAACGGAGAATAACAAAAATGTAAATGGGCGTGATAATAAATTTCCACGACACACCCATCACAGTTCGAATGACGTTGCACATTACGAATCAACTCCGAGGAATGAAAATCAAAAGATGGAAAATCCGAATCAGTCGGATGAAACACTGGCTCGGCCATCTTTCAATAAAATTCAGCATATCACCTGGGATGCATTTGCGGTAAACGCACCACGCGCTGAACTTGCATTGAAACCGGAAGCAGTGATGCCCTACATACATGAGCAGAAAATCATCCCTGCGCAAAATGCGGATCATGAAAACTACCTCACCCTTACAGAGTTCCTCACTGGCAAGACTAAAGAAAAACTATGGGGCAATGTCGAGTATCCGGAAGAAAACTTTGTGCTTGCACTGGCTGAAAGGGGATTGAATAAACATGCGGGTAATGTTGTGCCCGACTTGGAAGTGGAGCGCATCAGTACCAAAGAGGAAAAATCATTCAGGCTTAAATTCTGGAAATTCGAGTTTGAACGGAAGAGATAGTCACAGGGCAAAAAGTCCTGCCATTCCAATTGTTCACGAAGTGCGCCCACCTGGGATCGAACCAGGGACCCACAGATTATGAGTCTGTTGCTCTAACCATCTGAGCTATGGGCGCAATACTTGTAAAGGGCGGCAAAAGTATTCGCCTTCGGTGGTTTTCAAAGAGGGGACTATCACTTCTATTTTTGGCTTCAATCAAAATCAAGGTTCTTATGAAAAACATTCTCTTTATTTTCATTGTTTTCTTCTGTTCCCACCTCCGTGCACAGGACGAAAAAATTATTCAGGCACTTACCGCGACACCTGTCATAGAAGTTATGGAGCAGTCGGTTGATTTTCGTGGGCAGGCTCAACCGGCATTCAACGTTTTTATCATGGCGGAGGAATCCGAATACGAAAGGGATTGGAAAAATTTTATGTTGGTCACCTATGCAGTGCAATTGAAAAAATCATCCGGATATTATGAAGCGTATTCTGTCCTGATTCCGGCTTGGCATTCAGATTCTATCAACGTTTACAGCAAAGCGACAAAGGATGGCGATGGATTGCGTTTCTTTCTTCATGTAGAAAGCAGGGGGCAATTCATCAATTCAGATAATCAGCCACAAAGTGCCGCTGGCATCATTGCGTTATTGAAAATCCAGGTGAAGGATTTTTATACCAGATATTATGACATGCTCGCAGAAGTCCAGCAAAAAGCATACGATCGGCAAGTGAAGGACATTGAAAGACTTATTAGCACAGGCGAAAAAATGAATAAAGAAATGGCAAACAAGGAAGCCGATATCGGCAAAGCGAATCAAGCCATTTCAGAAACAAATGGCAAACTGAAGGACAATGCGAACCATGCAAATTCACAAAAGCAGCAATTGGATATTGAAAAGAAAGAACATGACAACATGAAGCGGGAACTTGATCTAAATGTGCAACAAGTCAATTTGAAGCAAAAGGAATACGACCAACTGAATTACAGTGGCAAGCTCAACACCAAACAAGGAGAAAAACTGACGAAAGAGCTTGCGAAACTCCGAAGCGAACAGGAAAAGATTCAACCGAAGATCACTTCCAAAAACGAAGACATTACCAAAACCGAATCTTCTATTTTCGACATCGATGAGGAAAGGACAAAACTGGAAAACAAGGTGCACGAAATTGAAAATTCAATTAGCAGGGATCAATCGGAAATCAACAACCTGAAATCACAACTCGACAACAACGAAAAATCAAAAGCCGACAAACAGTTGCTCATGGACAATGCGAATAGCACACTTGATAAACTCCGCAACGCAAAAGCCGGTCTGGTTGTGCAATAGAAGATCCTCGATTTGTTTATTAGGCAGGGAAGGTTGCCCGTTGTTTGGCCATTCTATGTTTGCACACGCATTTTTTTGGTCCCATAGTTCAACGGATAGAATAGAAGTTTCCTAAACTTTTGATCCAGGTTCGATTCCCGGTGGGACTACAAAAACTCAACACATTTCAATGTGTTGAGTTTTTTCTTTCTGCCCCGGGATGGCCGCTTGGGTAAAGTGCAACCCAGAATCCAATGGTGTAAATAAGCATTGCAAGAATGTTGATAATGTTCTGCAAGTACCAAATATCCAATACGACTTGCAGGTCAACAAATGTGATAACAAAGAATGAACAGAAGTTGTAGAAGAAGATTCCTATCACAAACCAAAATGCTGATTCTTTGCTGGTCTCAATGCCGCTTTCTGTTTTTTTCAATAGTGCGTAGGCGGCAATAAGTGATATGACCATCATACCTACCGTATCAAACACGGGACTCATGCCGCTCTCATCTGTGAATTCATTTTTTAGGATTAAGTAACACAGAACCCAGAACGGAAGCACCAGGGCCAGGAGTGCTGTTGCGATTTTTCTTGCAATCTTTTCAAGAACAAAAAGCCTGAGGAAATAGATCAGGAATAGACAATCCAACAAACCGTAGATATTCAGGACTATTCGCTGCGCCAGCCCCCAGTGCCCTGGGGAATAGCCAACGAATAAATCCGTCAGCAGTCCATAAAGAAGAAAAACAAAGAACAACAGTGGAATTCTTCCTTTGTTCATTGCAAAAACACCAAGACTAAGTGGCAACAGTCCTGAAAACGTTGCCACATTGCCAAAGAAATGCTCATTCATTTTTCAGGATAAGGTCTGGGTGGCCATGCGCGTTCCAGCATCCATACACCCACTCCGCCTTGCGATGTAATGTTTCTTCCTGAGGCATCCAACGGAACCAGAATGACTTTTAGTCCCTTCACTCCGCTAATTATGCTCATACCAAAATAGTAACGCAGGTATTGAACTCCTGGAGTTTGTGCAAGGAAGGTGGCAATTGAAGTGTCATTGTCTGCGAAGAATGCAAATGCATAATCGAGGTAGTTGTTGCCAGGCATATTGCCAGGAAGGTGGTTCAGAAAATTGTTACCCGAAACTGCTGCCACTTCTATCCTTGTCATTGGGGTATCCGCCTGCATCGCATGTGTATGTCCTTGCAAGTATGCGGCAACGCTGGCCTGGTCGATAGCCCCGGCATAGGTGAAAGTGCTGTTGCGGTAAAGTGTTGTGGAGACAGGTGCTGCGGGTTTGTTGCTTGGGTCATAAGCAACTCCCTTTTCTGAAGCGATAAAAATTTCAGCCACTGCTCTGCCATTTTTCCAGCAAAGCCAGTTGAGTGTCCCCCCGAAAGGAGCAAGTGGTGCCGGTGCGTAAAAATTCTGGACACTGATGTGTCCTCCCAGTGCATTGGTTCTTGCCACATTCATAAGGTTTGAATCGTTCAGCAGGTTGGTTACGAGATTGCACATCTCAAGAAAAGTAATGTTGTGAAACATGGTGATTAAGTTTTAAATTATTTTTGATTGAACTGGGCAAAGAAGAACCAACCATTTTACTCTCACAATAGAGAATCCATATCAGGCTGTATTTTGGCAAAATCAGGTAGATTTAAGGCAAAATCAGGTAGGAATCGGAAAATTCAAAGTTTGCGAAAAAGGTCTAAAAATTCCTTTTTCTTATATCGCGATACTTCCAGTTTCTTGCCATTCGCAAGTTCAACCTTACCACCATCGCCTTTCACATATGTTTTAATGTGACGGGGATTGATGATGTACTGTTGGTGAATACGCACGAAACCAAAATCCTTCAACAGTTCATCACATTCTTTGGACGAACGGGATACAACAAGTTGTTGACCAGAGGTAAGGAAAAAATTAGTAAAGTTCTTTACAGATTCGCAATAAATGATTTCCGGAGTGGTCACAAATTCATATCCCAGGGGTGTGGGCAGCGCAATGGTCTTCTCATCTGTTAGATTGCCGCGGACATTTTTCAACAGGCTGTTCATGTGTGGCTGCGGTCTTCGCAGCTTGTATTTCTCTTCGAATTTTCTAAGCGCCTGTTCCAATTCATCCTTACCGAATGGTTTGAGCAAATAATCCACAGCTGCCACCTTGAATGCTTTTACCGCATAGTCAGCAAAGGCAGTGCAGAAGATGATTTCGAAATCAATTTTTGGAAGCATTTCAAGAAGATCGAAAGCAGTGTACGGTGGCATATTTACATCGAGAAATACCAGGTCCGGTGATCGGGCCGGGATTTGCTCCGCGGCTTCCTTCACACCAGAGCAAACAGTCACCACCTCGTAAAGTGGTGATGCAGTTTGGAGCATCTTCTGCATAAGTTTTTGTTGTGCCTGCTCGTCATCAACGATAATGGTTCGGTACATAAATCAAAGGAATTATACGGAAAGGGTATAAGGCAAATAAAGTTCAATCTTTTTGCCTGCATAGTTTTCCTGGTCATCAACAAGATCAGTTGAAACAAACCTGGCATTGGACTGCCCCGAGCTGTTCATGGCCCGCAATCTTTCGCGAGTAAGCGAGGTACCCATTGAAACTTTTTTGTTGTCGTCAGCCGGTTTGCGCACACTCACCGCTTCGGGCAGCCTGCCATTGTCTACAATAGTAAATTTCAATTCATTGCTTTCCTTGGAAATGGTAATCCTGATTTCACCCCCTGATTTGAAGGACTGGAAACCATGCCAAACAGAATTCTCAACAAATGGTTGGATGAGGAGTGGAGGAACTTCAATTTCATCCAACGGGTCTGGCACATCAATGTCAAAATGAAAATTGAAATTTTCATGAGTACGCATTCTTTCCAGGTCAAGATAGAGCGTGAGAGTTTCAATATCATCTTCAAGTGTTACAAGATCGTTGATGCTTTTTTGAAGTACCCGCCTTATCAGCATGGAGAACTTTACCAGGTAGTTGCAAGCTTCCTTGGACTGGTCGGTCTGAATGAATTTATTGATGGAATTCAGGCTGTTGAAGATGAAGTGCGGGTTCATCTGTGCACGCAGTCCCCTAATCTCAAGTTCAACCACTCTCCGTTGTACATCGGCTTCCCGTTTCTGGCGATAGAAAATAAATACGATAAATGCGAAGGAAAGCAAGAAGGGAAAAAGAACGAGTAATGCAATTTGGTTGGCCAACCTCTTATCCACAGCAGCAACGCCCTGATTCGCAATGTCAGAATTGACCTGCTGCCCGCATAAAAGCAGGTTCGCACTCAAAAAGAAAATGACGAGTGCCAATGGGACAAGGCAAACTATCCTCGGCTTAAGCATGCGGCTAAAGAAACGAACATCCCACTCGCTCATTCAACTGAGTGATAACTTTTGCTAATAGCGGTGGAGCGGGTGCGAAGAGTCACCGCTTCAATCGTCCTCGCGGGTGCTCTGGCTTGC
Organism: Flavobacteriales bacterium; assembly: GCA_034408895.1. GTDB lineage: Bacteria > Bacteroidota > Bacteroidia > Flavobacteriales_D > Sanyastnellaceae > UBA4660. Next base: position 25,623 of record JAWXCI010000079.1, read on the forward strand.
GTGCTTTAGCACTTTGGCTTCCACGTAAAAAATAATTTCTTCCCCAATGTTTTTGGATTGGTCGCCCACGCGCTCGAGTTTGCGTATGGTGGAAAGAATGTGCAGCGCCTGCCCTATATTATTTGGTGTGCTACTGATGTATTCCGTGATGACCTCATTGGCCCGCATGTTTATCTCATTCAGAAATTCATCACGCTTGAAAATGCCCCGTGCAATTTTTGTGTTCTCCTCTTCAAATGCTTTCAGAAGATCTATCAACATGTCCGCTGCTTCTTCAAACATTTCCAGCACCTGGGTTACTTCCAGCAATTTTGTGTCAAAGGGTTTATCCGCCTCCAGTACAAATTTGGCAATGCCCTCAGCAATATCGCCTGTGCGCTCGAGGTTGCTGTTAATCTTTAGCACGGCCAGCACAAAACGAAGGTCAACCGCCACGGGATTAAGCAATGCAAAAATGTTCTCACATTCATTGTCAATGTTCAGCTCAAAAGCATTTACCCTGCGCTCTGTGAAAATAATTTCGCGGGCCATGTCCATGTCAAGGGTAAGCAGGGCCTGTTTTGATTTGTGCAATTGCGCTATGACGAGATGCCACAGTTGTATCATCTCACCTTTTAATTTCAGTAGTTCTTGTTCGTGGTGTACCATTTTTAAGTCAAAAAAATAAAGTCAAAATTCAAAAATTTAGTAAGCAATCGTTAATTAGAAGTTGGCAATAGCAGGAGTGTATCATCACTTGCAAAATTTCAATAATCGATATCCCGATAGCTATCGGAACTCCCAATCAACAATTACTTATCCAAACCTTCCGGTAATGTAGTTCTGTGTGCGTTCGTGTTTGGGGTTGGTAAATATCGTTTTGGTTTCATCGTATTCCACTATTTCCCCCAAATAGAAAAATGCGGTTTTGTCGCTTACGCGGGCAGCCTGCTGCATGTTGTGTGTTACAATAATGATGGTGAATTGCTCTTTCAGATCATGTATCAGCTCTTCAATTTTTGATGTGCTTAGGGGGTCGAGTGCGGAGGCGGGTTCATCCATCAACACTACCGTGGGTTCAGTGGCCAGGGCGCGAGCAATGCACAGGCGCTGTTGCTGGCCACCGGAAAGTGCAAGGGCATTTTTCTTCAGGTCGTTTTTTACTTCATCCCACAACGCAGCATTGCGAAGTGATTTTTCCACCACCTCATCCAACACCCCTTTTTTCTTGATGCCCTGGATGCGCAAACCAAAAATTACGTTTTCATAAACCGTTTTTGGAAACGGATTGGGTTTCTGGAACACCATGCCCACTTTCTTGCGCAATTCTTCCACGCGCACTTTTTTCTCATAAATGTTCTTCCCATCAATCAGGATATCACCCGACATGCGAAAGCCATCAATGTAATCGTTCATACGATTGAGCAACCGAAGGAACGTGGATTTTCCACAACCAGAAGGACCAATCAAGGCCGTTACTGTATTGGGCATAACGTCAAGGCCTACATTTTTGAGCACGTGGTTATCACTGTACCACACGTTTACTTTTTCTGCCAGTAGCTTGTGGCTTGCGGTACGGTTGACGGATGACGGTTGAACGGTGACTTGCATAGTGTTGGTTTCGTTGTGCATCATTTGAGCGGTTCACATAATCTTGTTCCTAAAGGCTGACATCTCATGAATTTCTTCACCCCAATGCATGGTTTTTTCCATGCTAACAGGTTTTCTAATTTGAATTCTGAACCGAATTTCATCTTTTGTTTTTTTCACCATTCTAAACACTTACTTCCATCATCGCTCCTCCTTTCCTCCGTCCTCGGTCTCCTGTCTTCCTCACCACTTCACACGTTTCTGCCACCGGTTCCTGAAGTAAAGCGCCACACCATTCATTACAAAAGTGACCAGCAACAACACGATTATTGCCGCTGCACTGTTTATGATGAAACCTTGCTGCGGACGCGAAACCCAGTTGAAAATCTGTATGGGCATTACCGTAAACTCATCCATAGGGCTGTCGGGAACAAAGGGGACAAATGCCAGTGCCCCTACAATTATCAGCGGTGCCGTTTCTCCCATGGCGCGACTCAGCGCAAGAATAACACCCGTTACTATTCCACCGCTTGATGCAGGCAGCACCTGCATCCAGATGGTTTGCCACTTACTCGCTCCAAGACCAAACGATGCTTCGCGAAGTGAGCCGGGAACAGCTTTTATGGATTCACGCGTGGCAACAATGATTACCGGAAGAATGAGCAAGGCAAGTGTGCTTGAACCGGCAAGTATTGAATTTCCCATGCCGAACATCCTGGAAAAAATTTCAAGCCCAAGTAATCCGTAGATGATGGAGGGCACACCGGCAAGGTTCGCAATGTTGATTTCAATGATACGGGCAAGTCGATTTTTCTTTCCATATTCCTCAAGAAAAATTCCTGCAGCAACTCCTATAGGAATTGAAATGATTGCAGTGAGAACGAGTACCCACAATGTTCCTGTGATTGCCGGCAATATACCAGCCTTTTCAGGTAGGTAAGAGGGCATACCACTAAGAAAACTCCAGTTGATGCGCCCGATACCGCGAATGACAATGTCCATCAGGAAAATGGCGAGCGCAATTAATCCGAAAGCCGTGCAGAAAATTCCGAAGTATCTGAAGGCTTTGTCCTTCACACGGTTCCAGTTCACCCCGGGTTTGTCGCCCAGCGAAAAATCAGATAATGGCCTTCTATGTTTTATTCCATCACTCATATTTCTCCTGGTATTTTTTCTTCACCCAGAACGAAATGTTGTTGAGGATGAAGGTGAATGCAAACAGTGTGATGCCCGCAGCGAAAATGGTTTGGTAACCGAGCGAACCGTGCTCCACGTCACCCATGCTTACCTGCACAATGTACGTGGTGATGGTCTCGATGGGAACGAGCGGGTTGAACGTGAAATTGGGCTGCTGCCCGGCTGCGATGGCCACAATCATGGTTTCACCAATTGCTCTTGAAATGGCGAGAATCACCGAGACAATGATGCCTGAAGAAGCTGCCGGTACAAGCACCTTGAATGAAGTCTGGAATCTGGTAGCACCCATTCCATAACTCGCTTCGCGCAACGAGCGCGGCACAGCAAAAAGTGCATCCTCGCTCAACGAGGATATGATGGGAATGATCATGATGCCCATAACAATCCCGGCAGACAGTGCATTGAATCCAGCCATCTCCGGAAAAATCTTTTGCAGGAATGGCGTCACCACCATGAGTGCGAAGTATCCATAAACCACCGTGGGCACTGCGGCAAGAATTTCAAGCAGGGGCTTTACCGTGCTGCGCACTTTTTTTGAAGCATATTGGTTGAGGTAAATGGCAACCGTTAACCCAATGGGAAGCGCAACCGCTATGGCTATGGCAGTGGTGAGAAGTGTGCCGCTGAGCAGTGGGAGAATGCCATAATGCTTTTCTGAAAACAATGGAGTCCACTCCGTGTCAGTGAAGAATTCCACCAGCGATACCTGCGAAAAAAATCCTGCGCTTTCCGAAATGAGCACATAGAGAATTCCTGCTGTAGTGAGAATACTCACAGCAGCACATGCCGCAAGAACGGTTTCGATTATTTTTTCCTTTGTTCGCAAGGGAGGGTAAAAAACACAACCCCATCTTATGCGGATGGGGTTTGTGCATTAACTCAATATGAATAAATTTAATGAGGGGCTGCGGCTGCGTGCGTTTTAATGAATTCTTCAAGTTTTGCCTGTTCAGCAGTTGTTTCTTCAGCAGTCATCGGAACAAAGCCTACCGCCTGGCTAAGGGTGGCGCCATTGGCTAGATAAAATCTTGCAAACTCCTGCACTTCTTTTCTCGCACCTGCTTTGCTGTTGATGTAGATAAATAGCGGGCGGCCTAGGGGAGTGTATGATTTGTTCTTCACCGTTTCGATGGAAGGCATCACACCGTTCACGCTCACAGCTTTCAGTTTGTCTTTGTTCGCTTCGAAGTAACCAATGCCGAAAAACCCAAGTGCGTTTTTGTCACCGGCCACACCCTGCACCAGTACGTTGTCATCTTCGCTTGCGGTGTAGTCGCCACGGCAATCACCTTTTTTTCCCATTATTTCCTCAGTGAAATAATCAAACGTTCCGCTTTGAGTTCCTGCACCGAAGAGGTGGATTTCTTCGGCAGGCCATTCCGGGCGTATTTGGTTCCACTTTGTTATCACTCCCTGTGCAGCAGGTTCCCACAGTTTTTTCAACTCATCTGTGGTGATGTCGCGGCACCATGTGTTCTTCGGATTGACCACAATGGTGAGTCCATCGAAAGCCACTTTCAATTCGATGTAAGAAATTCCTTCGGCCTTTGCAGCGCTGTCTTCGCTGCTCTTGATGGGGCGGCTGGCATCGTTGATGTCAATTTCGCCACGACCGAATTTCTTGAATCCGCCACCGGTTCCGCTCTCTCCCACTGTCACTTTCACATCCGGGTTAACCACCATAAATTCGGTGGCCACTGCTTCGGTGATGGGGTAAACGGTGGACGAACCATCAATGCTCACCGAGCCTGACAGTTTTGTTTCGCCTGTTGATGGGGTTTCGCCATTGCAGGCGAACAATAGAACAGCAGCGCTAAAGGCCGCAATAAACTGGATTTTTGATTTCATTTTTGTTTTGATTTTCGGGTGCAAAAAAGCCTCCCGTAAAACACTGTTGTGTTGCGGGTGTGTTATGATATTGTTACCAAGCCTATGAGATTCATTAGCCAGGTTAGAATTTCGAGTTTTGATCTTAGCGTGTCACGCGAAAATTTCCATATTTGAAAACACAGGCGCTGGCTTCATTGCGCACATCAAATGATTGATTCACGACAAATTATAATGAGGACAGCGATGACTTATTTGCGGGTGGCGGCAGTCTGTGAATTTACCCTACTTGATTCTTGTTGATTACTCACAGGATAAAATCAGACTGATGAATGCGGTACAAACAGTGTAAAGAATGCACCTTGCCGCATGGATTTTATACAACAACAGTCGCGGATTCAGATCTCTAAGTCCACGAAATATGTAAAGGTCTTTTGTCAAGGCCCTATTTTGAATTTGTAAGATTAATTCAGTCTAGCTAATTTTTGTTCGTTTCATTACTTTAAAATAAATCACAATTATTGCTGTGCAAATAGCCCAATAGTAAATAGTAAATGCAAAGAAATAAACTAAAAACCATAAAAAACATAGACCAATTCCTTCAAGGGTTACTCCACGTTTTTCAAATAAAACATAATCATCAATTATGAGAGAAATCCAAAATACAACTGTAAATATAATTGACGAATACTTGAATAGTTTTAATGTTTTTTTGAAAGAATTTTTCATTTCTATGTGTCTGTTCGTTGGTCGTCCTAAAATTGCACAACCATAAACAACCCCAACTCCCACCGAACTTGCGTTTATCCAACGTAATGCAGTCTGATAAACGAAAACCCCTCGCAACCTCTACACCATTCCGCTATTAATCACCATTAAGAATATTTTCGGTCATCTCTACTGGGGTACGGGGCAAGAGTACAAATAAAAAACAAAACCCGCCCGGCAGTGCTGCACGGACGGGCCTGTGATTAACTTTTGTAAGTCTAAATCTCCACTTCCCAGTCCACCGTCACAGTGCCGTGGTTTTCTACCTGTTGAACGATGGCTGTTTCGTTGATCTGCCTACCCTTCTGCCACATTACCCCATGAAAAGAACTTGTCTTTGAGCATCCCTTGGAGCCAGTTGATTTGAAAAGTTTGTTGCCTTATCACATCATCCTTTCGGCCCAATGCCAGATCTTTTTCGGCATTTTGCTTTTCCTGAAGTTCAGAATGGGCAAGACTGGGCGTGATCCACGGCCAGGTTTCCTTCATAAACTCTAGTCCGAAAACGGGCAAAAGTTCCTTCATCTGTTTATTGGTACTTGGCGACTCTTGGAGGGACCAGTTGCGGACAGTGCTGGCGGACATACCCAGTTTTTCCGACAATGTCCGGGTATTGTAGTCGTGCAGTTTCATGTACTTCTTCAGCACCATGCCTTGCGATACCGGGCTGAAAAATTTTGGAGGTCTTCTTCGCATATTCGTTTTGTGTTGGTTTTCTGAATGTCTTGAACGAACAGGAAATTCTGTTGTTTCATTTTTCGCCAGAAAACGGTACCGGGAGAAATGAACAGCCATGCCCCGAACCCTCCTGTTTGTCTTTCCTTTTCGTTTATTCTCTAATGAAATATGGGTTGATACAATTTTGTGTCTGGCAGGTAGAAAAATTTGTCCGGCAGCCATGAGAAAAACTTTGGTCGGGTGATGTTTTTGTCCCGCAGATGCCGTTGAATGTCTTCCCGGAATAATGTTTTGGCCAACCGGAAATCAGTCGTGTCCACTCCGGTTAAATAGTTGTCCTCCATGTGGCCCTTTTTGTCCCCCTGTGTAAATTTCCTGTCCCCATGGGTAAATTTCCACACCTTCAACCGGACATATTTATTGGTTGCGAAAAAATGAAGGGTAGTGTATCCGTGCGAGGCATTAATCGAGGCAAACAATGCATGGGTTTTGCTAACATACGGGGCATTTTATTTTTGATGCATGGCTGTTAGCAAGTTTATGGGGTACGCCAAGGAGAAACATCATAGAAGGACTGTTCGGCTGAAAGGATGTGATTACGCCTTACCCGGTGTTTACTTTATCGCTATTTGTACCGATGGCCGGGAATGCATCTTCGGAAACATCTTGAAGGGCGAAATGATATGCAACAGCCGAGGTGAAATCGTTCGGAATGAATGGCAAAAGACTGGACAACTGTGTGATTATGTTGAACATGCTGATTTCGTTGTGATGCCGAATCACGGGATCATCATCATTCATCAACACAATCATTCAATGAAAAATTCATCTGCATCGTTAACTGTAAGGACGAATTGCAATACGCCCTTTGAAACAGGAAATGATACTGTGCCTGAAATGCAATCTCACTAAAAGAAGTCAAAGAAACATTCGCGTGTAATTGGGGTGGTTCACAGAAATGCTTTCTTTTGTAACTCAAAATTTCAACCACCAATCCTCATGAATAATCCAGTAAATCAAAATCCTCCGCTGCCTGAACTGGCACCGGGAACCAATCCACCTTATGAACTGAAAAACATAAGGCGTAATGATGCGCAGATACTCGACTTTCCCGATTGGGTATCGTTC
>JAWXCI010000080.1:0-4713 GCA_034408895.1 Flavobacteriales bacterium
CTGCGGATAGAAAGGTGGTGAGGAAATTTGTGGTGGAGTGACACCCGCGTGAGACCGTCTAAAATTGAATACGCCCTAGTCAAAGCCCTCGACAAACTGTAATGGAATTTATTTACCACTACAAAACTGTGGTGGTAAATGAAAATACCTCTGCGAATGACATCAAGTGAGTTTACCGTTGGCTAATACTGTAGCGGAATCTGCTTTCGTGGCAAGGCTGTCATTCTGCACAATGCGAAAACCAACGACATTGAAAACCACACTATTCGTTACACATATTTTGGCCGCACCAAAAGCTTGAATCTCACCCGTGTTGATGTTGCTGGCTCTTGTGTGCGTTGCAGCATTGCTTGTTCCTCTGCATCATAGTGTCGAGAAGTGGGCAACACATAAGCTGGTAGCGAAGCACAAACAGATACGATTGCCAGCAGCGAAACGCACGATTGAGAAACTGGAAAACAACCAATCCGACTGAATTATGAAAATAATAATAGCCCTCTTTTGCATTTATGCAAGCCTGCAAAGTGTTCATGCACAACTGCTGGACATTGATTCTGTCTATCAAAAAATTACGAGTGAAAAAGATGAAAGCAAACGCCTGATGTTATTGAATACGTTTTTCTCTGGAGCAGAAACACAAGACGTGATGTTGGATATGCAATACGCGCAGAGCATATTGACGCTGGCGCAAAAGGACAAGGACAAAATCAGTGAAGCACTGGCCTTGTCCCAGATAGGACTGGATTACATGTCATTTGGAAATACGGTCAAGGGTTTAGAATACAAACTAAAGTCTATTGAAGTTGCCGAAACAACAAACAATCTTGAAATGATAGCCGATTCAAAGATTCATCTTGCTCTTTTTTTCAATGAGCAAGGTGATTTTGGAAGAGCAATTCCACTTTGCTTATCAGGAGAAGAAACGGCTGTAAAGGCAAAAAATGACATGATGCGAACATGGTCCAACTGGCTTTTGGGTGAAACCTATTTCGAACTCAACAAGCTGGATACCGCTTTGATGTAAGCCCAGAGAGCCTACGACATCTGTCTGCGGATTAAGTATTTCGAATACATAGATTGGACTTACGAGTCGTTAGGAAAAATCCAGGGTAAATTGGGAAATCATGCACTGGCGCTCGGGTACTTTGATTTAGCAATTAAGGAGGCAGTCAAAAAAAATGCTGCAAGCGAACTGAATAAGTACTACACATCGCTGTCGCAATACTACTTCGATACCAATCAAAAGGATTCCAGTGCCGTCTATGCTAAAAAGGCCATTGCCATAGTGCATAGTAACGCGCTTGCAAATTCTGGATTGAAGTCGGCAAAATTGCTTTTGGATATTTACATTGGCAACAACAACGACAGCCAATTAAGTATTCCGAGATCTACAGAATTGCAAATGACAGTTTGTTTAGCGTATCAAAAATCAAACAAACAAACCTCATGACGTTTACCGAAGATTTACGTCAGCAGGAACTGGCGGCAGAAAAATTAGAATCAGAAGAAGCTCAAAAACAGAACATACAATTGGCATTGATTGCTATCGGTATCATTTCCTTCATCATCATTTTTCTTCTTCTCAGCAGAAGCATCATCACCAGCACTCGACTCATTTCATTTCTTGGTGTAGTAGCGTTGTTGATTGTGTTCGAATTTCTCAACTTGTTGCTTCATCCATTTTTGGAGAGAGTAACACATCACTCACCAATGCTCATGCTACTTGCCTTAGTTTGCATGGCTGCGATGCTTGTTCCTCTGCATCACAGAGTCGAGAAGTGGGCAACACATAAGCTGGTGGAGAAGAACAAACAGATAAGATTGGCGGCTGCGAAGCGGACGATAGAAAAGTTGGAGGGGGATGCCAACGCCCAATAGTTGAATTACAAAACCATCACTTTGCATCCATTATCCAGAACCGCTGTTCGGCCTCCACACTCGCGCTTGCCCCACGACTAATGCCTCGCATCTGTGAGCCGATAAGTATCGGCTCATGACTTTTGGCCTTGGCGGAAATCAAAATGATACCTTCTATTTTTGAAGGCGCTTTACTCGCGCACCATCACAAACTGCAATGGAATTTATTGACTACTACAAAATACTGGAGCTGGATAAAAAAGCAACTGCGGATAATATCAAGAAAGCTTACCGCAAGCTGGCGCGCAAGTATCACCCGGATCTGAACCCGAGCGATGAAAGTGCCAAGAAAAAATTTCAGCAGATTAATGAGGCCAACGAAGTGCTGAGCGATCCGGAGAAAAGAAAGAAATTCGACCAGCACGGCCAAGACTGGAAACATGCTGACGAGTTTGCGAAAGCAAACCAACAAGGCCAATCACGATCTCATGCCACCGGTGACGGACAGCGCACGTGGAGAGAGGATGAACATGATTACTCCGATTTCTTCGCCTCCATGTTTGGGGATCGCGGGGCAGGATCACGAGGTTCGCAGGTCAGGTTTCGGGGACAAGACTTCAATGCTTCACTGAACCTGAACATTAAAGATGTCTATCAAAAGCAACAACAAACACTCGCTGTTAACGGCAAGAACATCCGACTCACTATTCCCGCAGGAGTGGAAAACGGGCAAACGATAAAAATTGCAGGTCATGGAGGAGAAGGAATGAATGGCGGCCCTGGCGGAGATTTATACCTCACCTTTCAAATAGCGAACAACACCCGTTTCAGGCGAGATGGCAGCAACCTGTATTCCGATGTAGACATTGATCTATACACCGCAGTGCTGGGTGGCGAAATCACCACCGACACCTTTGAAGGAAAGGTGAAACTACAGGTGACAGCAGGAACACAAAACAGCACGAAGGTGAAGCTGAAAGGAAAAGGTTTTCCGGTCTATAAAAAGGAAGGCGAGTTCGGGGATTTGGTTTTTACCTATCGCGTAAAAATTCCAGTGGTGCTTAGTGAGCAGGAGCGGGCATTGTTTGTTCAATTATCAAAACTTCAAAAGCATGAAAACTGATGAAATGGTGAAAGCGGAAGAGTTCTGTTTATGCCACCAGGTGGACATCACATTCATTCGTTCACTGAATGAGTTCGGTCTGGTAACACTAACGACCATGGAAGAAAATCTTTACATCCCAACCGCTCAAGTAGTGGAGATTGAAAGGATGATGCGCTTTCATTTTGATATGAACATAAACCTGGAAGGTGTCGAAGTAATTACGCGATTGCTGAAACAAATGGATGATATGCGGGATGAAGCGCGGCTGCTGCGCAACCGCTTGAATCTTTATGAAAGTGACTTCTGATGGTTGTTTAGTCAATAGAATAGAATCATCGTAGTAGTGGCTTTGTTCGTTCATGCATCAATGAGCAGTTTTTTACTCAACAATGGCATACGTTGACTGGCAATGCCCTCAATCTGACAGAGTATTTTGGTGCACTTCCGGCAAGCGCCATCCCCATCCAGTTTCAGCATCAGGCCAATGGCACGCAGTATTCATGACTGAACGACTACTACCTTCCGCTCACCAAAAACCAACTTAAGTGCCTATCCTCTTCCAGAACCTGATCTGTTCTTTAGCTGAGTTCCGTTGCATTGGTTGCAGTTTGCATTTTCTAAATGTGCCTTTGCTAAACAAAGTTGAACTTTGTGATCATCCTCTTCATTCTTGCAAATTCTGAACGGTACAACCATGCTAGCCATTGGCCGCTTAAACTGGCTAAACCCAAGAGACGCAGTAACGCGATGGCTTGCTGCATGAAGCACTTTCAGCAGCAAGCCAAACACCCAAGTGAAGCCAACCGAAACCGAGGCTTCTTCTGCTTTCATTCGGTATGAATGAAAACTTCAAAGCAGAAAAAACTTGTTCATTCAGTTTCCTTTTCAAATCAACACTTGTTTCTCCTTTTACGTTTGATTGCATGAAAACAATTTGTATCATTCTACTGCTTCTTCCACTTATCGCTACCACTCAGAACTTAGTTCCTAATGGAAGTTTTGAAGTGACTGGTGATTGTCCTGTTGACCTGCATGACCTTGAGTTGTTAGGTTGGCAACATTGGCTTGCCTCACCCAATTGTTTCAATGCGTGTTCACCAAGTTTGAATCAACTTGATTCTTTGTTTGATGTACCAACAAATGGTTTCGGTTATCAATACGCGGCTACGGGGGATGGGTATATTGGCTTGGGCACTTACGGCCAGCCTGGTATTTCCGACAACGCCAGAGAATACGCTGGTGTGCAACTGCTTGCTCCATTGATGGTTGACACGCCATACCATGTCAGTTTTAAAACTTGTCTGGCATTAAATGGATTCTATTGGCAATTAAACCATGCCTCCAATAACATAGGCATAATCTTCACACCGAATGGTTACGATTGGTTAGACTCACCAATGCCGATACCCAATGAAGCACATCTTTATTCAACAGAGGTAATTGAAGACACAACCAACTGGACCTTGATTGAAGGTGTATTCATCGCTGATGAAGCCTACACCCACATTGGTGTCGGCAATTTCTTCGACAGTGCAAATACAGAATATATCCAGTATCAAAATGGCCTTGGCGCCTATTACTATGTGGATGATTTGGTGGTTATGAAACTTTCTGACTACAACAGAATTGGAGAACTTACCAAAAAGCCAATGCTTCAAACAATAGAACAGGGTAGCAAATACATCTGTTCGCTTTCAAATGAAAAAGGACGAGCAAGTCTGTTCGATTTGAATGGAAAACAAATTTGGACA
>JAWXCI010000081.1:0-21920 GCA_034408895.1 Flavobacteriales bacterium
AAGTATGCAAGAGCCATCATCACAAAGTGCTGTTGGATCGTAGTTGCATGCAGTAACATCAGTACATCCGTCTGGAAGTATGCAAGAGCCATCATCACACTGTGCAGCAGCATTGTAGTTACATGCTGTCGGATCAGTGCAACCGTCTTGACCACCTAGGCAGTAAGCGCAGTTTGGATCCGAAGCAGCAGAAGTTGCACAAATGCTATCCCATGCTACATCACAGCAGAATGAGTCTCCGGCACAAACCGATGCAGCACAAGGACCAGCAAGATCAGAATATCCGGCTTGGTCACAAGCATTTACAAGCACACCGTAGTCACAAGAACCATCATTGCAAAGTGCAGTTGGATCATAGTTACACGCTGTTGGGTCATCACAACCGTCAGGCAGAATACAACCACCGCCATCACAACCGGCAAACGGATCAAAGTTGCATGCAATTGGATCAATACATCCTGGGTAAGTGCATGAACCGTCTTCACACTCAGCATATGCATCGTAGTTGCATGCAGTGGCGTCAGTACATCCTGAAGAAACATCAGAACTTAAACAGTATGCACAAGCAGGATTCGTTGAAGCGGCAGTAGCACAGATGCTATCCCACGAAACGTCACAGCAGAAAGAGTCACCAGCACAAACCGATACAGCACATGGGCCGCCAAGGTCAGAATAACCAGCTACATCGCAATCAGGTGTAGCTGCAGAGGCAATGCATGATCCATCATCACAAGTTGCTGCAGCATTGAAATTACATGCACTTGGGTCAGTACAACCAACTACAGCAGTTCCGCCTACGCAGTATGCGCAGTTTAGATCGGATGCCGCTGACATGGCACAAATACTATCCCAAGAAACGTCACAGCAGAATGAGTCACCGGCACAAACCGAAGCAGCACAAGGGCCAGTAAGGTCTGAGTAGCCAAGTACATCACAAGCCTCGTAAGCGCACGAGCCATCATCGCATGTTGCGGCAGGATCGAAGTTACATGCATTAGGATCATTACATCCATCAGGATAGGTGCATGAACCGTCTTCACACTCAGCATATGCATCGTAGTTGCATGCAGTAGGATCGGTACATCCATTATTCACCGCAGAACTTAAACAGTATGCACAGTTTGCATTTGCTGCAGCTGAAATGGCACAAATGCCATCCCATGAAACATCGCAACAGAACGAGTCAAGCGCACAAACAGAGGCAGCACATGGGCCGCCAAGGTCAGAATAACCAGCTACATCGCAATCAGCAGTTGGGGCTGCTGCAATGCAAGAACCGTCATCGCATTGTGCGGCAGCATTGTAGTTACAAGCTGTGGGGTCAGTACAACCAAGAATTGCATTCAGGCAGTATGCGCAGTTTGCATCTGTTGCAGCTTCGTTGGCACAAATGCTGTCCCATGCATTCGTGCAGCAGAATGAGTCATAGGAACAAACGGAAGTAGCACATGGGCCGCTAAGGTCTGCATAACCGACTTCATTGCAACCACCGGAAGTGTAAAGGCAAGAGCCATCATCACATAGTGCAGCAGCATCGTAGTTACAAGCGGCAGGGTCATTACATCCGTCAGGAAGAATACATGAGCCGTCATCGGCACAAGCAGCAGGATTATAGTTGCAAGCATTAATATCAGTACAACCAAGTGTACCAAGTGGTGTCAGGCAATAAGCGCAGTTTGGATCTGCCGCAGCTTCACTCGCACAAATGCTATCCCATGCGGTGTTACAGCAGAATGGATCAACAGCACAAACGGAAGCCGCGCATGGATCTAAAAGGTTGTTGTTTGGATATAAAGCAGCGTCACAGAATCCGGGTTGTGGCGCTGGGTAAAGACATGAACCATCATCAATTGTGGCGAGTGGATCAAAGTTACACGCCACCGGGTTCGTACATCCGGGAACACCTGCACAAGCTGCAGGTTCCGGGAATACAAGGCCCAAACAGTTACCATCTATTTCTGAAATAGTGCCCACTAAACCAGGGGGGGCTTGCTGGGTGTGCACATAAATCATCTGGTTAGTACCCAGAGCTTCATCAAAAATTGCAATGTTCAGCCAATATTCCAGTGTTCCGGTTGGAACGGTAACTTGAGCAATCAGGATACGGTTGTCAACACCAGAAGGGAAACCATAGCATGACCCATCATTCGGGATAAACCAGGCACCGTCTTCCATTGTTAAATCCGGTCCAAGCGGTGATACAGCGAATGTACCAGGGATTTCATTGGGCGGATTAGAAATATTGAAAATGGTTCCGGTGGGTGAACATTGAGGACAAGGGTCAGTAGGTGTATCCACTGCCCGAAACGTTACATAAGAGTCAAACGGCATTGAAGGAACAAATCCCCAGAAACCGCAGTTGTTATCCGTACCTAGTGACCCGGAAAACGAACTGTTATAAATAGCACTTCCCGCATTACTCGAGTGGATGCGCAAGTGGTGAATAGGCGAAGGAGTGGTAGAGCCGAATACCGCTGAAATACGGTCAGTCGGGTCTTCAAGGCGGGCATAAATACGGTAAGTGGTGTATCCGGCAGGCAGATCACCAATTGGAACAACTGAGGTAGCGACCACTTCATTGATCACATCCACCAGTTGTGCATTCATTGGGTTTGTTGTCCAGAGACAACAGACCGCTGAAAAGAACAATAGTAGTTTCTTCATAGCGAGTTAATTATATTATGTTAATGGTTGATTTACTTTTTTGGATGGTTGGTTTAGCAGGAAAAAGAGCCACGCCACCTGGCGTGGCTCTTTGTTCTTGCCTAAAAAATTTACATCTAACAGAATGTTCCGAATGCAGACATGAATATGAGCAGGTCACTTACGTTCACTACACCATTTCCGTCAAGGTCAGCAGGACAATTGTCCACGCATTCGCATGAACCATCATCAATACCTGCAGCCGGATCATAGTTCGGGGCATCAGGATAAGTACAACCAAGACAAGAAGTGTATTCGCATAATGAGCAGTCGCTAAGACCAGCAGCAGGATCGAAGTTGCAAGCAAATGGCTCCTGACAACCAGGAGTACAGTTGCTGCCACCGTCAGAGAAGTTAGTACCGGAATTTGGGGCACCACCACTTATGAAGCCACCATCAATACCCAGTATCTGCCATCCGATTTCACTTGGGAATGTTCCGTTGTTTGTTATTGCAAAAGTGAAACAACCTGTAGGCAAACAAAGGGAAATTGGATCACCGGAATTTCCTGCAAGCAAAGTTCCGCTGTAAAGAACAGTACCATCGCTGGCATCGCTGATTGCATAAGTACCACCGTTCCAGCCGTCATCAAAGGCGTCTGTAAGAATGAGGGTAGCGCAATTCTGGAAGCAGCATGAGCCATCATCACAACCTGCGTTGACATTGTAGTTACATGCACCTGGAGTCGTACAACCCTGGATGCTGGCAGAAATGTTTACTGAACTGTTAGGACCAGGTGCGTTTGTTCCTGTAGCTACAGTAACACCATTCACGATGAACTGGTAAGTAGCACCGTTCCAACTGTCGAACTGATCGAACATGTTGAAGGTGTTAGTACATGGGTCATCAAGACAAACGATGCCGTTGAAAGGTGCACCACCGGTGTAACCGTTAATCTCCCATGAAATTTCAGATGGGAAGGTTCCACTGGTAATAATAAGTGTAGCGCAATCGCCAAAGCAGCATGAGCCATCATCGAATGCAGCACCAGCATCAAAGTTGCAGGCTGTATTATTAGTACAACCGCAGGTTCCGCCTAAGCTGAACTCAACGTTACCTGAAGGAGCACCACCGGAAGCAATAATACCGTTGTCATCACTCAGGTTCCAGGAGATTTCACTTCCAAATGTACCAGAAGTTACTACCAATGTATAGCAACCATCCTGAAGACAGAACAGGTCGAAGGCTGATTCGCAACCTACGAAGTTATCCTGATCAACTACATAGTCACCGCTATCGCAGTCACCACTCTGTACAATTGCTCCATTACTGTCAGTGATAGTATAAGTAGCACCGTTCCATCCGTCACCGAATGAGTCAAACATGTTGAACTGAAGAGCAGTGCCTAGACCAACGCATGTACATGTGAAGAAATCGCAGGAACCATTATCCACGTTAGCAAGCGGATTATAGTTGCAAGCCACTGGATTAGTACAGCCAGGCAGAACACAAACACAGGTAAGTTCGATGTCGAATGCGCCATCAAAACCTTCGCTGGTTACATACACATAATACTGTTCACCAGGTAACCCGATGAACTCGATAGATGCATCGTCCTGATCGAAGAAACCGCAAGAAATAAAGTCAGCACTTTCCTGAGCGGCACAAGCTGTAAATGCACCGCAAGTACCTTCCAGAAGATCCATTTGTGAATCAATTGCGGCACCGCAGGTAGAAACAGTATAGAGTGTACCGAGAGGACCACAAATAGATTGTGGTATTTCATACCATACACCATTCGGAGCGGGACAACCAGCACCTACGCAATAAGCACAAGCTGGATTTATTGCAGCGGCATTGGCACAGATACCATCCCAGAAAACGTTACAGCAGAATGAGTCTGCGGAACAAACTGAAGCAGCACATGCATCACCGAAGTTGTTATTGGTGTAGCCAGACTGCGCACAGTCGCAACCCACACCCGGGGATGGACATGTTCCAGGAAAGTCAGTATTGGTAGAACCACCGGTAGTCTGGTCAATCAATGTAGCGTTGCAAGCCAACAGGGTAGCATCAACACAAAGATCGTTGCCAGGTACAAAAGCGCACGAGGCGTATTCGCAGGATCCGTCTTCAATGTTCGTACAAGGATCGAACACATTACAAGCGTTCGGGTCAGTACAACCAAGGTAACCCAGGGTAGTAGTAAATTCGAAATCACCACAGTTAACCGGGTCAGTTGTGTAAGCCAGGAAGTAGAAATCATTACAAGCTGTCAATGTGTAGAATGCTGAAATATCTCCACCGCAAGCCTGAGTAACGATAGGACAGCAAGCAATTGCTTCTGCATCCGTTACGCCACCGCTGCCATCAAGGTCTTCATAAACAGTCATACCAATGTTGGCACCGCCTATGTTTTCAATGAAGAAGTCGAAAGTGTCAGCAAGACCGCACACACCGTCACAAGCGTTCATGTAGAACCATACACCGTAACCAGTTTGGAAACCAAGACAAACTGAGTTGTCGGGGTTTACACAGCAAAGGTTTCCGCTGAAAGTAAGACCGCTGATCTGGAGCAATGCGCCACTTTGGTCATCGTTAGGTTGCGGAGGGAAGGCTGAACAATCAGTACAGGTAATATCAAGATTAAAGGTACCGTTGCCTATGCCACCGAATGGGTGAACAAGAATGTAATAGTTAGTACCAGCCACTGAAAGGAAGCTGAGTGATGACTGGAGTCCGCATGAATCATCATTGGAGCCAATGCAAACCAGTGCACCGCAAGTTCCTGTGTACACATTAATCATAGTGTCAGAAGCTGAACCGCAAGTGGCCAGTGTAACCTGGTCTCCAGTACCTACAATGTGGTACCAAACACCATTGCCTGGAGCTTCGCATGAACCATTGATAGTCACTTCACCTGCATCGTTGTTCGCATTCAGGAAAGTACCGGCAACAGAATCTCCGCAAATCACGTCAACTGCGTCAGCGCAATCATCGTTAGCAGGAGGACAAACACATGAACCATTGTCCACGGTAGCAAATGAGTTGTAGTTGTTACAGTCAGGGTCAGTACATCCTGGAATAGTACAAACTGCACCACCGAACGAGAATCCGAAATTGGTAACAGGAGCACCACCGCTGATGAGAACAACACCATTCTGGTCGCTGATATCCCATGAAACTTCCGAAGGGAAAGATCCACCGGTTACTGACATGAAGTAACAACCGGCAGGCAAACAAACCAAGTTGAAGCCAAAGCTGCTGCCATCACCAAATGTGGCGGTGTTCAAAGAACCTGATGACCAAATTCCACCAAATTCATCGGCAAGGATGTAAGTGGCACCATTCCATCCGTCACCCAAAGAATCGAACATGTTGATGACAACTAACTGCTGTCCGCCTGGACAGTACACACAGGTACCATCATCCACGGTAGCAGTTGGATCGTAATTCGTAGCAAATGTATCAGTACATCCTGGGATACAAGTGAATCCACCAACAGCGAAGTAAAGATCAGTGGTGGGTGCACCACCGCTAATAGGACCACCATCGGCACCCGTTAGTGTCCATCCAATTTCAGATGGGAAACTTCCTGCTGTTACGTCCAATTTGTAACATCCAGCAGCCAAACCACACAGGTCAGCTGTTCCGCCTGATCCGGCAAAAGTTCCAGTTGCCACAACCACTGCTGAAGGCATAGCAGTGATGGTGTACGTTGCAGCGTTCCATCCGTCACCGAAGGAATCAGTTCCTGTGAACGTAGCACAGCCCGAAAAACAACATGAGCCATCATCGTCAGTGGCAGCGCCATCGAAATTGCAAGCGCTTGCATTCGTACAACCGCAAACATTCAATGGGCTGCTTATGCTAAAGTTATAAATACCTGTTAATGTGCTAAAGCCACCCACACGTATGTAATAAGTTGTACCGGCAGTTCCGGCCCATGCAAACTGGCTTTGCAGGCCACAGGCATCATCGTTAGAACCTACACAAGCAAATGCACCGCAGCTGCCTGTATAAACACTTACCCATGAGTCGTAAACTGTACCCACACAGAAAGTAATTGTGTAAGAGGTAGTGCTTGGAGCGGTAAAAGTGTACCAATGCTGACCACCAGTACCGACAGTACATACTCCGGCACCGGAAGTTCCGGTATCATTGGCAACACCTACTGTACTTCCGGTGTAGGAAATACATACAGAAGCAGAAAGGGCAGTTGCGCAAGTTGCTTGCGCCATTACTCCTGCACCCCAACAGACTGCAACAGCAGTGAGGCAAGCAGAAGCAAACTTAATAAACGTTTTTTTCATTTGAATTGGTTTTGGTTAATACTACTTTAATTTGATTTGAATTTTGGGTTTCCCCTTTATCTATGGGCCCATCCGCTTTCGCATCAGGAGGCATATTCAAAAACAAAATGCCTGACAGTTGTCATAACAGACAACACCATCAGGCGTCCAATGAACTCAGCAAATCGCAACAACAACAACAACAACAACACATAAATTGAATAAAATCAGTAAACGTTGAACTAATAGCTTTGGTGGTCTTGGTTATCTAAACCTTGTTCGTTTTAGTCCGGCCAAAGTAGAGTAACCCAGTTGGTGCGACCAAAAATATTTTCAACTATTTTGTAAGTTGTTGATTTTCATTGAAAAATCAGGTCCGAAATTTTTCTTCAGGCATCACTTTTCATGTTGGCTTTTTCATTTCCACATCTCATTGTGCCAGCTATTTTCAAATTCCGTGATCCACATTCCGCGAAATTCACCAAGCGTTTTCACCAGGTTGTTGAACACGCGTGTTTGCGGACCCACGGTGCCGGCCTTGCGCAACGCCCAAAATGAATGAATGGCGCTTTCATGGATTTGATCGCCTACATAGTATAGTGTAGTGATGCGGTCAAAGAAATCAACTCCAAGTAATGCTCCCATACGTTTCAGCAGATGGACCGAATCATCAATGGAACATCCGGAGGCTTTTACTTCAGCTTCGCTGGAGGCAACCACCACAAAGCGATTATGAAAAACAGCAGAAGCTGCTTTCATCTTTGATCCGTGTGCTGACCACTGTGCAATAAATGTTTCAACTTCTTTAGTGATGAGTGAAGACTCTTCAGGAGTAAGCCACCGGCTGGACTGGTAAATCCAGACGCGTGCATCATCAGGTAATTCTTCAAGGGTGGTTTTTGTTTCCATCGGGTATGCGGGATGAAAGAAGGTGGCCAAAATAAAGTATCACTGCAGGTATCATGGATTGAAGTACACCTGCAATTTTTCTTGCCACGGGATAAGTGCTTCCCAATGAATCAGTGAAATGTCCGAAGATGTAAAAAATTATGGAGGCAGAGAAAAGCACAACATAGGCCGGCAAAAGGAGTTTTCGAACCGGAGATGCGGGAATTGCAATTTGGAGCAATCGAAAATTGATGATCATGAAGACAGCGATAAAAAAAAAGGTATTGATCCATTTCAACTTGTTCAGCCCCCCAATAGAAAAATTTTCAAGTGCCTGTATTCTTGAGTGACTGAAATAATAATCATAAGGCACCTCTATGTCGAGAGAAGAAATTTGTTGCCTGCGATCTTGCAGTGAGAGTTGATCATACTGAGTGATGCGTTGCGCCATATCCAGTTGATAGTTGATGTTCACTTTAACCATTTCCTGAACGAAACCGATCACAAGGCCGGCACCTATCCATATCGCAAGTCTTGCTTTTTTTTTCATTCCCTGATTTTTTTTCGGGGTAATGAAAATTTTCTCACCCACACATACCAAAGGCAAAACACAAAGGCATAAACAAGAATGGTGAAAGTGTAATCATGATTGAAGTCGAGCCACTCCGGCTTATACCAGAACAACCAGGCAAGAGTGGCAACGCGAAGAGAATTGATAATGTGAAGGGCAGCAATACCCGCAGGTATGAACCACAACTTATGTTTCCATGCACCTGGAAATGCAACGATGAAAAAAGTAAAGAGGGCAAAAAGAACAATACCATCGCAGGGTGCTCCAATCACTATTCCGACTGAGCCTTCTATGCCTACCTGGTTTCTGAAAACCGGATCACCGAATTCGGCAACATCAAACCCTAAGGTTCGTAATTGAAACTCTGCCAGGCTTACAAGAGAATGAGCAACGTATTTATCCAAATTGGTTTTTGGATGCAGGTAAAATTCATAAAGAAAATACCAGCCAATAAAGAGTGAAGCGAGGAGAACAACGAACCGGACAGCAGGCTGCGGTGCACTGGGTTTAGGCTCCAATTTTTTTCCGTCTCGAATCCATAACTTTTTTTCCTCCGTAAATCAACCCTGCTGCCAGCAACCAGGTGATGCCACCATCAATGGGGCAAACGGGACCAAAAGGAGGGCCGCATGGGGGACCACCACCCGCAGGTGGATCGGGTTGTGCGCAGAAAAGAAGCGGTAAAATCAGGAAGGCTAGAAGAGATAACAAGCGCAAAATTTTGATCATCGGGATGTTGTTTGATAGAATTGAATGAGGGCAAATGTAAAAGAAACTTGTCGCACCCAATTTGAAACAAAGTTGCTCTTTGCCTTCGCTGTACAACAATCCGGTGCATGGAATCACAGGCTTCTATATTTGCGCCCCTTTGCCCCGTAATGGCCGATCAAAAAACCAACTTCGTTGATGCGGAAGACCTCAGGCCGATACTTAAATTCATTGGCAAGAACTGGTTTTTGCTCATCATTCTTCCTACTATCGCTGTACTCATAGCGCTGTTTGTAACGTACAGGATGCCGAACATTTTCGCGGCCAAGGCTGAAATTCTGCTCAAGTCATCGGAAACTTATGACTACCAAAGCCAGATTTATTCCAACCTGGGTTACTACTCGCTGCTTGCCGATGTAACCAACCAGAAACGTGTGCTCCAGTCCTACGACCTGATTAAGAAAACGCTCGGCAAACTCGACTTCAACACTTCTTACTACATAGTGGGAAGAGTGAAAACGGAGCAGCAACTTCAGCTAAGGGTGATTGATGTGGAATGCACCTGGCTCAATGATGAACTCTACAATGTTCCATTCAGTGTAAAAATTCTTGATTCCAAGAACTACAAACTTATTTACAACATTGGCAACCGGCAGGTAACCCGCGCCTGCATGTTCGATAGCCTGGTGGCCGATGACAACCTCGAACTTGTAATCAGAAATCTAAAGGTGGACGAGACCAGTGTTTCGGCCATCCAGGATGCTAATTTTTTGTTCAAGGTTCATCGTGATGAGGCGATGGTAAAAAAATTCAAACAAAGCCTTTCGGTGGAAAACGTAGAGTACACCAGCATACTCACTTTGGTGTGCAGGGACGAACTTGCTGAACGCGCCAAACAATTTCTGGACACACTGGCCAGCGTTTACATTGACTACACATTGGAGGCACAGATCAATGTGAATGAAAACACAGAAGTTTACATTGACAAACAACTGGAGGAAATCACTCACATCATTGATTCGCTGGAGCGGCAGATTGAAAGCTTTAAGGACACACGAAAAATTCTTGACCTCAGCAAAGAACAACAGGCGGCATTTGAAAACCTGAACCGGGTGGAGATTGAAAGGAGCAGGCTTGAACTGCGGAGGGATGCAATTTCATCCCTCGAAATTTTTCTCCAGGACGAAGAAGACCAGGCTGCACTTCCACCTATGAATTACATAGAGGGAGAAGACCTCACGCTGCACGATCAAGTTACAGAGTTGTACAACCGCAACATTGAACGCACCATTCGTTTGATTGATGTCAATCCGAAATCTGCCGAGATTGCAAAACTCGATTCGCTTATTCGCAGTATCCGTTACGGAATTTTCAGGTACACCCGTGATACTAAAGTGGCCATCAACTCGCGCATAAAAGACCTGGGAAAACAAGTGTCAGTGCTTGAACTTAAGTTGGCCGGTATTCCCAAATTTGAAAGAGACTTGTTGGGCATTGACCGCAAGCTTAAAGTGAACGAAGCCCTGTACACTTTCCTGCTGGAGAAAAAAGCGAACACGGTGATAGCGCGTGCTGCTATTATTCCGCAAACCAGTGTGATCGAATCAGCGCGTTCCACCGGTGTGGTGGGGCCTAATAAAAAGAGAGCATTTTACCTGGCTATGGGTGGCGGAGTTTTTCTCGCCCTCATCATCGGTTTCGTACGATTGATATTCTTCGAGCGGATAGAAAATACACGCGAACTAAAAGCACTCACCAAACTGCCAGTGCTGGGCGGCATACCCAACTATGCCGAATCGGACACCAATCCACTTGCCATTATTCACAGCCCGCGTTCCAACATTTCTGAATCGTTTCGCAGCATACGAACCAATCTCCAGTACATGCTAAAAGACGACAGTCCTAAAGTCATCCTGGTTACATCACTGCATGCGGGTGAGGGAAAAACATTTACATCGGCCAATCTTGCTGCGGTGTTCGCACGTGCAGGAAAAAAAGTATTGCTGGTGGATTTCGACTTGCACAAACCCAAAGTGCATAAAACATTCGGTCTCGAAAATATTTCCGGAGTTTCGTCCTACCTTATTGGGAGAACACACTTCAGCGACTCCATTATCAGTTCGCAAATTGAAAACCTTGACATCATAACAGCAGGTCCTGTTCCGCCCAATGCATCGGAATTGATACTGAGCGAAAAGGTGGATCAGCTTCTTGCCGAAGTTAAAAATCACTACTCATTTATTATTGTGGATACCCCTCCGCTGATGCTCATCAGCGATTCACTTGTGCTGCTTTCCAAAGTGGACACCGGCATTTTTGTACTCAATACAGAAAAAGCTACTAAGCAGGGAGTGCGCTACCTCGAAGAAGTGTTGCATCAGAACAACCTGAAAAATAATGGCCTGCTGATGAACAACATCAAGATGCAGCGCTGGAAATACTACTATGGCAAGTATGCATATCGTTATGGTTATGGCTACGGCTATGGATATGGCTATGGCTACGGTGGCTATGGTTATGGCCAGGGATATTACGAGGATGACCAGGACAAGAAGAAACCCAAACGCAGAAAACGCAAAGTGAACGGAAACGGATCTTCTACTTAGTGACACGCACCTGCATCAAAATTCCGGCAACATGGTATCACTCATTATCACTACCTACAACTACGATCAATACGTGGAGCGCGCCATACGCAGCGCCATGGATCAGTCAATATCCAAAGATCAGTTTGAAATAATAGTGGTGGACGATGCCTCCAGTGACAACACCCGAGAAGTGCTGGCGAATTATCATGAAGATTGCAGGATATTTATCCTGGAAGAAAACATTGGGTTGGCGGCTGCCCGAAATTTTGGGATAAAAAAAGCGAAAGGACAGTTCATTGTTTTTCTAGATGCCGATGATTATCTCCATCGTGACATGCTGAGCGTAGAGCGCCTATTTCTTGAAATGAACAATGACCTTGATGCAGTGTCCACCGATTATTTTTTAGTGGATGAAAAAGGAAAACACCTCCGGCATGTGGATGCTGTTTCAACTCCCATTGCCTGCGGCATCATGTTCCGCAAAGACTATCTTTTTCATATCGGGCTTTACGATGAAAGTTTTCGTGCCCGCGAGGAAGAAGACCTGCGTATCCGCTTCCTGAAACACTTCAAGGTTTACAACCTGTGCATTCCACTTTACCGCTACCGTATGCACAATGATAACCTGACCAAGAAGATGGAGCAGATGAATTTTTACGCTTCGAAGCTCGAAGAAAAACACAAGACGGAAGAATGATTTTCGACAGAAGTACTGCCGTCAACCGCATCATCCTGTTGTGTGGGTGCGGTCGCAGCGGAACTACCATCCTGGGGAAACTTATCGGCTCGATGGAAAACGTGGAATATTTTTTCGAACCTGCCTTCCTCCACAAATTCATTTACAGTCTCGATGATATTCCCGCTGAACAATGGAAACAAATTTTCAGTTGGTATGCCTACGATGATTTATTGCTGGGTGCTGTGGCCGGAAGAAACCTGAACTGGAACGAGAACGATGATAGCTGTGTATTGAAATTTAAGAGCGATGATGTGAAACAACGACTCACCAAAACACACCGTAAACTTGAACTTGACGCAATTTCACAAACCCACCGGCTTGCCTTGAAAATTCCTGATTTACTTTTTAGAGTACCTGCTATACGTTCCCTATTTCCCGGAATAAAATCCATTGCCATGCACCGCAATGCCGAAGAAAATATTCTTTCCATCCACCGCAAGCAATGGTTCAGCAACGAAAACCTAAGACCCCAAAGCCCGATGCCGCAAATTGCATTTCGCGTGGTTGAAAATTTTCGAGTCCCCCGATGGGTACACGATAATGAAATTGATTTTTGGCGAACATGCAGCGAAGTGGATCGCGCAGGATTTTATTATGCCAAATCCAATGAATTTCTTTTTGAAAACCGCGAACACTTTTTCGTTCTTCACTACAACAAGTGGATTGAAAATGCTACATCTTTCACCGAAAATATTTGCTCACATCTTGGAACGGTGGCAGGAGAAAAAACTGCGGACCTGGTTGCTTCCATTGTACCGCAAAGCACCGAGAGCGGAACTATTCTGCATGAATTAAGTGCGCCCGTTCTCGAACAGGTTGAACAGGTGAGTTCAAAATTCTCAACTCTTTTTCCCGCATGAACCTGTGCATTATACAGGCCCGCATGGGTTCAACTCGCATGCCCGGAAAAGTGCTGCGCGATGCAAACGGGAAAACCATTTTGCAGAACATTGTGGATCGCATCAGCCCGGCAAAACTTGTAGATGAAATGGTAGTTGCCACCAGCAACAATCCAGAAGACAATGCCATCGAAAAATTCTGCGCAGAAAATAAAATCCGTTGCTCACGCGGCAGCGATTGGGATGTGCTCGATCGTTTTTATCAAACCGCAATTTCATTTTCACCGGCACCTGAAAACATCATCCGCATTTGTTGCGACAATCCACTCCATGGCCATCGTGAAGTGGATTTTGTGATAGGCGAATTCCTGAAACTCGGTGTAGATTATTTTTCTAACTCGAACCATGAACCTCATTTTCTTGAAGATGGTTTCGACACCGAAGTCTTTTCATTCCGTGCATTGGAGTATGCGTGGCGTGAAGCAAAAATGCTGAGCGAGCGCGAACACGTAACACCCTTCATCAAGCAATGTGGAAAATTTAAATGCGGGTGGAGAAAAGCAAATGCACTTTACCATTTCAAACTTTCTGTGGACACTGAAAATGATTTCCTCGTGTCACAAATCATCTTTAAGGAACTGGGCAACGATACGGATTTTGGGATTACCGAGGTTGTAGATTTGATTCTGAAAAAGCCAGAGTTACTAGAGTTCAACAAGGAGAGTATAATTAATGAAGGCTACCGGAAATCGCTGAGGGAGGACCGAAGAGTAAATTGAATTTATGAAAACTATTTCATTACCCAAGATCACCCACTTCGCAAAGAGCGATGAATACCGAAGAGTGATTCATTCGCTCATTCCCGGTGGTGCACACACCTACTCGAAAGGTGACGACCAGTTTCCTGCCAACTCGCCTGCAGCCATCACGCATGGCAAAGGCGCTTATTGTTGGGATGTGGATGGAAATAAATACCTCGATACCTTGATGGGCCTTACTGCCGTTTCGCTTGGTCATGCTTATGAACCCGTTCTTAAACGTGTGCATGACGAACTGGAACGCGGTGTGAATTTTTCCCGTCCATCAGTAATTGAAAGAGAGATGGCTGAAAAATTTCTTTCGCTTGTTCCGCAACATGACATGATCAAGTTTGCCAAAAACGGAAGTGTGTGTACCACTGCGGCTGTAAAACTTGCGCGCGCTGCCACAGGCCGCACTCTTGTTGCCCGCCCTATTGAACATCCATTCTACTCTTATGATGATTGGTTTATAGGAAGCACCGCATGTGACTTTGGCATTCCTGACCAGTTCAAGAAACTGACGGTGATGTACAAACAGGATTCGCTGGAGGATTTGGAAAGATTGTTTAATGAATATCCGAATCAAATTGCTTGTGTGATAAGTGAACCTGAGAAATGGATTGCGCTTCAACCCGATCATTGTCAAAAAGCAATTGATCTTGCACACCAACACGGAGCACTTTGGATCATGGACGAAATGATAACGGGTTTCAAAACTGATTTTCCCGGCTCAATAAAAAAATTCAACGCTCAACCGGATATGGCCACCTGGGGCAAAGGCATCGCAAACGGATTTTCGTTTTGTGCACTTACCGGCAAAAAAGAAATAATGCAACTGGGTGGAATTGATCGTGAGGGCACACCAAAAGTTTTTCTTGTAAGCACCACCCATGGTGGCGAAACACACGCTATAGCTGCCGGTCTTGCAACCATCGGGGTTTTTGAAAATGAAAATGTGATTGAACACAATCATTCCATTGGAGATTACTTCATAAAGGGAGTGAATGAAATCGTTGCTCGAAGAAAACTTTCAGACATCATTCAACTGAACGGGTTCAACTGGTCAGTGGGTCTCCTCATCAAAAACAAAAACGGTGAAGCCGACATGGGTTTGCGCACCGTGTTTATGCAGGAGATGATTGCAAGAGGAATTCTTTACCAGGGAATTTTGTCGCCCTGTTTTTCACACACCAAAGAAGATATGGACTGGATGCTCGCTGCCTTTGATGAAAGTGTTGCAGTGCTGGAACTTGCACTTGAAGATGGATTTGAAAAACACTTAATTGGAAAACAAATTATCAAACCCGTTTTCCGCAAGTTCAACTGAACCTTGAGCAATAGTGCATAGCGTCCCGGCAACAATTTTTTTTCGTCCCTTTTATTCTCCTGAACCCGACACTACTTTGCTGAACCTGTCCTTCAGCCGTAACACACGTTTTTCCATTAGTTCATAACTGGCATAGCCCACTGCGGTAGTAATTAGGAGTATGATGATCCCATAAACAAAAGGCTCCCATACAGCAGTCATTTCCCAACTCACCAGGGCAAACCATACATAAATTATTAGTTGGTGATAGAGGTACATGCCATAAGTGTAGCGCCCCAATTTGGCCAGGAGCGGAACGGAAGACGCTTGAACCAATGGTCGTTGGTAAACAGTTTGCTCGAGGATCAGCACTAAATAACAGAAGCTGATAGTCACCTCCAGCACAATGCGACTTCCACCTGCCATGGCTTCTATCTCCGGTGAAAAAAAAACCACCAGGAACACTATTGCATAATTGAGCGCGAAATGCCATCGTCTGAAAATGGATTGTATCTTATCCTTGAAGCGGTGGGCAAGGAATGCGGTAAACGCCCCCAGTGCAATGAAGTAAAAACTCGACAGCGAATGGAAGAAATAAAAACGGTCGTACATCTTTATGAACTTCAGTGCTAGGCATACTAACACAAGAGCAAGTACAGCAGCGGCAAATTTTTTATTCGTGAAAAAAAACAACAAGGGCCACAGCAGGTAAAATTGCTCCTCGATGGCCAGCGACCATGTCACGCGAAGGGCATCATTGGCCACACCCTGCAGCCCCAACATTGTCATGTGCATCACATCGTAGTTTCCGCAAAAAAGAAAGTACATCCACAACTTTTCCACCGGGCGTTCAGGCAACCCGAACGTGGCCGGACTGATAAGCGCCAAGCACATCCCCAGCCCTATAACCAGGAAAAACACAGGCCAGACGCGCAAAATCCTGCGCACATAAAAATTAGGAATGGAGAACCGGCCGGTCTTGTGCCGCTCTTCTATCATGAGGTAGGTAATTAAAAATCCACTGAGCATGTAGAAGAATATGAGCGCCATTTCGCCATAGCTAATGCCGCGCACTATGCGGCTTACTACAAACGATTCCTCCTGAAGATAGAACCAGTACCAGCCGAAAGTGTGCTGAAAAATTGCACATATACAGGCTACGGAGCGCAAGGCATCAAGGTTGGGGAAGTGGAGGCGCGACTTCAAGAAGGTTTAATTATTACAGGGCAAGAGTAATTCATCCAGGCTAATGCCACGCTGTATTCAAGAGGGAACAAGTGTGATCAAATCGAAATGCTTTCCCGGTACAAAAATTTTGGCACTGCTGGATTCCATGTAACCTTGCACAATAAAATTTCAGTCCATGTCCTTGCTTCGAACCACTGATCCGTTTCAAATTGATTTTAAAAAGAAATTCGATCTCACGGGAAAAGTAATTGTAATTTCCGGAGCGTGCGGACTCATTGGTAAAGCATTTTGTGAAGCCGTTGCACAATTTGGTGCGCAGGTTGTTTGTGCAGATATAGCAATTGCAAAGCCGTCAGAGTTTGCCGCGCAACTTGAGCAACGCCATGAAAGAAAAATGCTGGGCATTGCAGTTAATGTGGCCATTAAAGATGAAGTGATAAAACTCCGCGATGCAGTGCTCAAAGAATTTGGAAAAGTGGACGGCCTGGTGTGCGCACATCAAAACAAATCGCATTTAAAATTTGAACCTTTCGAAGAAGTTTCGGAAGAAAATTGGGATACGGTGGTGGAGATTAATCTCAAGGGAACGTTTCTGCTTTGCCAGGTCATTGGTTCGCACATGGCAGCAGCAGGCAAAGGCTCTATCGTAAACATTCCGTCCACTTATTCTGTGGTTGCACCCAACCAAAATTTATACAAGGGAACTACTCTTGGTTGCCCCGCTGCTTACAGCGCCAGCAAAGGTGCCATTGATGCTTTATCGCGCTATCTCGCTTCCAATTGGGCGGCAAAAAATGTAAGGGTGAACATGATTACACCTCACGGAGTATGGAACAATCACGAAGAGCAATTCGAAAAAAACTTCGCCAGTTTTTCACCAATGCAGCGCCTCAGCTACAATCACGAAGTGGCTTCAGCACTTGTTTATTTATTGAGTGATGCTTCGAGCTATGTGACCGGTGACAATATGCTGGTGGAAGGAGGCTGGACGGTGTGGTAATAAAGTTTTTGTTAGTTCATGTTTCATAATCTCATGAGGATTTAAGCAGTGCCCTATGTTCAGGTTTCTGGTTTCAAGTTTCTGGATGGCAATGCGCATTACAAGCGAACCCCTACGAACCATGAACCCAACTACTATGATCTATGAACCATGAAACATCGCCCAGAAAACTGAAAGAATGATCCGGAAAATTTTAGGCCATTCGGTGTTGTACTTCTTCGCCACTTACGTTACAATGGTGGCGAATATTTTTATCCTGCCCATTATCATCCCTTACATGACGCTGGATGATTATGCAATCTATGGTCTAACTTTCAGCTACGTAAGTCTGCTCTCCGCTTTTGCCGATCTCGGATTGATAAATCTTTTTGAAAACAGTTTTTTCAAGGAACGCACCACCTATAAAAATACCTGGGGAAAGTTTATGGGCTTCCTGCTGGTGTGGCGAATTTTTTACGCGTTGTGTTGCGGGGTATTGTTGTACTTCCTGTTTCGCAACCAGGTGGGCGACAACATTTTTTACATGCTTGCCCTTGTCACTATTCCACTTGCGTTTTTCGACTTTACGAAAGGAATAGGAATGCGCCATTGCCAGTTGGCAAACAAACACAAATTGGTTTACATCTCCATGCTCATCAGTGGTGGACTTGTCGTGAGCACATCCTTCATCAGCATTTACTTTTTCCGTCTGGGATATCTCGGATTGTTCCTGTCTGCATTCGTTGCAAAATCATTTGAATACTTCTACTACGGCTATCATCTGCGCTTCAGGAATAACATCAGGGCTTCGTTCGATTTTACATGGACCTACATCAGGCAAAAACTCAAAATCGTTTTGCCCATCATCCCGAAGAAATATTCCAACAACATCATAAACAGTTCTGACCGCGCTATTCTGGATTACTCGCGAGCGCACAACGGTGTGGTTTCACTTGGCGATATTGGTTTGTACAACGTGGCTTTTAGTTTCGGCAGCTACTTCGGCAATTTCCAGGGAGCAGTTACCACTGTAGTCACTCCCATTCTTTTCGGATTGATTGCCGATAAGAAAAAAGAAAACGCATTGCTGCTGCGCAGCATCATCATGTTGTGGTTTGCTTTCAGTATTTATTGTGCGTTGTGGGTGTGCCTCTGGATAAAAGAGGTGGTAATGTTCCTCTATCCCAATCCTGATTTTACCAATGCCTATACCATAGCACCACTTCTTGTTATGGGCTGGTGTTATCGGCCTATGTACGTGGCCACGGTATCCAGAGCCATCTTCCATGAAAAGACAGTTCCGGTGTTGAGAATTTTTTTAATAGCTGCCGCTGTGAGCATTGGTTCCAACCTTATCCTTATTCCCTGGCTTGGAATAAAAGGCGCCATGATTTCATCCTTTGCTTCTTCCATTGTACTGGGATTTGCAGGGTTTTTTATCGCCTCGGTGAAAAAGCACATTGACAGTAACTACCGTCCTCTGTTGCTTGCCGCGCTACTGGTGGCTGCTTCGATTGCGGGATTTTTTCTACCCGATACTCCCCTGATGTGGAAAATTGTAATTGCGATTACACTTGTGGTTGTCGCCCTGGCGTGGTATCGTTTCTATGGCAGAAATCTGATTGCAGCAGTGAATAGCATTACGCCTGCACGTGTGCAAATGGAAGAAGAAGAAGTGTAGAAAGATTTCGAAAAAAGCTTTACTTCTGAAATCAAAAAAATTTTGCGTTGGTTTGAAGTTCAACATTCATCACTACCGCAAGTAGGGATAAAAATTTTTCACTCATCACAAGCAGGCTAAATTCTCACTTCGCCAAAAGTTTGAAACCCCTCCCATGTATGTTTATGATTTCGACTGTGGGATCGAGTCTCAGGTGTTTGCGCAACTTGGCCACATACACATCCATGCTTCGCCCATTGAAATAGTTGTCGTCACCCCAAATAGATTTAAGTGCAAAGCCGCGTTCCATCACTCCGTTTTTAAACTTGCAAAGGAGGTAGAGCAATTCGTTCTCTTTTGTAGTTAGCTTAATCTCGGTTTTTCCTTCGGTAAGTTTTTGGGTGTTGTAATCGAAATGGTAATTACCTATTTCGTATTCCAGTGCATCGTCTCCAGTTTCCGGCAGGGCTGATGTTCTTCGCAATATGGCATTCATGCGCACCAGCAGTTCTTCCATGCTGAACGGTTTGGTCATGTAATCATCGGCCCCTACTTTGAATCCTTCCAGAGTGTCTTCCTTCATGCTTTTGGCGGTGAGGAAAAGAATGGGAGTGTGTTTGTCGTCCTGCCTTATTTCTTCGGCCACGGTAAAGCCGTCCTTCACTGGCATCATCACGTCAAGAATCACAAAGTCGTGAGCATTCCTGCGGAAAAGTTTCAGCCCCTCAAGGCCATCAGTGGCCAGTTCGGTTTCGAATCCTTTAGCATCGAGGAATTCGCGCAGAAGAGTACCGAGGTTG
The DNA here is from genome assembly GCA_034408895.1 of Flavobacteriales bacterium. Classification (GTDB taxonomy): domain Bacteria; phylum Bacteroidota; class Bacteroidia; order Flavobacteriales_D; family Sanyastnellaceae; genus UBA4660. The sequence continues at coordinate 20,002 of JAWXCI010000081.1, forward strand.
GGATCATCCTCGCAGAGCAATACTTTAATTTTCTTTTTCATGTTTTCTTGGGATTTGTATAGTGAATGTGCTTCCTTTTTTCAATTCGCTTTCCAGTGCAACGCTGCCACCGTGCTTTTCCGCAACGCCTTTAACATAACTGAGGCCAAGGCCGAAGCCTTTTACATTGTGCACGTTGCCGGTAGGTACGCGGTAGAGCTTGTCAAAAACTTTCGGCTGGTTTTCTTTTGAGATACCGATGCCGTTGTCGGTGAATTCAATTACAATGTTCATCCCCGAGTCGCGGGTCGAAATTTCTACCATCGGTTTTTCACCTGAGTATTTAATGGCGTTGTCAATGAGGTTGTACACCACGTTAGTGAGGTGGAGCGCATCGCCCTCTACCATGGGATCGCCTGCATCAAGTTTAGTAATAATGCTTCCCTGACGCTGCTTAACCAGTATGGCCACATTGCGGATAACGGTCCTGATTATATCGTGCATGTTCAGTTTGTCAATGCGAAGATTCATATCCCCCTGCTCGAAGATTGCTGTGCGAAGTACGTTCTCGACCAGCACACCCAGCCGCTTGTTTTCCTCGCTTATCATCCTGACGTAATTCTCCACTGAATTTTGACTAGAACGCATGTCCGGATCGTTGAGCGCTTCGCACGCCAGCGAAATGGTGGAGATGGGAGTTTTCAGTTCGTGAGTCATGTTGTTGATGAAATCATTTTTTACATCACTCAGTTTTTTCTGGCGGTAAATGATCCTGATGGAAAACGAAAACAGGAACATAATAAACAGCAACAGCACCACAGAAACTAAAACCATCATCCACATGGAGGTGAGGAGGTATCGTTGCTGGTGTGGAAACCACAAATGGAGGTAAGCGGGGTCGGCCAATGGGTCGTTGGGAAACAGCTGAGTAGCATGGCCATCAAGCAGGTTTTTCTGGTTGGCCAAATCTGCATCGGCAAGTATTTCCGGTTTTTTCAGGCGGTTGAAAACTGCGAAATGAAACCCGGCCTTTACCCCTTCGTTGGCAAGAAAAGAACGGAGAAGAGAATCAAGTAGAACGGTGTCCACACGTTCGGTCACCGAGCGGTAGATGTCGAGTTCCATTGCTCCAGTCATGATGTCGTCAAGAAATCCTGATTGTTCAAGAATTTCGCTTTGCTGCAAGCCGCTCTCACCCCATTGCTGAAAAAAAATGGAGTCTTTGCCCATCTGGATATTTCCGGACTTGAGCGTATCAAGCTGATCATCGTGAGAGGAAATAACAACGGAACTGTCCTGAACTGATGAGATGGAAATGCTGGGGCTTCCGCTTTGCCTTTCCATCCTGGCCATCATCTCAAATTCTTCCAGTTCTATGGCAGTAATGTTCATTGCCTTCTGCACACTATTGGAAAATTCCTGTTGCCGCAATTCGAATGAATTATTTACCCAATACACTTGTATAGCAATGAGGCCAAGCACGGCAACTGTGCTCACTATAATAAGTACACGTAAATATCTCTCGTTCATTGAACTCTGCTACAGAAATTCTCTATCCCAAACTCCCGCTCCTATCTCTCATCTCATGTCTCCTATCTCACATCTTCTTTCGGCCAAAGAACCGCAAGAGTTGAGTTGTTAAAAAATTGGTTAACGTTTTTTGACCATGCTTAACCCTTGTTTAACGGTGACGTGGAGTTCACACAAATAGTTTTGGCCGCAGTTAATCCCAACAAAAAAGCGTTCAAACGTGAACGATGCTTCTCATGATTATTTAGGTTTAAAAAGTCTTCTCCGCAGGATACTGCGCACAGGACATTACAGGTTTTAAGTTGGATTAACCCGAAACAACTTGAAAGGCCCTTCTTGAAACGGAAGGGTTTTTCAATTGTGATAGTTAAGAATGATGGGCAACCAAAAACATCATCACAAAAAAAGCG
>JAWXCI010000082.1:0-5366 GCA_034408895.1 Flavobacteriales bacterium
ACCTTCTGTTTCCCAGCTACAGGATGGTACACTGTGTGTCACTACGATTGTTGTGTGGATGCTGCGGGCAATACTTATAACGATGAAGTGTGTTACGATGTGTATGTGAATTGTGGCGGTGGTTGCTGCATGCCGGGGGATTTCACCTGGTCGTGCACAGACAATTGTTGCTTCACTTTCTCACCACTCACTTTTGTGGATTGCATTCCGACTGCAAATAGTTTCTACTGGAATTTCGGAGATGGTACGACATCAACTGACGAATATCCTGTGCATTGCTTCACCCAAGATGGAGTGTACCAGGTTTGTTTAACCGTCACTTGTCCTGATGGTACTACTGCAACATATTGTCACTATGTGAGTGTGGATTGTGCGCCTTGTATCAATCCCGCCCAGATAGATCCTACCACTTTATGCACACAGCAATACGATCCGGTTTGTGGTTGTGATGGAGTTACCTATCCTAATGCATGTGCTGCATTCTATTACGGTGGAGTTACATCCTGGACTGCGGGCCCTTGCCCAACGCCTTGTTTCGATCCTTCGTTGGTTGATCCAAATCCAATCTGTGCACAGGTATATGCCCCTGTATGCGGTTGTGATGGAATTGAGTACACCAACAGTTGCTATGCACTGGCAGCAGGAAATTCTTACTGGACAGATGGACCTTGCAATTCACCTTGCATAGATCCTTCACTGATTGATCCAACAGTTTTCTGTGCGGGTTACGATCCGGTTTGTGGATGCGATGGTGTTACTTACGACAATGCCTGCGCTGCCGAACTGAACTACGGTGTCACATCATGGACTCCCGGCCCATGTCCTTCAGGTGGATGTTGTTTGCCGCATTACATAGATGTTGATCCCATTGGCGATTGCTGTTTTACAGTAACTGCAATCTACCTGGTGGATTGTGTACATGACGGCAACACTTATGAATGGATGCTAGATGGAACTTCAGTGGCCGGTGGTGAAACTTATTCGTTCTGTTTCAGCAGTTGGGGTGTTCACACAATTTGCCTCAATGTGTATTGCCCCGATGGAACCCTTGGAGTGAGTTATTGCGTAACTGTAGATTGTGGTGGCGGAGGTGGATGTTGCCTGCCCCAGGATTTCATCTACAACTGCGAACCGAATTGTTGCTTCACCTTCTCACCATTGTTCCTTGTGGATTGTGTTCCATCCGGATTGCAATACTTCTGGGATTTTGGTGACGGAAACATTTCTTACGATGAAAACCCGACACATTGCTACACCACAAATGGTGTGTATCAGGTTTGCATGACGGTGGTTTGTCCTGACGGAACTTCAGTTACTTACTGCCAATACATCACTGTGAATTGCGCACCGATGTGTTGTCCCCCAAGTGGAATTGGTTTTGAAGATATAGGGGATTGCTGTTACAATTTCTTCCCTGAATATTTCCTTACTGATTGCGACCCAAGCGGCAATCAATACATCTGGGATTTTGGGAATGGAACAATTTCTTACGACCCGTTCCCGACACATTGTTTTGTGAATGATGGCATCTATACAGTATGCCTCACTGTGATTTGTCCTGACGGAACTACATGGTTCCCGATTTGCGAAGACCTTGTCACGGATTGTGGAGGATGTGATGTTTCGCTCTTCCCGAACGTGATTCAGGATGGATGCATCTGGACGGTCACATTTGTGAATGGTGGTTCAACACCATTGAATGAAATCTGCGTGATGATTGAAGGTGGAGTTGTAATCACTGCCGACCAATACATACAGGTACTCGACTTCAGCAACGACTGCGACAGCGGTTGGGGAATCTGTTACCAATACTGGTGTTGCAATGATCCTAACTCAATTCCTGTTGGAATTTGCGTGGACTATATTGTGGATTGCTGCTGCGATGTGGATACTGATTTCGTTTACACTATTACAGATGATTGCTGTGTACAATTCGTTCAACTGGGTTTTGCTGCCGGTGATGTTTTCAATTGTACATCGTGGGATTTCGGTGACGGTACAACAAGCAACGAAATGAATCCAGTTCATTGTTATGGAACAGGTGGCACTTACACCGTTTGCCTCACTACTTGTTGCATTGATGCTAACGGAACCATCATCAGCTACAGCAACGTGTGTCATGATGTAACCATTGACTGCTGCACATTGCCTTTCGAATGGTTCAGTAGCGCGACTGGTTGCACCGCATGTTTCTCACCGATTTACGAAGGACCCAATCCAAGCGATTGCCTCTTCTGGGATTTCGGTGACGGACAATCAGGTTATGGCGTGAACCCATGTCACACCTATGCAGCAAGTGGTACTTACACTGTTTGCATGTATGCATGGTGTTGCAATTCACTTCCGGTGGATGTGTTTGCACTAAGTGCCGATGTGCTTGCACAATATGTGGCACTCGGAATTGTGGAAGTGATTTGTCATGAGGTGACCGTGAGTTGTCCGTGCGATTTGCCGTGTGATGTTCATGCTGCATTCAACCAGGTGCTGGACAACAACACGTTTACGTTCACCAACCTTTCACATGCAGGAGTTGGAACCACTATTGTTTCTTACCACTGGGATTTTGGGGATGGAAACATTTCCAACCTTGAGCATCCTGTTCACACGTATGGTCAAACCGGAAGTTATGTGGTGTGCCTTACCGTGGTGGGAGTAACTACAGATGGCTTGACATGTACAGACACTTTGTGCTTCGTGGTAACGATACCCTGTGTGGGCGACCTCGATGGCAATGGTGTGGTGAACATTCTCGATTTGCTCTTACTGCTCGGAGCATTCGGCACAGCATGCCCATAAGAAGTTGAGTGGAGAAAGAACCAACTGGTCTTGTAACCTATTCGTTTTAGCAAACAATCCCGGTTGGGGAAAAAGAGAAGCCTCGCGAAAGCGGGGCTTCTTTTTGCTTTTTTGTTTCGCACACAAATCACATAATCACACAGAACGAATGCGTTCAGGAAAACTCTTTTGGCGATAACCCATTTCTTTGCGCCCCGCCATAGTGTGGTGAGAAAAAAATCCATGAAAAAAATCCTGATAGCCAATCGCGGTGAAATTGCACTCCGCATCATGCGCTCTGCTAAAGAGATGGGCATAGCCACCGTAGCTGTTTTTTCTGAAGCTGACCGCAATGCACCTTTTGTTCGTTATGCTGACGAAGCAGTTTGCATTGGCCCTCCACCTTCCAGCCAATCTTATTTGAAAGGTGAAAAAATTGTTGATGTGTGCCGCCACTTAAAAGTGGACGGCATTCATCCCGGTTATGGATTTCTTTCTGAGAACGCTGGGTTTGCAAGAATGGTGAAGGAGGCGGGGATCACTTTTATGGGCCCCTCGCCCGAAGCCATGGAAACCATGGGTGATAAACTCGCTGCAAAAGCGGCAGCGCGGAAATACAATATCCCCATGGTGCCGGGAACCGAGGGCGCAGTGAATGATGTGACCGAGGCCAAACGCACCGCACTTGAAGTGGGTCTTCCGGTTTTGATAAAAGCAAGTGCCGGTGGTGGCGGAAAAGGAATGCGCATTGTGGAGCGCATTGAAGAATTGGAAGAACAAATGCAACGCGCCATCAGCGAAGCGGAATCTTCTTTTGGTGATGGTTCAGTTTTTATTGAGCGCTATGTGAACTCGCCACGGCACATCGAAATACAAGTGCTTGCAGACAACCACGGCAATGTGGTGCATCTCTTCGAACGGGAATGTTCCATCCAGCGAAGACACCAGAAAGTGGTGGAAGAAGCACCCTCTTCCATCCTCACACCTGAGATGAGAAAAGCAATGGGCGCCAGTGCATGTGATGTTGCCCGCAGTTGCAATTATTCAAGTGCAGGCACAGTAGAATTTCTTGTGGATGAAAATCTGAACTACTACTTCCTCGAAATGAACACGCGCCTCCAGGTGGAGCATCCGGTAAGTGAAATGATTACAGGAATTGATTTGGTGAAAGAACAAATACGGATAGCCCGTGACGAAAAACTTTCCTTCACGCAAGATGATTTGAAAATCAATGGTCATGCTCTTGAGGTTCGCGTTTATGCCGAAGACCCGCTCAACAATTTTCTCCCTGACATTGGTAAATTGGTTACCTACCGCAAACCCTCCGGACCAGGCGTGAGAGTTGACGATGGCTTCGAAGAAGGAATGGACATTCCCATTTACTACGACCCGATGATTGCCAAACTAATCACTCATGCAGCCACACGGGAAGAAGCCATTGAAAAAATGGTTCGCGCCATTGACGACTATGAAATAAGCGGAGTGCAGACCACGCTGCCTTTTTGTAGTTGGGCTATCCGGCACGATGCGTTCAGGAGCGGAAATTTCAATACACATTTCGTGAAGAATTATTTCACACCCGATGTGCTGGCCGCCAAAGAAAATGAAGAAGAAGAAATGATGGCTGCACTTTCAGCAGCACTTGCATTTGCAAAAAATTCTGAAAATCGGGATCAGCCTTTGAGGGGGCACAATAAAACATCGCGATGGAAAGTTGGTCGTGAACAATAAGGCTTACATTCGTCTCTCATTTGAAAAACAATTTCCTGCACATCTCGTTTACATGTAGTAATCTGGCATATTTGAAATCCCGCTCCATCATATCAGCAGTTGTTTTCAGTTTTTGCTTTTCTGTATTGAATGCACAGGAGTATCGCGTTCTGGACAGCCTCTATACCGAAAAATTTAACATGGTGATTTACGCCTCCGAAGTGGATACACTTGTTTACACCACCTGGGCCGCAGTGGTGGTAGAGGATACAGCACCTAACCGCAAGAAGAAAGAAAAATACGACCGCCTTCAGGCCAAAGTGGTGAAAGTTTATCCTTATGCAAAAGCGGCAGGTGACATTATGAACCAATGCGATGCGCAGATGGCTCTGATTACCGATAAAAAAAGTCAGAACGAATTGATTGACCGCGCGGAGGAAGAATTGAAACTGCAATTCGAAAATGAGTTGAGGAAGCTCACCATTTCCGAAGGCATTATTCTCATCAAACTGATTAACCGCCAAACAGGCGAAACCTCATTCGAACTGGTTCAAGACCTGAAAGGAAAATTCTCTGCCTTCATGTGGCAATCCGTTGCAAGGCTTTTTGGCCATAACCTCAAAGATGATTACGATGCTGCTGGCGATGACCTGTGGATTGAAAACATTGTGGGGCGAATTGAAACAGGCGATATTCCCGTTACACTTTTCCAGGTGGATCCTTTTCTGGGATCGCATTACAGCAGGAAATAGTTAGTAGGCTGCTAGCAACGCCCGCTTGGCACCCCGAGCCTTTTAAATAAACTCAAGACAAGCTCAAGTCGAGGGGCCAGCTGGCTTCATTCAAACTATCCTTCGACTTCGCTCAGGATGACAGGTAAC
>JAWXCI010000083.1:0-55414 GCA_034408895.1 Flavobacteriales bacterium
AAACGGCGGCCGTAACTATAACGGTCCTAAGGTAGCGAAATTCCTTGTCGGGTAAGTTCCGACCTGCACGAATGGTGTAACGATCTGGGCGCTGTCTCAACGGTGAGCTCGGTGAAATTGTAGTCTCGGTGAAGATGCCGAGTACCCGCAACGGGACGGAAAGACCCTGTGAACCTTTACTATAACTTAGCATTGGAATTGATTAATTAATGTGTAGGATAGGTGGGAGACTTTGAAGCGGTATCGCTAGGTATCGTGGAGTCAACCTTGAAATACCACCCTTTGATTCATTGGTTTCTAACCCAAGGGGACAGTGCTTGGTGGGTAGTTTGACTGGGGTGGTCGCCTCCGAAAGCGTATCGGAGGCTTTCAAAGGTACCCTCAGTACGGTTGGTAATCGTACAAAGAGCGCAATGGTAAAAGGGTGCTTAACTGTGAGACAGACAAGTCAAGCAGATACGAAAGTAGGACATAGTGATCCGGTGGTTCCGCATGGAAGGGCCATCGCTCAAAGGATAAAAGGTACTCCGGGGATAACAGGCTGATCACTCCCAAGAGCTCACATCGACGGAGTGGTTTGGCACCTCGATGTCGGCTCGTCACATCCTGGGGCTGGAGAAGGTCCCAAGGGTTTGGCTGTTCGCCAATTAAAGTGGCACGCGAGCTGGGTTCAGAACGTCGTGAGACAGTTCGGTCCCTATCTGTTGTGGGCGTTTGAAGCTTGAGAGGACCTTTCTCTAGTACGAGAGGACCGGGAAGGACGCATCTCTGGTGTATCTGTTGTGGCGCCAGCTGCAGTGCAGAGTATCTATATGCGGAAGAGATAAGCGCTGAAAGCATCTAAGCGCGAAACTCGCCTCAAGATGAGGCTTCATTGAGAGTCGTCAAAGACTATGACGTTGATAGGCTGGTGGTATAAAGACAGTAATGTCAAAGCCAACCAGTACTAATTGCTCGAACGCTTATGTAAATAAACTCTATCAATATATCCTGTTTTCAGGTGACTACTGCGGTGGGGTACACCTCTTCCCATTTCGAACAGAGAAGTTAAGCCCACCTGCGCAGATGGTACTAGGGTAATTCCTGGGAGAGTATGTCGTTGCCGATTTTCGAAAAGCCCTACAAAAGTTTTTGTAGGGCTTTTTGTTTTGTACTTGGGCGAAGTAGAGTTTGACAAAACCCACTCTGTCAATCAATTCATCCCTTTGTTTTCAAACTTCTGCAAAACCATCTGAGTGCCATTAAATACTCCGTAGGTATAGTGTGTAAGCCAATCACCCAAGTTAAAGTAGCTTGATCTCTCACAAATTTGGATTTCCATTGGCAAGTGACGATGTCCGAATATGAAGTAATCGAAGTGCTTCTTTTTTTGCTCTGCTTTTGAATAGAGAACGAGCCATTCTTTTTCAGCACCAAGGAATTTGATGTCTTTATCACCAGTGGTGCTTCGGCTATATCCACTTAATGAAGTAGCGAGCCAAATTCCGAAGTTGGGATGAAATCGGGCAAATAGCCACTGGCAGAACTTATTTGTGAAAATTTTCTTGATGAATTTGTATCCCTTGTCGCCTGGCCCAAGACCATCACCATGAGCGATCAGGAATTTTTTTCCATTCCATTCGCGCTCTATTGGTTTGCGATAAACAATTACTCCGCATTCCCGTGGTAAATAATCAAATATCCACATGTCGTGATTACCCGTAAAAACATGCACTGGAACTCCCCTATCCGTGAGCTCTGAGATTTTTCCAAGTAAACGAGTGAACCCGCGTGGAACTGTCCGCTTGTATTCAAACCAGAAATCGAAGATATCGCCCACCAGAAAAATTTCTGCCGCATCATGTTGTATTTCATTCAACCAACACACGATTCTTTTTTCACGTTCCAAACTAGCTTCGAAGTTGGGGGCACCAAGATGAAAGTCAGAAGCGAAGTAGATTTTTTTTCCAGTCGCTAGTATCACGGATCGAGTTTTCGAAGGATTTCAAATGGGTTCAACATGTTTAGATCAAGTTCGAAGAGAATTGTTTCAGGAAACATCCAACCCGATTGGTTTGAAAAAAGCAATGGTACATAGATCTGAAATATTTTTCGTGCAATTGGTAATGTGATACCGAGACTGTGACCAAACTGTTTGTGACTTATGTTATTCGGTGTCCAGGCTATACCAGCGTAAACTGCCAGTGGAAATTTTATTGGCAAATCGGTTTCCAGATTGAAAGAAAGCAGGCTTCCACTGATTTGTTGAAATGATGGTGCGGCAAGCGCACCTTGGTTTCTAATGAATTGCTGTGACCAAATTCCATCCGTTTCATTCCTTCCAAGAAATAGGTAATCATAGCCATAGTCACTCTGCCCCTTTTGTCCGCTGGTGTTGTAGAGTCCATTGCTGAATCCATAGTATAGTCTTGTGATCAATTTGGCTTTGGTCCGGGTTTCATAAATGAAATCATAAGTGATGTTGGATTGAACTCCTGCCTTTTCGTTTTCAAGGCATGTTTCAGCCAAAACAGAAATGTGGAGATTGGAAAACAGAAAATTCCTATTGACCTCAGCATTTATGCGAACCAGAGTAAACTCGTAATCGAAAGGTTGGAATTGCCATTTGTTGTTTCGCATGACCTGGCGCGATTCATATTTCAGCTTTGCAGAAACATAAATCAAACCCTGCAAATCTTTTTTAAGACGGGAGGGAAACAAGTTGAATCTCAGGTAGGGATGAATAATCCAATAATTCAGGGCGTACTGCCCCGTCACATCGTCTAAATCCTGGGAGTAATAATCATAGGTAACACGATCCTCCGCAAATTTTTGTGTCTTGATGCCGGCACCTACAATTCCGTCATCCACTTCAATCTTTGCAAATCCGTTTATACTGTTAGTCGAAAAACTATAAAGTGGCGAAATGCTGTAGCGAAAATTTCCAAGAGGAATTGTCTGGTTGTGTACGCTTGCTCCGATCATCCAGCGATTGTAATAATTCCAGCCCATCATGGGGATGAAAAACAACTGTGACCGATCCGGATCATCAATTCCGGTAATGAACCGAAGTGAATACTTTTCTGTTTTGCGCAACAATCCTTTTGTCCGGATAGTGTTGTTGTTCCGGTCATACTCAGGAAGACCGGGTGCCATATTTAGTTTCAGCACATCACCTTTTTGCGCATTGGATATTAGATACTTTTTCGCAGTAAAGGAAGGATGTCCATCAAACCATTGAGTTGAAACAGTGCTGTCTTCTCGGATAATTGAAACTGAAAAGGGTGAAACAAATTCTCCTTTGTTCATTACATTAAGCAAAAGCCCATTACCCCAACTTTCGTGCTTCGCCTCATGCACACCGATGGCCTTGTAATTCATTTTCGCATCCGTAGCAATCAGTTCATCAAAAAACCAGTTGAGGTCTTTTCCGGAGGCAGTTTCAAAAACTTCCTCCAAATCTTCTGGTGATGGGTGTTTAAATTTCCATTGTTCAAAGTAGTCGCTCATGCATTGATTGAAAACATCTTCGCCCAGGTATTGCAAGAGGTAGTTGAAAGCAAGCGATGATTTTTTATACACAACCGTACCATAGTTCGTGCTGGTAAAATCTTCTGAATTGAATTGCATGGGCTGGTCCTTGTTCCCTCTTGCATTGAACAAGTACATCAATTCTTCCTGATAGCGATAGGGGAATTTATCAAAGCCTGTAAAAGCACTGATGCTACCTTCGAATATCCCACTTCCCGCGTGAAGTTCCGGATGCAGTGTTTCAAGAACTCTTGATTCGAAAAATGAGTTGATGCCTTCGTCCATCCACGCATTGTCGCGCTCATTGGTTCCCAACATTCCGTAGAACCAATTGTGCCCTACTTCATGAATAATTACCAGTTCCAATTGAAATGGATTAGATGTACCTCCAATAACAGTTACGTTAGGATATTCCATGCCACCACCCGCACTGATGGTGCCGTCCACCGCTGTGCAATTGTTGTATGGATAGTCACCTGTCCACAACGAATAGTAGTATAGCGCATCGTGGATTGCTTTGATGCCATGGGTTTCCCAAACCTCTGCATTGCCTGGAGTGAACATAGCCAAAGTTGTCACTTTGCGATTTGATTCGGGCAATGTCACTTCTCCTTTTCTCACAATAAATCTTTTGTCGGCAAACCATCCGAAGTCATGCACGTTCTGTTGAACATATCGAAGTGTTTTCATGTTGGATGATGATGCAGGAAAATCATCGCTTGCGCGAGTAGAATTTTGTGATGCAAGCTCATTCAGTCTTATGATCTCCCCTTCTGTCTGCAAATCACCTGTTGCACCCACTGTGTAATTATCCGGCAACGTTATGCTCACATCAAAACTTCCGAACTCGCTATAAAACTCTCCTTGGTTGATGTAGGGCATTTGGTGCCAGCCATCGCGATCATACACCGCGGGTTTTGGAAACCATTGTGTGATTTGATAACTCTCCCCCACATGTCCCAATCTTGAAATGGCCGCGGAAGGAATTTTTACCCGGAACGGAGTGCTGATTAAAATTTGCTCATTGGGCCGAAGCGGTTTTGCCAGTTCCAACACTGCGATGTCTTCAAACTCTTTGTAAAAGCTCCATCGAACTCTTTCACCAGCAATTTTGAAATTCAGCGAATCAATAAATCCGCGTGATGCTTCAGGCAAATACCAAAGCATAAAATTTTTATCACGACCCAAATTTTGTGCAAGTGCTGTCTTGTTGTTCTTGTAGGCATTCGGCCAAAGGTGAATGAAGATGGAATCCAGTTCGTCAGGCGAATGGTTGATGTATTCCATTGTAATGTCACCGTGAAGAAAATGTTGCTCATCTTCCAGTGTTACATGGATCGTGTAGTTCACCTCCTGCTGGAAGTAGGGCCGTTGTGCACAACATGGTGCACAGTTAATAAAAAGTATAATCAGCAGCGCAGCGCCTTTCATTTTCATTCCCATTGATGAAGATGCGCGAATGTATGAGTCCGTCAATCATCAATTGGAAATACAGGCGAGGATGAAGGCTGAAAACGTTTCCTTTATTTTCGCTTCCAGGACACGTTTTCATAACCATCACTTCATGCCTTTCAATTCTGTATTCGGTTGGCTCATCAAAAAGCGCATTCACCAGATGGAACTTTTTATGAAGTACCCGCTGGAAGTGCAGAGCGAACTTTCTCAACGATTGATTGATCAAGCAGCGCTTACACGATTCGGCCTCGAACATAAATTTTCCGACATCCGCACGATGGATGATTTCAAGAAGGCAGTTCCCATTCGCAGGTACGAAGATTTCAAGCCATATATCGAACAATTGCGCGAGGGGCAACAAAATGTGTTGTGGCCATCGAAACTCAAATGGTTTGCAAAAAGCAGTGGCACCACCGACAGTCGCAGCAAGTTTATCCCGGTGAGCAAAGAAGCATTAGACGAATGCCACTACAAGGGCGGTAAGGATCTTCTTGCGCTTTATTATTACCAGAAACCAATGGCAAGGCTTTACACCGGCAAGCACCTGGTGGTGGGAGGTTCGTCTAAAATAAATCCATTCAATGAAGCCGGTTACACGGGCGACCTGAGTGCCATCATCATTCGCAATCTTCCGTTTTGGGTCGAGTTGCGCAGAACTCCATCCCGTGACATTGCGCTGATGGATAATTGGGAAGAAAAAATAGAGGCCATGTCCGAGGCCACCATTCACGAAGATGTGACCATGCTGTGCGGTGTACCATCATGGACGCTTGTGTTGCTCAAACGAATTCTTGAACTTTCGGGTCGAGATACAGTGCGCGAAGTGTGGCCGAATCTCGAACTGTTTATGCACGGTGGTGTGAGTTTCAAACCCTACCGCGAGCAGTTTAAAAAGATAATAGGGGAGCCAGCAATTCAGTATGCTGAAACTTACAATGCAAGCGAAGGTTTCTTTGGCATACAAGACAGGCTGGACAAGGATGATTTATTGCTGATGCTGGATTATGGAATTTTTTATGAGTTTCTTCCAGTGAGTGAACTCGATTCAAAAGATCAGCGCACCGTAAATCTTGCTGATGTGGAAGTGGGAGAGAATTACGCCCTTATCATTTCTACCAATGCCGGCTTATGGAGATATATGCTTGGCGATACGGTGCGCTTCACCTCCAAGTATCCTTTTCGCATACAGGTGAGCGGGCGCACCAAACATTTCATCAACGCATTTGGTGAAGAATTGATGGTGGAAAATGCAGACTTAGCCATAGGTTATGCAGCAGAACTCACACACGCGCACGTTACCGACTACACCGCAGCACCTGTTTATATGAGCGAGAACTCCACGGGGGCACACGAGTGGTTGATTGAATTTGAAAAAGCACCGGACAACTTCGTGAAGTTTTGTGATTTACTCGACTCCAAGTTGAAGGAAATCAACTCCGACTACGAAGCAAAACGTGCTTTCGATTTCATCCTCCAGAAACCCATTGTGCGCAATATGCCCCAAGCCACTTTTTACAACTGGCTTCGCTCGAAAGGAAAACTGGGTGGACAACACAAGGTGCCCCGCCTGAGCAACGACCGCGTGTGCGTGGAAGAGGTATTGAATTTGTCAAGCGTGGAATTATGAATTTTATTTTCTCCTTCCTTCTCCTCATTGGGGGTATTGAACCTGATACCAGCATTGCCACCGATGCGCTCGATTTCCAGGTGGACAAACTCGATCACATTTATTTTATTCATTCCACTTTCGTGGAGAAGTTGGATAGTGAAGGAAATTTTCTTTTCCGAACGGGCGATCTTGGATATGGCACCATCCATTCGCTGGATGTGAGTGATCCGCTTAAGCCATTTTTATATTTCAAGGATCAGGGCATTATCTACCAAATGGACAACACCTTGAGTTTGCAGGGAAGTATCATCAACACTTTTGAAACAGAATACAACCAAGTGGAATGCGTGGGATGGTCGCGCGATAATAATTTCTGGATTTGGGATGCAATACAAAGCGAACTCAGCAGGGTAGACGGTGCCTTCAACCGCATCAATTCTTCTGGCAATCTTCAGGCACTTCTTGGCAAAGGCATCAGTCCCCGGCAGATAATTGAGAGCGGATACTTTGTCTACATGTTCGATCCGAAACTCGGTTTGCTGGTGTTTGATGTGTTTGGAAATTACTCAAGCACATTTTCACTTAGTACAAATGGACCACTACAACTTACAGAAACCAACGTGATTTATGCCGACAGCACACATCTCCATATCTTGGAAAAAAACCTGCTGGTTGAAACTTCTTTTCCATTGCCATTATCGTCCACTTCGAGGGTGATGTGCTCCGGAAAAAAAATGATGACACTTCAAAACGGAGCATTGCTGATTTACGATCTTGAAAAAATTTCAGCCATAAGAAATTAACAACGGCACATCGGCACACACGCTTGCAATACTTTCGGCACCTTTAAAAAAAAGATAGGCCGCTCAAGGCAGCAAACCAAAGTTGATTAGCAGTTTAATCTTTGTTCTCCCTTGGAGCATCGGTCATCATCATCAGTCCAAAAACAACTACGAAAAAATGCACATCGCCATAGCCGGAAACATAGGTTCAGGAAAAACCACCCTTACCACTCTTATTGCCAAACACTACAAATGGCAACCGCACTTCGAGGAAGTGGACAACAATCCATATCTCATAGATTTTTACAAGGACATGCAACGCTGGTCTTTCAACCTACAGGTTTATTTTCTCAAGAGCCGGTTCCGGCAAATGATTACTCAAGCAGCTTCAGGAAAAAAAATTGTGCAGGACAGAACCATTTATGAAGACGCACAAATTTTCGCGCCTAATCTTCACGCCATGGGTTTGATGACAACGCGCGATTTTGAAAACTACCAGGATCTTTTTGCGCTAATGGATGAATTTATTACTCCACCCGATTTGCTCATTTACCTCCGTGCAAGTGTGCCAGTGCTGGTGGACAATATCCAGAAGCGCGGACGCGAATACGAGGAAGGTATCCGACTGGATTACCTCAACCGCCTCAACGAACGTTACGAGGCATGGATTTCAACTTATACCAAAGGCAAACTGCTGGTGGTTGATGCGGACAACAACAAGTTCCATCAAAAGGCTGAAGATCTGGGAAAAATTATTTCAGGTGTGGATGCACAGCTTCACGGCTTGTTCAAATAGTCCTGAATTACTTCGCAGCAATAAAAGAATAGGTCAGTGTCACCTGGTCAACTATCATGTCATCCCCCAGGTTTTCAAAAAACTTTCCTGAGCCGTAACGCACGTCAAATAGTGACCGATCAAATTGAATGACACCGGAAACAATTACGTTGCTTTCTCCTGTACCCGAAATTTTTACCGAACCAATTGCTTCGTTCGTTTTTCCTTTCAGCGTGAGATTTCCTTTCATCAATGAATTATCGCCTGCCTGCTCCACTGATGTGATGACAAACTTTGCTTCCGGGTGAGTCGCAACAGAAAAGAAATCATCGCTGCGAAGATGATTGCCGAGTTTTTCTTTTCCTTTTGCATTATCATCCATCTCATTGATGGAAATGGAATTCATATCCAAAATAATTTCACCACCTGTAATTTTTCCTCCTTCGGTTTTTATAGTTCCAGACTTTGCCTTTATCATTCCTGAGTGAGCGTCACCGGTTATTTTCTGTCCGCGCCACACAATGCTGTCGCGCCCTGCCACCATTTGGTATGCACCATCGCTGGCTTGCGGCAGTTGCGATGCTTCCATGGTTAGGCCTGTGGTGTCGGTTTTATTTAGAGCCAATGCTGCCGAACATTTGGCGTAGTCGATACTGAACTTTGCATCGGCCCTTATCAGGTCAAGGCATCTGTCATAGTGTTCTGCCTTGTTGCTGTTGTCATGAATTTCTTTGGCACATGAACAAGCATCGGGTCCTGCACTTTCATTGTTGCAGCCACCAAAAAGTAGTGCCAGCAACAGAATAGTTAGCATTGATTTTTTCATCAGTTTCTTGTTTTAGGTTGGTTGTTCGTTCCGCGATTTTTTTTTGCTTCCCGCTCTGCATCGGTAAATGGGCGGTTATTGATTCTGGTAGTTGTGCTGGATTTTCCATCGGGTGAAATACTGATGGTTTCAATGGTTTCGTCTATCGAGTTGCCATCGGCTGCAATGCTTCTTTTTTTGAGCGTTTCTGTCACTTTGGTACCATCTTCCAATACGGTTGTTGTTATGTTGGGTTTGCTGGGTGCCGGTCTTACAGGTTGTTCAAGGTCTGGCCGGTTAGCATTACCAGGTAATACAGTGCCGGGCATTTCTGTTCCCGGATTTGGCATGTCATCGGTATGATTTACTCCTTCATTAATATGTGGTGCAATAATGAGTGCAACAATGGAAGTGAGCTTGATGAGGATGTTCATGCTTGGCCCCGATGTGTCTTTGAAAGGATCGCCCACTGTGTCGCCAGTAACTGATGCTTTGTGAGCATCGCTGCCTTTAAATTCCATCTTGCCATCTATCATCACTCCTTTTTCAAAACTCTTTTTGGCATTGTCCCATGCGCCACCGGCATTGTTCTGGAAAATTCCCATCAGCACTCCGCTCACAGTTATACCCGCGAGCAGTCCACCCAATGCTTCTGGCCCAAAAATGAAACCGATAACAACTGGTGAAAGCAACGCAACAAGACCTGGAGCAATCATTTGGCGGATGGAAGCTTTGGTAGAAATGCTCACACACTTTTCGTATTCAGGGGTGGCGGTGCCTTCCATGATGCCTGGAATTTCGCGGAATTGTCTGCGTACTTCTTTCACCATGTCCATGGCTGCTTTTCCCACTGCTGAAATGGCAAGTGATGAAAAGATGAACGGAATCATGGCACCCACAAACAGCATAGCCAACACTTCAGCTTTGTAAATATCAATGGATGAAATTCCGGCAATGCCCACATACGCAGCAAAGAGTGCGAGTGCCGTAAGTGCTGCCGATGCAATGGCAAATCCTTTTCCGGTGGCTGCCGTTGTGTTGCCTACTGCATCGAGATTATCGGTGCGGTTGCGAACCTCTTTTGGGAGGTGACACATTTCAGCAATGCCGCCTGCATTATCTGCTATGGGGCCAAAAGCATCAATGGCCAATTGCATGGCAGTGGTAGCCATCATGCCCGCTGCGGCAATGGCCACACCGTACAATCCCGCGAAGTAATAAGAAAGATAAATTCCACCTGCCAGGGTGATAACAGGAATGACGGTAGACTCCATACCCACGGCTAATCCGCCTATAATGTTGGTGGCGTGTCCGGTTCCTGAGCGCTGCACAATCCTGTTTACCGGTCCTCTTCCTATTGCGGTGTAATGCTCAGTAACCATACTCATAATGGTGCCCACTACAAGGCCGGTTAGTATGGCCCAATACACATCCATATTTGTGAATACAAAAGATTCGGAACCGCGCACAAATGTCATTTGAGCCGGCAGCATCCATTTCACCAATCCAAAAGAAACAATTGCCGTGAGGATGATGCTGCCCCAATTGCCCACGTTGAGTGCGGCCTGCACACTACTGTTTTCGTGTTTCACTTTTACAAACCAGGTGAAGATGGCGGAACAAATAAGGCCTGCGCCTGCAATGAGTAATGGAAGGAGAATGGGCGAGAGTCCTTCGAAGTTGTCGCCCGTTGCTATGACTTCGCGCCCCAAAATCATGGTGGCTAGTATGGTGGCTACATAAGAGCCAAAAAGGTCGGCACCCATGCCTGCAACATCGCCCACATTGTCGCCCACATTATCAGCAATGGTTGCGGGATTTCTTGGATCGTCTTCAGGAATTCCTGCTTCCACTTTTCCTACCAGGTCGGCACCCACATCGGCTGCTTTGGTGTAGATGCCTCCACCCACGCGGGCAAAAAGCGCAATGCTTTCGGCACCCAATGAAAAACCTGCAAGCACTTCGAGGCAGGTTTGCATGGCCTGGCTATTGGCACCCTCACCTTTCACAAATAAAAAGTAGAAAATGATGAAGAGGCCGCTGAGACCCAGCACTGCAAGGCCGGCCACTCCCAAGCCCATAACGCTGCCACCGGTGAAGGAGACTTTGAGTGCCTGTGCAAGACTGGTTTTGGCGGCATGTGTGGTGCGTACGTTGGCCTTGGTGGCTATGTTCATGCCTATCCAGCCGGCAAAGGCGGAGAGGAAGGCACCGAAAATAAAAGCTACTGCTATGAGCCAATGGCTGTGGGGCACCAGTGTGCCGCTCCATGCAAGGAGTGCTGCGGCTATCACCACAAAAACTCCCAGCACGCGCCACTCGGCACGAAGAAATGCAAGGGCACCGCGGCTTATGTGCCCTGCTATGTCCTGCATGTGTTGCTCGCCTGCCTCTTGCCGGGCCACCCACCGGGCTTTTACTATCATGATAAGAAGACCCAGTGCGCCCAGTGTGGGCACGATGTACATAATTTCTTTTCCCATTTGGTTGTCGGTTTTTTTTGCGGGGGCGAATATATGTGGGTTGATCCTTCGGGAGGTTGAGGACGGGTTGTGATGATCCTCGGCAAACTCGGGACAAGTTGTGCTGATTCTTCGGCAAGCTCAGGACAAGTTGTGGGGAAATGATGGTAGGGGGCTGCGTGGTTATGATGAGTTGAGGGCATCTCCTACAAACTCCTGATGCAACGTTCTCTCGCGTTTTCAAACTCCTCATTTAAATTTAGTAAACTGCGGATAGTCCCAGAGTGACGGACTATTGGTAGCAATGATGAAAAAGGTTGGCTATCCAATTCCCGGAGGGACGATATTATGGCTTGCAGCAACTCCAATGGGGTCGTCCCTTTGGGACTTTGCATATTTCATCGCTTACATTTCTACCAAAAGGTCGTCCCTCCGGGACTTGGTGGCTTTGACGACTATTTTGCACTTTTGTCCTTTCGGAGGTAGTAGCTTTCATTTCCACGTTCAACCTTTGGTTCGGGTTTAGCAAGAGGGCAAAATCACCCCCGCTCGCTAATCGCTTGCTCGTTATGTTCACACAAAATCAAACCCATGAAAATTAATCATCCTGAAAAAAGATTATCACAATTCTGGGGCAGGGTGGACCAGAAGCACATTCAATCATTCTCCGGGTTTTTGATTGGAAATAATATACTGGATATGGGTTGTGGTTTGGGAGCTACAACAAACTATGTTTCGAAAATGGGTTATAGCTGTTTTGGTTGTGATTATGACCCTGGCACCATTGAATATTGTAAAAAAACATATCCTCATTGCAATTTTCTAATCGCCAATGCTGAACAATTGCCATTTGAAGATGGATACTTTGACACCATCATTTTGCGTGATGCACTGCATCATTTTTATGGTGAAGCAAACTTTGATAAAGTTAAAGATGAAATACTAAGGGTGTCAAAAAGCAATGCACGCCTTATATTTTTTGACCCTAATGTAAATTTTATTCTAAAAGCTATGAGGAGAATTTCATCCCACAATGACGAAGAATGCAATTTTGAGACTGATACTGCAATAATGAATCAGCTGCGTTTTGAAATAGTTCATCAGCGTTTTAACACCGTGTATAGCCTTGCATTAAGCGGTGGGTATGTTGGAATAAATTTTGTTCCCAATATCCGGTTTGTTCAGAATATGATATTGATTACAGAGAGTTATTTGGAGAAATTAATAAACAAGATTGGACTTGGGAGACAATTATGTTGGCGATACTTAATTGTCGGGCAAAAAATAATTTGACGGGTCATAACAGTACAAATACCCACAACGCTTAAAATAATTTCACTGCTGTCCAAAACGTTTTTCAATTACAAACCTAACATAACAGTGGTAGTGGTTTGAACGTTTGATATTAACAGCATTGAAATAGACCCCTCTACTTAGAAGAGTGCTAATTGTTCTGAATTATCTGGTGGTTTATCCATGAATGGTTTGTTGATCCACTCCATGAGGTTGGTTTTCACAAATAGGTGAAGCCTGATGAATGCTATCAAGTTGGAGAGATGCCAGCAATAGGCGGCCTTTTCTTTCAGGTATGAAAGAAGGAGCATGTACATCAGGGCGGTCCATATCTGAATTTCCACTGCGTTTTGAGAAGTTCCAACAAAAGATTTGATTTTGAGGCGTTGTTTGAGGTGTTTGAAAAAGATTTCGATGCGCCAGCGCTCGCGGTAAATGTCGGCCACCGTTTGTGCTGTCCAAGACCTTTGGTTGGTCAAAAAGGTGATGACCTCACCACTTTGTTCCTCTACAACTTGCACCAGGCGAAGCATTGAGCCAAACTCCTTGCTTGCCTTGTCGCCCGTGAGGGTGACATCGGCATCAAGCAGCATGTGGGGTGATTTGGCTTTGTCAATCTCGTAGTTGGTGCGTACTTCATACTGTAGGTTTTCTTTAGCCCTTGTCACAAAAGAGATGTGGCTGCTGTCCAACTCTTTCCACCACGTAAAATCATAGTAGCCCCGGTCGAATACCACGATGCTTCCTTTTGGGTAGTCAAATACGCGGGCCACTTTCACATCAGCCACCCGGCCCTCTGTGAGGCAGGCAAACACCGGCAGGCAGCCATCATAATCCAAAACCATGTGCAGTTTTACAGCGCCTTTGCGTGTGCGGTAATGTGCCCAGTCGAAAATGGAAAGGCACAGGGGAATGAGGGTGGCATCGAGAATGAAATTTTTTTTCCTGAGCCTTTTCAGCGCTGGTCTTTTGAATTTGTGTTGCCCGCACAGGTGCCCCAGCAGTGCATAGAACATGTCCCTGAATACATCGCTGCTGCGGTGTTTGTTGATGTAGGAGATCGATGATTTGGATGGAGACTGCGAGCATCCCAGATGAAAAATGTTGCCCGCAATGCTTGGCAGTCCGTTTGAAATATCGCGCACTGAACCTGCCGAAGCCAGTTGGCAGAAAAGCATGCTCACAAGATGTGTCCAGCAGTTGAGTCCTTTGCTATGCTTGTCAGCTTTGTGCTTTTTGATGATTTTTTTGAATGCATCACCAGGAAGAAGTGATACAACTTGAGCAAACAGATTTACATTTACCATCGGGATCGTTGGTGTTGATTTTTACACCGTTAAAATACCCCTGTGGTATCACTGACGGTCCCTATTTTTAATCGCTATTCATCAAAACGTTTTGGACGGATGTGAAATAATTTCACAATTTCTTCTTCACCTCCTCAAAAATCACCCGCACCCTCAGCATGTACACCAGTGCGGTGAAACGCTCATCAATCTCATGGTTATTCACCAGCATAAGCCTGTAGCCCACACCGGCTCCAAAGCCTATTAGGTTAAAGACTTTGTACTCGACCGTCATGGCAGGTTCGTAGAGCATCACATATCCCACAGAAGTTCGAATGGCTTCAGTGTCCGATTTCGCCTTGTAGAAACTTTTGCCCATGCCTACCTGCACCGGCACAACCGCTTCCCACGGCCCCTTGCGGTAAAACACATATTCGATAAACGGGGAAACGTAGCGGAACTTCAGGCGCCCCGTTAGTTCATTTTCATCTTCAAGAATAGTTTCAAGATGTTTTGAAGAGAGCCAGTTGTAACCAAGACCTATAGTCAGCGTTTTTTTCCACGAGAAGCCAGCCTTAATTCCAAAGATGTTGGCACTCTGCCCGGTGATGAACGAATTGCGTGTATCAAGTTTGGCAGTGAAGACAGGCTTACTCTTAAAAACCTGTCGCAACGAATCGGAAAGATTTACTTGTTGAGCTGTTGTGGCGTTGCTAATAAGAAAAAGGCAAACACATGGCAAGATGTAATGGTAAAACTTCCGCATGACAAGAATGAAAACACATCTAACTATAGGGCACCTCTAAAAACCCCTGATACTTCGTTATGCGAATTTGCAAACTCCTCATCCCGATACATCGGGACTCCTTTGAAAAATCCGCATGCCTCGTGTGAGGGGTTTTAAGAAGTATTCTATAGGATACAAAAAAAACCGCATTTATGAATCGTTTCAAAAATGCGGATTTCCTCCGAAGAAATTACGAAATGCGAAATCCGAATTTCGAAGCGCACGTACCTGACATCGGGATAATTATCGGGACCTCATCCGTAATTGTCAATTGCCATTTGCCCTTGGCTGTTTGCCGTTTCCTAATGCCCATGCTCTCCCGGTTTCAGCGGCACATTCTGCGGCACAAAATCTTCTTCATGTTCAGGATTGCTGTAGTCGTAGGCCCAGCGGTGAACTTCCGGAATGGGTCCATCCCAGTTGCCGTGGCCCATCTTCACAGGTGTGGTCCACTCCAGGGTGTTGCTGCCCCATGGGTTTTGTGGTGCCACCTGTCCGTACCATATACTGTAGAAAAAATTGAAGAGAAAAAGCAATTGCGCCAGCGCACCCACAATAGCAAATATAGAAATGATGGGCTGTAAATCTTCCACCCATTGCAGGAAGGGGAATTCCGAATAAGCATAATACCTGCGTGGGGAGCCGGCCATACCCACGAAGTGCATGGGGAAGAAAACGCCAAATGCACAAACAAAAGTTACCCAAAAATGTGCATAACCCAGTTTAGTATTCATCATGCGGCCATACATTTTGGGGTACCAATGGTAAACCCCGGCAAGCATCCCGAATATAGCGGACATTCCCATTACAATATGGAAGTGAGCTACCACAAAATAGGTGTCGTGCACATTTACATCCAGTGCTGAGTCGGCCAGGATAATTCCTGTAAGACCACCTGTAACGAAAGTGGAAACAAGACCAATGCAAAACATCATGGCTGGTGTAAACCTGATGTTTCCTTTGTAAAGCGTGGTGATATAATTAAATCCTTTAACTGCTGATGGAATGGCAATCAATAACGTAGTAAACACGAATACCGAACCCAGGAATGGGTTCATTCCTGTTACATACATGTGGTGTCCCCACACTATAAAGGAAAGCAGTGCAATAGCCAGGATAGAGCCTACCATGGCTTTGTAACCAAAAATTGGTTTGCGTGCATTCGTGGCAATGACTTCCGAGGCAATACCCAATGCCGGCAGTAGTACTATATATACTTCAGGATGTCCAAGGAACCAGAACAGGTGTTGAAACAGCAGGGGCGAACCACCGGTAACATCAAGGGCTTCGTTTGCTATATAAATATCCGAAAGATAAAACGCGGTTCCGAAACTCCTATCCATCAACAGTAACACTGCGCAACTGACAAGAACAGGGAACGAAAGCACACCCAGTATGGCGGTGAGGAATAATGCCCAGATAGAAAGCGGGAGCCTCATCATCTTCATGCCTTTTGTGCGAAGGTTAATGATGGTAACAATATAATTGAGACCCGCCAACAGGGCAGATGCTATAAAGAAAACCATTGAAACGAGCCAGAGCGTCATCCCCATACCTGAACCCGGTATAGCATCAGGCAAGGCAGATAGCGGAGGATAGATGGTCCACCCACCGGAGGCAGCACCGTTTTCCACAAAAAGGCTGGAAACCATGATGACACTTGAAATGAAGAAAGCATAGTACGAAAGCATGTTGAGAAAGCCGCTCGCCATATCCCGCGCACCGCATTGCAAAGGGATTAGAAGATTTGCAAACGTGCCGGACAATCCACCGGTTAATACAAAAAACACCATGATGGTTCCGTGTATAGTAACCATGGCGAGGTAAGCATCGGCATTTATAATTCCATCCTTCGCCCAGCGATCACCTAAAAGAAAATTGGTAATGCCGAAACTCTGGCCGGACCAGCCTAACTGAAGGCGGAATAAAACGGAAAGAGTGACAGCAATCACACCCATGATTATAGCAGTGACAAGAAACTGCTTCGAAATCATTTTATGATCCTGCGAAAAAATATACTTACTTATCCAGCTTTCTTCATGGTGGTGGTGCCCATGATCGTGACTGTGACCATGATCATCTCCATGAGATGCAGGATGTGTATCGTGGGTATGTTCGGAATCTGCCATGTTTAATTTATTGCTTAACTCTTAATTAGTGGCCTGGCGCTGCTTGTAAGGAGGCTATCGGCTGCGCGGATAAAGTGGAATCAGCGGGGGTGCTACCGGGAGTTTCTGCCGGTGAAGCTTCCGTGGCTACATATGTTTTCTGCTGATTTATCCAGTTGTCATAATCGGCTGCGGTATGTACAATAATTTTTGTCTGCATATTGAAATGCTTCGCTCCGCAAACCTTGTTGCATAAAAGGATGTAGTCGAAGCTAGGATCCTTGAGTGTCTCACGCATCTCGGCAGTAGTTATGGTGGGAGTCATTTTAAAACGAGTAGGCACCCCCGGCACGGTGTTCATCTGTGCCCTAAAGTGCGGCATGTAGGCGGAATGAATCACATCCTGCGATGTAAAAATAAATTCTATTTCCCTATTTACAGGCAGGTGCAATTCCAGGGTAATGATATCATCCTTCCCTGCTACCCAAGCGCTGAGTCCTTGTTCCTCGCGTTCACCCAAGTCCAGCAATCTTTGTTTTTGTCGCTGCCATTTGTAAATCTGGTTTTCCATGGCCTCAATCCGCAACTCCGGCAACTGTGCTCTATTAGTGTTTATTGAATCGGTGTATTGCGCAATTTTTCCGTCAATCTCACCAAGCATAGTGTTCATTCCGTCTTCGGTAATAATGCCCAACTGATTCATGGCTGAAATCATGTTTACGTTAGCAGTCCCAAAAACTTTATCCTCACCAGGGTAGCGAACAAGCCAATTGAATTGCTTAGAATAAAGTTCAATGCGCATTGAATTTTCGCCTGCCGGACCAGTCATCTTGTTCCAGGTAATAAGTCCGTATATAATTACCACGGCCATAAACGCTCCCGGGATTAATGTCCACAACATTTCAAGCCTGTTGTCATGAACCTGGAACCAGGCCTTGCGGTCTTTGCGATAGTAGTACTTGAAACTTACCCAGAACAGCGCACCGTTAATCAAAAAGAATGCACCCGTAATAAACCAAATATTAAACGACATCAGCTTATCCACATCCACACCGTGTTCCGATGCAGGGGGCGGCAAGTAATTGCCGTAGCGGATATAAAGTACAATGGTTGAAATAAAGAACACAATCATCCACACCATCATTAGCCATGCGTTCATCTTATTGTCCGCATTGGTTATTTCCTCTTCCCTGGACTGGCGCAATGTTCGCGTAAGTTGGTTAACCTTGGTGAGCTGGACTATGGCGATTATCGCCAGCACCAGAACCAGTATTATCAGAAGCTTCATCATGTCTTATTTCAGCAGTTTCTTAATCTCTTTTCAAAAAAAATCAAATGTGGTGATTCTCGCTCTCTTTCAGGTAAGGATGATTTACCGGAATAAGCGGTGCTTTGCCTAGGTTGGTAAGCACCGAATAAATAAACAATCCCAGGAAACCGAGGAAAGTTCCAACTTCAAACCAACCTGAAAAATGCCAGTGCGACCCATTGGTTCCAGGAACCACAGCCATCCACAAATCGAAGAAGTGGCCGAGGAAAAGTATAGCTCCCACGCGGGTCAGGAATTTGTAATTGCGCTTTGCATCACGAGCAATCATGGTATAAAAAGGGATGGCAAAGTTCACAAAGAAGATGATCCACATGGGGCCTTCCAATCCGTACATCCTGCGTTCCATAAAGTATTTTGATTCCTCATAGATGTTGGCATACCATATCAGCATGTATTGGCAAAACCAGAGGTAACTCCACAACATAGAAATGGCGAACATCCATTTTCCCATATCATGGAAATGCGATTTGTTCACATGCGGGAAATATCCTTTTTGCTTGAGCCACACAAGGAGCATCACAGCGAAGATGATGCAAGTAACCCACATGCCTGAGAAGATGTACCACCCGTACATGGTGGAGTACCAATGTGTATCAATTGACATCAGCCAGTCCCATGCAATGGTGGACGAGAACACCGCGAAGAACACCAGGAACAATGCACCCCTCCGATATTGCTTTTTGTGCAACTCAATGGAATACTGTTGGTCTTCCTGCAACGACCATTTGCGAAACGCCCTTGCGAACAAAAGAAAAACGGTGGTGTAAATAATCGCTCGAAGCCAGAAGAACCAGGGCGAAAGCCACGGCTGTTTTCCGGCAATAATTGCATCGTAATGATCACTTTCAGGATTCACTACTTCGGGATCCATCCAGTGATACAAATGATGAACCTGGAATTGGCCGAGCAGCAACACAAACAGAATTATCGGCAAACCGATTTTCAGGTAGCCGAACATCGCTTCAAAAATTCTTTTTATCTGGGAAGACCATCCCACCTCTGCAGCATATTGCACAGCATAAAAGAAAAGTGCTCCCAGTCCAACAGCTACAAAAAAGAAAGAACACACAAGAATTATTGCCCACCAATATTGATGGTTATGCGAGTGGTCGGTTGCGAAGCCAAGTCCGAGACTAAGCGCACCTATAGCCATCAACACGAAGCACCATGTTTTTGTTCGTGACGGAAATTGAAATGTATTGATATCGTGTGCCATTGGCAATGTATGAAATCGATTGAATTAACCAGTAACTTTTGCTTTATCTACGGGTGCAACAGTGGCAGGGCTTGCGATTGGAACAATTAAAATGTCATTCGCATCATAAGTGGGTTCGGGTATTCCCTTTTGCAACAATTTAACCCACTCAATCACTTGCCATCTTTCTTTTTGGTTGAGCAATGATGAATGAGGCCCCATTAATCCCTTGCCATGAGTAATGGTATGAAACATCTTCCCTTCAGGCAGTTCTTTCAGTTTTACAGCGTAATCCGGAATACCAGTGATGAATCCGTTTTTAGAAATAGTGCCATCACCCTTTCCTGTTTCTCCGTGGCAATGCTTGCACATTATCATGTACAAATTTTTCCCCGCTTCAATATGTTCTTTAGTTGAGGTAAGCGGGCTTTTCACATTTGTTCCTGCCAGTTCATAATCCTCCGGTGTGTTGGTCAAGGAATAGGGCATTACATAAATTGCATTTTGAACTGAGCCGGTATAAGGTATTGTTCCCTTTGGTGGATTGCGAGAGAGCTGCCGCACAAAACCCATCTCGGTTTTACGCTCTTCTGTTAAATCAATAGCTTCATTGGTTCCATAGTCAACATAAGCCTCCAGCGCTGGCGAGCGGTACATGTCCGGCATATACTCCACTCCCGGTGCATTGTAGTCAGTGGTGCACGATGCCAACAGCATGGTTGCAACCCCTATCACTGAAAATATACTGGATGATTTTTTCATCGTTAATTCTTAATTGTCCTTGATGCTCAATTCATACATGCCTGTGGGTTGCAACAGGTCTTCAATATCCTGTGCCGGGAAACCAGGGTTCTGTTCTGTCGTTATTTCCATCACGAACTTGTCGTCCGTTGTCCTGGGATCGGGGTTGGTGGCAGGCATTCCTGGTAGTGTTCCATTGCGAAGCAGGAAAGTCAATGCCATTCCGTGGGCAGCGCAAAAAACCGAAAACTCAAAAATGACAGGAACAAAGGCTGGGGCATTTTCATACCATACAAAATTGGGTTTGCCTCCTATGTTTATGCCGCCCCAGTCGCTCACCATAAAGTACCACGTTCCCAATATGGCAAGTGTGGTTCCAGTGGTGGCATAAAGAAATGCACAAATGGCAAGGCGGGTGCGTTTGATGCCAATGACGGGGTCGAGTCCGTGAATCGGGAATGGGGAATAAACTTCTTTCACACGTACGCCTTTGGCAACAAGTGAACGAGCCGCCTCCAGCAGTTTCTGCTCGTCATCATACATCGCGTGGATTACTTTGTTGGCCATGTTTCCTTTTCTGTTTCGGATTAATGGGGTGTCGTTTCGTTTTGTTTCTTGTAGCTCTCTCCTGAAGTTTTCAGGATGGATTTCAATTCGTTCAATGCAATCACAGGGAAGAATCTCGCAAAAATCAAGAACATAGTGAAGAAGATTCCTATGGTGCCAATGAACAAACCAATATCAATGGAAGTGGCCTTGAATTCGCCCCAGCCTGATGGAATATAAGAGCGGTGTATGGAAGTAACGATGATCACAAAACGCTCGAACCACATTCCAATGTTCACAATAATGGACATGATGAAAGTGAAGGCGAGGTTGGTCCTGAGTTTTTTGAACCAGAAAAGCTGTGGTGAAATAACATTACAAGTCATCATGCACCAATACGCCCAGGCCAACGGACCAGAAAAACGGTTGATGAAAGCATAAGACTCATACTCCACTCCTGAGTACCATGAAATGAACAACTCCGTGAGGTAGGCCACGCCTACTATGGAACCCGTAACTATGATTACGATGTTCATATACTCGACATGCTTCACATGGATATAAGCTTCCAACCGCATTGTCTTGCGCATGATAAGAACCAGAGTAAGCACCATTGCAAAACCGGAGAAGATGGCACCGGACACAAAGTAAGGCGGGAAGATGGTGGTGTGCCAGCCCGGAACAACCGAAGTGGCGAAGTCCATGGATACAATGGAGTGAACCGAGAATACAAGAGGAGTTGCAACACCTGCAAGTACAAGCGAAACTTCTTCAAATCTTGTCCAGTGTTTTGCCCTGCCACTCCATCCGAAACTCAGTATGCTGTAAACTCTTTTCCAAGATGGTTTCACTAGCCTGTCACGAATAGTGGCAAAGTCAGGAATCAATCCCAAATACCAGAACACTAAGGACACCGTGAAATAAGTCGAAATGGCAAACACATCCCACATCAAAGCCGAGTTGAAGTTGGGCCAAAGGGTTCCCAAGGTATTTGGAAGTGGCAAAGTCCAGAATGCGACCCAAACACGTCCCATGTGAAAGACTGGAAATATTGCAGCCATCAATACTGCAAAAATGGTCATCGCTTCAGCCGATCTGTTGATGGCCATACGCCAACGCTGACGGAAGAGGAGCAACACTGCCGAGATGAGTGTGCCCGCGTGACCAATTCCAATCCACCATACAAAATTGGTGATGTCCCATGCCCAGTCCACCTGGTTATTCAATCCCCAAACTCCTACACCCGTTCCCACCAGATATAAAATGCAGCCAATGCCATACAGCGCAACAATAGACGCAATGGTTAGCGCAATCTTCCATTGACGATGTGCTTTGCCTTCAATAGGAGCACATATATCATTCGAGATGTCATGATAGGTTTTATGACCTAGAACAAGCGGGGTTCTTACTGGGGATTCTCTATACATATCCAGGTTATTCTTATGCGATGGTTTCTTTTAGGTTGCGCACTTTCGTCATATAGGAAACATTCGGTTGGGTACCCACTTCTTCAAGTACGGAATAGCTGCGCACATCATCGTGGCTGGCCCGCACCTGAGATTTCTTGTCGTTGAGGTCGCCAAAAGTGATGGCGTGTGTGGGGCATGCCTCAGCACATGCAGTGAGTTTCGGATTGTCGGCCACCATTTTACCTGCCACTTTGTAAGCCGTTTTGGCGGCTTGAATACGCTGCTGGCACATGCTGCATTTTTCCATTACACCGCGTGTACGCACTGTCACATCGGGGTTAAGAACCATACGCATCATATCGTCCTGAGCAGGATTCACCATGGCGAACTTGTCGTTGCCAACATAATTAAACCAATTGAATCTGCGCACTTTGTAAGGGCAGTTGTTAGCACAATACCGAGTGCCTATGCAGCGATTGTAAGCCATATTGTTCAGTCCTTCGTTGCTGTGAACAGTTGCCGCCACAGGGCACACTGTTTCGCAGGGGGCGTGGTTACAATGCTGGCAAAACATAGGCATGTGTACCGTTTGCGGATTGGCCTCCGGGTCTTCCATGTCGCGGTAGGCGGCAATGGTTCCCAGTTTTTTCTGTTCTGATGTTTCATCCACTGTTGGAAAGTCGGAGGAGAAGTACCGGTCAATCCTCATCCAGTGCATATCGCGGTGGCGAAGCACTTCGTCCTTTCCAACCACCGGAACGTTATTTTCTGTGTGACAGGCTGTGATGCATGAGCCGCAACCAATGCAGGAACTGAGGTCAATAGTAACTCCCCAGCGATGCCCAATATTTTCCACTGGATGCTCGGCCCACAGGTCGAAATCGCGAACTGGTCTTTTATCTTTATTATTTATTTCATCGTCCCCGTTTACATCTTCGTGCACCGCCAGCGTTGCCATTTTGTTATACGATGCGGTGCCGCGTACTTTATCTTTTTCTGCCAGGTAGGTAGAAATAACAGTCTCGCGAACCACGGATGTACGACCCATTACAGTGGCCTGCATCTGGGTGGTGGCAAGTTTATATTCTTCAGTGGTTGCTTCCACTTTTACATCCAACGCTGTGTAAGAAATGGTGTTAGCACTAAGACTAGTCAATGGATAAGCGTTGCGACCAACGGTCATTTTCAGATCGCCATTCATCAGGTGGTCACCCTTGCGTCCAGTCTGGTAACACGCGTTACCGATTTTTTCGCCACCCTCACCTCTGCCATAGCCCAGCGCAATACCAATGGTTCCGGATTTTTGGCCGGGCGATGGAAATACCGGAAGTGAAATTTCTTTTCCACCGACTGTCACCTTAGCAACGTTGGCACAATCGCATTGTCCAATGTGAATGCTTAAGCCAAGTTTTTCCGCATCGGCCGGTGACATGGTGATATAATTGTCCCAAGTTACTTTGGTAATTGGATCGGGTGTTTCCTGCAGGTAGGGATTATTGGCATGATGACCTGCGCCCAAGGTCACTTTTTGGTAAAGCGAAAGTTCCCATTCTCCGCCATTGGCTGAAGTTGCTTTTACAATGGCATCGTTGAGATTCATTGGATCAGCAACCATAAGTGGTGTTGAAGCGACTGCAGTCAAATCCTGGGCTACGGTGGGAATAGGTGGTGTAGCTGTAGGCGGAGTTTCAGCAATCATTGCAGAAGCGGCCCACGTCCCATTGTGCACCGCCATGTTCCATTCCATGTCGGTGGACATCATTGCAATATCGTATCCCGCATTACCGGTTTGGCGGATATAATCGTAAAAAGAAGAAGGATTATCTGCCCAACTGAGCAGACTCTCTTGTGCATATCGTGTGTTATAAAGGGGGGTAATGGCGGGCTGGCACAGGTCGGTTCGGCCATCTATCGGTGTATAATCATTCCATGATTCCAGGTAGTGATGGTTAGGTGCAATGTATTTACAGCGATTCGCTGTTTCGTCAGCATAAAGGGAAAAGCTGATACTGGTTTTCACTTTAGCCAATCCGGAATTGAATTTTGCTGCATCCACCCATGAGTAAGAAGGATTGCATCCGTAAACAATCAGAGCATCCACAGTTCCAGCATTCATTTCTTCTACCAATGTCTGCACGGCAGCATCATTTCCCCTGAAAAGATTCAGCGGTTTGCCCATGTCTATTGTAGAACCGTAGCTACCAACGGCAGAATTGATTCCGTTTACAATCATCTGCACATTGGGGTCATTGCTTCCAGCGACTACTAGTGCACTTCCGCTATTTGCTTTTAGTTCTTCAGCAATCCTACTGATTGCAGAGGCATCCACTCCGTCTATAGCAATTGCACTTCCACCGCTAACAGCAGCATACAGCGCAGCTGCCACTTTTCCTTCCTGAGAAGGTTTTATTGGGAATCGTTCATCAGCATTGGAACCCGTGAGCGACATCTGTGCCTCGAACTGGTAGTGTTTGCCCATGGAGCCTGAAGCGGGTTTACGCAATTCTCCATATTGGCTGGAATAAATGTTTGAGGTGAGCCACGTGCCCAGAAAATCGCAGCCAATCGCCACTATCACTTTGGCCTTTCCGAAATCATAAGATGGAACAACAGCTTTTGTGTGCGTTGCGAGATTGGCCTTGGTAATTCCAGAATAAGAATAGGTGTCGTGCTGAATGTGCTGAACCCTGCCGGCATATTTCGCGCTGAATTCGTTGATGGCGCGTTGTGTACTCGGGCTTATGATGGTTTCCGAAAGTATCCTGATGTTGTTCGCTGATTGCAGCTCTGCTTTAATTGCAGCATCCAGAGATGACCAAGAAGTGCCCTGATTGGAAGCAACGGGGCCGCGAAGGCGGGCGCTGTCATAAAGTTCAATAACCGAGGCATTTATTCTTGAGTTCAATGCACCGCCCGCCCAACCATTTGCGGCATTACCCTTTACATAAATGGGGCGGCCTTCACGAGTTTTTACAAGAATATTCCCGTAGTCGTGGCCATCATAATAGGTAGAAGAATACCAATTGGCAACACCCGGTGTTATTTCATCAGGCCTTGTAACATAAGGAATGGATTTTACCACAGGAGTTTCGCACGAGGCCAGCGTGGCAGCTGTAATGCTGAAGCCCATAAACTTGAGGAAGTCTCTACGGCCGGTGTTGGTTTCCTTCAGTCGGCCGTCTGCAAGAAAATCCTCCACCGACTGGTCTTGCTGCATTTCATTGTTGAGGGATTTTTGAAATGCATCAGTGTGGTGCAGTTCATCCATTCCTGTCCAGTATTTTTTCGTCATTCCCATTTTTCTGGTTAGGTCCCGATTGTTACCGGGATCGTGTTTCGAGTTAATCAATAATGACATTTTCCACATTCCCATCCTCCCAACTCCCTCACTGTAGCCTTTTCGTCTGCCAGGATTTTTCTCAACTCCTCGAGTCCATGGTCGCTGTTCACCATGCGGTCGTGCATTTCCAAGTAGTATTCGTTGCTGGTTTTGCCGGGCTCGATGTTAACTGTGGCAGTGTTGTGGCACTCAAGACACCAACCCATAGTAAGAGTTTGTTTGGTGAGTTTAATCAAGCCGGGAACATCCGTTTGCGCATTTATTTCTTCAATAGAAGCCTGCCTGCCAACGGTTAACATTTGCACCGGGCCGTGGCATTGTTTGCAGTCTATGCCTGCAATGCTCACATGGACATTGTGAGGGAATGTTACATGATCGGGCAGGTTGTGTACTTTGTTCCACACAATGGGGCCTTTTGCCAAACTATCGTTGTAGGCCATCTTCTTTTTATCAAATCCAATGGCATCGTAAATTTTTTGGATTTCTACTGAATCCGTTTCAGTTCCAGTTTGAACGGCTTTGTGGCAATTCATGCAGTCTGCTGCCGTTGGAAGGCCGGCATGTTTCGATTTGGAGGCGCTGCTGTGGCAGTATTGGCAATCAATTTCATTGGCACAAACGTGAACAGCGTGGGAAAATGCGATGGGTTGCGATGGTGTGTATTGTTCATACACACCAATGTTGAGCAGTGCTTTGTAACCCACTACCGACACATAAAGGAAAAGGAACAGGCTTATCAAAGAAACCAATACCACATTTTTCCACATCCATGCGCGGGTAGCCTGCCAGTAGGTTCGGTCTTCTGACATCAGTGGCTTTCCTTCCCGTTCGCTTATGGCGTTGCGGAGGGAGCGTGAGATGTTGGCGGCTGAAACGGCTATAATGGCGAGAATAACACCGATAACAAGCCACCATGCCGTGGTACTACCGCTATTCTTTTCTGTAGCGGCAGCGTTCATGTCTTCCAACGTGATGCACTCTTTGGTAACAACCTTATCCTTGCTGCCACCCGATCTCACGTAGGCCAAAATGTCTTTTATCTCGGCTTCCGTTACGGGCTGGCCAGTCATCATGCCGTACTGGGGCTTATACCGATCAACAATGCCTTTAACATAAGCATCGCCTGTGGCCAATGCTGCCACTGGATCGTTGATCCATTTCACCAACATGGCATCGGTGGATTTCCAGCGGCTTTCAACTCCCGCCAATGCAGGTGCCTGAAAATCTTTGTCAATTTTATGGCATGAGGAACAGTTGGAAATGAAGAGTGCCTTGCCCTTTTCAGGGTCGCCTTCATCGAAAATGGCTGCACCCGAAACCATGGGAATGGATAGTAAGAGGAAAAAGACTACGGAACGAAGCAACTGCTTTGGTCGGTCAGAACATTCGGAAACAGGCGTCATTGCAGGGTTTTAAGGGAAGTGCATCCCGATTTTTTGCGCGGCCAAATTTATACCAGTGCTCACACTGCCAAAGTTCGAGTCATGTTTCTGTCTTAATTTATAATGATTCTTGATAGGAAATATCAGTTGGGGCATTTTTCAATTGGCGTGGATTGATTTCCTCCCGGCATCTTCAAAAGGAATTTCATCAGCATGGCCTGATGATTGTTTTTTCCTGCTTGTCAAGACATCATTCCTGAATAAGAAAAACGCAAAACAATAAAGCCAAAAAGTGAATGTGAAATTGTCGAAGGCATTTTTCAAAAAAACGAAATCCCATAGTTTTGTCACCCTCCAAAAAAACATCATGTCATTGATCAAGCATCTTCCTGTTTTTCTTTTTGTTTTTCTCTGTATTTCGGCACAAAGCCAAACCGACACGTTGAAAATGATGTTGGGAAAACTGGGCAGCGGAAGTGCTGCTGATTCGGTGCCCTTAACTTCATCGTCCACATGGGGCAAAATCACCATTCATCCTACCAAAAAAATTGATTCGCTTGAAAAAGCTATGCGCAACGGGCAGGTGCTGGAGGGCTGGCGAATTCATGTTTTTATGGGGACTTACCAAACTGTGATAAGCGAGAGGAAAAAATTCATTGCACTTGGAACAAGTCTTCCTGCATATCCCCTGCAAAACGGGCCTGACTATGTTCTTGTCGCTGGTGATTTCAGGACCTTCCTCGAAAGCCAGAAATGGTTGGGCGAAATAAGGAAACATTATCCCGGGGCATTTGTAATTCAGGGTGAAATTGAACCACCGGAGTTTATGCCAAAATAGGGTTATCGTCTCATCCTACATGTGCGTGATGAGAGCCATCAGAGCGTTTGCTTCACTTCCACTTCAACGTAGGATTCTATAATGTCTCCCGCTTGCATGTCGCTAAACTTGTCAATGTTCAATCCGCACTCAAATCCTTTGGCCACTTCTTTCACATCATCCTTGAAACGCTTGAGCGAACCGAGATGACCGGAGTAAATAACAATACCATCGCGGATAAGACGCATTTTGTTCTGCCGGGTTAGTTTGCCATCTAGCACGTAGCAACCAGCCACAGTACCCACTTTCGAAATTTTGAAGACCTCGCGTATTTCCACTGTGGCCACTATTTGTTCTTCTATTTTGGCGGAGAGCATTCCTTCCATAGCTTCCTTCACTTCCTCTATGGCTTTGTAGATAACTGAGTATAGCTTGATCTGAATTTCTTCCTTCTCGGCAAGTTTGCGGGCGGTGACACTGGGGCGCACCTGGAAGCCAATAAGTATAGCATCGGAGGCGGAGGCCAGCAGTATATCACTTTCAGAAATCTGCCCCACGCCTTTGTGAATAATACGCACCTGGATTTTTTCTGTGGAAAGTTTTTGTAGCGAGTCCGTGAGTGCTTCTACCGATCCATCCACGTCACCTTTTACAATGAGGTTAAGTTCCTTGAATTCGCCTAGTGCAATCCGCCTTCCTATTTCTTCTATGGTAAGATGTTTTTTCACGCGAACACTTTGCTCGCGCTGGAGTTGCTGGCGTTTGTTGGCAATATTGCGCGCCTCGCGCTCATCTTCCATCACATGAAATTTATCTCCGGCATTTGGCGCGCCTTCGAACCCCAGCAGCGAAACAGGAATAGATGGTCCAGCTTCTTCCACTTTGATGCCGCGCTCGTTGAACATGGCTTTTACACGCCCGCTGTACATGCCGGCCAGAATGGGGTCGCCCACGCGAAGAGTCCCCCCCTGCACAAGAACGGTGGTAATAAATCCACGGCCTTTATCCAGTGCCGATTCTATTACCGTTCCCCCGGCACGTTTATCTGGATTTGCCTTGAGTTCGAGAAGGTCTGCCTGAAGCAAAACTTTTTCCAGCAACACGTCCACGTTCACTCCTTGTTTAGCAGAAATATCCTGGCTTTGGAAAGTGCCGCCCCACTCCTCTACCAAAATATTCATTTGAGCAAGTTGCTCGCGTATGCGGTTAGAGTCGGCATCGGGTTTATCTATTTTGTTGATGGCGAAAATCATGGGAACATTGGCGGCCTGCGCATGACTAATGGCCTCCCTGGTTTGAGGCATCACGCTGTCATCGGCAGCTACCACAATTATGGCAGCGTCAGTTACTTGTGCACCACGGGCACGCATGGCAGTAAAAGCTTCGTGACCGGGTGTATCGAGGAAAGTTATTTTTCTTTCGTTGGCAAGTTGCACATTGTATGCTCCAATGTGCTGGGTTATTCCCCCAGCCTCTCCAGCCACCACACTGGCATTTCGCACAAAGTCCAGCAAGGAGGTTTTTCCGTGGTCCACATGCCCCATCACAGTAATTACTGGTGGGCGTGGCTTCATGTCCTCGGGGCGGTCGGGTTCCTCATTGAAACTTTCCACCCCTTCGCTGGTCACAAATTCTATCTGGTAACCAAATTCGCCCGCTATAACCGAAAGGGTTTCGGCATCGAGGCGCTGGTTGATGGAGGCAAAAATTCCCAAAGCCATGCATGCCTGAATAATTTCTACCGGCTGGCGATCCATCATATTGGCCAATTCCGAAACGGAAACAAACTCGGTGAGCTTGAGCACGGCACTTTCCTCCTGCTGGCGGAGGTATTCTTTTTCGCTTCGTTGGGCCACAGCCTCTCGCTTGGCCTTGCGAAATTTTGATGATTTCGATTTGCCGTGACCGCCAAGCCGGGCAAGAGTATCGCGCACATCCCGTTGAATTTGAGCTTCACTTGCTCCCGGCTTTTGTAAGGGTGTGATGGGCGCCACACGCTTTTGGGTGCGTTCAATTTCCTGCTGTTTCTGGATATCCACTTTGGCAACGCGCTTGCGTTTGCGTTTGTGTTTATCATCAGCCGAACCCGGTTTAGGTGCCTCGCTTTTCCTGGCTTCCGGGGCAGCGGGTAATTCTATTTTGCCCATCACCTTGGTACCGGCAAGGCGTTCCACTTTTACCCGGATGAGCTCTGGCTCCAATTTCGCGGTCGGTTTTGGTTCAGGTACAACCTCGGCTAAAGGCTTAAGTTCAACAACACTTTCCGCTGCTGTCTCTGTTTTCTTCTTTCTGCCTGCGGTTTTGGGTTTGGCTTCTTCCAAGTCAATCTTGCCCACCACTTTCACATCGCGAGTAGTTGCCTTTGCTTTCTTTTTAGCAACACTTTCTTCGACAGGCGCTACTGTAATTTCTTGTTCAATGGCTTTTTTTGAGGTGGATTTCCGCGCTGGTTTTTCATCGTCAGCAGGCTGGGCTTTTTCAGCAGCAGTTTTGCTTTTGGGTTTTATCTCTGCAACCGGTTCAACTAAGGCAGGCGCAACTGCCTGTGAGGGTTCAACCTTTGGCGCTGGTGCTGTTTTAACCTCAATCCTGCGCTTGAACCGGGAGTAATCTATTTCCGGCTCAACCTCCTTATCGTCCTCATCTTTTTTCTTTTTCGCCTCGGCTATGGTAATGGTTTCCCTCAGCTCGCGTGTGCGCACATTGTGGGCATGAGCTGCTTCCATTGCTTTTTTGTCGGTGGAAAATTCCGCCTGCAACATGTCGAACACATGCGCTTCAATTTTAGCGTTGGGATTATTGTCTATAGCGATACCCTTTTTTGCAAGAAATTCCACTACGGTGTCCTTGCTTACGTTGAATGCGTAGGCCGCTTTTCCTAACCGGGTTGCTTTTGATTCACTCATATATTGTTCGGGCAAATGTCAGTAATCGCCCGCTTTGCATAACGTCTTTATTCTCCTTCAACCAGAGCGATTCACCAATAATATGGTGTGGCCTGATATCCGATTCTTGTCTGTTTATTCCAATTCGGATTTGATAATGCGAATTACTTCGTCCACTGTTTCCTCTTCAAGGTCGGTTCTTCGCACCAGTTCGTCTTTGGGTATTTCGAGCACTGAACGGGCGGTATCGCAACCTATTCCTTTCAGTTCATCAATAATCCAGTTGTCAATTTCATCAGAAAATTCTTCCAGATCCACATCATCAATATCGGTTTCGGTTTCGCGGTAAACATCAATATCGAAACCGGTGAGACGGCCTGCAAGTTTTATGTTGTTTCCTCCTTTCCCAATAGCGAGCGACACCTGGTCTGGTTTGAGGAATACATCGGCCTTGTGGTTTTCTCGGTCAAGATTAATGGACGAAATTTTTGCAGGTGCCAGTGCGCGGGTAATGAGCAATTGGTCGTTGGAGGTGTAATTGATCACGTCAATGTTTTCGTTTTTCAACTCGCGCACTATGGAATGGATACGCGATCCTTTCATGCCCACACATGCTCCCACGGGGTCAATGCGATCATCGTAACTCTCCACCGCCACCTTGGCACGTTCGCCAGGTTCGCGTACAATTTTCTTGATAGTGATAAGGCCGTCAAAAACCTCAGGAACTTCCTGCTCGAAAAGTTTTTCCAAAAATTCGGGGGCGGTGCGGGAGAGGATAATGGCTGGAGTGTTGTTGCGCATATCCACCTTGTAAACCACCGCGCGCACTGTGTCTCCCTTTTTGTAAAAGTCTTGTGGTATCTGCTGTTCCTTGGGCAACACAAGCTCGTTATCCTCGTCATCAAGCACCAGCATTTCCTTTTTCCACACCTGGTAAACTTCACCGGTGATTATCTCCCCGATGCGTTCACGATACTTCTGGTAGATATGGTCTTTCTCCATATCCTGAATGCGCGAGGCGAGGTTTTGGCGCATGGCCAATACGTTTCTGCGGCCGAAATCCTCGATGCGGATTTCATCAGTTATCTCTTCCCCGATTTCGGTATCGTCAGCAATTTTGAGCGCTGCGGTAAGGCCTATTTGTTTGTTCTCATCGAAGTCGAAACTATCCTCGGCAAACTCATCGTCCACCACCGTGCGGTTGCGCCATATTTCAAGGTCGCCACGCTCGGCATTGATTACGATGTCGAAGTTTTCATCCGAAATAAAACGTTTGATGATGAGGGCGCGGAAGGTTTCTTCCAGAATGCCGGTCATGGCCTCGCGGTCAATGTTCTTGATTTCCTTGAATTCGCCAAATGCGTCTAAGAGATTGATGCCTTTCATGGTTGATTATTTTTGAATATGGAGGTGTTGGATGCTGTTTGTGTTGTGGAATCCATCACTTCTTTGTCACTTAAAACTGATTACAATTTTTGCTTCTTTTATTTCTGTGTAGGGAAAAACATTGTCGCGTTCAACCCATTGTTTGTTTTTTTTTCCCGGCACCACTTCTTTCAATTTGGTACTGATGGTGATATGCTGTGCGGCAGCGCTTTTCAGTTCTCCCTCTGTTTTTTTTCCATCGCTCGTTTTAATGGTGACGTTGCGGCCAATGTTTTTAGTGTATTGGCGCTGCACCTTCAGTGGTTCATCGAGGCCGGGGCTGCCAACCGTGAGCGAATAGTCTTCCACTTCGCGGTCGAACGATTTTTCGATGTGGCGATGCAACGAGCGGCAGCGTTCTATCGGCAGGCCTTCATCGGCATCTATTTCTACCTCAATGCGGTTGCCGGGGTGCACTTTAACTTCCACCATGAACATGTCGGTTCCGGTAATATGTTCTTCAATGGAGGCTGCTACCTGAGCTGCGGTTATCATCGGGTTTTGTCGCAAGTCGTTGCTCCGGGGCTAATGGAAATGCTAATAGTGGGGTGGGGTTGCCTGAGTTCACATCAAAGAAAAGAGGGGCTTTCGACCCCTCTTTCACTATTGTTTTCCATTCTGCCAAAAAGCGGGGCGAAGATATGCGTGTGTGCCTTGTGTGAACAATTTTTTTTGACCGGACGAGGCAGAATGCACACTTCACAATAGAGGCAACTGTGGCTCATTGAATAGCGACTGACGTTCCTGCACATTGTGGCGAACAAAAATGTTTGAAAGGAATTCTAAAATCGCAGAAGAAAAATGCTCACGATGCAGCAATCAAAACTCTACCCGATAGGCCAGTATTGGCAACAGCGGCAGCATGTACCATGTATGCACTTCGTTGCGTTTCGCATCAAAGTATTCTCCACCCACGTTCTTGCGGTTCGTTGCGTTCTGCAAGTCGAGTGACAGCGTTGTGGTGGCCTTTGCAAAATTTCGTTTCAGGCTTATGCGCAAATCTGTTCGCAGGTAATAAGGCAGTTGGTTAGTATATGCAAGCTGTGAAAATTCCACCTCTTCGTTTTGTGCGATGGATGCTTCGAGATCAATGGGCGTGGTGCGCAAACCGCCTGAATAAAGAAGTCGTGCATTCACTCCAAGCACTTTGTTTCTTTCCGGTTTGCCCACGTTCCATTCTTTACCTCCGGTGAATGACACTGCGTAGTTTCCATTAAAACGCGTATTGCGCCAAACGTTTTCCAGTGTCTTGTATTGCGATTCGTAGAGCGATGTGCTCAAAAGGAAATACATGTTGTTGTGCGTGAATTGTTCGAGGGTGAATTCGACACCGTAGTTATATCCTTTGCCATTGTTCACCAGCGGCTCGGTGATGTAACTGTATTCGTTGTTGATTGCTGAAAGTGTTCCATCAGAAGTGTTTTCTACCGCGATGTTGAACAGTTGCTGGTAATACGTTTCCACTTTCACATACATGTGTTTGGTGAGCGAACGGTCGTAGGCGAGCACGATGTGGTGTGCTTTGTTCAACCCCACATTTTCGTTTGGAAGAGAAAATGTACCGTCTGCATTTTCGACCTGCGCCACATACACACCTATGGGTTGCATCTGGCTGTGAAGTCCATAACCGATACTCACATTTTGTTTTTCATCCAATGCGTATTTCAATGCAGCGCGTGGCTCGATGCTGCGCGTGTGGTTCGAAAGCAACTCGAGGTAATGCGCCCCAAGGTTGAATGTGAGTTGCTCGGTAACCCTGTACTTCCATTGTGCGAAGGCTTGCAATGTCCAAACATCACCAACGGCATTGAGTGGCTCAAACAATTCCCCGGTATTCAAATCGGTGTAACGTTTCACCAAATTGAAATCATAACGATTCACATAAGCACCTGCGCGTAGAGAATGTTTTGCGTTGAACTTGTGGTTGACAATCGTGCTCAAGTTTATTTTCCCATTGCGGTATGATTCGAAGTAGGCTTCCTGCGGTTCGTAATTGTTCGTGAGTGTGTCCACATGAAAACCATTTTCATATCCGGAAT
This sequence comes from Flavobacteriales bacterium, assembly GCA_034408895.1. Taxonomy (GTDB): domain Bacteria; phylum Bacteroidota; class Bacteroidia; order Flavobacteriales_D; family Sanyastnellaceae; genus UBA4660. Next base: position 33,982 of record JAWXCI010000083.1, read on the forward strand.
ACACCAGCGAAGTTTGGAGATAGGTTTTGTCGCTGAGCGAAATCACATGTTTCATTCCGCTCATGGCGGTGTTGGTGAAAAACACCTGATCCCAACTCTGCCAGGATTCTTCCCACTGCAATGAATCACGCTCCGCATCGAGCGATTGTTTGCTGAGTCCACCAAAACCGAAGATAGAAAACGTGCCCGCTTTTTTCGTTGGCAGATAAATGTTGTAAGACAAATCCTGGAAATCTGTTCGGCCCTGGATAATGTTTAGTCCGGCCATCTGCAACAATGTGAGTGTTGAAAGCCGGTAGTTGAATAAGAAGGATCCTTCATAACCCTTTGCAAATGGTCCTTCGGCTGCAATGTCGAGTCCAAGTATTCCAGCCTGTAAAGTGTACTCGCGTTTTTCATTGTTGCCTTTGCGCAATTTCAGGTCGAACACTCCTGCAAGTGCATTTCCGTACTCGGCTGAAAAGGCCCCGGTCATGAAATCTGAATTCGCGAGCAATTGCGAACTGATGATGGAAATTCCTCCGCCACTCTCTGCTGCCTCTGCAAAGTGATTGGGATTTGGGATGTCCACACCTTCCATACGCCACAACAATCCGTAAGGTGAATTGCCGCGGATGGAAATGTTGTTGCCACCATCATCGGTCCCCACTACACCGGCAAACGAAGTGGCTGTGCGCCCGGGGTCGTTGAAGGCCGCAGCAAACTTCTGTGTTTCCTCCACGCTGAAGGTGCGCGTACTCACTAAGGTCATATTGTTCAGTGCTTCTTTCTTGTCCCTTTGCGCAACGACTTCAACGGCCTGGATTTCACGCAGGTCTTCCTCCATGTTTATGGTGAGGACGAGTTCTTTTCCTGAGTTTACAATGACATTGGAAAGAACCTGCTCCTTGTAACCTAAATATGTGATGACTAAGGTTTGCCTTCCTACCGGAACATTCGGCAATTTGAAATTGCCATCCATATCAGTAGCGGCACCGATGGCTGGGTCGGTATTTAATAAGATGACCACAGCACCGGGAAGGGTCTGGTTGCTCACTTTGTCGAACACCGTTCCGCGAATGGTTTGGGTGATGGTTTGGGCGTGAGTTGAAATTGATAATGCGATGAACGCTGCAAGGAAAGGGATTCTGGGGAACATAAATTTTGGGTTGTTTGAGAGAAGGACAACCGAGAGAAGGAATACCCCTATGCTACCTATTCACCCAGAGCACAGGGCGTTTGTCGCCACGAAAGAAAAGCGAAAGGAAATCAGTATCGAGAAGTGCCGGTTTCATCACTCATGTGAGCGATTGAACATATCAGATCTTGTCTTGTGAACAGAGTCCATAAACTCTTTGAATTCAGATGAAGACCAATCTTCGATCATTCCAGCGAACGATAAAATTCTGTTGACTGGTGCGAGTATTCTTTCGACTTACCCCCAAAGGACTGTATTTATTGATGCAGTTCTGAATACTTTTCAGAGGAACATTTTTTACTTCACGGATGATATCGTTGATTCGAAGCATGATAGTGCGCAAATAGGAAAGAGAGGTGATTGAGTGTGTTGTTAGTTGAAATCAACCGGCACACCGGGTCAGATTAGAAAAACCTCACCCCCACTTTCCACCCTATCCAGCTCTCCAGTTTGTATTGATTGTCGAAGGTGTCTTCATAAACAAAGTGGGGATTGAGTTCGCTGTAGGCGAGTGGTACTGTCCCGGTTTCGGTGAGATAGCCGTTTAGCGTTGCGCCAAATGCAACGGAGAAATTCTTAGCGACCTGCACATCGAATCCAAGATTGAATTTATTGAGGAGGTTCAATTCGTTGCCGATGTTCGCCTTGATGATTTGGTTGCAACTTAAATCGAGATTGAGGTAGAGCCATTTGGTTAGTCTTGGTGCCATTCCAATTCCATAACCGAAAGTCCACGACACGGAATCGTTCAATGTTTTAGGTACAATGCCCGCATTGATGATGTTGTAGAATTTGTGTACACCGCTGCGCAACTGGATATTGACGGGATAGATTTCATCGGCAGCGATTTCCACTTTGTGATAACCGTGATGAACGTAGCTGAAAAGTCCAAGGGGCACTCCGCTGATGGAATCACAAATGTTGAATACAGAAATCTGTGAACCTTTCACTTTGCGGGCAACGTTTGCAAATCCCGCTAACTGCACGCCATCCACATCGCCCAATGTGATGTTTGAAAAACCAGCAACCTGCAATCCGTTTGATTTTGCGAAATTGATGTTTGCAAATCCTGAAGCCATCACACCATCGCTTTCTTTCATGTTGATGTTGGCAAAACCGGAAGCGATAAATCCGTGAGCGTTACCCCCGTTCACATTGGTAAATCCTGCAAACTGTCCACCGTTCATTTCTCCTGCATTGAAATTGAAGAAGCCTGAGAACTGAACACCTTCGAAATTTCCGCCAACGAGATTTCCAAATCCTGCCGCCTGGGCGTAACGCACATCGCTGCGGTTCGCATTGAAGAAACCGCTGAACTCCGCTTTGCGCACTCCCAAGTTGTAGCCACCCAGCAAATTGAGCGACCAATTGTTGACTACACGACCGCTCATCCCGCGGTTGGTCCCGACAAAAGGCAAAACAGAAAACTGGAAATCGCGGTAAATGGTGTCAGTGACATTCAATTGCTCAGGATTTGGCGGGAACAAAAACGTAGCAACAGAATCCCATGTGCGTGCTGCAAATTCTCCGGTTTGTTTCAATGCAAGGTTTGATTCGTTCTTCAGATGTTGCCATGTGGTATCGCGCGTTTGCGGCTTGATAGTAATGTTTCGCAAAGCACTGCTGTCCACTTTAATTGGAACGAGCGTGTCGGCATAATCGAGTTTGCGCACGTTGAACTGGATGGGTTCTATGCGTTTGGGGATTTTCATCTCGTAGTAACCGTATTCATTTGTATTGGCCGACACAAGTGATGATTCATCGTACACGGTTGCACCACTCACCGGCTCACCCTTTTCGTTTTCGACATATCCACCCACCACCACTTTCTTTTCGCCCTCTTGTTTTTTGGTGAGAATGACGTAGCCTGATTTTTCGCGGAACTGGAGTTTTCCGTCAAACAGTTTTGTGAGCACTTCGCGCAACGGGCGTTTTTGTGCATGAACACTCACGGTGCGTTCAGGGTTGATGAGTGCGGCATTGTATGAAAATGAAAACTTTGCCTGTTGCTCCAGCAAGGTCATCACTTCACCAAGGCTCAGACCTTCTGCATTCATAGTAATAATGTGTTCAAGAATGGGAGTAGCATTCTTTTGCGAAAACGACTGTCGCACAAAGAACATTAAGATGAAAAACAGGATGCGAGTCTTCATGTGGTAAAGTTGCGGAAGATTAAAATTGAATATCTCACTTCACTTGCAATATCCAATTTTCAATCTTTAATATTCAATTTTTGATTCATTAGTAAGGCCCAACATTACCGCTGCCATTGATGGACGACTCCACAGTAGGTGAACCAATGTATCGGATGTTGCCACTGCCATCAATATCCGCATGAAGGTGGTGGCTACAGTTCACATAGATGTCACCACTACCGTTGATGTATGCGTCTACATCGTATGCAGCCATTTCAATCGAATTGATTTTTCCTGACCCGTTGATTTTGTAGGTAGCGTTGGTAGAAATTCCTGCGCTCACCATGTCGGCTGAACCGTTTACTTCCATCCACAGCTCATCGCAATTCGCAAGAACCTCCGCACGACCACTGCCGTTGTGGAAGAGTGAGAAGGTTGAAACATCAGTCGTGTCCTGAATCACAAATTCAAGCGAGCCATTGAGGTCAACACGTGAAAATGCGGAAGCGTAAACGTGAATTTCCATTTTGGTAGGGCGGTAATTCAATACATCATTATCCATCTCTATGATGAGTGTGTTGTCCTGAACGAACGTTTGAACATCATCAATGAGGTTGTCGTCCGTTGTAATCACCACATGCGGGTCGTCTGAAATGTGGGCGATGATGTTGTACTCACCATCGGCATTCACATCGGTAAATGAATCGAGATTGCGCGTAGTGGTCTGGAGTATTCCTGAGCCTTTCTTGCGAATATCCTTGGTGCAGGAAGTGGCAAGAATTGAAATAGCCAGAAGCGAGAAAAGAACTGTTTTGAATGTGATTTGGGTTTTCATTTGAGTTGTGTTTTGAGATTTATGATGAACAGACAACTCAAGGGGCGGATACCCCTATTTTATGGTTCAAATTTTTAGAAATGAAGGCCGCGTCAGCTTGATTGAAACAAATTTCAATCTTTCGAATAGTGAAACTTACAAGCAAAGATTATGATTTCAGTATCGCTTACTTAATAGAGCAACCGGTGTTCATCGGTTATTCTTCTTGACCAAAATCCTGATAAATTGTGGCGGAGTCGTTCTGGTTTACCGATACCTTCAAAAGGAGTTTCCTGGATGTTATCAATCAGATTAAGAATTTTGATTGCAATCTTGCGATCATTGACTATCCATTCGCGAATTTCATCCATCGCTTTGGATTCAAACTTAACGCTGCGCTTTGTCATCTTTCAATTCTCCGCGCAATTTGTCAATATCAACTTCAATCAAGCCTTTTCCTGATTTGACACTTTCAATTCTCTCCAAAAGAATTTTCGCATTGGCCTCAGAACTCATGAGATATTCTGTTTCATCCATTTCAGCCTGTACGTTGATGACAAGGTTTTTATTCCTGAAAAGCTTCTTCACCGACTTGAGCCAATCCCCGTTAAGGTCCTTTTCCGTTAGATGGTATGTTGAGTAAACCGACATGATTTCTGAATTTCTTCCAAAAGTAATAAAGGACCTGGGGCGCAAATCACTCACACCCCTCTCCACTCAACAAAATTCTGCCCCGGCTTTGCTGAATTTCCAGTTCGAGTGTTTCAGCAATCACTGCGGCAATGGTTTCAATTTCTTCATCTTCAAACCTAACACTGATGCGGCAATAATCCAATGCCGCGGAAGACAGTGCAAGTTTGGTGTCGTACACTTCGTTAAGTTTTTTGACCACGCGCTTTAATGATGCATTCCTGAAATTGAATGTTCGGTTTGCGTAAGAAGATTTGTTCTCATCAGCATCAATAAGTTTTGAAAATGTTTGCGATGATTTTATGTAGTAACCAGTTTCACCAGCAATCAAATTGATACCAGATTCTGAAGTCTTGTAAAATTTTACTTCACCTTCGTTTACGAACACTTCGATAGTATCCGATGTATTGGTTGACTTAACGTTGAAAGCAGTACCGATGTCCTGAACAAACACATCCTGAGTTTCTACAATGAATGTTTGTGTTTCATCATGAACGACTTCAAAATAGGCTTCGCCCTCCAGTTTTGCTTTGCGTAGCTTTTTCTTTTCATCGAAAGAATAAGAAAGCGAAGAATGTTTGTTGAGCACTGCCATGCTTCCATCCGGCAATGAATCCTGTACGATTTCATTCGTGCTGTTCATTGCGAATTGCGGCTCTTCATTTCCCGACATGAAATAGAATACTGCTGAAATGCCGATAAGTAGTGCAACGGAAGCAGCCACACGCAGAGGAGTAAACCAAGAGGTGCGTTTCATTGAAACAACTTTTCTTTCCTTGGCATCAAAAATTCTTGCGCTCACCTTTTTCCATGCAACATCTGCATCAAATGAAATTTTCGGAGATGAAGGTTCAGCGCGTTGAAAAATGGTAGAGAAGTGCTCGAAGTATTTTTCATTGCCAGAACTTTCCTTCCTCCAGGATTCGACAACAGAAACTTCTTCCCGCATGGCTTCACCCGCAAGAACTTTTGCGATTAACTCATCAATATGTTGTGGTATGCTGTTCAATTATCAATTCATTCAAGAAGCCCGGCTAAAAGGATTGCGATAAGCGGCAGGTACTCGCTCAATTCTTCACGCATTATGCGCAATGCTTTTCCCATTTGGTTTTCCACAGTTTTTACGGAGATGTTAAGTTGGTCTGCAATTTCTCCGTACTTCAATTCTTCAAACCGGCTGAGCCGAAACACGAGACGACATTGTTCAGGCAGCCTCATCATCGCTTCTTCAATCCGCTGTTCCAGTTCTTTGGCAATCACTTTTCCCGTGACACTTTCATGCGAGCGATTCTCGGTGCGTAGTGTGTGCGTTGCATGTTCTTTTTTTACCTTTTGGTGTTTCAACACATTGAGCGAACTATTGCGCACCGCACGGTAGAGGTAACTCTTAAGCGAAGTTTCGATAGTAATCTCCTTTCGCTTTTCCCAAAGCTGGGTAAATACATTCTGCACGGTTTCTTCCGATTCATCTTTGCTCGAGAGAAAACCGTACGCGTAGTTGCACAGCGGATTGTACCAGGCTTTGAACATCTTTTCAAATGCGTCTTGCCGGCCCTCCACAAGTGCTGCGCGGATATGCTGCTCGTCTAACTCCAACGCAGCAAAAATGCAGGAACAGGCTTAAGCATCGTTAAGACAATTGAAATTGAAGATACCCCTATGAGGAAAATTGAATTGGCAAGACAAGTAAAACGAATTCTAGTCTTTGACCAAACTTTGTCTCAGAACTACATCCCCACAAGAAACTTCAAGAACATACATTCCTTGTGACAAGGTTGATGTATCAATTTCCGTTGGTGAACCTGAAATTTGTTTAATTAGAATGATTTCACCCAGCGTATTGAAAATTTTAACATCCAGTACTCCGGAAAAATCTTTGTTCTGGAATTCAATCACCAGTTCATCACTGAACGGATTTGGGTAAGCAATAAAATTTTGTGACGCTGTTTCATTGACACTCACTTCACAATTCAATTGTTCATCGGCCCATGTTGGATAGCGCACATCATCAATCCGGACAATGAGATTGCCGGTAGAGTTGAAGTGACGAAAGGCGAGGTATATATCCTGTCCCCACCACTCCGATAAGTCCTGTGCGCGATAATGCCATTGGTTACCGCTTATGGTTTCTTCCCAAAGCACAACCGTAAAATCCGTTGGAGAATCTCCTGATGTGGAAAGCAATACCTGGTAGGTATCTTCAAATCCATCGGCTTGTCCTGCAACATAATATGTGAGGTGTTCATCTGTCATCGGATGAAGCAAAGGAGTGATGAGATAATTGTCGGGCGTGAGGGAGGAGACGGAATATGAATGTGCACAGTTTTCACTGCCGAATCCCGGTACTGCACCGCTGATTTTCCAATTTTCCTCATCACCATCATCATCAATCAGCGACCAGCAGTTGGGAGGGAATTGATCATCTTCAAATGATTCAAGATTGGGAGCAGTGTTGGTAAGAACATCAATACAATTGTAGTTGCCTGTGATGTTGTTGTCCATCCATTCCAGCCTGTCGGTCAAAAGAGTTTGTAGATATTCCACGTTGCCATCCCAATTCCACACACCCAATTCGGGCCAGCGCTCATAGTTTCTTTCTGCGATTCCATCAAGAAGTGTGTGCAGCGAATCCACGAAGCCCATAAAGTTTTCTGTCGAGAAAATATCTTCACGAAGGGAAGTCCATCTGCACCATTCGTGTTCAAGGAAAAGAGAATCGGTATGAAAAATTTCCCACCAATCCGGGAAGGGCCATCCGGGATGTGTTTCTTCCCACACCCAGTTTTCAGCACAACAGAAGCCACGGTCGTAATCCCACGGTGGTCCTATGTGCATCAGGCTGTCATCGCTGGTCGATTTGTCCTTGAACAAATAAGTGCTTCTTCCATAACTGTCATAGTTGGTGGAAAATTCATTAACCAACATAAAATCAATAAAGGAATCTTCATCAATCCATTTTCTGTATCCACCGAACGGGTCATCAAAGTCGGGTTGATGAAGAGCGTATTCAAAACTGTCAACCCACGCTTTTATATATCCATGTTGTATCGGATCTATGTCCGTGGCTTTCGGATATACGTGTTTGAATTCAACAGGCAGACCATTGGTCCCTACGTTAATGGCCTCGTATTCCGAATTCCAGTTTCCAGGTGCACCATTGATGTTCATCTCGATGATGTAGCCACCGGTGAGTTCTGTGCCTGCGATGTCTTCAGGATTCAGTTTGGCAATATCTACCCGATTGTTATCGCGCTTCACTTTTTCAGTGAGTGTGTAAACGCCCACATAGTCTCCATCCACAAACACTTCGCAAAATTTTGTTCGCGGTGCGTATTGCCCCATTCGTCTTGAAAATTCATACGCGATAGAATTATACATGAGTGTGCCATCAAGATATTCTGCTTTCAGCATCCAGTCATTTTCAGCAGGCATGTCAAGCAATGAGGTGTCAATCTTATTTCCTAAATCGTCAATCACATCGAAGTCGTAATTTTTCTTTGGGTAGTATGGACCGGTGAAACCCTGCAGTTCGATCAGTACATTTCCAGCATATTCATAAACAGTATCGGTATAAAAATTAAGTGAGCCATCATCGTGATTTACGAGTTCAAAAAGAGCCTCCACTTTCGGGTCGTTGGGAATCTCGATTCCAAATGTTGAAATTTTCACCACAGGCAGCGTGGATCCCGGAAAAACAAATGGTTCTGGAGCGTTCACATCAAACGAAATGCTCCAGTCAAAGAGATAACCTTGGTCGGCCCAGGCATAATTATCATAAAGGACAAGCGCCCAGGTACCATTCGGATTCTGGCCGTTGTTCACGTTACCCATATTGCCCATTGGCTTAAAGGTTCCTGTGTAAGGAGGCCAGGAATTGTAAATGAAATCTGCCGCATCATCACGCAGGCAGCAATCTTCCCAATTGTCGTCACCCCCACCGATTCCGGCAAACAATGTGAAAATGGTTCCATCGGGTGCAGAGAGTTTCACTTCCATGTCAGCGTCATACGTGTGATCAAGGTTCAGGCAAACCTGAACCAAACCAAAATCACCATTGATAACATCAGCCAAACCGCTGACATCAATAGTGTGATAAACCGTGCTGCCATCGTCAGGAATCCATTGGTCAACCGTGGAATTGAAAGTTTGGGAATGAAATCCGGATGCAAGAAAAAACGATATTAAAAGAAGAAGTAAATGTTTATGCATGATTATTCGAGAGGTTTACGCAAATGTAACGGGATGCACGAATTCGTTTCAGTTTACAATCATTAAGGAAGTTCATTTTCACTTGCTCACTAACACTCCAACTCTCCAACTCTCTATTTTCGCTCCCCCTAAAATTTCCAACCCATGAACATCGCAGTAATAGGCAGCGGCTATGTAGGCCTTGTAACAGGAACATGTATGGCAGAGACAGGCAATAACGTAACCTGTGTAGACAACAATGCAGAGAAAGTTGCGCTGATGCAAAACGGAGAAATACCCATTTACGAACCTCACCTCGATGTGCTTTTCGAACGCAACATCCGCGATGGCCGTTTGCACTTTACGACTGATCTAAAGAGTGCGGTTGACAAAGCACAAATCATTTTTCTTGCCCTGCCCACACCTCCTGGCGAGGATGGAAGCGCAGACCTCAGTTACGTGCTTGGTGTGGCCACCGAATTGGGTAAAATTATTTCGGACTACAAAACCATTGTGGACAAAAGCACTGTGCCTGTTGGAACTGCTGAAAAAGTTCGCGATGCGATTGCTGCAAATACAAAAACGGAGTTCGATGTGGTGAGCAATCCTGAATTTTTGCGCGAAGGCTTTGCAGTAGATGATTTTATGAAACCGGATCGTGTTGTGATTGGTACATCAAGCGAACGAGCAAGGAAAGTGATGGAAGAACTTTACAAACCATTCACTCGCCAGGGCAACCCAATACTTTTTATGGATGAGCGCAGTGCTGAGTTGACTAAGTATGCAGCCAATGCATTTCTCGCCACAAAAATCTCTTTCATGAATGAAATTGCAAATTTCTGCGAGTTGGTTGGTGCCGATGTGGATGCCGTGCGCATGGGAATAGGAACAGACTCACGAATTGGAAAACGCTTTCTATTTCCTGGAATCGGTTATGGCGGAAGTTGTTTCCCAAAAGATGTGCAGGCTCTTGCTAAATCAGGGATGAATGAAGGATATGAATTCAAAATCCTGAAGAACGTGATGAAAGTGAATGAACGACAGAAAACAATTTTGCTAGGTCCCATTCTCGACTATTTCAACGGGTCGCTTTCAAATGTGACCATCGCTGTTTGGGGTCTGGCATTCAAACCCGACACTGATGACATTCGTGAAGCACCTGCTCTTCACATGATTGAACATTTGCTTGAAGCGGGAGCAAAAATTGTGGCCTACGATCCGGAGGCCATGGAGAATGTCAGGAAGCTCAGGAACCTTCACATCACATTAGCCGAAGACCAGTACGCAGCACTCGATGGTGCGGATGCTCTTTTGATTTGCACAGAATGGAGTGCATTCCGCAATCCGGATTTCGACCGCATGGCAAGTGCCATGAAAAACAACGTGATATTCGATGGCCGCAATCTTTACGACCTCGACCGGATGAGTGAACTTGGATATTTCTACAAAAGTGTAGGTCGCGAAACTGTAGGTCAAGTGATTGTGGTGTGATCCTCACGGATCATGAATCACCAGCCTGCGGATTCGGCATCTTTTCAACAATCTTAATTTTCCTTTTCTGGTTGCCTTACCATTTGGTACGGCTGGTCTACAGCACCCACGGTTTCTGATGGAACCCGCATACGCAACTCATTCTTGAGTTTTTTTATGCTTTTGAAATCCGTTTGAGCTTCGACTTCGTAAATCTTTTCCGGTGGCAAAAAAAGCCGCTGACAAAATCAATTCATTATTCATTTAATTTTTTAAACTATCATGAAAAAAATCAACAGATTTTTCGCAAGTTGTGCAGCCCTTGTTGTGGCTGCAATCCTCGTGGGTAGCGGAAGCGCTAACGCTTCCAGCCACCGTGAGGCGCCCTACATCGCCAATGACCCATTGGCTGACGTTACGGATCTTTATGCATTTCGCAGTCCTGATAATCCTAACACGATTACCATCATTGCTAATTTCATTCCCTTCCAGCATCCTGACGGTGGACCCAACTATTACCAGTTCGGGAACAACATTCGCTACCAGATTTATGTTGACAATGACCCGGCCACCCCAGGTGATGACATTATCTACCGTTTCACTTTCGGGAAGTTCAACGAAGACCCTACAACTTTTTTCAACATCCGTCTTGGTTTGCAAAACCTGAAAACACGCTACAAACTTGAGCGCAGTATCAATGGTGGTGCTTCATTCACAACACTGATTTCGAACGGGGTTGTTCCTCCACCCAACATTGGTCCACGTTCTATTGAAAGTGGCGTAGGTCTAAACACCACTTACCAAACATTGTTTGACAATGCCATTACCAGTACCGCAACCGGTGAAACGGTTTTTTGTGGTCCTGTTGATGATCCATTCTTTGTAGACCTCGGTGGAATTTTTGACCTTGGTGATGCTCCCCGTGCTAATGGCCAATACCGTGATGGTGTAGCTTGTTACAACGTGAGCACGATTGCCCTTCAAATTCCTATTTCCACTTTGCAAAAAGACGGAATGAATGTATCAGAAGCTGACAACATCCTTGATAGTGATTTTGTCATTGGTGTATGGGCTTCAGCCAGCCGCAGAAAAATTCGTGTGTTGAACACGAATACTTCTACCATTAACACTATGGGAATGGAAAGTGGTTCAGGCACATGGGTTCAGGTTTCCCGCTTGGGTATGCCGCTCACCAACGAAGTGATCATTCCAATTGGTAACAAAGACTTGTGGAATGCAGTTACACCTTCTACAGAGGTTCCTGCTCACAGCGAGTATTTCTACAATCCTGAACTTGCACTGTACATGGATCCGGCTGCGTTTGGTAATGCAGTTCCTGCATTTGCACCACTCACCATCCAATCCAATTCATTGCAGTCTTTTGATTTCACCAATGGTGCCGATGGACTTTTCCCATTGAAAGGTACTCCAGCCGTTGCAGGTACTGCTTTGGATGATGCGATCTTCGGAACGTTACTTCTACCTGCTGCAGGCAAACCGCGTTCAGTGGACTTGTGGCCTATCTTCTACACTGGAGTTCCCAATCTTGCTCCTTACCAACTGGCTACAGGAAAAGGTGGAAACCCATTGGCTAACGGCAAACCTTTCATCAACAACTTCCTGCCTACCGGTGGCGACATGTTGAGGTTGAACATGGCTGTTCCGGCAACATCGCGTACTTCATCCGATTTCAGTACACTGGGCCTTGTTGCTGCTGCTGTATCTGGGTTGCTTGATCCACTTTACAATGGAAGCACTGCTATTCAGAACATCCCGAATATGGATGGCTTCCCTAATGGCCGCAGGCTGGAGGATGATGTTACCCGCATTGAACTGATGGCTGTAGGCGGAATTGTGCTTGATGCTATCGGTCTTTGGGAAGATGATTACATAGCTGGTGATCCAAATCCTGTTACTCCAAAACTTCTAGCCAAACTGGGTTATACCACAGGTATAGAGGCGAACGACATGCCTTTCCAGACTTCATTCCCTTACGTTGCCTTGCCTCACAGAGGAACGGACAACTGTTGTGCTGAAGTAGGAGACATGGGATTCAAGAATGCGGATTACGAATACGATAGCGGTGCTCTGGGATTGTCGCCAACCAAAGTTATAGTGACTTCAAACCCAAATCCGTTTTCTAATTCTACCTCGCTGAAATACCATGTGAGCGAAGAATCAAACATTACTATTAACATTTACAATGCTACCGGTGAACTGGTGGAAACACTTGTAAATGCTACACAACCTGCCGGCACGTACAATGTTACCTGGGATGCAAAGAATGCTTCCGGTGGTGTTTACATCGCCAATGTGATGGACAATGGAGAAGTTATCCATTCTATCAAACTTGTGAAATCTGAATAACTATGCGGAGATGACTGTGCGGGAATTTTTCCGCACAGTCATTTCTAATTTTCATTTCAAAATCCTCAAAAAAACAGAACCATCATGAACGTATTATCCTACTCAAAAAAATTATCGGCATTTGCCATTATAGCTCTTGCCGCCATCTCTGCACTCACCCCTTCGTGCACCTCCACTTCGGCACGAAACAATGAAGTACCTGCGGTACAAAGCAGCAGCACATTCCAAATCCCCGAACTGCTGATGCGTCAGGGCGAATTGAGCAAAACAGAAGAATGGACAAAAACACTTAGCGTGGTAAGCGCAGTCAAAGAAAAATTACAGCGCGATCCCAATGACTTTGACACTTACATCAAACTCAGCGAAATTTTTGTGAACGAAGCGCGCATCACTGGCGAACACGGCCACTACTACCCGGCTGTACTCAACATCCTAACTCATGTTCTTGGCCAGAAGGTGTCAGAGACGGTTCGCTTCAAGGCACTCTCTCTCAAAGCCTCCGTACTACTATCGCAACACCATTTCGAAGATGCCCGCCAAACCGCTGAGATGGCAGTGAAACTAAACCCTGCACACGCACAAACTTACGGGGCGCTGGTGGATGCCAACGTTGAACTTGGCAACTACACCGAAGCAGTGCTGATGGGACAAACCATGATGGATAAACGTCCCGACCTCATGTCTTATTCGCGTGCGTCATACCTGCGCGAAATACATGGCGACCCACAGGGCGCTATCGAAGCGATGAAGATGGCTGTGGAATCCGGCTATGCAGGATACGAAAACATGGCCTGGACCCGCACCACCCTTGGCAATATCTACGAAACATATGGCGACCTTATGGCTGCTGAAAAGGAATACCAAACCGCATTGGTTGAGCGGCCCGATTATCCATTTGCACTTGCCGCACTGGCATCAGTAGAGTTGAAAAAAGGAAACAAGGAGGAAGCTGAAAAACTTTTGAATGAAGCAGTTGCCATTATTCCAGAATTTTCCTTCTACGTGGACCTCGCTGCCATTTACCAGGAAACTGGAAGAACCGAACTGGCGAAAAAAACAACAGATGAAATTTTGGCAATGATGGCCGATGATGAAGCCAAAGGACATGATATGAGTCTTGAATATGCCAAAATTTATCTCAACCTTGTGAACGACTACGACAAAGCATTGCAATATGCCATGCTCGAACACAATGCGCGCCCTGCCAATATTGATGTGAACAAAGTGCTCGCAGAAATTTATTTCAAAAAAGGCAACATGGCAGAGGCCAACAAACATCTTTCAGCAGCCATGGCTACCGGTTCTAAAAATCCTGAGTTGCTCTTAATTGCAGGTCTTATTAAGATGAAGAATGCTGACAAGAAGGAAGGCGAACAACTAGTGAAGAAATCAAAAGAGGCAAATCCGTATCTCAACAACCAGTTTTCGAAGGATGCTGAAGCAGCAATGGCTTCCACCAAATGAAAAGGGGTTTGTGATGGGGAATAACAAACCTGTGACAACACCAAATCAAGTACTGAAAACTAAAATTTATTCAGGTAATGAAAACTAAATTACTCTTCACCATTGCTATTGTGTTTTGCGTTTTCGCAAGTCACTCTCAGGTGCTGAAAGGAAAAGTAGCCGATAATCAAAAACTGCCCGTTGAATATGCGCAGGTATTTCATGCAAAATCGGGAACGCACGTGCACACAGATTCGGAAGGACTTTTCCAACTCAACAACATTGCAGAAGGAGACACTATCAAAGTAAACTTCTTCGGCTTTGAAGAAGAGGTTGTTGTAGTGCAGTATCCTAACGAAATGCTCTTCATCGTTTTGACGGAAAAAGTATTTTCCCTCGAAGCAGTGGAAGTGTCGCAGGGAATTGATGCGCTCAACCTGTTTACTGAAATTGACATCCAAACCAATCCGGTCAACAACTCACAGGAGTTTTTGCGCAAGGTTCCGGGATTATTCATCGGGCAACATGCAGGCGGTGGAAAAGCCGAGCAGATTTTTCTTCGTGGTTTTGACATTGATCACGGCACCGACATCAGCATCATGGTAGATGATATGCCCGTGAACATGGTCTCACATGCTCACGGACAAGGCTATGCCGATTTGCATTTCCTCATTCCCGAAGCAGTGGAGAAAATTGATTTCGGAAAAGGTCCTTACAATGCGGGCAAAGGAAATTTCGCCACTGCCGGCTACGTTGGTTTTCAAACCAAGGACAGGTTGCAAGAGAGCATGGTGAAATTGGAAGCGGGTCAATTCAACAGTTCACGGATGCTCGGTATGTTCAGTTTGCTTGACAACCAAAATCAGTCGGCATACATCGCTGCTGATTTTATTTCTACCGATGGCCCATTCGAGAGTCCTCAGAATTTTGGGCGCACCAATTTGATGGCGAAATATTCCGCAAGGCTCAATGATGGCGGCAGTGTTTCAGTCCTCCTTTCCCATTTCACCAGCCAGTGGGATGCATCGGGACAAATTCCTCAGCGCTTGATTGACGATGGAACAATTTCAAGATTCGGTGCAGTGGACGATACCGAAGGCGGCAAGACTGGAAGAAGTAACGTGGCATTGAATTACACCAAAAACATCAATGACCAAAGTTTCATCCGCAACTCGGTGTATTACTCACTCTACAATTTCGAGCTGTATTCCGACTTTACTTTCTTTCTTGAAGATTCTATTAACGGTGACCAGATTCGCCAGAAGGAAAACCGTAACATATACGGAGCGAAGAGTGAACTCAATCACTATTTCAAGATGGGTGAAAACACAAACCTGTTCCAGGTGGCCGCTGGCCTCAGGAATGATAAGAGCGTGGACAATGAATTGTCGCACACCGCTAACCGCGAGACCACGTTAAACAATATCAAACTGGGCAACATTGACGAAACAAACTACTTCGGATACATCAACACCGAATTCAATTTCGGGAAGTGGGTTATCAATCCAGCTCTTCGTTACGATTATTTCTTATGCCAGTACAACGATGATTTGATTACCGAATACAATTCACAAACCGCAGAGGCAGGAATCATCAGTCCAAAACTGAATGTGTTGTACAACGCATCCAAGAATTTGCAACTCTATCTAAAAAATGGAAGAGGATTTCACTCTAACGATACTCGTGTTGTTGTACCGCAAAACGGAAAAGAAATTTTACCTGCAGCTTACGGCAGCGACCTCGGCTTCATCTGGAAGCCAACGCGCAACATTGTGATCAACGCTGCTGCATGGTATCTCTTCCTTGAACAGGAATTCGTTTATGTGGGTGATGCAGGCGTGGTGGAAGCAAGCGGTAAAACGGAAAGAACCGGAGTTGATTTCAGTTGGAGAAACCAGCTTAACTCATGGCTCTTCCTGAACGCGGATGTGAACTACACGCTTGCACGTGCTGCCGGAGTGGCCGAAGGTGAAAACTACATTCCGCTAGCTCCTGATCTCACAGCCACAGGCGGACTCAGTGTCATTCACCCCAACGGTTTTTATGGCGGAGCGAATTTCAGGTATCTCAAAAACCGCCCGGCCAACGAGGACAATTCAATTGTTGCTACCGGCTATACAGTGGTTGATATGAACACGGGTTACCGTTTCCGCAGGGTTGATTTAGGATTCAGCATCGAAAATGTTCTTGACACCGAGTGGAACGAAACACAATTTGCTACTGAGTCACGCTTGCAAAACGAAACAGAAAGTGTGGAAGAAATTCACTTCACACCGGGTACACCGTTTTTTATGAAAGCAAATGTGAGCTATAGATTCTAGGTTTAAAAGGTTCATGATGGGAGGCTGGGAACAATGCCGGAGGGCGGAGTTTTCCGGCCTCTTTGTTTCAAGGGATGCGGTGGAAGATCTTGCCCTTACTATAAAGGTGCTGGCAGGCGAAATCATCAACTACCCTTTCTCTTGGCTCTTTTGGGTTTGGCATCTGGCCCAAAAAGGTCATCGCCTTTGTGTTTGCCTGCGTCATCTTTGCTCAAGCCATCGGGCATACCACCATTGCGCGGCTGTTCGCCACACTCCGGTCCATTGAATTTTGATTTATCCAAAAACATAATCCGCAGCGTGAAGATGATGGGGCGATATCGCGAAGAAAAATATTGCAGCGTGCTCTTGCCATCATCAAGCGGCATTATGCTGAGTATGGGCGTTTCCAGCATGGGCATCACAAAAATGTTTTTCTGCGGTTTCCATCCAAAACCGATTTTGTAGTGCAACTGAAATAAAAAATTGGGAGGAAATTCCTGGCTCATTCCGGCAGAAACGCCTTCATAACTCCTTCTTGAAATCACGCGGTAATCGCCATTGATGCCCAGCGAATTTTGAATCCATTTATCATCGCCCACTTGCCAGATGTTGGATGCGTTGAAAAACAAACCGGCAAAACTTTCCGAAAATTTTCCTTTGTTCGCCACAGCGAGCATGGAGGTTTCGGCATTCATTATCCCTGAAAAATCTTCCTTCCCACGCAGCATCTTGAAGTGAGCGCCATAGTCAATGTGATGAAGAAAATAAAACCTTCTGAGGAAATGATGACGCCCCACTTCCAGGTATGCCCCGATTTTTCCGGCACTGGAAAAAGTTCCGTTGTAAAGTGTGTCAATGGAGTTTTCGGAAAACACTGTGCGTGTTTCATCGCGTGAAAAACTTGCGGGCAACATGTACGTGATGCCGGGAGCAAACATCCACCCGCCCGGCATGTACTTATTGTACGACTGGTAAATGGGGCTATACTGTTTGCCCGATTGGGCAATGCAAACAGACGCTGATGCAATGATGACTAAAACAAGAAGGACTTTTTTCATCGAAACGAAGATATTGACATATTGAACGGAAAATTTCTTGGTTTAGTTCATTTTGCAACAAGGGCAAATGAAAAAAAACGAATTATCCCATGAGTTCAATCATCAGCTTCTCAACTTCATCACTATCCCACATCATTTCAATATCCGGCATGCGCATCACTTGCTGCATTATGGCTTGCTGCCGGTCACCGTTGCGCAGTGCATCATCGTATGCAATGTGCGTGAAGGTGACTTGTGAGTAAAGCGGCATCCATTTATTAGGATATTTTGCGGAGAACCTCGCCTCAATTTTTTTCTGGAGAAGGAATATGGGATCGTTCGTTTTGTCGCGCATCTCTATGTAGTTGCGCAAGGCCAGTTCGCTTATGGCATCGGCAGCGGGTTTCCGCAGGGCGTTGAATGATGAAAAAATCTTTTGCCAATTATCCCCGTGTTCATCCATCAATTCACTCAACACGGTGCAATCTTCAAAACCGCAATTCATACCCTGCCCGAAGAAAGGAACGATGGCATGTGCAGCGTCACCGAGTAACAGTACTTTGTCCTCTACATTCCACGGAGCACACTTCACGGCAACAAGGCTGGAGGTGGGGTTGTGCATAAAATCATCAAGCAATGTGGGCATAAGAGATACTGCATCGGGGAAGTATTGGTTGAAAAAATGCTGCACATCATTTTCTGTTTTAATGTTGGCAAAAGCATCGCGACCCTTGAAAGCCATAAAGAGAGTGCAGGTAAAACTTCCTTCAAGATTGGGTAATGCAATCATCATAAACTCATCGCGCGGCCAGATATGCAAACAATCGTTCTGCATGGTGTGCGTTTCATTTTCTCCGGCTGGAATTTCCAATTCCTTGTAGCCATGCGTGAGAAATTCTTGTGAGTAATTAAATCGGTCTAGCTTCATCATGCGCGTTCGCACAGCACTGAAGGCACCATCAGTACCAAAAATTTTATCGAACTGAAATTTCGAAGAAGAGTTTTCGTCAGTAGAAAACTCAAGAGAGCGATGGTCAAGATCAACATCTTCACAACGGTGATTGAAATGAAGTGACACATTTTCAAACGCGTCAGCACACTTCAGCAGTACTTGATTGAGCACCGCGCGCGATACAGAGTAAATAGCTTGTCCATCTTTACCATAAGGTTGAAATGTGAGTTCGCCTTTAATGGAATGCATCATGCGCCCGCGCATGGGCAATGCAATTTTTCTTATCTCATCATCAATACCTGCTGCTTTCAATCCCCGCCAGCCACGGTCGCTCAAGGCAAGATTGATAGAGCGCCCCTGCACGATTTTCATCTCCCGGATGTCCGGCCTGCGCTCAAACACACTTACCATGTGCTCGCGCCTTGCAAGCAAAATGGCCAGCAGTCCGCCTACAAGACCGGCTCCTACAATTGCAATGTTTTGTTTTGGAATCATTCAGACTTTTTCCAGCGCCTGTTGCAAATCTTCAATCAAATCACTTTCATCTTCAATACCTACACTTAATCGGAGTAATGAATCAGTGATCCCGATTTTCTCTCTTTCCTCTTTTGGGATAGATGCGTGCGTCATGCTTGCCGGATGCCCCACCAGCGATTCTACTCCGCCCAATGATTCAGCGAGATAAAAGAGCTTAAACGAACGCGCAAGTTTTGATGCCATATCGAATGAATCATTCTTCAACGAAAAAGAAATCATTCCGCCAAAATCACGCATCTGTTTTTTCGCCACTTCATGATTGTCATGTTCAGGAAAACCCGGCCAGTAAACTTTTCCAACCTTGGGATGATTCTTCAAAAAGTTTGCAACTGCTTTTCCGTTTTTGCAATGTCGCTCCATGCGAACATGCAAAGTTTTCAATCCGCGAAGCACAAGAAAACTATCCATCGGTCCCGGCACTGCTCCACAAGAGTTGGTAATAAACGCGAGTCGGTCATAGTAATCCTTATTGTTTGTCATCAAGGCTCCCATGATCACATCGCTGTGTCCTCCCAGGTACTTCGTCACGGAGTGCATCACTACGTCAACACCCATGTCCAATGGATTTTGTAAATAAGGAGTAGCGAATGTGTTGTCCACAACTGAAACCAGATTGTGTTTTTGAGCGAGTTCCACAAGGGCGGCTATGTCAATGATTTTCATCATCGGGTTGGTGGGTGTTTCCAGCCACAGCATCCGGGTTTTTGGATTGATGAGTTTTTCCATGGCTCCAAAATCATGCATATCCACAAAATGAAAAACAATTCCGAAGTGAGCAAACACTTTGGTGAACATGCGGTACGAACCTCCATACAAATCATTTGTTGCAAGCACTTCATCACCGGGCCGCAACAGTTTTATTATTGCATCAGCGGCACCCATGCCGCTGCTAAAGCAAAGGGCGAATTGCGCATTCTCAATAGCAGCAAGCCCATGTTCCAATACCACGCGCGTTGGATTTTTTCCACGCGCATAAGCGTATCCTTTGTGTACCCCCGGTGCATCCTGCACATAAGTGGAAGTTTGATAGATGGGTGTCATGATTGCACCGGTGGTGGGATCAGGTGATATGCCTTCGTGCACACATTTAGTTCCGAATTTCATTATCAGTTATTGAATTTTTTGAAGGCGCAAATATGACCCTTGCCCTAAGTCATAGAGTAGGAAAACACACGTCCAAGATAACAATCAGTTCTGCTGAATCTGGGCAGTTCTGCGCAACCATCTAGGCAAAATGAACGCGCCCATGAACAAGTAAGGGAAGTAGGTAAGGAATCGCCATATGATGACAACCACCGCAATCAATCCCACCGGAACCAGGTAATCGAAAAAGATGGAGAGCGAATATTCCGCCACTCCACTGCCGCCCGGTGTTGGAGCTACCATCATGATGACCCACATGATGAGCTGTCTTCCATAAACAAACCAGTGATCGAAATCGCGAACGAAAGCAAGGATAATAAAGTTCAGGGTGAAGAAGCGTGCAGTCCAACTGACGCATGTGGCTCCAAAAGAACGCGCCCAGTAGTCCCACCTTTTGCCACGCAATTCTTGTGAGCAAGTGATGATTTCATCACCCACTCTTGCAGCTCTTCGTTGCAGGGTTTTCAGGAAGCGAAATGACGTTAGCCACACCAAGGTCTTTTTGAACCAAATGGGTCGCCAGAAAATTCCGACCATGATGATGATAGTAAGCGACATGATGAAAAAATAGCCGAGGAAAAAAATCACCTTGATAGATCGGGTGGATGTGACCTCACCTATGCGAACTTCCGGAAACAAGCTTGCCTCACCGATGATGAGAAATACCAAAGGCACCATGATGATGTAAAAAATTTCATCCATCATGGCAGTAACAAATGTGATGGCGGTGCTCTTACCCATGTTGATGCCTTCGCGGTTGATGATGAACATGGCAATACCGCTTCCTCCCACAACTGAAGGCGTCATGGCACTGGCAAATTCCCAAAGCATGATCACTTCAAAACTTTGCCGCCACGAAAGTTGTTTGTCCGTCATGGCACGTATGCGATAAACATAACCCAGGTCGCGGACGAAGAGCATGAGAAGTGCGCCAGCCATGGCCCATGTTGCATACCAATCCCACCTTATTTCACTGATGAGTTTACGCGCGCTTTTAAGGTTGTAGTTTCCGTTGGAGTCAAATACGAATTCATTCTTATCGTTCTTGTCCACCACACCATTGTTGTTAGCGTCATTCCAGGAATACAGCCCCTTCTCCCCGGGCAATGTTTGTATATAAGATTGTTTATTGAGGCTGCTGATAAGCATCCACGTGGCTACACCAAGTCCAAGAAAT
>JAWXCI010000084.1:0-109568 GCA_034408895.1 Flavobacteriales bacterium
ATCAGGATTTCATCTTCCGAAACAAGCGCACATCATGGATGTGGGCGGTGGCGACAGCTCCCTGGTTGACCACTTGGTCGAACATGGTTATTCAAATATCAGTGTGCTGGACATTTCTGAAACCGCTTTGGAGAAAGCAAAAAATCGCTTGGGTGAACGCGCAAAAAATGTAGAATGGATTGTGGCGAACGCGGCCACTTACAGGCCATCAAAAACCTACCACCTCTGGTATGACCGTGCAGCATTTCATTTCCTCACCACACCAACCGAAATTGACAATTACGTTCAAACGGTTTCTCAATTTGTTCATTCGGAAGGTTTTTTGATGATGGGAACTTTTGCCGAGGACGGCCCTGCAAAATGCAGCGGTCTTCCTGTACAGCGTTATTCAGAAACAATGATGGCCACACTTCTCAATCGTTTCTTCGAGAAGATAAAATGCTTCACTGAACAACATAGAACACCTTTCAACACGCTACAACATTTCTTGTATTGCCGTTTCAGGAGAATGCAGATGGCTCAATAATACAGGTTGAACTCAACTAAACTACATATCAAAAACATGGTATGCCTCCGGTGTAAAATCATAGTGAGGCAGGAGTTGGAAAAATTGGGAATTCATCTCATTGCAGTTGGGTTAGGCGAAGTTGAAATTGACCAGCCGTTATCAGAGAAGGAAGAAGCAGCATTCGGCATTGCGATTCGCGGTTTTGGATTCGATCTTCTGGAAGACAAGCGCAGCCAGTTGATTGAAAAAATAAAAAACGCGATTGTTGAAGTTGTGCACTACTCCAGTGAACCATTGAAATATAAGTTATCTGCTTACCTGGCAGAAAAGTCTGGATACAACTATAACTACCTCAGCAATCTTTTCTCGCAGGTAGAGGGCGTGACGATAGAACAATACTTCCTTGTCCAACGCATAGAAAAGGCGAAGGAGTTGATGGTGTATGACAATTATACCCTGGAGGAAATAGCCGACATGCTTGGATTCAGTGGTGCCTCGCACATGGGGAAACAATTCAAGCAACTCACAGGGGTTACCCCGACAGGATTCAAAAATGAAAGGGAGAAAAAAAGAGTTGCCATTGAAGACCTGTAAATTATACCAATACACGCCTGAATGTTGTTAGGTATGGCCACTGTGGCCACTAGTGATTTGCGCCATCAAAAAACAACATGAACATGACACACACCTATAACATTGAAGGCATGACCTGCTCCTCATGCCAAGCCAAAGTGAAAAGCGCATTATTGAAGCTTCCCGATGTGCTAAATGCAGACGTATCCCTCAACCCGGGAAAAGCAGTGATAGAAATGCAAGCCCACATTCCGTTGACTACATTAAAATCTTCGGTTGCCTCAGTGGGCAACTATGCCATTTCCGAAAGCGGAAGTCATGCGAATGAAATGGCTGCAACAGCAGAAACGAAATCATGGTTTGCCACTTACAAACCGCTACTGCTCATTGGTGGTTACATAGTACTGATTGCTTCACTGACTTCTTTCAACGATGGAGAACTGGATGTTATGAATTGGATGAATCATTTCATGGCCGGATTCTTCATGGTCTTTTCATTTTTCAAAATGCTTGACCTGCGTGGCTTTGCGGATAGTTACAGCACCTACGATTTACTTGCTCAGCGGTGGAGAACATATGGTTTCATCTATCCCTTCCTTGAACTTGCTCTGGGGATTGCATTCGTTGCAGAGTGGAGTCCATTTGTCACGAACCTGGCAACAGTTATCACAATGGGATTTTCTAGTCTGGGCGTCATTCAAAGTTTGATGGCAAAACGCACGATACAATGTGCTTGCCTGGGAACTGTATTCAAACTGCCCATGAGCACGATCACCTTGGTAGAAGATGTATTGATGGTGGTGATGGGTGCGGCAATGCTCGTGATGATGGAAACATGATGATGGAAGCTAAGGTCCGACACATTAGCAGGACACCAAAAACACCGAAAGGCATTTGAAATTTATCTGCAACTATTTCCAAAAATTGCCACACACAATGCATGTGTGATGGACGTAACTCATCTCCTTCGTTGTATAACATTCACCGGAATGCTAACAATCACTTTTGTGCCATTGTGAAAATTCATTCACAATGTAAAACTGAAACCAAATGAGTCATCAAAAATTTGAAAGTTGCATCACCGCATGTTCAGACTGTGCAGTAGAATGTTCGCATTGCGAAAGTGCGTGCTTAAATGAGCAGGACGTAAAAATGTTAGCTAGTTGCATAAAGCTAAACCATGATTGTGCAGCTATCTGCCTTTTAGCAATGGGAGCAATGGCAAGCGGAAGTGAGTTTGCAAATCAAATCTGTAAACTCTGCGCAGAAATTTGTAATGCGTGTGCAGATGAATGTGAAAAGCACTCACACATGGAGCATTGCAAAAAATGCGCAGAAGCATGTCGCGAATGTGCTGATGAGTGCAGCAACATGAGCTCAGAACAGCAGCCTGAGCACAGTGCAGTAGCATAAGTAAAATGTAATCAGTAAAAATCTTCTTTCGCAGAGTCTGGTATTCTGTGAGAGGAGTTTTTACTTAAATTTAACTAAGAACATGAAAAACAAAATTTTAATCGCAGCAGCTTTATTGGTTAGCGTAAACCTTGTAGAGTCCTGCAATAATTCAACTGGCAACATGTCAAAGAACGAAATGGATGGTTCAATGACTCATAAGTCCCGAGAAGATTCGATGAGTTCAGGCAAAATGCAAAAGGATAATGGTTTGATGCAATCCATGAGCAGTACGATGCACAAAATGCATGACATGAAGATGACAGGTGATTTTGATTTGGACTTTGCCAATATGATGGTAATGCACCATCAGGCGGCTGTTGATATGAGCAAAGTGGAAATTGCCAAAGGCACAGATGCGCGGATTAAAACAATGGCGCAAAATATTATCACCGCCCAAAAAGCCGAGATAGAACAAATGCAGCAGTTTATTAAAAACCACAAGATGCAGGAAGCAAAGCAAAATGCGGAAATGCATCATGAATTGGATGCCGTGATGAAAGACATGATGGATAAAATGAAAAGCATACAAATGACAGGCAATGCAGATAAAGATTTTGTGATGATGATGATACCCCACCATGAGAGTGCGGTTGAGATGGCGGAAGATGAGTTATCGCATGGTAAACATCAGGAATTGAAAAAAATGGCGCGGGTGATGATTGCAGACCAAAACAAGGAAATCGCTGACTTTGAAGCATGGCTCGCCAGCCAAAAATAGTCTGCTGGCCTCAGCAAAGTCATGGGTACCATAACACAATAAATTTTTTTTAGATGGCAATAGGCAAGTGAGGATGCTTGCGTTTTTATATCAGGTAGCAATAATTGATTACATAAAGCAGTACTCTAAGATGTCTTATACTTGTCGCGTTTATCAATGATTTTCTTCCGCAAATACCTGTCTAAATTCCTGCTTGCAGCATTAGTACTGGCCTTTGTTGGTGCGCGTATCAATCATTGCGTGTGCGATATTCATTCTGCAATACATGCGCTCAACATCGAACACCAAAGCCATTGGGGTCATGAGAATTGCACACATCATTGTGAAGGTGGCAAACACGACACCAACGTTCCGCTCTTAACCCACCATCATCAACCTTGCACACATGCTTCAGTAGTGCAGGAAGAGTTCTTGCCCAGGTACTCTTCATCAGAAAAATTACAAAAGCCCGCGAACACTTCACACGATTTGTCAACTCCGGAAATTCTCTCAGTTCCATGGCTCGGTTCAGTACAGGCTGCCATGCTTCACCATGTCCATCAACGATGGCGATGTTGCCTCTCCGGTGCCGACCTGCGGATTCTCTTCCTCTCCTTCCTGAATTAGACTCTAATCATTTTTTGGTCTGAATCGTAGTTGCCTTTGAGCAATACGTTCAGGCCTTTTTGTTTTCCGAAACTTTTTCTCAAACACAAATTTTTACAAACAATGAAGACATCATTTTTTTCAATCCTTATCGCCACACTGCTTTGGTCATGTGGCGGCAACAACCCCGAACAAAAAACCGAAGCCGAAAATCATGACCACGCGAATAATGAACACGGCAACGAAATGCACTACACCTGCCCCATGCACCCCGAAGTGATGGAACACGGCCCCGGCCAATGCCCCAAGTGCGGCATGGACCTCGTGGTTAAGAACGATGCGGCTGATTCCAAAGAATATTTTATCCGATTTGCCTCCAACCCAGCGGAAGTGGAGGCGGGCAAAGCGGGTAAAATCACGCTCACCCCAAAAATTAAAACCGATGAATCGAAGCTGGTGATACTCGATGTGATGCACGAAAAGAAAATGCACCTGATTGTGGTGAGCAAGGACTTGTCGGAGTTTCACCATGTACACCCGGTGGAACAAACAGATGGCAGTTTTGAACTGTTGCTGCTTGATGCTGGAACACCTTTTAGTAAAGGTGACAATGCGAACGAACTGAAACTGGAACACGGTGGCGACTACCACTTCTATGTTGATTACGTTCCCTATGGGTCAACACACCGCACTGAAAAAATTGATGTGACTGTTGCCGGAAAATCATTGCCCGCTAAAACATTTGGCACAGAGAAACTAAAAACCACAGTGAATGGATACGAAGTGGAATTGGAACCTGAAGGGGGATTGTTTTACAACCAGGGCGAAACACACATCAATGTCATCATCAAAAAGGGCGGAAAGGAAATTCCTGATTCGCAACTCGACAGTTACCTCTCGGCAAAAGCGCATGTGGTGATGATTGAAACCACCGACAAGACATACATGCACATTCATCCTGAATCTGAAAACAACCGCGTTCATCTTCATGCGGATTTTGGCAAAGAGGGTATTCATCGCGCGTGGGTTCAGTTCATGCACAAGGGCAAATTGCACGTTGCGGATTTTTTGGTGAAAGTTTCAAATGCACTTTCGCCCGCACCGCCAAAGACTGCGGAAAACGAAAGTCATGGACATGCGCATTAGAATTAGTGTGGCTTGCGTGCAAATCACTCAGTCACTAAATCAGCAAATAGGAAATGCTCAATAAACTCATACAATTTTCCCTCACCAACCGAATGTTTGTGGTCGCTGCGGCTGCGCTCATCATGGTGTATGGAACCATCACGGTAATCAATCTCCCGGTGGATGTGTTGCCCGATTTGAATCGCCCGCGCGTCACGATATTTCTTGAAGCCAATGGCATGGCTCCTGAAGAGGTGGAGACCATTGCAGTAATGCCGGTGGAAATGGCCATGAACGGTGCGCCTGGTGTTATCACTGTTCGCTCGAGCAGCGCAGTGGGTCTCGGTCTCATTTACGTGGACTTCGACTGGGACATGGACATCTACCGTGCGCGCCAGATGGTGGCAGAAAAACTGCAAACCGTTGAACTGCCCGAAGGAATCAAAGCCATCATGGGGCCGGTCAGTTCCATCATGGGACAAATCATGAACATCTCTGTAAGTGGCGATAGCACCAACGCTTCGGAGTTGCGCACGCTTGCCGATTTCACCATTCGCAGAAGACTCATGTCTATTAAAGGCGTGTCGCAAGTCATCTCCATTGGTGGCGACAGAAAACAATTCCAGGTGCTGCTTTCCACAGCGCACATGAAACAATTCAACCTCACGGTGGATGAAGTGGAATATGCATTGCAGAAAAGCAACCTTAGCACCACGGGCGGATTTTTCGACCGATACGGAACAGAAGTTTTGATTCGTTCTGTAGGCTGGATAACTACTGTGGAGGATGTTGAACAAGTAGTGGTGGCATTCCGCGAAAACAGCCCTATTTTGCTTTCTCAAATTGCTGAAGTGGAATTTGGCCCCGCTGTAAAACGCGGTGATGGAAGTTTGAACGGAAGCCCTGCGGTGATTCTCACCGTAGAAAAACAGCCGGGCGCAAACACAGTTGCACTTACCGATGAAGTGGTGAAGGCTTGTGAAGAATTGAACACATCACTTCCGCCTGATGTCAAACTCAATCCATACATCTTCCAGCAAAAAGATTTCATCACCAACTCGCTCACCAACGTGGAGCATGCCTTGCGCGATGGATTCATACTTGTAGTCATTATCCTGTTTTTATTCCTGCTGAATTTCAGAACTACGATTATTACGCTCACAGCCATTCCGCTTTCCATTGTTATCACCGCCATCATCTTCAAGGCATTCGGAATTTCCATCAATACCCTCACACTCGGAGGACTTGCCATTGCCATTGGTGAATTGGTGGATGATGCTATTGTGGATGTGGAAAATGTTTTCAGGCGATTACGGGAGAACAGGTTGAAAGAAAATCCGGAACCTGCGTTGAGGGTTATTTACAAAGCGAGCAGCGAAGTGCGAAACTCGATAGTGTATGCCACCATCATTGTGGTGCTTGTGTTCCTTCCGCTCTTTTGGCTGGATGGAATGGAAGGAAAAATTTTCGCACCACTTGGCATTGCTTATATCACCAGCATTATTGCTTCGCTTGTAGTGTCGCTCACGGTTACGCCAGCTTTGTGCTCCTATTTATTAAGTAGGCAGTCGGCAGTTAGTAGTAAGCAGTCGTGGTGGAAAAGAAAATTTGGTTCTGCCAAAAAACAAACTGCCTCCGCCTCACTCCCCCTTGGAGAGGCTCGCGGTGAGGTTGACTCTTTTCTTGTGCGCTGGTTGAAGAAACAAGAAACAAGCACCTTGAATTGGGCGCTCAACAAAACGAAAGTTGTAATTGGTTTATCCGTTCTGCTCGTGGTTGGTTCAATGGCCGTGATTCCATTTTTCGGAACAGAATTTCTTCCACCGTTTAACGAAGGTTCATTCACGGTAAATCTTTCTGCACCATCAGGAACTTCACTCGAAGAAAGCAACAAAATTGGAACGCTTGCAGAGATACTTATCTTGAAGGTTCCTGAAGTGGAATTTGCCAGCAGACGAACCGGTCGTGCTGAACTGGATGAACACACCGAGCCGGTTTCCAATTCCGAAATTGATATCAAGCTGAGGGCAGACGCTCAACGCTCGCGCGATGAAATAATTGCGGACATACGCAAGGAACTGTCTGTAATTAAAGGTGCTTCCGTGAACATCGGCCAGCCCATTTCGCACCGCATTGACCATCTGCTGAGCGGAGTGCGCGCACAAGTCGCCATCAAACTATTTGGAAGTGATTTGACGGAAATGCGAACCACTGCCGGAAAAATTTCTGAAGTACTCGGCTCCGTTGATGGGGTGGTAGATATCCAGGTCGAGAGGCAAGTAATGATTCCCCAACTGCTCATCAAACTGCGAAGGGAAGATTGCATTCGCTACGGAGTGCAGGTGGGCAAGGCAACCGAAGACCTCGAGATTTTTTACAACGGAAAAGTGCAAACAAGAATTTTCGAAGGGCAGAAAACGTTCGACCTGGTGCTACGTGCAGAGCATGACGAACGTGTGAACCTCGACAACATCCGCAACTCGCTTGTACATAACATCAATGGCGAATTGATTCCATTGCGGCAAATTGCGGACATCGAGTACACGAGTGTACAGAATAGCATCTCGCATGAAAACACGCTGCGCAAAATCAATGTGAGTTGCAACGTGCAGGGTCGCGATTTGGGAAGTGCTGTTGAAGAACTTCAACAAAAGATTGGCGATGAAATCACACTTCCTGCTGGAGCGTACATCGTTTATGGTGGCCAGTTCGAAAGCCAGAAGTCTGCATCAAAAACCATTTCGTTGCTCAGCATTATTGCCTTCTTTGGAATTTTTATGGTGTTGTATCATCACTTCAAGTCGTGGAGAATGGTATTGCAAATCATGCTCAACATTCCGCTTGCATTATTGGGAAGTGTGATTGCAGTGGCAGTGACAGGTGGCACGTTCAGCATTGCTACCATGGTTGGTTTCATCACGCTCACAGGTATTGCTTCGCGAAACGGAATCATGATGATTTCGCATTACATCCACCTGATAGAACATGAAGGCGAAAAATTTTCAAAGCAGATGATTATCCGCGGTTCACTAGAAAGGCTGGTACCTGTGATGATGACTGCACTTGTTGCAGCACTCGCACTCATTCCACTCACCCTTGACCCGCAGGCACCCGGAAAGGAAATTCTCTATCCGGTCGCAACCGTGATTCTCGGTGGATTGATTTCATCCACCATCCTCAACATGGTGGTGATACCCGCGGTGTTTTGGAGATATGGAGCGGCTTCGCTGAAAGAGTATTTCGCGAATAAGAAGAAAAGTGAATTGAAACTTGAAACCGACACACCCCTAAGGGGTTCATAACCCCTAAGGGGTGTTCAATGAACACCCTAAATATTTTAAGAAACACAATGGCCAACATTCGTATACCCATTCAACCGGAAGGCTGTTACCACATTTACAATCATGCGGTAGGTGATGAAGATTTGTTTCGTGAGGAAAACAATTGTATTGTGTTTGTAGAAGGTGTTAAACAGAGGTTACTTCCGTTCAGTGAATTGCTCGCCTATTGTCTTATGAAAAATCATTTCCATTTGTTGATGAGAATGAAAACATCAGATGAGATGGTTGTGCTTTGGGAAAACAAGAAAAAAATGCTCGTTGAAATTCATAACAACAATCATGATGTGATACGTAAGCCCATAACGACACAGGACATTTTGGAGAGCCTGATACTTCAGCAGTTTTCGCATTGTTTCAATTCATTTGCGCAACACTACAACAAACGATATGACCGCACAGGCGGACTGCTTCGCCAAAGTTTCAAGAGAAAACTAATTACCGATGATGATTATTTCAGACGTGTCGTTTGTTATGTCCACAACAATCCTGTGACTCATGGTTTTGCAGAGCAACCGGGCGATTGGAAATTTTCCAGTTACAATGCAATGTTGACTGATAAACCAACTGTTGTAAAACGCGAGGAAGTAATTGAAACGTTTGGTGGTCTTGAAAATTTTCTCTATCTCCATAAACTGTGGTTGGGTAACGATTTAGAAGAATGAAAACATATTTGATTATGAATACAAACCCTGATACACCCCTAAGGGGTTATGAACCCCTTAGGGGTGCCTACCGCGCAGTGATGATTTACATCGCCACTATAGGAACGCTATTTACACAAGCTCAAACCCTTTCTCTCCAAGACGCACTCACCAAAGCAGAACA
This sequence comes from Flavobacteriales bacterium, assembly GCA_034408895.1. GTDB lineage: Bacteria > Bacteroidota > Bacteroidia > Flavobacteriales_D > Sanyastnellaceae > UBA4660. The sequence continues at coordinate 9,131 of JAWXCI010000084.1, forward strand.
AAACAGCGCACAAGTGCAAGCCGCACTGCTTGATGTGGACAAAAACAAAATGTTGGAAAAGTCAGCATTCAATTTATACCAGCCGCAATTGCTGGTGGAAGCGCCCACCGGAAATTTCTATACGCTGGGTGTGCAGCAGCAATTTGATTTTCCTACGGTGTATGGAGCAAGAAAAAAACTTTTACGAAGTCAGACCGGAATTGCAGAAGCCAATGCTTCACTGACCAAAGCAGAAGTGAGATTCATGATTGCCGATTTGTATCTGCAATGGCAAACCGCAGAAGCGAAGGTGAAATTCTACACCTCACAACAAACGAATTTCAATGCAACTTCAGAAGCAGCGGTGCGAAGTTTTAACGCAGGCGAAATTGATTTTCTTGAAAAATCATTTGCTGAATTGAAAGCGCAGGAAGTGATGCGTCAACTTGAGTTGTCAACTGCGGAACGAAATGCGGCCAAACAATCAATGCTCATGTATATCGGTGCTGATGAAAATTCACAAAGCGATTCGCTGGGAACCAATTTGCAATTGAGTGCATGGGGTACCACCACACTCGGCACATCCAAGATTGCTGTGGCACAGGCAGAACTTACGGCCAGTGAACAGGCGCTGAAACTTCAGAAAAACCAAAATCTCCCCGGGTTTTTCCTGGGCTACATGAACCAGGGTGAAAGCAATTCACCTCTTGAAAATCGGTTCAATGCAGGCATATCTATTCCACTTTGGTTCTGGCACCAAAGCGCAAGCACAAAAGCGGCCAGGCTGAATGTGGAGCAATCGCAAAAGGAATTATTGGCCGTGCAACAGCAGGTGAACCAACTCTACATCTCAACCCTCGCACTACATGATGCAACAGTCACTTCACTCGGGACTGTGCGCACCACAAGCCTTCTCACATCGAAGAAATTGGCAGACGCTGCCTTGCGCATGAAGGAAGCGGGTGAAATTTCGCTGACAGAATACCTGCGATTAATCAGTGAAGCAAGCCAAACAGAAATTGCGCACATCGAACTCATGCAACAACTCATTCAATCACAACATCAACTTCAATTCCTCACTTCAGCACAATGAAAAATAAATCCATCATAAACATTTTTGGAAATAAGATTTTCCATCGCGCACTCATCGCCATCCTTTTTGTCCTTCCATTCGGATTGTTTGCACAGGATGGTCACGAGGGTCACGACCATGCCGCCCATCCGCATGGCGAAGAGGTTACAGATGAAGCTGCCGCAGCGCGAAAAATCAGCGAGTCGTCATCTTCAAAGTATGAGGCCGTTATCAGCTACACGGATATTCATTCAGGTGAACAGGCCACGCTCAACTTGTTTGTGAGCGATGTGGAAACCAATGGTGCACTCGACAGCGTTACCGTGAAACTGACTTCACCTGAGATAAACAACCAAGACATTCCACTCACCAAAAAACAAATGGGCTGGTATGAGTTCAAGGTGAATTTTCCTTCGGATGGTCACTACAATTTTTTCGTGAACATTACCGGAAGCGATGGTGATGGCACATTGAAACTTTCGGATGTGGAAGTGGGAGGGCATGAGCATGGACTGGAAGAAAAAATGCATGCGCCCCACTGGTACACCAATCCGTGGGTAACGTTTCTTGGTGGTGCACTGCTGGTGATTGTGATTCTAATTCTCGCGCGGGCGATGAGAAACAAAAAAGCGATGGCAGTGTTTGCGGGTGTCATGCTGTTTACCTCACAACAGACTTTTTCGCCCACCACGCTTACCGCACAGGACGGTCACGAAGGTCATGACCATGGTGATGGAGGAGCCAAACCTGCCGCAGCGCTTACCGACCAGTTTGCAATTCCGAAAGAGACACAATTCCTTTTTGGAATTCTTACTTCGCGCATCAACCACGATACATTTTCACCGGCACGAAAAGTTTTCGGTCGTGTGATTGCTGCGCCCGATGGTTTTGCAGAAGTCCATTCACCACAGGCTGCACGCATGGGCACCGTGAATGTGACAGTGGGTCAACGTGTATCAAAAGGACAATTGCTTGCCACCGTGGAATTGATTCCTGACGCGGCTTCACAAGTCACCCTGCTGGCAGCGCTCAATGAAGCGAAAGCAAATTACGAATCAGCCAAGCTGGAAGTGGCACGCCTGAAAACCATCAGCGACATTGCCAGTAAAAAACAACAGGACGAAGCAAAGGCGCGTTTGGATATCGCCACTGAAAACAAAAAATTGCTGGAGGCAGGTGGTCTGAAATCCTTCACGCTGAAATCACCTATTGATGGTGTGGTGGAATCTTTCGGGCTGAGCAGCGGAGCAAGTATAAAACCGGAAGATGTGTTGTTCACTGTTTCCAATTCGCAACACATACTGATAGAAGCACAGGTGTACGAAGATGATTTGGAGGCCATACAACAGGCACCCAATTTTACAGTGCAGTGTTCAGACAAAGACCATTTGCTCACGGATGTAAAACTGCTGAGCATTGGCCAGCGATTGAACACTGCCAACCAGGCACAACAAGTCACATTCACGGTAAGCAATGCCAACGGAGACCTGCGCATTGGCGAATCGGTTTCCGTGTTTGCGTATGAAAACGCTGACAACGAAAATTATTTTGTGCCCAACTCTGCCATGAATGAAATCAACGGCAAGCCCGTAGTCTTTGTAAAAGAAAGTGCAGAGACGTTTCGCATAGTGTACGTGGCGGCCGGGCGCGACAATGGTGTGTACACCGAAATACTGCGCGGGCTGAATGAAGGCGAGCGCGTAGTAACCAACGGAACCTACCAGGTGAAGATGATTTTCCTTAACCAATAACCAATGGTTCGACCACTTATGCAAAACATTCAATTTTTTCCAATAAACAAATAATCAAAAACAAATGAAAAAAGTAAATTTCATCATGACGTGCATAGCGGCTTTGATGTTCGCTGCATGTGGAGGCAACAATGCTCCAACCACTAAAGAAGGGGCACACCAAGAACACACGGAAGGTGAAGGCCATGGGCACGAAGTCTATTACACCTGCACCGACCACCAGGATGTGCATGAACATGCAGCAGGCAAATGCCCCAAGTGCCAAAAGGATTTGGTGAAGATAGAGGACGCTGGCCATGCGCATGACACCTATTACACCTGCACCATGCACCCCGAAGTGCACGAACACGAAGCAGGAAAATGCCCCAAGTGCCAAATGGATTTGGTGAAGAAGGAAGGCGAGAAACACTAGTGAAAATGCTCCGGATTTGATGTGTTTGGATGGAGATGTTATTTCCAGACTTGGTGCGGAGAACAATACCCTGCGGATGGAAATCCGCAGGGTTTGCAATGAGTACTGTATTGGTTTTATTGGTTGACTTCTAACTTTGACCACAGCAGCTAATCATCAAATTCAAATCATTTGCTCAAATGGAACCACTCCTTTTCACCTGCCTCTGCATCATCGCAGCATGTGTGCTATTCTATTTTGTAGAACGGCTCCTTATCAAACACAATTTCGGTGTGCCTAACGAGGTACTCGGTATTTACTTCAACGTGGTGGGTGTGCTTTACACATTAATACTCGCTTTTGTAGTAGTAACCGTTTGGCAGGATTATGATGAAATGGTGGTTGCCATCGAAAGCGAGTCACATCAACTCCTGGATATTCGCGAAGCGGCCGAAAAAATTCCCGCACCCTTCAACGAATTGATAGATCATGCAACGGTGGATTATGCATCTGCCGTGCGCCTAGATGAATGGGCTAAAATGGCCGATGGCGATGTGAGTGAAGTTGCAGAAGAAAAGCTGAACGTACTTCTCAATCTGAGGGAAGATTTGAAACAGGACAAAAGCGGATTAGAAGCAGTGACCGATGTTACGGTTTACATTAAACAATTGCGCGAGATACGGCACCAGCGGCTGATGCAATTACATAGCAAAGTGCCCAACGTGATGTGGGTTGTCTTAATTGCCGGATGCGTTATTTGCATATTCTTCTCATTCCTCATTCATGTGAGAAACATGCGCTGGCAGATGATACTCACCACCGTACTTACCTCCGTTCTTGCCATGGTATTGTACCTGGTGTTTGCATTATCGCATCCTTTTTCCGGAAGCGCCATGATTAGTCCGCATCCATTTGATGAAGTGGAATTGGGAAAACATGTGCATTGATTTCATTATTCGAATCAGCCCTTGCAATCCCTTTTCCGCGACAACAAATCCATCTGGCTTCTCATTAGTGTTGCCATCGTGCTTGTGCTGGAAATTCTTGCACTCTCCGGCTACCAACTTCCTGACACTATTGCACCATTTGGTTTTGGCGCATTCATTCTTGCCGTTGGCTACCGTGTGTTGTGGAATGGAGTGCGTGCACTTGCAAAACTGAAGTTCAGCAGCATCACTCTGCTTTTGGTGATTGTAGTGATAGGCCCATTCTATCTCGGGCAGTACGAAGAAGCCGCTGTGGTCATTGTACTCTTCGTATTTGATGAACGCTTGGAAGACAGGCCTGCTAGCCCACCTAGTACAAATAAGTTCCTGCTGCAAGCGAACTGAGATCGAGCGACACATGATCGAATGCACTGCCCACTGCAACACTTTTTACGATATTGCCTTGCATCGAAGATTTTCAAAAGTTCTCCTCAAGAAGAAGCGAGCGTTTTCAAAGCCTTTCCGGTTACGGTTATTCCACTCAAATCAACACCTTGAAAAGGCTTCTATGAGTGTAAAGTTTCATTTTAGAACACAAACCGCGCGCTGAGCGCACCATCCCAATACGCGTAAGGCCCTCCCCAAAAGTTGATAAAGGGTTTGAGGTCGAGACTTAGGTTAATGGGTGCATTGTTGAATTTGTAGTCAAGCCCTATGATGAAGTCGGCCCCCACAACTGTAGCTCTTGCACCCTGCTCCTCCACGTACACGTTGTTGCCTTTGTGCTTATACACATAATAGTGTCCCCCGTAGCTGAAGAATCCTACATGCCCCCCAACGCCATAGAACCACATCAAACCCTTGGCATTCGCTATGGGCTTATGCCACTCATAAAGTCCGGTGAGGTGGAGGCTGCGGGGCGCAAAACTCACGATACCTTCTAATGCCGCGTTTGAATTCACAAAATGTTTAATAGTTAGCCCACTCGTGAGGCCACCGAACCTTATACCGATGCCAGTGTTGTAATCCTGTGCAGTTGTATTAACTGAAATAACAACAAGTAGTGCCGTTGCCATCATTCTGAGTAATGCTTTCATTTGCTTAAGTTTTAGGTTTAACTTGAAATTTTTCCTTGCGTACTCCATCGCTTTGTTTGCTCACGCAACAGTCTCAAGGATAGTTGGCAAAAATCTTCTTACTGCGTAACTCGTTTGTTACACTTAAGCAAAAAAAAATTGTAGAATTTGACGCAACTGGTTCGTATTCGATTAGAATTGTGTTGTTAAATTTCCAGCAGAAGCCAGAAAAGACCATCGGATGTGATTGCAGGCTACCACTATCACTCCCCACATCCCTCGCCAAACACACTTGCAAAAATGAGGAAGTCCGCCACATTTACTTTTAAGTTTTGGTCGAGGTCACCATCCATGCATTGGCCGCTACTACCGAAGTCGCTATTGAGCAATAGCAGGTCAATGGTATTCACCTGCATGTCATGATTAAAATCCCCGAAGCAGGGGGTAAACTCATCGGCCTGCTGAAATCCGGTGGACACAGTGGAGCAACCATCTTCGTAATAAATAAACGTGGCCGCATCGCCCACACTCACCGAGAGGGAAAAATCCTGCTGCACAAAATGGTCGCCACAACTCGTTATTAATGTGCGCGCCATTTGCTGCGCACAGCATTGCATCGAAACGAATGCGGCTATTAACGCCAGAATGTTTTTCATCAGTTAATAATATTGAATACAAGCACCGAAAGCGTTGCCTTACCGGTGTAAGTAGTACTCCATGTGTTGAGGTAAAGCAATTCAAGCACATGGCCACCGCTCTTGAGCCAGTATGGAAACTGAAAAGAATAGTTAGAGCCGTTGATGAAAAATAAATTGTCATCAAGCAGCAATTTCAAATCGTTGTTCACTAAGTAATCCTTGACCCCCCCCGAAAGAGATTTGCGGGCAATCATTGCTGATTCAATTTTCCATGTCTGGCCTTCGGGCACCGTGAAGTTGAGGGTGGCAATGCTGAAGTTAGTGCTCGTGGTACCTGAAAGTTCCAGCGTTATGGTTTCGGCATATTCGAGATTCGTTTGTGCCGACCATTGATACGGAAGCGCAAACAAAAAAGCCACAACCATAGGGCGGATGAGTGTTGAGGTGAATGGGTTCATAAATGTTTGTGTTATGGTATAATGTTGAAAACAAGAATGGAAACGCTGGCATTGCCGGTGTAAAGTCCTGGAGTCCATGTGGTGTCACTCCAAAACGTAAGCGTATAAGTGCCGGCAGAAAGCCACATGGGGAAAGGATTCATGTTCAGGTTGTCGTAAGCGAAAATGATTATATCATCCAGCAGCATTTTGAGGCCAGCTGTGTAAGAGTAGGTAGTGCTTCCTCCTGAGGAATACTTGTAGGTTGCCACTGCCGATTCAATTTTCCAGGTTTGCCCCTCTGGCACCACGAGTTCCTGAGTAGTTACGATTCCGTCAATTGACATCGGGCCTGTCAGTTGTATATATTTCGTTTCGCTGAATTGCAGGTTGCCGCCCTGTGCATTTATATAAGGAGCAATAAACACCATTGCCAGAATTATCAAAATGGATTTCATAGAAAAATGTTTTTAGAAATTAAAAACCGTCTGTAGTGAATACAAGGGTTTTCCCATTGGAGCCTCCGGAGGTAATTCCGATTTCGGAGGGGTCGAGCCAGATGAAGTTTCCGTTGCTGTCAATGCTCAGCACTTGCCCCGTGGTGCCACCAGTCGGTAATCCGTTTGCTGCATGTAATGCATAGGGCACAGAAAGAAACTGCATGGCTCCAGTCGAGATAAATCCGCTCCCGAAGTCCACGTTCTGTTCAAGGTATTTGTCGCCTGTTCCCCATTCCACTTCAGCAAAAACTCCGCTGAGGACAGTGCCCTGCCCAACATTTAGCGCAAACGAACCAAACGAATTGGTGGTTGTCGTATGTAATTCCTCGTACACAACCGGGCCGTTGATGACGGAATCATGAATGGTAATTTTTACAGTGAAAGTGCTGTCACCCAACAGGTCGCCATTGCTGGCGCGAATAACTCCCTGGTATTTGATGGCTTGTGGCGCTTGTGCATGGGCAGAAAGAAATGCAATGCTAAGCAGAATAAGCGTAATGGTAATTTTCATAAAGTTGAGTTAGGAGCGCGAATATAACCGAAGTCAATGCGCGGGCATCATCCCAATTTCCCCGCAGCACCCGCCCTTGTCAAGATTAACCTCAAAGCGAATAAGGGCAGGCACTGTATTGCGCGGGGTAGTGTTTTTAGCGAGGAATTTTGCTTCGAAATAAGAAAGCAAATGTGCCCACACTTGCCGAGGCAATTCATAAGGTGAATACCGTAAATAATGTGAGCAAACTCGCATTGACCTATTCTTTCCTTCCCAAAGTGAAGGACGTGCTTCAGTCCACAAGCATTCCATTCTGAATGGCGAAGCGAACTAAGCCTGCCACGTTGTGTACTTCAAGTTTGGTCATCAGATTGGTGCGATGAGTATCCACCGTTCGGTGAGAGATAAAAAGTTTGTCGCCAATTTCTTTGTTGGACAAACCCTCCGCCACGAGTTTCAGTATTTCAACTTCGCGTTCGGTGAGGTCGGCAAGTTTGCCGGAGCGATTGCCTTTATCGGGACTCAACAAAACCGAAGTAGCTTCAGGCGAGAGGTGTTGTTTGCCTGCCATCACATCATCAATTGCCCGAATCAATTCTGCTTTGTCTGAATTTTTCAAGAGGTAACCATCGGCACCCATGTTGAGCAGCATCTTAATCATGGCCTTTTCATCGTGCATGGTGAGTATGATGATTTTAATGCCGTTGAATTCTTTGCGGATGGCCTTGGTGGTATCAATGCCATTCATCTCTGGCATGTCAATGTCGAGAAGTACAACGTCCACTTTCAGCAGGCGAAGAATTTCCAGCGCTTCTTTTCCGTTTTGCGCTGTGCCTTTTATAGTGAAACGCGCATCACCAGCCAGCAATGCTTTGAGGCCGTCAATTACGATTTGGTGATCGTCAACTAAAAGAAGATTGATTGACAAGGGTGTAAAGTTGTAGTTGAAGCGAAAGTAGTTTTTACCTACTCCGGTTGGCGGCTTATTACGAAATAGGCACCCGAACAGTTGCAACGGTTCCGCTGCCGGGCGAAGGTTGCCAATTCACTTCACCATCCACAGTGCTCAGGCGACTTGTGATATTGGCAAGACCAATTCCCTCCTTTTTGGAAACCGGGTTGAATCCTTTGCCATTATCCTCCACCATCAGGATAAGATTGTTCTTGTTTTTGAAAAACTGGACCATCACTTCGGTTGCGTTGCTGTGTTTGATGATGTTGTTCACCAGTTCCTGGCATATTCTGTAAAGACCGAGTTCAATACGTTCGTTGAAACGTTCATCTTCCACTTTGAAGTGCTCAAACTTGTATTGGATAGAAGTTAACCCGAGGCTTTTGCGAAGCATATCATCAATGGCGGGAAGAAGACCTTGTTCCTGCAAAGCTTTGGGCATCATCTGGTGTGAAATGCTTCGCACTTCGGTGGCTGCTTCATCCAGCACCTTGGTGAGTTGCTTCATCCGCGAAGATTCTTCTGGGGAAGAAACCGCAAATTTTTCACGTACACTTTCCCATCCCAGTTTCAGTCCGCTCAGTTGTTGGCCGATACCATCATGCAAATCTTTCGCTATACGTTTACGTTCGTTTTCCGTGGCATCGAACACTGCAACAAGTCCGCGCTCGCGTTCCTTCACCAATTCACTTTGCATTCGCGCTTCCTGTTTCCGTTTGTAGGCCCGGTAGTAAAAAATTCCTGCGACAGAAAGAAGAGCAATGATTGCGATGGAACCGAAGATCAAAAATTTATTCTCACGCTTTTCTGCTTCTTTTTCTTTTTGCAGCAAGATATTTTCTTGTTCTTTTTTGTCAGTTTCGTACTTCGTGCGCATCTCCGTAAGCTGCTCTGATTTTTCAGAATTGTAAAGCGAGTCTGTAAGCGCCTTGAATTCTTCCATCATCTGGTATGATGCCAGAGCACGATTTGTTTTCGCGTAGAGTTCAGCAAGTCCCTCATAACACTGGAGCTTTATGCGGCCAAGGTTTTCTGTCTTCGCAATTTGGAGGGCTGTTGTGAAATTATTCTCCGCTTCCGCAAAAAATCCAAGATCAATATTCACTGCTCCGAGGTTCGCATTGTAATGTGCAAGGCCATTTCGTTCACCAATTTTAATCGAGATACTGAGTGCTTTCTGGTAAGAAGCTTTTGCCTTTTGCAAATCTCCTTGCCCGCGATACAATACTCCCAGGTTGCTCGCCACCGTGGCGATGTCAACTTTCGATTCCAGCAACTCGAAATTTGAAAGTGCTTCGTTGTACCATTTGATAGCCTTGTCAAAATTTCCCGTCCCCTGACTGGCTAATGCGATATTGCCTGCTGCACCGGCTTTGGAGTACGGATGGCCGAATTCTGAAGCGAGAGCATACGCCTCTTCAGCATATTTCAAACAAGTAGGCCAGTCGCGTTCCTTGGTGTAGATAGATGCAATTGTGTTGAGCGAAATTGCCTGGTTGACTGTGTCTTTGAGTTCAGCAAAAATTTTTACCGCCTCCAACCCATAGTAGAGAGCGCTATCAAGTTTCACCTGGTCTGAATAAATATTCACGAGTTTGTTGAGGCTGGAACCGATGGATTTTTTGTCTCCAGATTTTTTACGAATAGCTAATGCCCGATAAGTGAGCGCAAGTGCTTCATCATAATTTCCTTTTCGATAAAGACAAGTGCTTAAATCATTTGCAGCAGAAGCGACAAGAATGCTGTCGCCAAGTTGTTCTGCTAACTGAAGTGCTTCTCTACCGAATTTTTCAGCCTTGTTTACATCGGATGTGCTCAGGTAAAAGCAGAGATCGCCAAGTACCTGGAGTTTTTCTTTTCCCTGTTTGGTTGGAAGTATTTTTTCGAGGGAATCGGTGAGGGAAGGTTGTGCTGAGAGACTTGACTGCAATGAGCAAAGCACGGTGAATAAGAAAACATTTGAAATGACTTTAATTCGAAAAGGTGTTGTCATATCCATTTCTCAAATTCTTCCCAGGAGAGTTGTAAATCATCACGAACAATTTTTCGAAGAAGTCCTTTGGGAAGTTCATCATTCTTATGAACGGGAATGGTTGCAACCCTGCCATCATTGTGTTTCATGCGATGATGTGAGCCATTGATTCTCACTACTTCAAAACCTTGCTTTTCCAAAAGTTTCACCAGGTCTTTACACTTCACCACAGGTTGTTTTGTACTCATAGTACCGTCACCTCGAGTTCCCTGAATCCAATAAATTTATTCACCTCTTCTGATTTCCTTTCTTCAATACACATGTCAATCACTTCACGAATGTTCAACAAAGCTTCATCCACTGATTTACCATAGCTATGACATCCCTGAAAAGAGGGGCATGAGACAATATAGACACCGTCTTCATCCTGTTCAATCAATATTGGAAGGTGCAGCGTTTTTTCGTTTTGGATTTTCATGATGTGAAAGTATGAATTCTATAACGGCATATTACTATGCTTCTTCTTCGGCATCTTGACTACTTTATTTTTCAGCATCTCAAATGCGCGAATCAACTTCTCCCTGGTTTGCGATGGCTTGATTACTTCATCCACATAACCGCGTTCAGCTGCACTGTATGGGTTAGCAAAAAGTTCAGCGTATTCCGACTCTTTCTCTTTCCACTTTGCTTCTTTGTCTTTCGCTTCGTTGATTTCTTTCTTGAAAATAATTTCCGCTGCACCCTTAGCTCCCATCACAGCAATTTCTGCCCAAGGCCATGCGTAGTTCATGTCCGCACCGATGTGTTTTGAATTCATCACATCGTACGCGCCTCCATATGCCTTGCGCGTGATTACAGTTACGCGCGGCACAGTGGCTTCGCTGAATGCGTAAAGAAGTTTTGCTCCGTTGGAAATAATTCCATTCCACTCCTGGTCGGTGCCGGGAAGAAAGCCTGGAACATCTTCGAACACAAGAAGGGGGATATTGAATGCATCGCAGAAGCGGACAAAGCGTGCAGCTTTGTTTGAAGATTTGATATCAAGAACTCCCGCGAGATATGCAGGTTGATTGGCAACAATCCCAATGCTTCTTCCTGCAAGTCGCGCAAAGCCAACAATGATGTTCTCCGCAAAATTTTTGTGCACTTCAAGAAACGAATCCGCATCAATCACTTCGAGAACCACATTACGCATATCATAAGGCTGGTTCGGATTTGCAGGAATGATCGTGTCAAGTGCAGGACGACTTTCGTTTGCTGGGGAGTAATCGTATTTAGGTGCTTCCTCTTCGCAGTTTTCAGGAATGTAAGTGAGCAACTCGCGAATGAGTTTCAAACAGGCAACATCGTTCGCTGCTGTAAAATGTGTGACACCGCTCTTTGTTGAATGAGTTGATGCACCACCTAATTCTTCACTCGAAACTTCTTCATGGGTGACAGTCTTCACCACGTTGGGACCAGTCACAAACATGTAGCTGGTATTTTCAACCATCATCACAAAATCCGTAAGTGCCGGGGAGTACACCGCCCCACCTGCACACGGTCCCATCACAGCGCTGATTTGTGGAATGACCCCACTTGCCTGTACGTTGCGGTAAAAAATATCTGCGTAACCTCCAAGTGAAACCACACCTTCCTGAATGCGCGCGCCTCCGCTGTCATTCAAGCCAATTACAGGCGCACCGTTCTGCATTGCAAGATCCATTACCCGACAAATTTTTTGTGCATGTGCTTCTGCAAGCGAACCACCCATTACGGTGAAGTCTTGGGAGAAAACATAAACCAATCTTCCATTGATGTTGCCGAAACCTGTCACCACACCATCGCCTAAATACTTTTCATTTTCCAATCCGAAATTGGTGGAGCGATGGGTGACAAGCATCCCTAATTCTTCAAACGAATTTTCATCCAGCAAAAAATGAATGCGCTCACGGGCTGTGAGTTTTCCTTTCTTGTGTTGCCCCTCGATGCGTTTGTCTCCGCCTCCGAGTTTGGCTTCTTCAATTTTGTTTTCGAGCAATTGGAACTTGTCCTTCATGGATTTTTTGTTAAGCGGACAAATGTGTGGTTCAAACCTTATTGGTTTTCAGAAACCTATAAGGTTTTTCAGACTAGCGCATGAGATACATCTTCCCCATTCCTTTTGTGATGAACCGTGATGCACCCGACTCGCGTATCTCCAGTGATTCACCATTGAGTTTTGCAACCACGCGGTAGAGGTAAACTCCGTTGGCCAACTGGTCTCCGTACTCATCGCGGCCATCCCACGCAAACTCTGTTACGTTTCGTCCGATGTGAAGTAGGCCGAGTTCGCTCTGCAAAATTTCGCGCACCACTTTTCCTCCAATAGTCATGATTTGAATTTTCACCTGGTCTGGAACTTCTGTGCCGGTGAGTGTGAAGACGAATTGTGTGTGAGTGCTGAACGGGTTCGGGTAATTCAGTACTTCCGTAATGGATGGTTTGGTGATGATTTCAAATTCGATCCTGTAGTCATAGTCACCTGAATTGTTTCCGCTTTTGTCACTGGCCTGCACACGCAATGAGTATTCACCATCCACCGTGAATGTTGGCGTGTAATCCATCCTGAATTTGTTCTTAGGTGCTGTAGCCGCTGTCCATTCCAGTTCCGCAGAACTGAAGTAAACAGGCACGTCATACAAAGAGGGCGTGGTGAGATAAACCCTGAAATTTGAAGTGTCCGCTTCTTCATTCATAATAAAAAACAGATTCTCGTCATCGAGGGAAATGAGGATATGTGGTTGTGCACTCACAATGTCACCGTTCAAGATGTGTTGCCCGTCAAACGTAACATCCAGTATCGGGTTGATGTTGTCCTCAACTACAGTGAACGCAAGCTGCGTAATGTTGTTGAAGTGGTGTTGTTCTGGCTGATCGAAAGTTCCATTAATGTCATTCACAGGATTCACTTCCATCCAAACAAAACAATTTCCTTTGAGGCCGTAAGAATTTATTGGAATAGTATCAAGCAACGTTGAACCGATGAGCAAAGGTGCCTGCCTGGAGTAGGGTACCGAATGAATTTCGTGTTGTGCATCTTCCACCCAATACTTTACCAGAAGGCTGTCCATATCAGTAGGCGAAATATTGCGGATGGCAATAGCAAGTTGAAGTGGTGCTCCTTCACTTATGGAATCGCTGCTGAAATAAAAGCCAGATGCCGGATCCAGAGCAGCTTCCGGAACTTCTTCATGCAGTATGTGCCAGCTTTCCATTTGCGGTGGGGTGAGATTTAGTGTGTCATGAAGACTTGCTTCAAGGCGCAACTTCGGAAATTGTTGTGCATTGACCAGTGTTTCAAGATCGAGATATTCTTGTGGAAACTGTGGCCAGTCCGCAATCCATGTTTCAGTACCCGAAGGTGCAATGCCGTATAGTTTTATGCGCGTTGAGTCCCCTGCTGTTGCTTCCAGTGGGCTAACATCCCAGAAAACATCTTTCCATGAGAGGGCAGGACCAATTTCCGGTGAACGCAAAGTGCCGGTGCCTTGCTGGCCAGTGAGTTCCACTTCGAGCACCAGATGATCATCTATGGAAGAACCGTAAAGTTCAATTGTAGTTTCAGGATGCCCCATTTTGGTAAAGAAGATGAAAGGAACACTGTCTTGTGCCACTCCTATTTGCGTGGCACCCAGGTTTTCGAAAACATCAAATACATCGGGATTGTATGTTTCCCATGCGTTGTAGTCGGTGAAGTTCCAGGCATAGATAAGAAGGTAGTTTCCATCAGGAACATGGTTTTCTATCATGTCCACAAATCCTGCTAGTTGATCGGCATCGGTCTGATAAAAGATGAAGTACTTTTCCGTTCGTTGTCTTCCTTCGGTACAAGACATTTCATTGCCGAAATCATTTTGAGGGTTGGTGTTATTGTAATTGGTTTCCCACGGTTCAAGCGTTACAGAATCAATCACTGCCACCATAAGCGCGGGAGTGAGGCCACAACCTGAATAGTCCTGCACTTCCAGGTCTAGTTGATAGCGCGTGCCCAATGTTTCATAAGATGTGTTGGGATTTCCATACACATCGCATTGCAGTTCCACATTAGTGGTACTGAAATCAAAAGTATTCTGTATTTCATTGTAAACAATGCGCGAAAAACCATCGTGCTGAAACTGGCGGAAGTGCGCCTGCCCCCAACCTTCCTTTCCTTCGATATACTGGAAACTGCTGCCGCGCCACTTGAATGATTCCTCCATTGAAATGCTGTCGGGAGAGCAGCGCCAGAAATAAACTGTACTGTCGGTGAGCGTGATGGGAACATCCCATTGCAGCACTCCACCACTTTGGGTGATGTTGGTGGCCATTAACTGCGGACTGTCGAAGGAGTCTATCGTGTCTAGCTGGAACAAATAAGTTCGCTCCGGTTCAAATGCATAGCCGGTGCTTGCAAACAGAGAGACCTGATTCTGCGGGATAACTGCAAAATCAAAAGGATAAACAGGCACAAGATTTCCTGACGAAATCAAGAGTTGTTTTCCGGTTACAATGTTGTTTCCTGTTTCATCCAGTTCCTCCACAAAATTTACCGGGTAATCAATGAAAACATCAAAAAGATTTTGCCCCACTCCGTTGATGGGATCAATCGGCAGGGTGAACACAACGGTTGTTGAATTGAAAACATGAGTCGCGATTTGTGTGTAGGATGAATCGGCACCGCTGGGATAATGGCGGATGAGTTCAACAAAGACATCGTTGTTCACTGCCTTGCCAAGATTCTGGATTTCGATTCGCACCTCGAACGAGTCTACCTGCGCAGTCACTATTTCCGGGTAGAAAGAAATCTGTGCCGGCTCGATGGAATAATCCGGTGCTTCATGTGGATAAAGTCGGATTGCGGGATCCCCATGCAACGTCATGGCAAGAGCAATGTTGGCCCGCAGCAAATAATCATTGGCACCGGTATCCTGAAAATTCTTCACGGCTTCGGCTATGCATTGTCCCACTGATTTTCCATAACTTGATTGGAATATCTCACGGTAAAAATTCGCTGTAAAGGAGTCAAGATATTGTGATATGCCAAGATCGGGTTTGGCAAGAAATCCAATTACACCACGGTCGGGCACAAGCACAAAATTTTCACTCGTGCTCACTCCATCAGGCAGGTGTATGTTGCCGTTGTAGCAAGAGTTTCCTACAAGCAAAGGATACTTGCCCTGGTTAGTGTAACTCTCCGGTTGATCTATGTTCTGGTCGAAACCCGTGCTGCTTGCATGGCCGAAAAAAGTCATTACAGCTACACCCTCATTAATGAGCTGTTGTACCGAATCAGACAGTGTAATTTGAATAGGATCGGTGGTGGTTTTAAGGAAGGTGTAAACCTGCGCACCGAAGGAGGTGTCTTCGGCCGTCAGTTCATATCCGTGAAGATAATTTGCTATAAGTGACTGTTCCCAAGAGGCCCCTCCACCACCAAAGTGCATAATATTTTTTTGCCATAACTCGGGTGAATGCGCTTCTTGCTCCACCACCTTGTTGAGGTACTCGAGCACCTGTTGCGGATTTTCAGCAGCAAGCCTTCCTGTGGCTATTGCAGTTTCAGTAAAAGTTCCGTTGAGGCCTGCCGTAAGGGCGTTGTCCGATGGTGGATATCCCATTGTGGGTACAAGATTTCGTGCGTAGAAATCAGGATTATTTCGAGCACCATTTGCAGCAGTCGCACTCATCTCGCGAATGCTTTTGCCCAATAAAAACAAATGCGATGGTTCACTATCCCAGTTTTGCAGCAAGTGGTTGCAAAACCTGCGAATGGCCAGTGGATGTTTCCATATTCCGGCTGCATATTGCATGTACAACTCTTCCACGTTTGCCAGGAGCACAGGCAGGCCGGCACTGCGATAACTTGCATAATTCTGAGCGGCAGTCCACAACTTGGGGTGGGTAATGATGATGAATGCGGAGTCGAGTTCTGTCGCTGAATAATTGGTAAAATAGCCTGAAGGGGTAACCGGAATTATGTCCGTTAAGTTTTGAACCGCGCTGGAAAACAAAAGCATTTCAAGGGCTGATTCACCATTGCTGAAAGGGACAATTGCTTTGAGCAATCCACCCTCTTGGGTAAGTAAAATTTCTTTCAATGCACCGTTGCCCTGTATGAACATACGGTGAGTATCAGCGCCAGCATTGTAATTAGAAATTTCCAGATAGGCCTCGGCAGTGTTATCCAGATTGAGAAGACGGAATGGAAACACAAGTTGTGCTTCGAAATCGAAAGTATGGGCGTATTCAATGGCGATGTGTGCCACACTTTGGTAGTCGGTTGCAAGCATCAAATCATCCACAATGCGGTGGGAGATCAGGGTGGTGGCATTTAACCCTGATGCGGGTATGGCGAATTGCAATTTGTTCAATTGGTAAGCATTGAACAAGGTATCGTGCATTACATTAAAATCATTGCCCCACGCTACCTGAAGGTGGTGGTTGAAAGGAGGCCCGCTTGCATTGTTGACTCCGGCACTTACGGTCTTCACTACCGCATCGGGAGCATTGTTGCCAGTAAAAGCGTTTTGGGTGGAAATTATTTTTTCGTGGGTTTGTCCGTTGTAAAAATTGTAGTCGAACCAACCCTCGCCTTCCTCATACCACGGCAGTGAGATACCGTTTCCATCCTGCTTCCCATAGAGGTATTGGCTGGTCATCCACGTTGCGTTTCGTTTGATGCAATAAGGCTGAGGTGTAAAATCTGCGTAGTTGTTCTGTGAAAAAATTTCGGTTCTCAAGCCTGGTTGCTCTGCCACTGTTATGAAGTAATGAGCGGTGTCATTAAAGAGGCTGTAGTCTTTGTGGGGCTGGTGCGCGGGTGTGTCATACATCAGGCTGTCGATCCAGCCATCGTTGCGCAGGGCGTACACTTCCAGGTAGTCGGTGGTGTCGAACGATTGGTCATCTTCGCCCGAAATTTTTATGTGTACTTGTTTACCGCGCCCAAAAACCTGGATGTTTTGCGGGTTGATGTCACCCACAGGGAAACCGCTATTGAGCAAGGCCTGGTAGGTGATTTTATAGAATGCAGATGCGCTGACCGGAAAACGCCAATACTGTTGATCATAATTTATCCACTCGTTGCCGAAAGGTTGGCCGGATGCAGAAGCAGCAACCAGCAACGTCAAAATCAACATAATCTTATGTGAAAAGTACCCGCGCAAGAATGCGTAAAGGTCGGAAGAAATAGTAGAAAAATTTGAAAAAACAAAAGGCAAAAGAGCAGAGGGTAGATAGTGAAAGACATCAAAACAGGCCAATGGAAACGTTGGGACTGGAGTACCCAAGTCCGATTTCGTGGATGCGAGTGCTTCATCCTGCGCTTCAAAAGATTAATCGCTGGGTTCTTGGTTCGCTATTGAACCACCATCTTCTTCACATCTTGCCCGAAATGCCCAACCAGTTGAATGGTGTACATACCCTGCGGCAAACCGGAAGCATCCAGTTGCACAATGGTGTTTCCTCCCAATGAAATTTCACTTATCCGTTTTCCTGTTACATCGCTGATTACGATTTCGCCCTTGGCATATTCCGCAGGAACAGTTATGTAAGCGATTGCATCGGTGGGATTTGGGAAGATGTTCCAGTCAATGAGCGAAGTGATTTCTTCCACCAACACCTGGCCACACAATGGATCATATGGCATACCTGGCGAACCTCCAATACATCCGGCAAACCAGTTGAGGCCATTGTTCTGCTGGGTAGTTTCCATATCAAATTCGGCAGTGCGCCCGGTGCCATCGGTTTGTGCGGGCCAGGGGGCATTGTCGGTATAATCTAGGTGAATAAGATTGTCATTATTAAACGCAAACAGCCGCACCTGGTCCTGGTCATTGTTCAGTTCAAACTGCCACGGGCCGACCACATTTTCAACTTCGGGATGTTGTGCTGAAAACTGTGCAGTGTCTTCCGCCAACACCATATAACCACCGGCAGGAACCACAACGTTTAACGGAACATCAAACCGGTTGAAGTAACTCTGGTCTTTGAGGTACATGGAACTGAGATCGACCGGCACATCCAGTTTGTTGTGCAATTCCACCCAGTCACCACTTTGCGCAGCATCATCAGCGTGGTACATAAATTCGGTAACCTCAATGGCATCGGCAATGGGTGAGCCGGTGAAATAAGCAGTAAAAATTTCATCCTCCTCGAAGTTCATGAAGAATTGTTCCGTGTTTACCTCTACCGGGAAAATTCCGTTTGGTGCCCAATGATCGAATACATAGCCAGGATTGGCAATGACGGTAATCTGAACAGGAATACCATTGACGTATGTGCCTGTCCATGGATATTCATCTTCCGTTGGTTCGATGGTGGAGATGTGGATGCGGCCAGCACCTTCAGGAATTACATTCAGCGTAATATCCAAACTGTTGCCCAGGTTGAAATGATTTTGCAGGACGCTCACGATGCAGTTCTGCCGACTACTGTTCCAGTCAAGCCGGTAATCAAATCCATAGTACCACCAGTTGAAGTCGGTTCCCCATGTCTGGCAATGGCGGGGCATGGCAGAAAATGATTCACCGCGCATTTCATCGCGCAGTGCTTCCAGTTTTTCTGTGCGGAAAACCGAGTTCACCAAATCAAGATGACGGATGATGAAATACTCCCGAAACTCAGGATTCTGGATAATGCGTGAGAACATTTGGTCGGTGTAATACCACTCGTCCTGCGCGGTGTTTATGTAATCTGCACAGGTGTTTCCATCAGCCAGGCCCAACCCGAAATCGAGATCCATCAGCATGAATCTCCACTTGCCTCCTGGCTGGTCATTGTGCCAGAATTTGGTGTTGTTAATCCACCCGTTGCTCCAGTCGCCATTGGCATAATATGTTTCTGCAATGATGTAGTCCGCATAATTTTCAATGTCGAGCATAGTGCCGAGCGTGGTGAAAAAATCGGGATCAGCGGGATCGGTGTTCATCACCATGTCAAACATCGGAAAAAAAGTTTCATCGCTTCCGTTAATGACGTTAAAGCCCATGTAATTGTAACTGATCACGGTGCTCTCATCAGCAGGTACACCACTGTTGTCTTCGCAATAGTGCTCGTTCATGTTTTCGCGCAGTTCGTACATACCCCAGTATTCACCGTTGAGAAAAGCGAGTACCGGTGTGTAGCCCATGTAGTCCGTGTGGGTGCCTTTTGTAGCCCTATGCATTAACGCATCATGATAGCGTGGGCCACCGTATTCGTTGCCACCGTTGCGCAGGTTAAATCCTTTATAGGTGTCAATAAATGGTTTGTCGGGGATGAGCGGATATACAATTTCATCCATGCCATAATCATCGCGGCAAACGATGCGCAAGCTTTTTTGCGGCTGAGCCCTTGACCATCCACCATGAATTTTCAAACCCACCGGGCCTTCAAATTCTTTATCACCATCACTATTGAAGTATTCGATGTATGATGCCCTTTCCCAGTCTTCCCAAATGTTGGAACCGAAGTAGGGATATCCATCATAATCAGGCGGACCGAGCACATAGATGCCAATGTTTTCGTCCCAAAGATTTTCCGGATTGGTAGAAATAGAAATGACAGGAAGCGTGAGAAATGTTTCATCAATCATGTATGTGTTCTTCTCCACCGGTGACGGCAACAATGCTCCAGTGCTGAAACATTTTGCAGAGATGGTTGCAGTGGTATCGAGCGCTATGATGTTCGTATAAAGCGGTGATGAAAGATCGGGCACACTTCCGTCAGTTGTGTAATGAATTTCTGCCGTTGGCGATGTTGTGGTAAGTGAAATGAATTGAGTGATGTTGTACATGCCACTCTCAATATTGAATACTGGTATGGATTCATACGCAGTTGCACAAACGGTATTTGCATTTTCATCACCAGGTGTTGGAATTGCTGCAAAACACCAATCTGCATCTCCGCTTGATTCACGGCAATATGAATTTTCCAGTGCTGTAGGCGGGACAATAATTTGGTCAATAATGTTTCCACCGGCATCCGATAAAACCAATGCTTCATTTGTGCTGAGTGAAAAAGTGGTGTGCAGTTCATTGCTGCTATTCCCATATCCCATCCATGCAGGTGCTGCAGAAAACTGCATATCCAAGCTTGCAAATGCAAATGTGAGGAAAGCATTGCCGGTGAGATCACTTGAACCGGGATTGGAATTATGTACCTGTACCGCCAACACATTTTCACCTTCCACCATCAGTCCATTCCATATTCCGGCATCCACAACAAAAGCATCAATCGCTTGTCCCTGGTAGCCGATTGCTTCGTGATCACCGAAAGCCAAGTCAGAATAAGCGGGAGGTGTTCCCGGCACACCCATGTTCGCCCGGGCAATCTCAACACCATTCAGATAAGCAACAAAAGCATCATCGTAATCCAGATGAAGGATTACGTTGGTAATTGTTTCAGGATTGATAAGGTTAAAAGTTTTGCGCATGTAAACGGAAGTAGCGGTGCCCACATCGGTACCGTCATCGCCATCACCATAACCCAGCCCGCCTGTTCCAGCATTCCACAGTGCATCATTGTAACCGGTGAAACGCCACGCAGAAGAAGGTTCGCTTGCGGGGATGATGTACTTCCATACGTCATAGTTGAAGATGGCGGTTTCATAATGTTCGGTTCCACCACCCAGGTTTTTTCCGCTGGCCCAAATGAGCAAATGCGATCCGGGATCAAGGGTTACGGCAGGAAGTGTCCATTTCAAAGGCATGCTCACGTCATCCGAAAGACCATATCCGGAAAGGTCAAGAGCAGCAGTCCCTGAATTGTAGAGTTCGAACCAGTCTTTGAATTGTCCGTCCTGATCAGCCAGTGTGGACATGTTCGCGGTCTGCACTTCGTTGAGCACAACTTGCGATAGCATTGAACCGGATAAAATGCAAAAGGAAATACAGGTAAAGTAAAATTTCAATTTCATCATGAAGGAATTGTTATGGAGGATTTATGGATTGACAAATTTAGCAGGTGTAACATTAGCCTAGGCTATACGAGGCCTAAATAGATTGGATTCGCTCTTATAGCTTTTCGTAAAACTCCTCACGACTTACCCGCGAGCGGTAAATCAATGTTGAAATAAGAAAGCCGAAAGCTGTTTTAGTGGCAGCACCCGGCAAAACTTCCACAATCATTGTCCACCATTGGTCATTAAAACGGGAAAGCCAGACAGCGCCCATAAGGAGAATGATGCAATGCCCAAGCGTCCAGTTGAGCACCAGCCACAGCGGCTTGTGAGCTTTGTGTTTTTCAGCGATATAACCGCAAACCAGTGTGGCCATAAGCATCCCGAAAAAGAAGCCGCCAAATTGAGCTATGATATGATGGTAACCCGCAGAGTATCCGGCAAAAACCGGAATGCCGGAAGCGCCAATTATGAGGTAGGCCAGCATTGATATAATCCCAATCCGCCAGCCAAAACTGATGGCGACCAAAAGAACGATAAAGGATTGAAGCGTGATCGGCAACTGACCTTTCATCTCCAGACGCAAAGGTCCAATGAAACACAAAAGCACGATGGAAACCATCACCTTAAGGACAAAGTCAACCGAAGAATTTTTGTGGAGGCGGAAAAGATGATTGAGCATGAAAGAATGATGGTACCTGGTTGAATTATTCCTTAATGACTTCACGAACGCGTTCGAAATAAAATTCCAGGCCTTCGGTAATTTCAACCTTGTTGTTCTCTCTGTCCACATCGGCCAGCATACCTGAGGGGTCTATTTCAATGCTTGCAATTTCCGTGATGGAGCGATCAATGTTGAGCCGAGTGGCAGGATAGACCCAGATCCAATCAGGCTGTACCAACCATTTGCCATCAAAAATGATCTGCGGTTTTTCACCTCGCTGCAAATCGAGCGGGATGTAGTACATACGTTTGGAA
Source organism: Flavobacteriales bacterium (assembly GCA_034408895.1). Classification (GTDB taxonomy): domain Bacteria; phylum Bacteroidota; class Bacteroidia; order Flavobacteriales_D; family Sanyastnellaceae; genus UBA4660. Next base: position 31,175 of record JAWXCI010000084.1, read on the forward strand.
CCATCTCGCATGGTCACAAGAATTTCAAGTGGCATCGGCATGGGCGCAATGCGTTCAATAATCACTTCAGTTTCTTCCCCACCGGAAACGCGGATAATTGAGTAGTCTATTTGTTTTGTGGTTTGCACAAAGTATTCATGAAACCAATCGAGCACCATTCCGCTTTCCAGTTCCGCGATATGAATAAAATTCAGGTCAGTCGGGTGTTTGAATTTATACTTCTCAAAAAAAGAAATCATGGTGCGGGTGAATGCATCATCACCCATGATGTAGCGCAACTGGCAGAGATAAGTTTCGCCCTTGCTGTATGCTGCATCACCATAAGCATAGCTGGTCATGTAATGATCGGCATGGGTGGTAAGCGGTTCTTCCCTGCCACTTCGTGCAAGTGTCACATAGTTTTGGATGGCACGGTCATGTGAACGTTTTGGATCGCCCACCTGCAAATGCGAAATGGTTTCTGAAGTCATGAACGAAGTGAATCCTTCGTCCATCCAGGAATAAAGACTTTCATTAAAACCCAGTACACCGTGGTACCATGAGTGTGCTGCTTCGTGAATAGTAACACCCACCAGCGAAGGTGCTTTTCTGTTTCCTGTTACGAGTGTTGCCATTGGATATTCCATGCCGCCATCTCCACCCTGTATCACAGCGTAAACAGGATAAGGATATTTCCCAAAATGCCTGCTCATAAATTCAAATGCGGTGGCTGCTTTGGACGGGAGATCTTTCCAGGCTTGCGCGTATAGCGGATCGTCCTGGTAGAAGAAATGAAGCTCGGGGCCGTCAGGCACTTTCAATTTTTCATGCACATAATCCGGATCAGCAGCCCACACAAAATCATGTACATCTTCCGCCTTGAATCGCCAGGTGATTTTTGGTCCTGCCTGCTCCTTTATTTTAGTTCCGGGTTCTTCATAGCCCCTTCCAATTTCGTGTATGTTTTGTAATACACCGGTGGCAGCAACCATGTATGATTTGTCCATGGTGATGTTCACTTCAAAATCACCCCACACACCGTAGAACTCGCGCCCCACGTAGGGATTCGGGGTCCATCCGTTGCAATCATACTCGCACAATTTGGGATACCATTGGCTCATGGAGTAATCAATTCCTTCCACATTGTCGCGACCGCTTCTGCGCACCTGGAGTGGAACCTGTCCTTCAAATTCCATTTCAAAAACAGCCTTGCCTCCAGGCTCGATGGGTTTTGCAAGAATGACTTCTAGTATGGTTTCGTTTTCTGAAAATAAAACTGTCTTTCCATCCTGTGTCAATGTCTTCACGTGTTGACGGCCATATTCCGAAGTTTGGAGTTTCGAAATGCGTTCACCCACACGCGGATCAGGATCTTCGATCGTTAGTGAACGGATGTCCATTGCGCTTCCGGGTTGAAACGCATTGAAGTAAAGATGCCAGTAGGCATGAGTGAGCACATCGGGCGAGTTGTTAGTGTAAATGATGGTTTGTGTTCCCGTAAAACCATGAGTGTTGTGGTCCACTGAGATGTCCATTTTATAGACCACACGTTGTTGCCACATCTGTTGTGTCGATGCGGAAAGCGAGATGAGCAGTGTGCCCATTAAGTTAACCAGTCTAAAAGTTTTGCTCATAGTGTACTTGATTGTTGGCAGGCGAAAATATCTTGTGTGAGGAATTGAGTAGGAGAAATAGTGATGAACGCTTGAAGAAATGAAAATGGTTCTTGTTGTCAGAAGCAGCCACCAAGTCAAGCGCCTGATCAACCAACTATGAAAACCACATCAGTTGATAAATAAAGCCCTATCTGCCGGGTGCAACAGCGGCTTTCAACTGAATCACTCCAACGCTGTGCATGAATTTCATGGCCAGGTAACCCATGTCCACTTCCCACCAGTGGTGTGCATTGTTCGGTCTGCCGGGATGCTGGTGGTGGTTGTTATGAAAACTTTCTCCCCAGAAAATAAGGTCAACCGGTAGGATATTTTTAGATGTGTTTTTCATTCTGAAATTGACATAACCAAAACGATGTGCCCACCAGTTTACAGCAGCGCCCTGCATGGAACCCATAAAGAACTGGAGCGGGAGAAACAACCACATCCACCAGGCGGTGGCAAAAAAGAAATAGAACGTGGCATAAACCAGCAACCAAAAAATGCGCATGGTCCAGTTGTGCGCCACCTTGTCGAATGTTTCCCACTCCGGCAAATCCTTCTTGAACTTATCCTCTACAACTGCACGGCCTTTGTAAATCTCGAAGTAGTTGTCCCGGGTATCCTTCCACATAGTGAACAGGTTGGCTGAATGGTCGGGAGAATGCGGATCCTCTTCAGTATCCGTGTGTGCATGATGCAACCTGTGCATGATGCCGTAAGCATACGCACTTATATAAGATGAACCTTGAGTGATGAAGCAACCTATGAAAAAAACCCGTTCCCAAAAGCGGGACATGGTAAACATGCCATGCGCTGCATAACGGTGGTGAAAAATGGACTGGAAAAAAAGCGAGGTGTACCAGTGCACTATGAAAAAAATGAAAATCGCCATGAGTGTTTTGTAAGCAGGGTTTTCATATTGTCAGAACTTTTGCCAGAGGTTAGAACAAATGGCTGCGTTGGGGCGCAATTTAATGGAAGCAATTAGCCTGACCTTTCAGCCTGTGGGCACGTGTCCTCATTATCATGTTGAACTCGCAAGAAATAAGAGGTGGTAATCCGGCATCATCCTGCCAACTATCATTGCCTCCCAATTCCACCAGTCAACATGACACTCATTAAATCCATCTCCGGAATCCGCGGCACCATCGGAGGTAAACAAGGTGACAATCTCACGCCCATTGATGTGGTGAAATTCGCCAGTGCATTTGCGGAATTGATCCGGAAAAAAAATCTTGCACAAAAAATAAAAATAGTGGTGGGAAGGGATGCAAGAATTTCGGGTGAGATGGTAAGTTCACTTGTCATTTCCACCTTGAACGGTATGGGTGCTGATGTAGTGGATCTCGGATTGACAACCACGCCCACGGTTGAAATTGCGGTGCCTGAAGAAAACGCTCATGCCGGCATCATCATCACCGCAAGCCATAATCCCAAACAATGGAATGCGCTGAAATTGCTGAATGAAAAAGGTGAATTCATAAGTGCAGAGGAAGGGGCGGAAGTGCTGCGAATTGCAGAATCATCGGATTTGGAATTTGCAGAAGTAGACGCACTTGGCAAAACAAGAATGGCCACTTACCTTAAACGGCACATTGAAAAAATTCTTGACCTCCAGTTGGTAAACAGGCAGGCCATTTCAGCGGCAGGTTTTTCAGTTGCGGTAGATGGCGTAAATTCATCGGGAGGATTTTATGTGCCTGAGTTGTTGCGTGCACTGGGTGTGCAAACTATTCATGAACTCTACTGCACACCGGATGGAAATTTTCCGCACAACCCGGAACCACTTCCTGAAAACCTCACCGAAATTTCAAAACTTGTAAAGGAAAAAAAATGTAATCTTGGAATTGTGGTTGACCCCGATGTGGATCGCCTTGCGCTGATTTGCGAAGATGGAAGCATGTTCGGTGAAGAGTACACCCTTGTGGCAGTGAGTGATTATGTGTTGACCCACACACCGGGCAATACGGTGAGCAATCTTTCATCCACGCGCGCACTGCGAGACATTACGGAAGCGCGCGGCCTCCGCTATGAGGCAACTGCAGTAGGAGAGGTGCATGTGGTGGCGGGGATGAAAGAAATAAATGCCTTAATGGGTGGTGAAGGAAACGGTGGCATCATTTATCCCGAACTTCATTACGGAAGAGATGCGCTGGTCGGAATTGCATTGTTCCTTTCGCATCTTGCCCAATCAAAAATGAAAATGACTGCGATGCGCGATAGCTATCCGCGCTATGTCATTTCCAAAAACAAAATTGAACTGCAGGAGGGTATGGATGTGGACAAAATTCTTTTTGAAGTGCAGCATCTTTTTCCCGAAGCCAGGGTGAATACTACGGACGGAGTGAAACTCGATTTCGAACATGAATGGGTTCACCTGCGCAAGAGCAATACAGAACCCATCATCCGCATCTACGCGGAGAGTTCTTCAAAAGAAAATGCCGATGCACTGGCTAAAAAAGTGATGAAGGCCATTAATGAGACCGCAGACCATAAACGATAGTCCATAGTCCATGTCGACAGGCAGTCTTCCGTCTTCGATCATCCGTCTTAGAGCCTGTTCATTAGCTATTCAATGATGTGTTTCGAGGGCATTTTTCATTCAATCGAAGTCAAAAAATCAGGGCATAGTGGCGCTATGTTTTTATTTTTTGACAAAGAGTAGGCAGGAAAGGCACCGAAATGGGCATTTTAATAGATTATGAGCAGGCTCTTTGGACTTTTCTCCCCAATTTTGCCCCGCAATGAAAGTTTACCTCGACAACGCAGCCACTACACCTATTGATAAAGAAGTGCTGGAAACGATGATGCCGTTTTTCACGGAGCATTTCGGCAATCCATCTTCCACACATGCCTTCGGTCGCAAGACCAAAACGGCTATTGAAAATGCAAGGCGCACCGTGGCGAAAATCCTGAACTGTACTCCTGGTGAGGTGTACTTCACATCGGGCGGAACCGAAGCGGATAACCTTGCCATGCATGCTGCCATCCGCGATTTGGGTTGTGTACACATCATCACTTCGGAAATTGAGCATAGTGCGGTAATAAAAACCGCACAACTGCTGGCTGAACAAGGCAGGGCGAAACTCAGTTTTGTAAAACTGAAGCCCGATGGTCATGTGGATTTGGAAGACCTTGAACACCTGCTTGCATCCAACGAAAAATGTTATGTAACCCTGATGCATGCCAACAATGAAATAGGGAATGTGTTGCCCATTAAAACGGTGGGCGAGTTGTGCCATAAGTACGGAGCCATTTTTCACAGTGACACGGTGCAAACTATGGGTCACTTCCCTTTTGATTTAAAAAAACTCCACATCCATTTTCTAAACGCATCGGCACACAAGTTTCATGGCCCCAAGGGTGTCGGCTTTATGTATGTGAACCGTGTTGTGAAAATTCACCCCAGCATAACCGGTGGAGGGCAGGAGCGTGGCCTGCGCGGTGGTACCGAAAATCTTTATGGAATTGTGGGCCTGGCCAAAGCTCTCGAATTGTGCCACGCTCAACTGGAAGAACACAGGCTGCATGTGAGTGGGCTGAAACAATATATGATTGCACAACTGGAAGAAAAAATTCCCGGTGTGGAGTTCAATGGTGATACAAAATCTGCGGATAGTCTTTACACCGTTCTCAGTGTAACTTTTCCTGAAAACCAGAATGCCGACATGATGCTTTTCCTGCTCGACCTGGAGGGCATAGCGTGCAGCGGTGGCAGTGCCTGTTCAAGCGGTGCCGCAAAAGGTTCGCATGTGCTTACGGCATTGGGCGCATTGAAAACACATCGCGCGAGCCTTCGGTTTTCGTTCAGCCGTTTCACTTCCAAAAAGGAAATTGACTATGTGGTGGAAAAAATCGGGGAGTTGTGCAGGGTTGAGGTGCAGGTATAAAGCAAGGGCACCTTTAATGTTTATTTTCCGTTCGATGGCCCATCCCTCCCCTCAGTTATTAGCGGCACAAATCTTCCCGCCTCCCGCTCCTCCTTAGATGGATGAATTTTTTGTCAAAACAAGTTTCCGGTAATTCTAACTTGTCCACCCGTGAAATGAACGAGCGTACCCGTAATTTGGTCGGGTGTACCCGTAATTTGAACGTGTAAACAGACACGGGCAGTGGCAAAATGGCATCATGGGCTTGCAAGTACCGCATAACACGCAGCTCGGCTCACCAATCTTGCCTTTAGTCGAAATAGTTGAACATATATTCCCGAAAATTTGGTTGGTTGAACACATTTCCTGCGTTTGTCTGGAGCGAGGAAGTGGGAATAGCGGTGGTGGGGGAAGTGTGATGAATTGATTTATGATAAATGATTTATGGTTTTCTAAACCACAATGGAAATAACGGAGGCATCCGAAAATCCTTAATAGAGTAGGCGAGCAATCAAAAACCAATATCAAAATGCGACTATTACTAACTACAATTCTTTTGGCCTGTTGCTTACATTCAATATCTCAAGTGGTCATTTGGGACCCGGTTATTTCATACGGTAACCCCGGTTCTAGCCAAATGACAGGCGATTATATCACCCTTGACCAGACCATTTACGCCTATACTCTCAAAATAACGTCCTCTACAAATTTTGATCCTGCAACTCACATCAATTTCCTGAAAATTAATGGAACAACATATCAGTTCAATTCAAATATTCTAGGGTGGCAGTTCACACCTGATGTAACTGGTAACTTGCCAATTGAACTTTCTGTCATTATGCCTCCGCAACTACAATGTGGTCAATCATCGGTGATACATTTTGAATTATGGCGTAAGAGCCTTTTCAGAGACTTGTTGCTGGATGACTCGTATGTTTTGTTTACCTATCCTTCAGGTTTCATAGCCGGACCGAAAGCCGAGTGTGGTGGTACTACGGCTTCCTTTGCCATTGTTCGTGAAATCAATACATCGGGTACATTTACGTGGTCATGCAACACTGCGGGCTGGTTGATAAATGGCTCTGCTCCTCCTGTCAACACAAAAAGCTTAACGTTAAATGTCACATCGCCCTTTGGCGCTCCAAGCCAAACATCACTGACGGTTCAGGGAGGCAATCTATGTAGTACATTGAATACAAGCATGACAAGTACAACACCAAGTACGCCAGTCATAGTAACAGTGGGGCAGGCGGGACAATCGTGCTTGTTTTCTGCCAGTATCAGTCCCGTTCAGTACACCCAGAACTATACCTGGCAATGGAATTTCGGGAGCAGTGCCACGTATGCAAATTCTCAAACAACTTCCGCTACCCTTATGCCTGAGTTGATCCAAGCAAATACGCAATACTGGATCAGGGTAAAGGCCAACAATGAATGCGGGTCAAGTGCCTGGCGATACAAATCAGGAACAACACCTAATGAACCTGAAGGATGCCTGAAAAGTTTACAATTTGATTCAACCGAAACTGCGGAAGTGCTGTCAGTCTTTCCCAATCCTGCCATCAACTTTTGATTGTTGACTCACCTGTGTCTGAAATTATAACCGTTGTTGTTTTTTCATTTGAGGGTAAAATTCTGTTTGAAGATTTCTGCAATAAGGAAACCAACCGCTATGAACTGGACGTGTAGAATTTCTGCCCTTCACTGTATGTGGTTGTTGTCCGAACATCAAAACACACCCACTATTCAAAGGTCATAGTTCAGTAATTTTGGCTGCCGGCACTTAGCCGCATTATGAAAAGAATCTGGCAAAATGGACAAACTACTAACGGGAGGGCATTGGGCAATTAAATGCGCACTAGTCAATCTGCCTGTAGGTTTTCATGAAATAAACACAGAACTGTTCATCATCAACATGCAAGGCCAAGAAGTGGCAAGACAATCACTTTCACCTTCATCATTTATTGCCCCAGTGCAAGTAGATGTTTCAAAACTTGCAAGCGGAGTTTACACGGTGCATTGGGTAGATGGAAGTAAGTGGTATGATAGTGTGAAACTTATCAAACAGTAACAACTGCCAAGGACTACAGCAGCTTGCCTCTTTCAATGGATGGGCATGCAGTGCAAACCGAGAAGGTTGTGATTGAATAACGGCCAAGCTACCTCACATCCTTGCACGTGTATTCAGATTCACTTGCCGTATCAGTTTTCGTAAAATTGATTCTTCAATTCGCGCAGTACAATACCTTGTTTGCATGGTGCAAGAGGGTACGGTGGTGGGGCACAAGCAGGTGGTAGTGGAGCATTAGTCAGCACAGGATTGGTCAACGTACCAGTGCAGTTGCTTTTCCTCATTGAACCCGTACACCAATCTTCACCCCCGCCCGCTGAAAAAATTTCCAACCTATGATAGCAAGTCTGCCACATTATCCTCTTCATTCGCAAAGTGAAATCCTTCAACCTTTTGAAACTTGTCATTTACCTGTCCGCCATTGCGGCACTTGTGCTGCTAAAGGAATAGTACAACTACATCACCTCGCTGCTCGACCTGCCCGAAAAATTTGAACACACCCTCTACCGCATCCTCATCGCATTCTGCACAATAGAAAGTGTGCGCATCATCATCGTGCTCACCTACCGCCCCCAGAATTCAAAAAGTATAAAAGACAATTTCACCATTGGGGTAACACACGCGTCTAAAATTCTTTATGGTGTAATGGCTGTGGTGCTGGTGCTTTCCATGTTCAACATCAATGTGAAGGAAGCCATCACCTCCCTTAGCCTTATAGCCGCAGCGCTGGTACTCATCACCAAAGACTATATCTCAAACCTGATCAACGGCATGTACCTCACCTTTAATAAAGTGATAAACATTGGCGACCAGGTTCAGGTAGGATTGCAGAAAGGAAAAATAGTTGACATCACCCTAACCAATGTTCACCTGCTAAATGATGATGACGATATTATTTACATACCCAACAACACCGTGTTCAGTACGGACATTATCAACTACACCGGGCGCGAGTTGTAAAAAAAAGCAGCATTGATTTCGAAGTGGAGGTGAAGTGCATACCTGAGGTGGAAGTGTGAGAATGATGTTAACAAGCATTGAGATTTGTTGAATCGCGGCACCCAAAACCAATTTCCCAAACAATTCAAAAACTCCGCTCCCGGTAGGGTAATCTCACCAGCCATAGTATTTTGGCCGCTCATTTAAAAAAACCAAATCCAATTTCAGAATGAAAAAAATTTCTATTCTTATTTGCACACTCGCAATAGCATTCAACACAGTTGCACAGCAACCCAAGTTAAGTCACGAGGCTTCTTATGCTCCTAAAGTCTTATCGCATAACACTCAGCAATTTGTTTCTCATCCGCAAATCACTGCTGACCAATATCGCGGAGGTGATTTTTTCTACGAGGATTTCTCTAACGGTCTGGATGGCTCTACTGTCTATGGAGCATGGACGGTGAGCGACAATGCTGACAACACCACGTGGCATATTGCCACTGACTCAGGACCTGAGGGACAATACACAGGTGACGCAGACGGGCTGGATTCTGAAACGGAAGACAACGGCTGGATGATTTGGGATGGTGACAAATTCATCGCAGATAATCAGACATGGCTCGATACTCAAGGTGCCTTCCTCACCTCTTTCCTCACCTCACCGGAAATCAACATGAGCGATCTTGAAACTGTATTAGTGGATTATTATCAGACTTTTATTTACTGTTGTTACCCGTTTTCACCACTTACACTGGAAGTTTCTACCGATGGAGGAACATTGTGGACGGTTTTCCCTGCTCATGGTAATTTCGTTCAGAGCGCCAATGAATTTTCCGCCAATCCGCTGCGCACTGTGGTGGACATTTCATGCGTGGCTGCCGGAGAATCAGAAGTGATCCTGCGTTGGGCATACAACAGCATCGAATTTGAAAGTTTCAATTTCTATTTCTGGGGACTGGATGATATTCGCATTTATGAAAATGAAGTAGTGAACGATCTTGTGATACACCAGGTGATGAATGGAGACATTTGGAACATTTGGGAATATCGCGTTACGCCTTATGAACAACGTGTACTCGCTGCCGATGGCGGTGTACTTGCCGGCATTATTTACAGCAACATTGGCTATGAAAACCAAGACAACGTAACCGTATTGATCGAAGTACTGGATGACAATTCAAACGTAATCCACACTTTTGAAACAACTCCATTCCAAGCCACAGCCGTTAACAACAACCTGACATGTCCCGGCAACTATCAAGACACGCTTTACATCGAAACAGGTTTCGAGCCTGCCGCAATTGGTGAGTATGATCTGCGCTTAACCATTGGTGGCGATCAGACTGATGAAGACCCCGACAATAACATGATGATGAAACACATTGTGTTTTCCACTGATGAATACGGACACGATGATGAAAACAACCTGGACTTTCAACTTGGCTCCGGCCTGACGGCTGATACACAAGATGATCCAGACACATACAACATATTTGGTTTCGGATCTTTTTACACTTTTAATAATGAAGGATCAGAAATGTTTGGTGTAACGGCCCAGTTCGGTTCGAACTCCGACCAGGATACTTTTTTCGAAAGTTTCATTTTGCAGTATGATAATACCATTGGACTTACTGCGAGCTATGATCAAAACCTGATGACATCTCATGAATTTTATTTTGCCGAAGAATGGGAAAATATTGGACCTTATTACCTGCCGTTCGATGATCCGCAAACAGCCGAAGTGGGTGTGGCATATTTCTCAGGTCTTGTCCGCAATTATGATGACGCAGGCCGCATTTCTGTTTTGATTGAAGCAGACAGTGACACAGATAACTCTACGGGAAACTATGAATACAGTGGTGCTAATGAGCCTGTATGGTTTACTGCACAAACTCATTCACCCGCAGTGCGTCTGATAGTTTCAAACCGCGTGGGCATTGATGAAACACAAATTGGTGTGGCTGATTTCAATTTATCACCAAACCCTGCCAGCACCAGCACACGAGTGAACCTTAACCTCGATCAGGCTTCATTCATTGCTTGGGAAATCCGTGATGTTACTGGCAAATTGATGGCGTACAGGAACATCGGACAGTTAGCGCAGGGCACTAGTTTTATTGACCTTGATGTTTCAACACTGGCATCAGGAAACTACACAGTTGGAATTGTGCTTAATGGCAAAAGCCGTGTCGCACGTCACTTCGAAGTAGTGAAGTAATAGCCGGTGGAAAATATTCTTAAAAAAAACCGCCACGCTTGTTCAGCATGGCGGTTTTTTCTGTTTAAAATAATCCTTGTGCCCCTAAGCGTTCCCGCTCAAGCATCTCAAAAAAAGTGGGCAGTTATGGTGATCTGGTTTTTTTCCTCACTAGAATGAGCCGCTTCAATAAAGGGTTTGCAGATGAAGTTCAGCGTGTGGCTTTTATCATCAACAAATTACATTCGCTTCATGAAAATAAAACTTTACCAGGTGGATGCCTTTACCACCAAAGTGTTTGGCGGAAATCCCGCAGCAGTGTGTCCGCTGCAACATTGGATAAGCGATGAACTGATGCAAAACATTGCAGAGGAAAACAACCTTGCCGAAACAGCATTTTATGTAAGGACAAATGATGACTATGAAATCAGGTGGTTCACACCGAAGGCGGAAGTTGCCCTGGCAGGTCATCCCACACTTGCCACCGCATTCGTGCTCATGAATTTTGAAGGACACCAAGGCAATGAAATTCGTTTTCAATCAAAAAGTGGTGAACTTCTGGTAAAGCGCGAAGGCGATTTCTATACGCTCAATTTTCCTGCTGATGAAATGAAGGAATTGTTGGTGACCGAACATCTCGCCCATGCATTTAATATCAAACCCCAAAAAATATTCAAGGGCAAAACAGACTTTATGTTTGTCTATCAAAACGAAAAGGAAGTGAGCGAATTGACTCCCGATTTTCGGGAAGTGGCCCGGCTTGATTCTCGAGGAGTGATATGCACCGCTCCAGGAAAAAACTCTGATTTCGTGTCACGATTTTTTGCGCCCCAGTTGGGAATTGATGAAGACCCGGTGACTGGTTCAGCCCACACTTCGCTTATTCCTTATTGGTCGAACACTCTCAATAAGAAGGAACTCACTGCTATTCAGATTTCATGGCGCGTAGGCCATTTGCTCTGCAAAGATCTGGGTCAGCGTGTGGAAATTAGCGGTCAGGCTGTTGCTTTTATGCAGGGTGAGATTGAAGTTTAAAGTAGGGCAATCGAATTACATCGGTACTGGAGGAATAGGTAAAACTCATGCTCGAACGGCCTCCCGTTTTACGCAATGGGACACTTTCAACTTATAACAAATTCAGTATTTGCTGGTCTTCCTGCTTGGCGTATGTAAGTATGATTTGTTTTCCAGATAGAGGCATTTTGAAGTGTATGCTATAAATGGAGCGCTGAGTGGCCTGATTTCTTCTCACGGAGTTGATGTTCGAATTCTTTGTAGACCTTGTAAGCGGTGAATGCAATACAGAGCTGCGCTTCGATTCTTCTTTTGAGCCGATGATAAATTGGCCGTATGCGCAAATCGACAATTCCAGACAACTGGAAAATGAAGTTCTGGTAAATGACACAACCCTTTAAAGGAGCCAACCCGTGGTGGTCTCTTGCCCGCATCTTAGCTATAAACTATTGCCACCGCATAAGCCGCCACACCTTCTTCCTTTCCTACAAAGCCAAGCCCTTCGTTGGTCGTTGCTTTAATCGAAATTTGATTGGAAGAAATGGATGCTGCCTTTGCAATGGCTTCAATCATGGCATCGCGGTAGGGGGCAATTTTGGGTTTTTCAAGAAGAAGAGTGCAGTCAATGTTCCCGATTTTCCATCCGGCTTCGTGCAGCAACACCATTGTTTTTTGCAGAAGAATTTTTGAATCGGCATCTTTCCAATGCGGAGAAGTATCGGGAAAATGGTGGCCAATATCCCGCAGGCCTGTTGCACCAAGCAGCGCATCACAAATGGCATGAAGCAACACATCGGCATCGCTATGGCCAAGTGATCCTTTCGTGTGTGGAATGTTCACACCGCCCAGCCAAAGCTCGCGACCCTGAATCAACGGGTGCACATCATAACCAAAACCAATTCTCAAATTCATAGTGCGCAAAGATGTTTCATCAGGAAACAAAATCCAGCCTCAGCCAAATGACACTTGAAAAATATGTTGACTATAAACACATCAGACCCAAAGGAAGAAGGGGATGTATGGAGCTTAGCTGAATATCATCAAAAACAAAAAACCCCTGAATTTTTCCAGGGGTAATGAAATTCTTGAGTGGAAATATTTATTCAGTGGGTATTCCTTCTTCACCACCATTTCCCCCACTATTTCCATCCAGCGCTAAACGCAGCGTAAACCGCAATGTGTTGGCCAACGGATTATTTTGTGTAGTGCTTATGAGGTACGACATGTCAATGGTAATCACCTCGTAGCGAAGGCCGGCACCCAGGGTAATGAATTGGCGGTTGCCTTTGGTGTAGTGCTCGTAGAAATATCCGGTGCGGAAAGCAAACTGATCGGTGTACATGTATTCCATGCCACCACTTATGTTCACCTCGCGCAACTCTTCCACAAATGCACTTCCTGAAACGTAGTTTCCATCGTTGTCCAAGTTGCCGGGAGCATCGTAAAACGATTGGACAATTCCTGTCGCTACACCCACATTGGGGTCAATGCCATAAAGCACTGAGTCGGTGCCATTGTCAGCGTATCGCGGTGGTGTGGGTACAAGCAATTTATTAAAGTCGAGAGCAAAGGTGAGTGCGTTGTATTCGTCCAGCATGGTGGTCAATGCCGTTCCCAGTTTCAGGTTTGCGGGAATAAAATCGCGCTCATCAGTATTCGTGTAACGCATCTTGGCGCCAATGTTTGAAATGTTCATCCCTAAACTCCACACGCCATCTTTTTTTCCAAGCTTAATGTCATCATTAGAATAGAAAAGTGCCACATCCGCAGCCACTGATCGCCCCGGTTTCGAATCGGCACCCAGCACATTGGTGCCACCTGTAAGGTTCGAATTCACAAACCGGGTGCTTATACCACCGGAAAATTTATCGGTGAATTGTTGTCCGAACGAGGCATCAAGTGCCCATTCGGCAGGTTTGAAATCACGGATTACCTGGCCGCTTTCATCGGTAAATGTTATGTTACCAAGAGTGAAGTAGCGAAGCGATCCGGCAAATGCCTGGCGTTTGTTCAGTTTTTTAGTTACGCTTAAGTAAGCAAGGCTCATATCATTTACAAGTGCGCGCAACCACGGAGCGTAAGAAAGTGATGCCTCCATGTCTGTTTTGATAAATGCAAGTTTTGCAGGATTCCAAAAGCCGCTGTTGGCATCAGGCGATACCGCCACACCTGCATCGCCCATCGCACCGCAGCGCGAATCTGGGGCAATTTGCAGGAAAGGCACTGCAGTGGTAATAGTGTTGAGCTGGGCCTGTTGGGCCGGACTATCTGTTGCATTCACCTGGGCAAAAGATGCAACCGGGGCCAAAAACAGGCAAATGGCTAAGGTTTGTTTTGATAGACGCATGAATTGAATTTTCAAAAGGACGTCAAATATACGGTCGTTCATGGGCTTTGGTTTTATCAGTTAAGTATAACGAGTTTTTCAAATTGTTCAGCTTTGGCGCCAAGATCAGAGCGTACTTCCACACGATAAACGTACACACCTCTTCCAATCTTGTCACCGAAATCATCACGGCCATCCCAGGCAATAGGCTGGCTTCGGAAACCTTCTGTATGTACCTGTTCTTCCAGGGTCTTCACCAGTTTTCCACTCACTGTAAAAACCTGGATGCGGACATCAAGCATACTACAGGCCTGGTTGTGTTCGAAAAAAAACTCGGTGTGTGTAGTGAAAGGATTCGGATAGTTCAACACATGTTCAAGCGCAAGTTCAGCAGAAGATGCCACCACAAATTCAATGTCGTTTTCAGAACTGTTGTTGTGCACGTCCCACACTTTTACTTTCATGTTATGTGTGCCTTCGGAGAGTTTGTTTAGCTGATAACGAATCTCACCACTCTTGTAAGTGTTGAGATCGGACTCGTAATAGTCATTCAGTACTATCGGATTCTGGCCATCACCATCCAATATAGCCTGCAGATCGTGGCCAATGCCATTGCCCACCGTGTTAATGCCGTTATCATCGCGCAGTTTTGCAAGAAGGATGGGGCTTTCGTGGGTAATGCCGCCTGACACAAAAGACGTGTCGTTGATGAATAATTCCAGTTCCGGCCCCACGGTGTTAAGCTCCGCTCCGGCCAGTGTTCCGCCAATCTTGAATCGTTGTGAATGACCGTGGCCATCCAGGTTGCCAGCCACTGCATAATAGCTTACCCGCGCCGTGTCAATCGAAAAGTTGATGTCGTAAGGAACAACGAACTTGAACGAGAACAGGCCATTGGTTACACTCGCCTTTCCTTTATAAATGATTTTGTTGAACAGATTGTAATCGTAGAACACCCCTGCTACATCAACAGTTTGGTCATTGTTCAACGTGGTAACTTGGGTGCGTTTATCGTACACCGTGGGGTAAACAAATCCCGAAAATCCCGTGAGCACATTGCCATCAGAGTCCCCCACATATCCCTTCATTTCCACTTCCTGCAATGCCTTCAGTGTGTCCACGTAATTAGTAACAGCGTGTCCATTTATTTCGGTGGTGTACACTTCCCTTTTCGGGTAGGCAATGCGCAAAGCAGGATCCCCAAGCAAAGTAAAGCTCCTCTTATTTGAGTCGCTGCTATCCACCCAGTTTTTGGTCAACATGTTTATTTCACCAAGCGTCAGGTCGGGCATGGAACGGTCTTCCAGTGCATAATTGAAAAAACCTCTGCCGAGTTTCAGGTTGGAGCCCGAATAAACAATACGAGTGGTGGTGAGCATGGCAATGGCTCCTCCGTTAGGATTCATTACCAACTCTTCACCTGCTGAGCTGAATTCCGCATCATCAAATCTTGCCAGCTCACAAGTGGCAGTGAGGAAAACGGGCAGACGATTGATGTTCGTCCAATTCTGGATAGTGGAAATGTCGAGAATACGTTCATGAGCCCAGCCGCGTTCGCCTCCATGTCCGGTGTAAGTAACTATCAGCGCACCATTTTGCACACGTTGCCGTATGGCCTCTTCGCCTTCCGGGTAACGCTCTCCCCCTGGAGTTGATTCCTGTTTAAAGGCATCCATGTAAAGTTTCACCACATCATAATCATTGTATTCATTATAAATGGTATCCGAATGAATTTCTGCATGATCCATATGTTCATCTTCAAACGCACTGCTGTTACCATCCTGATCATCGGAAATAAAAACAATGGTGTTGCGCCATGGGCCGTAGGGAGTTTGGTTTTGATCTCCCAGACAAGAGGCTCCACCCGCATCCGAAGTATTTTCTGCCATGTAGCGTCTCACTTTGTTCACGTACTCGAACGCTTCGGAAGTGCTGCTTGCTGGAATTCTTCCTACTCCACAATCCAGTTTGTCTTGTATGTCTTCGTTATCATCATCACCCAGAAAAACAAAATAATCATCACTCACATAGGAGCCAATGGGCAGCAGCGAATTAGCCGATTGAAACGTGATGACATTGTTTGATGAGTTAGCAATTGTGCCTTTGTTGTAAATGCTTCCGTCACCAAACAACAGCAGATTTTCTGGCTGTTTTTCTGGGTCACCGTCCCCTCTGTCGTACAACATTTTCATCAACATCTTAATTGCAGTGACGTCAGGATTGCCGCTGGAGAATTCATTAAAAACCTGTTGTGCGGTAACCAGCACCACGGACTTTCCGTCCTCTTCATGCAGGATGGCAAGTTCTTCGGCTGCGCCCAGCAAGCGCGGTGCACATACTATCATCAGGTCAACATCTTGAAGGGCATGAAGATTTTGGTTCTCCACACCTCCCATTGCTGTGGGAGTATAATTTCCTGAACTCGAAAATGCGCTGAATTCGCGCAAGACATCTGTTGCCACTTTAAATTCAGCAGTGGAACCACTTAAAGTATGCGGTACCAATTGAGGAGTATTGTGGTCCGTGATGTCCCAAACCTGAAGCGATGCAGGTGCCTGTAAAATTTGGAATAGCCCTATGTTGCCTGGTCCCTCGGAAATGGTATCGCGAAAAATCATCTGGCTGCCGGCCATCTGGAGATTGCGGGTGGCATTCACCCTGATGTAATCGAGCCAACCTATGGCTTCAGGATTTTCTTTTGTAAAATCCAGTGCCACCTGAAGGTTTGAATTTGCACCTGCGAACGCGATAGTGCCGGAGGCTTCACGAGCTACCCAACCGGTAGCGCTTTCAGTAACTGCTGCGGGAACCAATTCAATTGATTCGCCCCCCGCGGAAACAAGAAATGAACTAGATCCTCCTATTGATCTTGCAGCAACTTTCACCTCCACCGTTGCATTATCTGTGGTGATGTTTGGAAAACTAAATGAATATGTAGCGGAAGTGTTGAGGTCAAATTCTTCCCCATAAAATTCGCGACCCGATTTTACAAGATTATATAGGTCACTTTCCACAAACTGGTAATCCTGGAATTTTGTCACTGTGTGGGTGGCAGGAAATTCAGAAAGCGCAGCTCCCTGGATGCGATGTTCCACTACATCATCCGTTCGAATAAAATAGTAGGCCGAATCCGAGTAAAAATGTTTCTCATGAACAAAGATGTCCGAGTCTCTTTGCCACCTATCAGCACCTTTTCCATAAAAAAGGATATAGTCGGTGTTGCCTAAAGTTTCGTTCTGGGTTGAAACAAAAATTGAATTGGGTTCGAGATCATCAGGCCGTGGTGCAAGATTGGAGAATGGAAGTTGTTCGCCCCCGTTGCCATAGATGTTGAATTGATGCAAATTCAGTGCTTCGGCATCAATTCCCAGTTCTTCCAGAAATGCTTTGTCTATCCTGTAAATGCCGTCTTTGTGAATTGCCATTTTGTACCAGGTGCCTTCTGCCAGCACTGAGTTTTGTGCAAAGTCAAGCGCTTTTCTTTTTTTGACCGAATTTTTATTGGGCGAAATATTCACGGTACAATCCAACAAACGTTCTACCTGGCCTGATAGGCGATTCAACCTAAGGGGAACAATTTCGAGTATCCCGAAACTTTGTTTACCTCCGTTGGTTTGCCTGCAAGACACTTGGAATTCCGATGTGAGATGCTCTCGCCTGTCCTGGTCAATTTCATCGTTTACTGTTTCAACTGCTCCTGGTGCAATGGTGGTTGTGAAACCCGTCACGCCTTTTTCAGTAAAAAAACTTTTAGTGAAGTATGGAATTCCGTTCTTTTCATCATCCAACACGCAACCTTCAAACTCGAAAGGCGATGAACCAAAAGCGGAAACGGATGAGTTCCAATTGAAATCAATCTGGAATTCATTAGCCTGTTGCGCTGCAAGGGTTAATGAAAACCACGAGGCGAGCAGGCAAAAAATTTTAGTTTTGATCATCATATTAAATGTGGATACAAAGGTGAAAAGCAACGCCCCTAACATGCAACAAGTCTGTTTATTGCATTTCAACCAAAAAAAAGGAATGTGTTATACTTGCTCACTCTTTTCAGCCCCCTAACAACCAACGAACACTTCTTATGAAAAAACGAATACACCTACTTGCTATTATCCTCTTTTTTATTGGAATTGCAGCCCCCGAAGCCAGAGCACAAGACCCGGAATTCACACAGTTCTATGCCAATCCCATCTATCTAAATCCCGCATTTGCTGGATCAGTTAGGTGTCCTCGCTTGGTTATGAACTACCGGAATCAGTGGCCATCACTCACAGGCACATTTGTGACTACCAGCGCCAGTTACGACCAGCACGTGCAGAGCATCCAGGGCGGTCTTGGTCTCATTCTGCTCAATGACCGTGCGGCCGAAAGCACACTCACCACTACCACCATCAGTGGAATTTATTCCTACCAGCAACCCATTTCCAGAAAATTCTCGATGAAGGCCGGGCTTCAGGCCACTTACTTCCAGAAAAAGTTGGATTGGGACAAACTCACCTTTGGAGATATGATTGATCCACGCAAAGGATTTATCTACGAAACACAGGATATTCCCCGTGGCGGCAAAGTTTCCAATGTGGATTTCTCTGCCGGTCTTCTTGGCTTCAGCGATCAGGTATATGGTGGCTTTGCCGTTCACCACCTCAACGAACCTAACGAATCACTGATTGTGGGAACAAGCCGGTTGCCCATGAAATGGACGGGACATGCCGGTGTAATTATTCCCATCGAGAAACGCAATAAACATTCAGAGTCGTCCGTTAGCCCCAATGTTTTGTACAGGCGCCAGGGAGAGTTCCAACAACTTAATCTTGGTGTGTACGTAAAGAAAGGCCCGCTCGTAGGCGGGGTTTGGTTCAGGGGATTGCTCTTCGGTCCTAAGTACAGGGACTCATTTATTGGCACTATAGGATTGCAGAGCGATGTGATAAAGTTCGGTTACAGTTACGATGTTACAATTTCCGAACTTACTCCCGCCACCGGAGGTTCGCATGAAGTATCGCTGACCATTCAGTTTGATTGTAAAACACCACGAAGAGTGCGCAGGGTTGTTTCCTGCCCATCCTTTTGACAAAAGAAAAAACAACCCCTAAATACAGGAAATCATGAAGTCAATAAAAGTAACAATGCGTGTGCTGCCACTCATCGCACTTGTGTCCATGCTTGCATCCTGCGGCAAGGAACGTTCCGGTGCCACCGGCTGGTCCTACAATGATAAAGAAAGCGGAGGATACCAGCGGATGCCCTACCTGGAACAGGAAACCGGCCCCGGTCTGGTGCTTGTGGAAGGAGGAAGATTTACAATGGGACGTGTGGAGGATGATGTGATGTATTCCTGGGACAACATCCCAAGAACGGTCACCGTTTCATCATTTTACATGGACGAAACCGAAGTCACTAACCAGTATTGGCTGGACTATTTGCACTGGCTCGGTCTTGTTTATGGTGAAAGCTATCCCGAACTGGTTAACCGCGCTTTGCCAGATACACTGGTATGGAGAGAAAAGATGTCGTTCATGGACCCCTATGTTGAATACTACCTGCGCCATCCGGCTTACCAGGACTATCCTGTGGTAGGCGTCAGTTGGCTTCAGGCCAATGACTTTTGTGCATGGCGCACAGACAGGGTGAATGAAATCATCCTCATTCGCGAAGGCCTCTTCATTCACAGCCCAACCGCTCAACTTGATGAAGAACATTTCAATACTGACTCTTATTTGGCCGGACAATATGAACCGGCTGAAAAAGCGGCTGATGGCATTCTGGATATGAATCCAAAGAGCAGCACCGGTTACCGGAACGTGAGGATGGAAGATGGAATTTTACTTCCGCGTTATCGCCTGCCCACCGAGGCTGAATGGGAATATGCTGCATGGGGAATGATTGGCAATTCGTTTCAGGAATTGATTACAGAACGCAAGTATTATCCATGGAATGGCCATTACGTAAGAAATGATGACAATGGTGGAAAATTCTTTGGAACTATTCGCGCCAACTTTGTGCGGGGTCAGGGCGACTATATGGGAGTGGCGGGATACCTCAATGACAATGCGGACGTAACTGCACCGGTGTTTGCCTATCCGCCCAATGATTACGGATTGTACAACATGGCCGGCAATGTATCAGAATGGGTGATGGATGTTTACCGCCCACTTTCACCTGAGGACAAAAATGAATTCCGCCCATACCGTGGTAACGTGTATGAAACCAAAGTGATGAATGGTGACGGAAGTATTGCTGATAAATATGATTACAACAAATACGATCTTGATGGTGTTGCTTATTTCTTGAAAGAATACACTTCAAGAACGGAAGGCAAACTCACCGAAGCCGATATCACTTTACTTGAGACTTGTCAAAACCTTCTTGAACAGGCACGCGAAAAAGTGAAGGAGCGCCAGATAGATGAAGCCATGACCGAATACATGCAAGCCATGATGGATGAGATCACCGAATCGGAAAGCCCCATTGCACCCGATTTACGAGATGGCATTGCAGACTACATCATTGCAGCGCCCGGTGGAGTGAAAATGCGTGATGTTACAGCAGAAGAAAATATTGACCGCAGGAATTACCGCATTGCCGACAATATGGATTATCGTGACGGTGATTTCCAGTCCAGCATATTTTACTACGACCCATCTTTTGAGACTGACGCTAACCGCATGTACGAGTGGGGAACAACCACACTCATAAACAACCGCGCCCGCGTTTACAAAGGCGGCAGTTGGGGCGACCGCGCCTACTTCACCGTTCCAGGAACCCGCAGATACCTGGACGAGCGCAGGTCCAGTGCCATGATTGGTTTCCGCTGTGCCATGACCCGCGTGGGTAGTCCAGTGGGATTAGGTGGTGTTCAATAACAAAAATTATTTTCAATAATAAAAAGAAAAACCCTCACGGCTTGATGCCCGGAGGGTTTTCTATTTTCGACCCATGCCAGTCGCCAAAATTTTTGAACAGTTCCTGAAATCAAAAACAGTTACAACCGACACCCGCAATATTTCGCAAGGCGCGATTTTTTTTGCCCTGAAGGGCGAAAATTTCAACGGCAACCACTTTGCGGGACAGGCGCTGGAAGCAGGAGCAGTCATGGTTGTTGTGGATGAGGATATTCATTTGAAGGATACCCGAATAGTGAAAGTTGAAAATTCATTGGTTGCTCTTCAGGAGCTAGCCAACCAATTTCGCAAAGCATTCTCCATCCCAGTGCTCGCCATAACGGGCAGCAATGGAAAAACTACCACCAAAGAATTAGTCCGGGATGTCCTCAAAAAAAGATTTAGGGTTCATGCGACAAAAGGAAACTTTAATAACCACTTTGGTGTTCCTCTCACCTTGTTGTCCATGCCGGCAGATACCGAGTTTGCTGTAATTGAAATGGGTGCCAACCACCAGGGAGAAATCCGACAGTTGTGCGAAATTGCAGAACCTGATTTAGGGTTGATTACCAACATCGGTAAAGCACACCTTGAAGGATTTGGTGGTTTAGAAGGAGTTAAGAAAGGTAAAAGGGAATTGTATGATTTTGTAAATGTAACCGGAGGAAAAGTTATCGTAAACACAGAACTAGCGAACCTATGCGAAGTTTCGGATGGCATGAACCGCATCGAATACGGATTCCACTGCCCCCAATTTTCGCTCCGCATCACTTCAGAAACTCCAACGCTCTCTTTTGAATTCATCGCCAAAAAATTTGTGCCCACAGAAGTAGCCACACATCTTGCCGGTGCCTACAATTTGTACAACATTGCATCGGCAATAGCGGTGGGTATTCATTTCGGAATTGATACAGAAAAAATTGCTGAAGCCATTGCAGAATACACTCCCGATAACCAACGCTCGCAACTTAAAAAGACAGCACACAACCTCCTGATCCTCGATGCCTACAACGCCAACCCTTCCAGCATGGAAAATGCGCTGGTGAATCTTTCCCGACAACCGGGGAAAAAATTTTTCATTATTGGAGACATGCTTGAATTGGGTGAAGAAGAAACCAGAGAGCACCAGCGAATTCTTGAACTGGCTGTGCAACTTCAGCTCAACGGAATAACTGTTGGTGAAATTTTCTTTTCATTGAGGAGCAAATTTTCCTTCTCTTCATTTTCAAGCAATGCTGAAGCAAAAGAATTCCTGCTAGTATCCGAACTTAAGTACTACACCATACTGGTCAAAGGATCGCGCGCTCTCCGGCTGGAAGAGTTGACTGACGTGCTCTAAAGTGAATTCTATTTTTGCGCACCAAAAAAAATCTCTCTTGAAAAACTTTATTGAAGAACTGAAATGGCGTGGAATGCTGCACGATGTGATGCCGGGCACTGAAGATCTGCTCAACCGGCAAATGGTGAGAGGCTATATCGGATTCGATCCCACCGCTGATTCGCTGGGTGTGGGAAACATGGTGCAAATCATGACGCTCCTCCACTTTCAGCAATGCGGGCACCAACCCATTGCTTTGATTGGTGGAGCTACAGGAATGGTGGGCGACCCTTCAGGAAAGTCAGCCGAGAGAAATCTTTTAGGTGAAGATGAACTGCGGCACAACCAGGAATGCCAAAAAAAACAACTGGAAAAATTTCTGGATTTCCATTCAGGAAATAACTCAGCCCAACTGGTTAACAATTTTGATTGGTTCAAAGAAATCCGGTTCCTTGATTTCATACGCGATGTTGGAAAACACATTTCGGTCAACTACATGATGGCAAAAGACAGCGTAAAAAGTCGCCTCGAAAGTGGAATGTCATTTACCGAATTCAGTTACCAGCTCGTGCAGGGTTACGATTTTTATTACCTCTGGAAGAATCACGGAGTCGTGCTTCAAATGGGCGGAAGCGACCAGTGGGGAAACATTGTAACCGGTACTGAACTGATCAGGCGGAAGGATGGTGGTGAGGCTAAGGCGCTCACTACTCCACTCATTAAAAAATCCGATGGAACCAAGTTTGGCAAAACAGAAGGCGGCAACGTTTGGCTGGATGCAAAACGCACATCACCCTATAAATTCTACCAGTTCTGGCTTAATGCAAGTGATACTGACGTGGCTTCATATATCCGGATTTTTACGTTGAAATCAAAAGATGAAATTGAAAACCTGGAAACAGAACACGCTAAGGATCCTGGCCAACGAATTCTTCAAAAATCGCTTGCGCAGGACATTACAACTCGGGTTCATTCAATGGAAGATTATCAAACTGCCGTCTCTGCTTCCGACATTCTTTTTGGTAAATCAGCGGAAGAAGATTTGAGAAAAATATCGGAGCAAGACCTACTGGATATTTTTGAAGGAGTGCCACAGGGAACCATTGCAAAGTCCGAAATTGAAACGGGGCTGGGCATTATTGAAACGTTGGTAAGCCCGGGCTTCATGCCTTCCAACGGTGAAGCTCGCAGGGCATTACAGGAAAATTCTATCTCCGTCAACAAATCGAAAGTGGAAATGAGTCGCATCATTACAGCGAGCGATTTGCTCAACGGTCGCTATATCCTTCTTCAACGCGGAAAGAAAAATTATTTCCTGCTCAAAGCGGAATAATCAAGACAAAGTAGAATCGGCTGAAAATGGAGCGCGACCCCTGCCAGGATCGCGCTGCATTTGTTTAGGAAATTATGAAATCTTGACCGGTATTGAGGGCCAGCCAAACCTTTCGGCATTGCAAAAAATCGCAATGCCCAACTAAGACTGGTGGTGTACCACTGCGGTTGCCTTTCAGGTGAATAAAAATTTTCAGACCACCAAAAGATTACATCCGCGAACATCAGCATGATCGAAGCGCCCAAGCACTTCGAAATTTCCATCAGGGTTCAATCTGCCGAGGTCATCGGTGGCTACAAATGCGCAGGAATCTTTGTTGGCTAGATCCATCACATTGATTCCTCCTGTTTTTCCTGTTTGAACCGGGGAAAAAGGATCGGTGACATCGCGAATGGAAACCTGCATCCAGGGCGGACATTGGAAAAGCCCATTGCCACGAGAGTAGGCTTGGCTCAACAGTTCTGTCATTCCATACTCGCTGTGGACGGATGGAAGACCGAAAGACTTGTTCAGGAGTGTATGAACCTCTTCGCGTGTCAATTCTTCCCTCCTTCCCTTCATACCACCGGTTTCCATCATCAAAGTTTGATTCAACTTACCAGGATATTTTTCCGCAAAATCCATCAGCGCAAACGTGACCCCGATGAGCAGTGTTTTTTGTCCTGCGCTTTCCAGCTTATGCAATCGTGAATGCAGTTGATCTAAATTATCCAGGAAAAAACCGTTCATTGGATGTTCACTCATTTTCATCAGTTCATCTACCATGTAAATAAGCGATGAACCGCTGCGTTCCATGTACGATGGCAGCAATGCCAGAATGCACCATTGTGAAGGTTCACCATAAAATTTCCTGAAGGCCTCAGTCAATGAATTTCTGCAAACAGAAAGGTGTTTTATCCAATGAGAACTTGTGCTTTGGCCAGAAGTTCCACTGCTGGTAAAAATCTTTTCAGGAGCAAAGTCACCGCACTTCACTTCATGAGTTTTGAAAAAAGAAATGGGTAAAAAGGGAATTTGTCCGCAATGAACAACTTCATTTGGAACGATGCCAAGCGCGAGAACATAATTCCGGTACACCTGATTTTTTTCAGCTTGGTAATGAAATAAATCAAGCGCATGTTGGTTAAACGATTCCTGGCTGTTGATGGAAAAAATAAGATTCGAACGGGGTATCACTTTGCAGGCAAAATTGAACTAATTTTGGAAGGATGAAAAACTGTATTTTTTTTATATCAGCACTCACAGCACTATCCCTTGTTTCATGCTTGAAGCCAAATGAATTTCCTGATGAACCTGCACTGGAGTTTGGTGAGTTTCTCCGCTACTCCGATGATTCTGCCAAACTCATCCTCAATTTTACTGATGGCGATGGCAACTTTGGTTTAACCGCTGCCGACACCTCCGGCACTTACTGTTCACAATGCATGGCTTATTACAATCTCTATTGCGAATACTATGAATTGCAGAATGGGCAATGGGTGCATCTTCCGCTTATTCCATTCCTGCCGTTCAACCAGATTGCATTTTACTACCGTGTGCCCTGGGTTATGCCTACCGGGCAAGAAAAAGCGCAACAGGGCGAATTGGAAATTACCATGCGCGGCAACTATGGGTATTGGCTGGAAAGCGAATTCGATACAGCTCGATTCGAAATACATATTGTGGATCGTTCACTCAATGAAAGCAATGTGGTGCGAACTCCGGCATTCATCAAGCCGTGAGATCACGATTTGAAACGCTCAACGAAACCGCTTAGTTTTTCCTGGTATTCTTTACCGCGCTTCTCCGCAAAATAATCGGCACCAAGCGAAAACAACGCTTCCATAGCCAGCGCAATTCCCAACCCAAACCAAAAGTTTTTTTGCTCGCGGAAAACAAAAAATAACGCGATGCCCGCAATGGCCAGTGTTATTTCTACCCATCTTAACACCACAAAATATTTCATGACTTTTTCCATGCGCGGCAATTCTTCTTCCCTGATTTTCCCCGGAGCCATGTCCTGACTATATGAAACATCCGTGCGCTGCCGGTCGCTGCTGCGGTAAACAGAAAACCCAACTGCAAAGTGGATGGCACCGACAACAAGTAGTGGAATGGCCGCACCTGTAAATGCAGGTTTCTTCATTACCAGAAAAAAAATAGCGCACAATATTGCCGCCACAGCAACAATCATAAAAATCATGCTTTCGCTTTTCTCTGAGTTGAAATACGATTCGATGTCAGTTTTGGTCATGATAAAAAAATAGATTGAAGGGATTCAAAAGTACTCGGAATGCCTTGAATACATCAGCCTTATGCGCACATCTTACTTTAGCCCGCCTTATTCAATCCTATGTTTATTATTTCAGAAATTTTTCCGCAGCACAGTGGCAGTCTTGAGGTTGCCGAACAAATGATATTGCAAAGCAAAATGGCTGGTGCCGATGCTGTAAAGATTCAACTTTACACTGCGACACAATTCGGGGCAGAAAGAGCCTATCTCGAACTTTCCAAAGACGGATTGAAACGGCTGAACGATTATGCGCTAACCCTTCGCATCCCGCTTTTTGCAACACCCTTTACTCTCGACAGGTTAGAATGGTGCATTGATCTCGACCTGCCCTACCTCAAAGTCGCAGCACGAATGCACCGCGAATCCCCGGAATTGGTCAAGAAGATAATGTCGTATAAAAAACCAACCTTTGTCTCCATTCCCAGCGACCTGGATACGGGAGAAGTGAAGAAATACGATCATTCCATTTACCTCTATTGTGTAATGAAATATCCCACACGAGTAGATGAATTCCAGATGCCCGACTTTTCCAATTCACTTTTCCACGGCATCAGCGATCATACACTTGGCAATGCAGGTGCACTTTTCGCATCGGCCCATGGGGCGCAGTATCTTGAGAAACACTTTACACTTAGGAAATCTTTTCAATACGAAACCGAAAAAGCACATCTTGGTGCCATGAACATGGACGACCTTGCAGAAATAAAACAAACGGCATTTGAATTCGAAAGGATCCGCAAGGCGATAGGATTGGACAAGTGAGTTTGTACCACAAGAAATTTATTCAACCGCGAGAGCATTGCTTAACGATCTAAAAATTGTCATTGGCCTTCTGAAAAAAATTCTCGATGCCCGGTCTCCAGTATCCGGTGAGGCTAGCAATGAATGGCTGGTAAAGCAATGCCTCCTTCACAACGTTACTTACCAACTTACCGCAGAAGCATCGCACGACAAATGGATTGGTTTTCGTGAATTAAAGAGAACCACAAAAAATATTTTCGCACGGAAGTCCGCAACCCAACAATTGGAGCAGGCAAGTTCTTCTGTGGTGCTGGGCGGCTTCATGGCAAGCCAGGAAGTAATCGTCAACTACATAGAATTTGAGACCGGGAAAAAAATAGGATGGTACCTGGCCAAAACTGAATGGCCTGAAGTTTCTGCTCCCGGAAAATTCGTGTTCTGGTGGAAATGGTTTTGGTTCTCAATGCCTTTTGCATTTCGATGCATCACTGAACCTAATCGCACCAATATTGCGCTGCTGATTCGCGAAACTGCCGATACTGCCCTGTTGCTTTTCTGGTTAAGGAAAAAAAAATAAAACATGTGTACAACTTTTTGCCCTACGAATTGGATAGCAACCTCATTTCGCTCCTTTGTCGCCAACATGAAATACAGGTAACGAAAATTCCTAGCAGCGGCCCGCTGTCCACCCACAACCGGATAATGATTAGTGACGAAGTTGCTTTCAGTTCATCCTATCACAATGAGGAATATGCATTGTACCGCGAGAGTATCCGCACTTCCAAAGTATTGATGTGGGGACCTGAACGCGCCTACACTTACATCCATCGTTATTCCGCATCACCTCTTGCAACTCCGCAAAAGACAATTGGATTTTACTCCCACGGAGCCTGGATCCGGCAGGCCGATGATCATGCTTCCGATGGATTAAACATAGGTGATGCCGAACTCAATTTACTGAATCACTTGGCAGTCTTTATGAAAAATAATCCCGGGTATTCGCTCATTGTTTTTCCGCATCCGCGTGAGCGGAATGAAAAGAGATGGAACGACACACAGGATTTCTACTCGAAACATTTGCACTCCACCAGATTTTCGTTTGCTGCAAAAGGAATTGCCACTGCGCACAGTTTTGAAATAGTGGATATTGCTGTTGCTGCATTCAGCACAATTGTTTTTGAGCGGCTGTTCTGCGGATTTAAAACACTTATCGGCAACTATGGAATTCCGGGCTTCCCAATTGAGGACAGTACTCTGCAAAATATCTGTTTCAATTCGCTGGAGACGATGAGTTCCAAAATTTTATCGGCATGTACACAAAGCACTGATGAGTTTTTTTCCACGAACAAAATTTCGGGTTACCGATTTCATGCTTATCCAAAATATACGCAGCCGATTCACTGATCAATCCGTCATGAATTCCATTGATTCCTCTGGCAGCAATCTAGATCATGGCTAAACATTTCAACAATGAATGAGTTGGCAAGACAAGCATTTTCAGCCGATAACCCTAGAGTTTCCGTTATCATTCCCTGCTTCAATGTCAGTGAATATATTGCTGATGCGGTGCGCTCGGTGATGCCCGACAACCAGGATTTTGTTTCGGAAATCATTTGCGTGGACAATGGTTCCACCGACAACACAATTGACATTCTTGAGCAATTAAAAAAAGAATGCAGCCTTGTCTTTATAACACACGAAGAAAAAAAAGGAGCTTGTGCTGCGAGAAACAAAGGCATTAAAATTTCATCGGGCGAGTGTATCCAGTTTCTTGATGCTGATGATGTACTTAAGAAAAGCAAGATCAGCCACCAACTGGAATTTTCAAACCAAAACAATGGAGCCAACGTTGCCGGAGGATTTGTTCGCCTTGCCACAACGGGAACCGAAACGAATTTTATCCCTGACAGTAATCAGTGGACTGGTTTATTCAACACCCGGTTTGGCGTCACTTCATCTCTTCTCCTTATCAGGCAAGATGTGCTGGCTGCGGGGGCATGGGATGAAGAAATGCAAAGCAGCCAGGAGTACGACCTGATGTTTCGGATGATGAAATCGGGTGCACGGTTTGTTTCCCAAGAAGAAGCATTGACCATTGTTCGCGATAGGCCACATGGTCAAATTTCACAAGTTGATCCGCCCCCCCGATGGAGCCGATACTTGCGTCTTCGTGCTGACATCATGAAATTTCTTGATGAAACAGGAGACGCATATTTCACAAGTCATCAAACGGAATTCAAACAAGCCTTCTTCGATTTAGTGCGCACGGTTTATCCGCACGCACCTGAAGTTGCTCTTTCCTTTTATGTTGAAGTTTTGAAAAATGATTTTAACCCGGTGGTTAGCAAAGTCAGTGGAAAAAATTACATCAGACTGCACAAGTTGCTCGGCTTTCCAATAGCGGATCGAATCAAGAAACTATTTTCCGGCCATTGAAAATTCTCTACTACAGTGGACATCCTAACCTTAACCTTGCTGCCCTCAGCGGGCCGGGAACGCACATGCGGGAGGTAATCCGCGCTTTTGAAAAGCAAGGACACATCGTAACGAAACTGATAATGGGTGGGGAAGAAATTGCTGAATTAAATCAGGCTAAAATTCGCAAATCGCCCTACAAAATATATCTGAAAAAAGCTTTACCTGGCGTGTTGTGGCAAACCATAAAAGATTTCAAACTCTTGCAATTTGACAAACAAGCTGTGCAGCGATTGGCCGCACTAATCGAAAAAGAAAAACCAGATTTCATCTATGAACGCGGAAACTATTTGATGACTGACTGTTCAAGAATTGCAAAACAATTTTCCATTCCGCACATCATCGAAATCAATGCACCTTATCCGGAAGAAAAAATTTCGATGGAAGGAAATTCATTGTTCATTTCAAAGGCAAGACAGGCTGAGAAACAACAAGTGGAAATGGCCGATGCAGTGGTTGTAGTTTCAACTGTGCTGAAAGAATATCTTTTGAAAATCAATCCCGGTTCTGCATCGAAGATCCTGGTGATTCCGAATGCAATTAATCCTGATCGCGCTAATGCTGATGCCACGAAAGTTGATGTGCTTCGCCTGCAACTTGGTATTGATATAGGCACAACCGTAATTGGTTTTGTCGGATCCATTTTCCCTTATCACGGAGTGGACAAACTCGTTCATGCGTTTAATGAACTGATGAAAAAATCTGACAAGCGAAGCATCAAACTTTTAATAGTGGGCGATGGTGTCGGTTTGAATGAATTAAAGCAATTTGTTGCCGTGAATGAATTGGAACACAAAGTGAAATTCACCGGCAATGTTCCGCACGAAGAAGTTTACACACACATTGCACTCATGGATATTGCAGTGATGGCGCGTTCCAACTGGTACGGTTCACCAGTAAAAATTTTTGAATATGCTGCCATGGGCAAAGCCGTGATTGCACCGGACAATGGTCCGGTGAAGGATGTGATGGTAAATGGTGAGGATGGGATACTGATTGGAGATGATGAGGAATTATTGAATGCACTTTTGAAATTGCTCGATGATGAATCGCTCCGAAATAAACTCGCAGAAAATTTTAATCGTAAAGTGATGAAACGTTTCACATGGGACCATGTGGCTGAAAAAATTCTTGACCGTGCAAATGCGATTATTATGAGTAAGAAAAATATGGAGCCCCACAACACATGAAAATTCTTTTGCTCACAGATGGTGTATTTCCTTTTGTTGTTGGCGGTATGCAAAAACATTCGCACTACCTCGCGAAATTTCTTGCATTGCGAGGGCATTATGTCACACTTGCTCATTGTGTGCACGATGGTTATCTCACCCCGCCCTTACACGAAGTGAGGCAAAGCCTTGGCCTTGATTCTTCGCACCATTTTAACAGTGTGTGTTTGCGGTTTCCAAAAGGCGGTTGGCTTCCCGGGCATTACATCAACGAATCTTATCTCTTTTCGCGCAGCATGTACACGCAATTGAAACAAGAACTCCCGAAATTCGATTTCATTTATGCTAAAGGATTTGCTGCGTGGCATTTTCTTCATCGCAAATCGAAAGGAGAGAAATTTCCACCCATTGGAATAAAATTTCATGGCTACGAAATGTTTCAGCAAGCTGCAGATTTCAAATCGCGGTTGCAACACTGGATGCTTCGTGGCCCAACCAGGTGGAATAACCTCAACGCGGATTATGTTTTTTCGTATGGTGGAAAAATCACTTCGCTGATTGAAAGCATCGGGGTGAATCGCGAACAGATTATTGAAATTCCCACAGGCATTGAATCCTCATGGATTGCGAAGGCAATCACTCCACTATCCAAACCTATTCAATTTCTTTTCATCGGACGGAATGAAAGGAGAAAAGGAATTGCAGAACTCAATGAAGCATTGAGCCAACTGATAGGAAAATTAGAATTTCAATTTCAATTCATCGGACCGGTACCTCACAGTGCGCTTATCAAATCTGATCAGATTACTTATCACGGCCAACTGACGGCAAGAGATGAAATACAACAAGTGATGGACAAGTGCCAGGTGCTGGTAACACCATCTCACAGCGAAGGAATGCCCAACGTGATAATGGAGGGAATGGCACGCGGACTTGCTGTGATTGCAACGGATGTGGGTGCCGTGCCACTTCAAGTGAGTGGTGAAAACGGCTGGTTGATTGCACCTGGAAATGCCCAAGAACTAAAAACTGCGCTTATGTCCGCGATTGAATTAGATGGCGCTGGGCTGAATCAGAAAAGAAACCATTCTTTGCAAAGAGTAAAAGAAATGACATGGGAGAAAATTATTTTGAGAACAGAGGAAGAAATTCTGAAACACATACGATGAAAAAATTTACAATTGCCATACACGGAGGTGCGGGAACTATTTCACGCACGAGCATGACGCCCGGTAAAGAAACCGAATACACAAATGCATTGCACGAAGCACTCAATATTGGATATGCTGTTCTCGAAAGAGGTGGTGCATCGCTCGATGCAGTGGAATCTGCCGTGATGTCACTTGAAAACTGTCCCCTGTTCAATGCCGGTCGCGGTTCTGTTTTTACGCATGAGGGCCATCATGAAATGGATGCATCCATCATGGGTGGCGATACGCTTGCGGCTGGTGCGGTTGCCATCGTGCGTTCAGTGCAGAATCCAATTTCACTTGCGCGTGCGGTGATGGAACACAGCGAGCATGTGATGTTGTGCGGAGAAGGAGCGGAAGTTTTTGCGCGAAAACAAAATCTCTCGTTTCAACCTAAAAGTTATTTCAACACCGAACACCGTCATCAGCAACTGTTGAAGGCGAAGGAAGAAAACACAATTCAATTGGATCATAGCGGTGAAAAAAAATTCGGTACAGTAGGCGCAGTGGCTTTGGACGCGAACGGCAATCTTGCAGCTGCCACCTCCACAGGAGGCATGACCAATAAGCAGTGGGGACGAATTGGTGACACACCAATTATTGGCGCTGGCACTTATGCCAACAACAAAACCTGTGCAGTTTCATGCACTGGTCATGGCGAGTTTTTCATTCGCGCTGTGGTGGCGTATGATGTTAGTTGTTTGATGGAATACGGGGGCATGTCGTTGCAAGAAGCGAGTCAGTTGGTCATTAATGAAAAACTAGTGAAACTCGGTGGCGAAGGCGGATTTATTGCTATTGATGCATCCGGAAATATTTGTCTGCCGTTTAATTCTGAAGGGATGTATCGCGGATGGAGGAGAGCAGGTGAGATGGGCGAGGCGAGGATTTACAAGGAAGATTGAGGCCAGCAGCCCACCCATGCAGCCCTCCTATATTCGCGCCCGCTTAAAAAATTCATTCCATGGCAACTACAGCAGACATTTCGAACGGTTTATGTTTCAAAATGGATACCCACATCTGGAAGGTGGTGGAGTTCCTTCATGTGAAACCCGGCAAAGGCCCCGCCTTCGTTCGCACCAAACTCAAGAACCTGCACAACGGCAAAACGGTGGATCACACCTTCAACTCGGGAATAAAGATTGACGTTGTGCGCATAGAAACCCGGGAGTATCAGTTCCTCTACAAAGATGACAATTACAACTTTATGAATCTCGATGATTTCGAGCAGATTTCAATTCCGGAGGTAATGATTAATGCCCCAAAATTTTTGAAAGAAGGAATGAAGTGCATTGTGATGTTCAATACCGAAGATGACAGCCCCATGAGTTGCGACCTGCCTGCCTATGTGGAATACGATGTGATGTACACAGAACCTGGTGTGCGCGGTGATACGGCAAACAATGCCCTGAAACCTGCCAAGCTTGATATCGGTGTGGAAGTGCGTGTGCCCCTCTTCATCAATGAGGGCGATACCATTCGTGTGGACACCACCACGGGAGGATATCACGAGCGTGTGAAGAAGTAATTTCCCCGCAACAAAAAATTCTCACGCGGAGACGCAAAAGACGCGGAGAAAAAATTCTTCTCATCCTCAGTGTCTTTGCATTCAAGGTTGAGACTGATTGTTTCACTTTCATTTGCAATCCCGATAACTATTGGGAGCAAACTTTAACTCAATGACACTCGACCCTCCAAAAACACTTTCTCAAATTGCGGCCATCATCGGTTGTGAGTATGAGGGCGATCCTGTTTTTCCGGTTTCTGGTATCAATGAAATTCATCGTGTGATAAAAGGTGATTTAGTTTTTGTGGATCACCCTAAGTATTACGATAAGGCATTGAGCTGTGCAGCCACCACCATTCTCATCAATCAAAAAGTGACAGCCCCCGAAGGCAAGTCACTCATCTTTTCCGATGATCCTTTTCGCGATTACAACAAACTGACAAAACATTTTTCACCATGGAAAATGTCGGAGAAAAACGTGGGAGAAAATTCGGTGGTGAGTGAAGGTTCGCGAATTCATCCGTCCGCTGTTATCGGGAATGATGTACACATCGGTAAAGGATGTATCATCTATCCCGGAGTGGTGATTTACGATCGCACGTGGATTGGTGATAACGTCATCATACATGCAAATAGTGTAATCGGTGCCGATGCCTTTTATTACAAAACACGTCCTGAAGGTCGCGAAAAAATGCACAGTTGCGGAAATGTGGTGATTGAAGACCATGTGGAAATAGGTGCATTGTGCTCAATAGATAAAGGAGTGAGTGCCGAAACGCGCATCGGGGCCGGAACAAAAATGGATGATCACGTTCATGTAGGTCACGATACATTGATTGGAAGGAACTGTTTGTTTGCTGCACAGGTTGGTCTGGCAGGCTGTGTAACCATTGATGAAGATGTGATATTGTGGGGGCAAGTAGGCGTTGTTAGCAATGTGCATATTGGTAAGGGTGCAGTAGTTTTGGGACAATCTGGAATTTCAAAGGATCTGGAGCCAGGAAAAACTTACTTTGGCAGCCCGGCAGAAGAGGCTCGTGAGAAATTTCGCGAACTTGCCATGATCCGGAAAATTCCGGAGATCATTGGAAAATTGAACCTCTGATGTTCTTCGTTTTTGTTGCCAAGACATAAAATCAAATTTGCACCCTCTGTGATACTTTTATTATCCCGTATGATCCGTATCCCATGTTTACCCAAAGCACCCGCCTCATAGAAAAGATACAGCAGCGCGATTTCAAGCTGAATGCTTTGCTTGATATTACGCTCGCCATCAACGCCAACCTCAAGGTGGAGGAATTGCTGATGCAATATGAAAAAGTATTACGCGAAAATCTCAGCATCGAAAAACTGGTTTTGTTTACCAAAGAAGACAACTGGTCCTGCCTCCTGAAATACGGAATTGCCGAAGGTGATATTCCTGATGTTGCCGATGAAAAATTCTTCACACAATCATCAGAGGTAAAATTGAGGCAGGAATCTTTTGATATTGTCATCCCCATCTTGCATGAAGAAAAACCAATAGCTTATTTGCTGGTGGGCGATGTGGAAGAGGGAATGAAAATTTCTCCTGTCATCAAGCACATGAAGTTCATCCAGACCCTCACCAATGTGTTGGTGGTGGCTATTGAGAACCGGCAACTCCAGCAGGAAAGTTTGCGCCAGGCGCAGGTGAAACGGGAACTGGAACTCGCGGCTGAAATGCAGGCTATTCTTCTTCCAACGCATCTTCCCAAAAACGAATTTTACGAGGCAGCCTCATTTTATAAATCACACCAGCAAGTGGGTGGCGACTATTATGATTTTGTTGAACTGAATAAAGATGAAGTCATGTTCTGCATGGCCGATGTGAGTGGCAAAGGGGTGAGCGCAGCCTTTCTTATGGCCAACTTCCAGGCCTACCTGCGTTCCATTTTTTCGTACCAGCGTACCGACCTGGTAAGCCTGGTGGAGGAATTGAATGAACAGGTGATGCACAGTGCGATGGGTGAGAAATACATCACGCTTTTTCTTGCGACTTACAACAAGTCAACGCGAATGTTGCAATACATCAATTGCGGGCACAATCCACCTGTGCTGGCGGATGATCATGGCTACACCCAATTACTCAAGCTGGGTTCAATTGGCCTCGGCATGTTTGACGAAATTCCGAAAATTGCCATGGGTGAATTGAAACTGGCTGCCAATTCCACTGTGGTTTGTTACACTGATGGTTTGGTTGAGCCTGAAAACGCCAACCTTGAGGAATTCGGGATTGAGCGGCTTGAACAAACCGTGCTCGCGAACTATGCAAAAAACATTACCGACATCAACAATGCCATCATCACAGCTTTGAACCAGTTCAAAGGCGACATGCCATACACTGATGATGTTGCGTTGTTGAGTTGCAGGTTTTTTTGAGATTAAAAAGGCAACTCTCGGGGACTTTGCAGTCCTTCCATCAAACACCCAAAACATCTTTCATTGAATCTGGATTGCGTCTGGTATCGAACAGTGCTAGCACCACAATTTCCTCATCATTGAAAATGAAAAAAAGGAAGTAATCCCTGTAGAGCGTTTTTCTGACACCTGAAAAATCGGTGGCCGTGCTGGCCATAGGGAAACGTGAAATGAGTTCAAGCTTTTTCTGAAAATTCGGGAGAGCCTACCACTATAGGCTGTCGTTCCGTTTCTGCGAACAAAAAATTCTAGGATTTCGCGCCTCTGTTTTTTGGATCGGTCTGTCCATCGAATTCGTCTAGCCATTGATTGGTCTCTTTAATCACATCATCATTTTCCTGCACATTGCCCTGCGCATATTCACTCATAGATTCTTCCACTGCGCTGCGTTCTTCCGGTGTCAGATGGTAAACCGATTCACTCTCTTTCAATACCGAACTAATCCATTGCAGCAAATCCGTGTTCGCGGTTTTGTCAATGAACTGGTGCAGCGTGTTGCGTATTTCTATAGCCGACATGTAACGGGGAAATTGATGGTGCGAAGATAACCCGGCTCGTAAAGAGGTACGGTGTGTTCGTAGGTTTTTCGTCAGCATAACCATTGTTCATTTCCACTAGTTTTGAAAAAATTCCAATCATGAAGGATTTCTTTTTTCTGTTCTTCATTTCGCTGATGGTTGCTGGTTGTGGCGATGATTCAAAACCCGCCAACAAAAAAGATGAAGCGAAAAAACTTCTGGCTCCTGCGGAGTGGCAACTTCTCATGCGATCTTATCCCGATAAAGAATTCGACATAGCTGCATATCGCAACGCCAATGTTGATGCACACCGAAGACTCATGAATGTTGCCGGCCAGCGCGATGAAGAAGAATGGACTGTGGAGGGTCCCGGAAATATTGGCGGAAGATTTAACTGCATTGCCATTCATCCAACCAATGCGGAAGTGATGTATGCCGGTGCCGCAACAGGAGGCATTTTCAAAACAACAAATGGTGGCGATACATGGCTGCCGGTTTTTGATGATCAACCTTTCCTTGCCATCGGTGCAATTGCAATTGATGCGAACAATCCCAATCGCATTTGGGCGGGAACAGGCGACATGAACATCAGCGGATATTGTTATGTGGGCGATGGAATTTATGTGAGTGATGATGCGGGAGCTACCTGGACGCACAAAGGCCTGAGCGAACAATATGTGATTTCTAAAATCCTCATTGCGCCTAACAACAGCGATGTGATTTACGCAGGCACTATGGGAAATCCTTTCGACCGTGATGAAAATCGAGGTCTCTACAAATCCATTGACGGAGGTGATACATGGTCGCAAACTCTTTTCATAAGCGATGAAGCAGGTGTGATTGATTTGGTGATGAACGGTGCGTATCCGGAAATTCTTTATGCCGCATCTTACAACCGCATCCGCACTAACAACGAAGTGGTGGCAGAAGGAACAGACTGCAAAATCTGGAAAACAATTGATGGCGGCACTTCATGGACACAACTCACCACCGGACTTCCCACGGGTGAACTCAGCCGTATTGGATTGGCGGTCTATCAAAACGATCCGGATATTTTGTATAGCGTTGTTGCCGACACTTCATACTATGTGCAGGGAGTTTATCGAACCATAGATGGTGGTGAAAACTGGAGCGCACTCAACATCGAAAATCTTGACCAAAGTGTGTACAGCGGTTTCGGGTGGTACTTCGGAAAAATTTTCATCAACCCGGAAAATCCTTACCAGATTTATTTATTGGGAGTGGACAGTTACACAACTTCCGATGGTGGCGCGAACTGGACGCTAATGGCACCACCGTGGTGGGAGTATGCGGTTCATGCCGATTCGCATTACATGGAATTTATTGATGGTGATTCGTTCGTGTTGTGTACGGATGGTGGCATCTATCGCACCGATGACAATTGCACCACGTGGACCGACATTGACAATATTGCAGTGAATCAATGTTACCACACCATCGAACATCCCAGCAGCTATGGCGAGTATTGGACCGGTGTGCAAGACAACGGAACATCGCGCGGCAACAACTCTACAATAAATAATTGGGAGCGCATCTATGGTGGTGATGGTTTCCAGGCGCGCATTGATGGCGACAACGGAATTGTTTATTGCGAAACACAATACGGTGGACTCGCATGGGCGTATGAAGATGAGTGGTGGTGGGAAGATTTTTCAACCGGCCTCCTTCCTGAAGACCGCTTCCCATGGGACATGCCGCTTGTGATGAGCGCCTTCGATAACCAGCGTATGTATTGTGCATCGCAGCGCGTGTATAAAATGGAGAACGCGCCCTTTGGTATTTGGGAACCCATCAGCGATGATCTTTCAGATGGTCTTGATGAGTGGTTTGAATACGTACACACGATCATCACGCTTTCCGAATCTCCACTCAATCCGGAAATACTTTATGCGGGAACAGCCGATGGCAATGTGTGGGTGACCACCAACGGTGGAAACAATTGGAACAACATCACCGATGGTTTGCCGGAGCGATATGTCACACAGGTTATGGCATCGCCCAATGATGAAAACACAGTTTATGTGACACACAGCGGCTACCGCGACAATGAAAACATTCCGCACATTCACATGTCAACCGACAATGGAGGCACATGGACGAACATCAGCGGTGACCTTCCGCAGATGGCGGTGAATGATGTGCTTGTGCCAGCCGAAATGGAGAACGTGATTTTCGCAGCTACCGATGATGGTGTGTATTATACCCAGAACAGCGGCAACAACTGGACGCGCCTTGGCACCAACATGCCCATGATGCCGGTGTTCGATATTGAATTCAATTACGACCAGTCGCTCATCATTGCATCAACTTTTGCGCGTTCCGTGCAAACGATTGATGTGACCGCGCTCACCACTGTGGGCATTGCCGAAAATGAAAATGCAGGTGTGTCCATCTATCCAAATCCTGCTTCTCAGTTTATTCACGTTGAATCTATCTCATCCAATTCTTCTTACGAAATTTTCACCACCTCAGGTAAGTTTGTAGTGAAAGGACAATTGGACGACAACGCCACAATTGATGCACGAAATTTTGCAGAGGGAACTTACTTTGTGGTGATCTCACAGCACGGGAAAACAAGTGTGGAGAAAGTTGTGGTGATGAGGTGAGGTAAAAATCTCACACAATGGCTCAAAGACGCAAAGAAAATTGATTGTTGATCAGAAAAAGAATCATTGCGTCTGTGCGCCTTCGCGTGAGACAACTGGTTTTAGAGACAGCCTCAGGAGACTTGCCTCATAAATATGTCGGCATAGTAGATTTGTAGAAACAAAGGAAATGGCCAAATACGTAGTTGAAATAAACGAACGAAGTACCACGGGTAAAGCATTGAGGGTGTTCCTTGAAAACATCAGGGACATCAGCATCACCTCCCTGGACGAGTATGAGGAACAACTCGACAAAGCCTTTGGCAACATGATGCAAAAGGAACGCACGGGAATTTTGGTAAGCAGGGAAAGTGTGATGAAAGCACTGAAAAAATGAAGGTTCTTTTCGATAAGAATTTTCTGCGCAAACTGAAAAAGGAACGCAATCCGTTTGTTCTGTCCGAGATAAAATCTTTGATACTTGAAGCCGAGCGTGCAAAAGTCTTGTCCCAAGTAAGAAACATCAGGAAAATGGCCGGGCACAAATCCTTTTACCGTATCCGGTTTGGTCAGTATCGTATAGGGTTGAGTTTTGACGGAGACAGCGTAACGATAATCACCTACAGTCATCGCAAAGACATTTACGAGTACTTTCCTTGTTGATGCAAACCCCTTGATGCACGAAATTTTGCAGAGGGAACTTACTTTGTTGTGATCTCACAGCACGGGAAAACAAGTGTGGAGAAAGTTGTGGTGATGAGGTGAGGGTTTTTCTGAGAGAAAGTCCCCCGGATTCTCAAAACATCACCCACTCCATAGTGATGGCAAGTCAATATGCAGTATTCCCGCCCAATACTTCTTGACACACGTTAAACGTGAAGTATTCCCCGCCAATACTTCTTGACACACGTTAAACGTGAAGTATTCCCCGCCAATACTTCTTGACACACGTTAAACGTGAAGTATTCCCCGCCAATACCTCTTGACACACGTTAAACGGGAAGTATTCCCCGCCAATACCTCTTGTGGCACGTTAAACGTACAGTATTTCAGCCAGATAGCTTTTGGATGAGAGCTCTTAAAGGCGGAAAGAACAAGGAAAGCCTGCTATTTCAAGTGGTAACAGACCTCTTCGAATGGAATAAATCCACCGCCACCAGCATCGCAATAAATCCCCAGAACGGAACCGATGCTTTGTCCGTGTCCAGATAATTGTTCAGCGTTCCGTGGATGAAATAAGTCATGAGGCCCAGAAAAACGGACGCCACCAAAATCTTCATCTGACTATCGCGTAACGTATAAAACAACCGGAATGCAAGACTGCACACCGTGAGCACAAGCACAATCATTATCACCATTCCCGGCACACCTTGTTCTGAAAGCGGCCCCAGGTATTCGCTGTGTGCATTGCCGCCATCGCCCTGGTTGGTGCTTATGATGGTGCGGTCTTTTGCACGCTGGAAGGGTGCATAAACAAACTGATACGTGCCAGGCCCCCATCCGAATACTGGCCTTTCCTTAAACATTTCCATGGCGCAATACCAGCGGTTCAGCCGCTCAAGATTTGAGGCATCACTCGAAACATTGGAAACAGAAGTGATGTGTTCCTCCAGCCTGTCACTCGATTCCTGTTTGTTTCCTTCCAGACCCACTTGTATGTCTTCCCACCCGATGTACAAAAACGCACTCACCACCACGACAGATGCCACAATGGTGCGCAGCGAAATCTTGAGCAGCATAAGTGCAAGCACACAGCCGGCACCTATGATGCTTAACCACGCAGCGCGTGTGTAGGAGAAAATAATTCCGGTTACAAGAATCATGAAGCCGATGTACAGAAACACGCGCAACAACAAGTGCATTCTTTTCACTACCAGTAAACCAACGAGCACCGGAAAAAACATGGCCAGCACTGCACCATAACTTGTGTGGTCTTTGAAAAGAGGCTCCATCACCCAGTGTGCTGAAGTCTTGTCGAATCCATATCCTGCATGTCGTGTCACTGTGTAAATCACCACACCGAAAAGCGAGATGAGGTAGAGTATTTGGAACCACCGCATTTTTTTTTCATCGCGAAAAATGTGCGTGGCAAGGAAATAAAACGGAACGATGAACCACAGTTTCGCCAGCAGGAATTTTAGTGATACCAACGGGTATTCGCTCGTGATGCAGGTGAGCGCAATCCACACCAGATATGCATACACCA
This sequence comes from Flavobacteriales bacterium, assembly GCA_034408895.1. Taxonomy (GTDB): domain Bacteria; phylum Bacteroidota; class Bacteroidia; order Flavobacteriales_D; family Sanyastnellaceae; genus UBA4660. Next base: position 71,877 of record JAWXCI010000084.1, read on the forward strand.
CGTACGAAACAGGGTGGGTAAAAATTCTTTTGTCAATGCTTTTCCCCGACAGCAATTTGAAAATGGCAATAAGCAATACACCCACCATAAGCGGTTCGGTGGGCAGGTACATTCCCACTCCGCCCAACTCCAATTCCTCAAGGTTGATAGAAAATGGAACACAGAAAACGATGAACAACATCAATTCTTCCAGCCGGAAAAATGCAGCCCATAAAAACACCACGGCAAGCGGAAACAAAAGGGCGTAATAAAATTCCATCCAGATGGAAATACCGGCAACCGCCAGGAAAATTCCCGATGCGATGTAAAGCCAGCGCTGTGTAATTGGAAATGTCGCCAACACGAGTGAAAAAGTAAATCAGATGCGACCCGAAGTGCGCAGGCGTATGAAACTGTCCCACACCAGCAGGAAAATAAATGCAAACACAAATGCCGATGCAGTACTCGTGGCAACGATAAGCCAGCGCACGGGATAGGCTTTCTTGTCGGATTCCGTGGCGGCATTCACCGTGTATTTCGAGGGCAGTTTCGATCCCACGTCAATCTTCATCAGCTCGTGGCGTTTGCTAAGAATGGCCTCTCTTTCGTAGGTGCTTTCAATTTTTGTTTCAAGTTTTGTATAGGCATTTCCATATTGCGAAAGGGTATCCATTTTCGCTTTGAGTTGCTCCGCGAATTTGCCCATTCCTTTGGCAAGTGCTGTGGCGTATTGTTCGTTCAGTCCTTCAATTTGGGTGATGTAATCATAAACACCAATTCTGCGGAGAGCATCCATGGAATCCTCCAGCAGTTTGATTTCATCCAGCAGGTTTTTGTATGAAACATCGGCATACTGGAAGGCCTGCATCGCGCGTTCATTTTTCAGTTGGTTGCTCACCGTGTCGGCCAGCTCGGAAATTTTGTTGGCCATGTCGCGGGCGCGCACAGCTTGTTTGTCCATTACCTGCACTTCAACAGATCCAAGTTTCGTGAGGCGGGACGACACGTTGGTGTCGTACTCCTTACCCATAAGTACGTTGGCTCCTTTTGCATCGCGAGGTATTTCGTACGCAGTCCACAGGTCGAAGGAATCAATGATGCGGTTGCGAATGCGATCAGAGTTGATGATTTGAAGCAAACGCTCCGCATCTTCTTCTTCCCCAAATGCCAGCACGTCTTCTTTCTTCACATCTTCCAGCAATTGTTCCCCGAATGAATTCTGCGGCACAGCATACATCACCACGGTGGATTTGAATTTTTCTTCAATCATGAGTGCTGCACCGGCAGAAATAATAGCTGCGGCTGCACAGATGATGATGATGGGCTTGCGCCATTTGAAAAGCATCACCAGCAGGTTCGATGATTCAAGGCTATGGCCTTCGGAGTCTTTTTTGTCTGACATAATTTGGTATGGAAAGATTTTCGGGGTTAAAAGTATTTCACGCTATTGGAGGCTTCATAAAATTCATTGAATCAAAACTTTTCGCTTCGGACTCGATATAAATTTTTGGTACCAGGGCAAAAAATGATTCTCTTTTCACAGGACACTGCGCACTAACTGCATGAATTGTCGAAGGCTGAACATCCGGGTGACGAATGCCCAGGCGATGCCGGTGGTGCAAACAATGGAAGCACCGAACAAAGGGGACTCTATGTTTATTGTGATGAGCCTTGAAAAAAATATTACTCCTGTAGCATACAACACTGTGGAAGCAATGATTGGCCATTGCAACGACCAACGGAAACGGGTGGAAACAAATAAAATTTGTGCAGCCAGCGCAATGAATTGGGTAATGCAATTTGCATAAGCAGCACCCAATGCACCCCAAAGCGGAATGAAAATAAAATTGATAAGAATGCTCATGAACATTGCTAAAGTTGCAATGCGGATTAAAATTTTCAAATCGCCATTTGCAGTTAGCAAGGTTCCGAAAACATATTGCAGCGAAAAAAATATCACACCGATCATGAGCATTTGGAACGCGGGAAGCGCTTCCGCGATATGCAGGTCATACACTGTTTCAAGAATAAATCCGGCAAGAAAAAAACACAACGAACACACGATGAGCACTCCGCTGAAAAGAATCCTGAAAGCAAGAGTTGTGAGCTGTGCAACATTTTCTTTCCTGCTGAGCATTCTTGAAAAAATTGGGAGCAACAATCCGGCAAAGAGAAACGCAATCATATTGAAGGCTTCGTAGAATCGGAAACCCATAGCGTAGATGCCTGCTTCTTCGGCTCCCTGCATTCGTTCCAACATCACGGCATCAACGCGGTAGGCAATCATGCTCAGGAAAATGAGAAGGGCATAAGGAAAACTCTGTTTGAGCACGGCACGATTAAAAACACGGTCGAAAGAAATTTTTACAGCAGCAACATTTCTTTTCACCAACACAAAACCAACTATCATGGTAATGCCATAAGCAAAAGTTTGGCCCCACACCAGCCACTCCACGCTGAAACTTTCTGTTCCGAAAATCCCTCCCCATAGAAGGGCGCCCATGGCAAGTACCAGGATAAACCGGTCGAGAACCGACACGATACTGTCCTGCCTAAATAAATGCAGTGCGGAAAGGTTTGAACGGAGATAGAGAACACCCGAAGCCAACACCTGGTTGAAAGCAAGCACCGCAAGAATTTCGAATTGATGCATGCTGTAGTTGAGAATCAAACCCACTGCAAGAACTACAATGGCAAATGCTCCCGCAAGTAACAAACGCAATGAGATGATGTGTGAAAAATGTTTTTGAAGAACTTGATTGTTCTGCGCAAGATTCCGTGTATTCCAGTTGGTGATGCCCAGGTCGAGAATGATGTTGAGGAGAAAAGAAAAATTGATGAGCGCGAAATAATTCCCGAAATTCTCTGCCCCCACCCTGTTCTGAATTTCCGCTTCCACCACCAGCAGGTAAAAGGGTTTTACAAGAAGGTTAAGTGCAACGATGAGAATCAGGTTCGATACGAACGTCCTGCGCATGGCGGGCAAGATAGCAGGGTCAATTTGCGACAGACAGCGCTTTGATGGAGATTAGCCGCGATAATGAAAATTGCAGTCAGCACCAGACTTCTGCTCCATAACAAACTTGATGGCATCGGGTGGTTCACCTATGAATCATTCAAGAGAATCGTGCAGCAACATCCTGAACATGAATTTCATTTCCTGTTCGACAGGAAGTACAGCGATGAATTCATCTTCTCAAAAAATGTAATTCCCCATGTCATTCCTCCGCAGGCGCGCCACCCCATTTTGTTTCGAATCTGGTATGACTACATGGTGCCGCGTGCGCTAAAGAAAATTGGTGCTGATGTTTTTATTTCTCCCGGACCACTTGGTTCTTTACGAACTGATGTTCCGCAATTGATGGTGATTCATGATTTGAATTTCGAACATTATCCGAAGGGCATTCCTAAAGTTCATTCCAGCTACCTGCGAAAAAATTCTCCACTGCTTGCAAAAAAGGCAAAACGCATTGCAACAGTTAGCGAATTCAGCAAACAGGATATTCATGAGCAATACAAGGTGCCGCTTGATAAAATTGATGTGGTGTACAATGGCGCGAATGAAAACTTTCATGCGCTGGATGAAAAAATAAAATTTGAAGTGCGTATGGAATACTCTGGAGGGGAAGAGTATTTTGTATTCGTGAGTTCCATTCTTCCCCGCAAGAATTTGCAGAGAATACTTCCTGCATTCGACAGGTTTAAAAATTCTACGGAATCAAAAATCAAACTTGTGGTGGTTGGAAACAAGTATTGGGTAAGCAATGAAATAGAATCTGCTTACAATGAAATGCAGCACAAGAACGATGTCATTTTTACCGGAAGATTGGATGCCGTGGAACTTCACCATGTTCTTGCCTCCTCACTTGCGCTCGTTTATGTGAGTTACTTCGAAGGATTTGGAATTCCTATTGTGGAGGCATTCCATTGCGGGGTTCCCGTAATCACTTCAAACATGACATCCATGCCTGAAGTGTCAGGCGATGCTGCACTTCTTGTCAACCCGTTTTCTGTGGATGAAATTTCTGGCGCAATGAATAGTGTTTATTCGGATATAAGTCTTCGTGCAGATTTGATTGCAAAAGGAAATGTGAGGATGAATAATTTTTCATGGCAACGCACAGCAGACTTGCTTTGGAATTCCATTGAGAAACTGATGGATCAAACATCTTCTACCAGGAAATGATTATCAGGTAGCTCACGGAATGAAAAAACTGGCTAACTCATACTCTGAAATCATGCGCTCCCTGAAAATGCGCGGCTCGTTCGTGCAGAATTCCGCGTACATGTTTTCGGGGTCGGGATTGGCCATACTCATCCAGTTTATTTTCTTTCCCATACTTACACGTATCTATGATGACCCTGATGTGTATGGACTGTTCGGAGTGTTCAATTTTTATGCAGTAACAGTGGGCGGCCTTGCCACTGCGGGATACTCGTTTGCATTTTCACTACCGCGCGAAGAAGCAAAGTTCACTGCATTGCTTAAGCTCACTGTTTACATCACATGTGCTGTGTGCCTGTTTTTTTTCCTGTTAAGCATAGTGGCCGGCAACACCATCATGCGATGGATGAATACCGAAGTTCTGGGTTGGTGGATTTACCTCATTGGCCCTGTGGGTTTTCTTGTTGCTTTCGATAGAATTCTCATGGACTGGTCGGTGCGGCAGAAAACATTCGGACAGTCCACCGTTTGGAGCACTGTGAATTCTGTGTTCAACAAATCTTTCAACCTCTGTTATGGCAAATTCATTTCACCCACTACTGACGGACTGCTTATCACATTTGTGCTCAACTACACCGTTCAACCGGTTTTGTATCTCGCTTTTGTAGTTCGCAATAGCATCACGACACTTCGCACAAAAGTTTCGTTGAGCGCTTTGAAACAAACAGCAAAAGAGTACAAGGAATTTCCGCTCTACATCTTTTGGGGAAACAACTTAAATCTTATTTCAGCCAACATTCCATCCGTGCTGCTTCCCGCCACCGGCTTTGGATTGGGCGCAGTGGGTTATTACAACTTCGCGGTGCTGGTGCTCGAACTTCCGATACGATTGCTTGGCTCTGGGGTAAGTTCTGTGTTTATGGCCAAGGCCATCGAGATGAAGGATGAAAGGCCGGAAGAACTGAAACATGCAACATGGAGAGTTTTTAAAAACATGGTAGCCATTTCACTGCTGTGCACCGTTGTGCTGTTTGTGGCTGGCCGTCCCCTCTACGAGTTGTTTTTTGGCAAAGCTTGGGGCGATGCCGGTCGTGTGGTGGAACTGCTGGCTGTGTATTATTTCTTCCGGTTGGTGAGTGCCCCGCTTGCTGTGCTTTACATCGCATTCAGGAAAGAGAAGGAGTTTTTCATTTTCCAGATGTTTGTTTTTACGGGCCGTATTCTAAGTCTTGTTATGGGAGCATGGTACACTTCCGATTTGTTTGAACTGATGACCATCTTCTCCATAGTGAATGGTGCAATGTATTTGTTTTTCTGTGCAAGAATTTTTGCGCTTGCGGGTATCAGCGTTTCAAAAGGAATGGCGTTCACCTTGTTTTGGGGAGTCTCGCTTTTTGGACTTGCTTATCTGTTAAAATGGTTTTTATTATCATAACCCAATGAAGCGACTCAAACCCTTTTTTCAAAAGAATTACATAGAAGCGGGATGCGATGAAGCCGGCCGTGGTTGCCTGGCAGGCCCCGTGGTTGCCGCAGCAGTAATTCTTCCAAGGAGGTTTTCTCACCCGTTGCTCAACGACTCCAAACAACTTTCAGAACATCATCGCGATGAACTTCGCCCCATCATTGAATCCCAATCATTGGCATGGGCCGTGGGTATGGTGTGGCAACAGGAAATTGACGAAATCAATATCCTGAACGCATCATTTCTTGCCATGCATCGTGCGCTGGAAAAACTGGAAATTGTACCTCAGCACATCATTGTGGATGGAAATCGCTTTAGGAAATTCCGGGACATTGAACATCAATGTATAATAAAAGGAGACGCTCTCTACCGCAGTATTGCCGCTGCAAGCATTCTTGCAAAAACCCACCGCGATGAAGTCATGAAAAAACTACACGATGAATTTCCATTATACAACTGGAAAAAGAACAAGGGCTATCCAACTATGGAACACCGCGAGGCGATTCGGGAAGTGGGAGATTGTGTTTGTCACCGGAAGACGTTTAGGTTGCTGCCAGTGGAGATGGAATCCGGGCTGTAAAGTGCTTCCGCGAGGTTGAAGAGTGAAAAGAGAAGCTACATGCCTACAGGGCGTTGAGTGGGAGTCCAAAGGCAACGTGCAATATGCAAATTACAAACGTTGCAAGTTTGCCCTTTTAACCTTCGCTAGTTGCTAATTGCCTCACGGGCACATTTGCCACATCGCTCTCCACCACACCATCCCTCAACCTAACTATACGGTGCGCCATTTTCGCAATATCTTCTTCATGGGTTACTATAATAATAGTGTTGCCACCATCATGTATGTCCTGCAACAGATTCATTATTTCATAACTGGTTTTGGTGTCAAGGTTTCCAGTAGGCTCATCAGCAAGAATGATGGAGGGCTTATTCACCAATGCACGCGCTACTGCCACACGTTGCCGTTGCCCGCCTGAAAGTTCGTTGGGGTTGTGTTTCATCCTGTCGGCAAGGCCCACTTGTGTCAGCACTTCTTTTGCACGTTTCTCCCTGTCTGATTTTGCAATACCGGCATAGACAAGTGGCAGCGCAACATTTTCCAGCGCTGTGTATCGCGGAAGAAGATTAAAAGTCTGGAACACGAAACCAATTTCCTTATTGCGAATTTCAGCCAGATCGTTGTCGCGCAGTTTCGCCACATCGGGACCGTTAAGAAAGTATTGGCCACTAGTGGGCGTGTCAAGGCAACCGATAATGTTCATCAGTGTGGATTTGCCCGATCCCGAAGGCCCCATCAAGGCTACATATTCATTTTTCTTTATGGAAAGATTTACTCCGTCCAGCGCTTTTATAATTTCCTGCCCAACCTTGAAGTATCGTGTCAGTTGAAGTATGCTAATGATTTCCTTCATAGGCGTCAAAAGTATCCCTTCCAACATCAGCACTATTTCTATCACTACTCTTTTTGTCCAGTTAGCCATACTTTCGTGCGGATTTGGTTGTCAGGTACAACCAACCTTAATTCATTAACCAACAATCAGTCTGACAGATGAAAAAAAATTCTACACTTTTTCCTTTTTTGATGATGGCATTCATTTTTTCCAGCCCATTTTTAAACGCACAACTCAATGTAAACAACACCGACAATGCAGTGGCAGCAGTGGAGGCATTGCTGGGCGAGAATGTGGAAATTTTCAATGTCACCTTCGCAGGCAACAACGATCAGGTAGGCACCTTCGAATGTGTGAGTTGCAATCTGGGTTTGGGAGAAGGAATGACAATGAGCAGTGGAAGTGTGAGCACCGCTCAGGGACCTAACAACAACGGATCAACCAGCACAGGTTATTCTTTCGGGGCAAGCGATGTGGATCTTGCAATTTTATCAGGCGGCACAATGAACGATGCTTCTGTGCTCCAGTTCGACTTTATCCCCACAGGAGATAGTCTTGTGTTCAATTTCGTTTGGGGTTCGGAAGAGTATCCCGAGTACTCCAACTCAGGTTTTAATGATGCCTTCGGATTTTTTCTCAGCGGCCCCGGCATAGATGGTGTGTATTCCAACGATGCCATCAACATTGCACTTATTCCCGGCACCACCATTCCTATCACCATCAACAACCTGAACAACGGAAGCACCGGCACCAATGGCCCGTGCGAATTCTGTGCTTACTATATCCACAACGGAAATGGATCGCAGGCACCGTACAACACCAGCAATTATTACATACAGCCCGATGGCTTCACCACTCCTATACAAGCCTACTCGCAAGTCCAGTGTGGAGAAACATACCACATCAAACTCGCCATTGCCGATGCAGGCGACCAGTCATGGAATTCATTCGTATTTATTGAAGCAGGAAGTTTTGAAAGCAACATCCTTGAACTCAACTTCGAAGCACCAAAACTCGCTCCGACTGACTCCAGCGTGTTCGAAGGATGCTCCTTTGGTAACCTCAGTTTCACCCGTCCCGAAAGCCAGAGCGATATGCAGGTAACCTTTCAGATATTGGTGGGAGGCACTGCCGAAAATGGAACGGACTATTCGTACGTGGGCGACTCGCTTGTTTTCGAAGCAGGAGTATCCACGGTAAACCTGCCAATACAAGCATACAGTGATGCAGTTATTGAAGAAACTGAAAGCATCTTCATTACCATTTTAAGTGGTGTGGCCTGCATTTCATCCGACACCGCTGCCTGGACGCTGTACATAGAAGAAATTCCACCGATACAGGCCATTACAGAAGATGTAGAAATCAATTGCGGAGACAGTACATGGCTGCAACCGGAAATTACAGGAGGTATCGGGTTGTACTCCGTACAATGGAGCACAGGTGTAATTGCCGATGGAATTTATGTGGAGCCGCTGGATGAAATCACTTACTTCTACACCGTGTACGATACTTGTAACGTAACCCCATTCTTTGGAACCGTAACGGTCAGTTTGCCGGACTACCCAACTCTGATAGCCGAGGCCGGCCCCGATCTGGAGATTTCATGCCTCAATGACTTGTATGCACTGGCGCAAGCCACAGGAGGTTATGGTGATTATGATTACCAATGGACTTACAACGGAACAGTAGTTTCGCTGGAAGAAATAATTGAAATGGGCACAGTACCGCAGGAAGGAGTGGTGATGCTCACCGTTTCTGACGATTGCGGTGAAGAAGCCTTCGACAGTTTCAACGTTTCCTTCCCGGATGAAACCATAAATATTGATATCGGTGATGACCTTGAAGTGAGCTGTCTTTCACAAGTAACCATTACCGCAGAAGTGAGCGGAGGAATTGGTGGCTACATCTACGAATGGACCGTGGATGGTGTGCTGGAAGATGATGACCCCACACTGGTGCTGGGGTCGGTGGCTGTGAATACCGATGTGGAACTCACTATTGTTGATGAATGCGGAAACGTGGAAACCGCATCCATAGAAATTGAAGTGCTGCCCACCAACCTGAACGTGGACCTTGATCAAGGTATCAGCATCAATTGCCTACAGGATGTAACACTTATTCCCGAAATTTTCGGTGGACTTTCGCCCTTCAGTTACCAGTGGTCAGTAGCCGGAGAAGTGGAGGGCACATCAGGCATTTTCACCTGGGATACCGATGAGGATGTAATCATTTCTCTGATGGTTACCGATGCCTGCGGATACACCGATTCCGATTTCATAAACGTTAACGTGGTAAATGTTCCCGTAAGCCTTAGCGTTACACCATCACAATCAATTTGCCCTGGTGACAATGTGGAACTGAATGCCACTGCAGGCGGTGGAGCGGGTTCGCTCAGCTATCAGTGGACACCAGGGGGCACTAACAATTCATCGGTGAATGTTTCGCCTGGAGAAACCACGACATATAATGTAACCGTAACTGACGAATGCGGATCAGCCAACAATGCAAGCAGCACAGTTTCCGTTTATGTGGCCGATGAACCATTTTGGGCCATTGATGATTTCGAACTATGTATTGGAGTGCCATCAATAGCCGTGGTTGGCGGAGGTATTCTGCCCTACACATTCAACTATGATCTTGATGCACTGGATTACATAGAAGGCTATGGTTTCTATGGCATTGTGGTTGGAGAAACAACAGTTACCGTTCACGACTTGTGCGATAACGAAGTGAGTCTTGTAATTGATGTGAGCGGATGCGCCACAACACTGCCCAACATTTTCACTCCGAATGGTGATGGTGAAAATGACCAGTTTGTGGTTGACGGACTGGAAGGTTACCCGAACAGCAACCTCAAAATTTTCAACCGCTGGGGAGAATTGTTATATGAATCGGCCAACTACCAGAACCAATGGGATGGTGACGAAAATGTTTCAGGAGTTTACTACTGGACATTTAATCGTTCGGACCAACAAAGTTTTTCTGGCTTTGTGCATATTGTGAGGGATTGAGTTGATTTTGAAGTTGACAAGTTGTTGGCGAAACCGATGATGGAATTTGTGATTCCTCATCAGTTTCGCTAACTCATTTCATGACCTAATTGAAATCACGATCCTCATTGTTTTCATCCTCGGCTACATCTGCATTGCAGCCGAACATCCATTGAAAATTGACAAGGCTGCAACAGCGCTTATCACGGGGGTTATGTGCTGGACCCTTTTTGTTTTAGGCGCGACTGACATTCCGGATCATCTCATTAATTATTTTTCAGGATACAACGGGTTTCTCACTTCAACGGGATAAGAGCCTCTTTACATCTACAGCTTTTTTGATCACCGCCTGCTTCATCATATGCAGGAAATAGCAGGAATACTTCTCTTCCTCATTGGTGCAATGACCATAGTTGAGCTGGTGGATGCGCACGAAGGATTTCGTGTAATCACCGATCGCATCAAGGCAACGGACAAAGTGAAGTTGCTACCGGATATCTGATGCCGGCAAAAACCAAATCAAAGGACCAGGAACAATGGTTTTTCAATTCAAAAGTCTGAAATAACTCTTCAATCGTATTGCGGTCGCCCCCTGCACTTTTGATCCTAATCAGGGGTCATTTTATCTTATCATCAAAACCAACATTACATTTTGAATAAAATCTGACTTCTCCTTACATCACAACACAACATCGCGCAAACCTTCGCGTTCACCCCGCAAACTTCTTCTGCTCGAAGGTTTCGGTTAAAAGAAAATTTATTGTTACCCAATTTGTAAACCCAATTTTTTGAAACTATGGACATCCTTTTTTTCCTTCAAGAGAGCATTGGCGGAGGCCTGCAACAGGCCGCGCAAACAACCCCTGCCATTAACCTGCCCGAAGTTCCACAACCCACAACAATGGACCAACTCATTAAAGGCTGGTACATTTATGTACCGCAGCTTTTTCTAAGTTTCGTGGCCGTGTACATTTTTATTGAACGAAGCATGGCTCTGAATCGTGCCGACAAAGAGGAAACCAACTTCATGGCCAAACTCAAAGACTACATCGGTCAGGGAAAATTCGACAGCGCAAAAAACCTGTGCAGTACTTCGCAAACTCCAGTTGCACGTATGATGGAAAAAGGAATCAGCCGCATTGGCAAACCATTGGACGACATCAGCAAAGCCATCGAGAATGTCGGTAAGCTTGAAGTTTTCAAGATGGAACGAAACCTCAGTATTCTCGCAATCATTGCCGCCATTGCACCCATGTTCGGGTTCCTCGGTACAGTGTTCGGGGTAATCACCATTTTTCACGACATTGCTGAAGTTGGAAGCCTCCAGATAAGCGCGGTATCTGAAGGTCTTTACCTCAAAATGATTTCCAGTGCCATTGGACTTCTGGTGGGTATGATTGCTTACATCGGCTACAATACCTTGGTGACCCGTGTGGGAAAAGTCATCAACAAGATGGAGGCACACGCGGTAGAATTCATTGACATTCTCGAACAACCCACTAATTAATTGTTGTCATGAATCTTCAGAGAAAAAATAAAATACAGGTGGAAGGAGGGATGTCTGCCTTGTCCGACATCATCTTTATGCTTCTCATTTTCTTCATCATGGCGAGTACACAAGCAGTGAACGGGCTACAGGTGAACCTGCCGCAAACCGAAGGAAAATCAGATCCAACCCAGGCCACAGTTACGGTCACTATCACGCCTGAATTGGAGTTCCTGATAGACAATGTTCCAATTGAAAAAGAAAGTGTGGAACTCCGTTTGAAGGCAATTCTTGAAGGAAGAGTTGATAAAAAGGTTGTACTGAATGTGGACAGGTCGGTCCCCACTGGTGAAACAATTGAACTCTTCGCTGTACTGAAGAAAAACGGCTGGGTGCCCTACATAGCCACCAAGTCAAAAGAAGAGTGATATGAATACAATGACAAGAGACCGCAACTGGGCTGCCATTGGATCCACAACTTTCCATGTCTTGTGCATCCTGGCATTGGTATTTGCCTTAAAATCCTGCGGCAGTGGTTTGGGAAATGGAATAGGAAATGGTGTGGGCGATGGCCTCATGGAACTCAGCATTGCCGACCTCGGAGATTTCGAGCAGGGTCTTGGTGAAAGCCAGGCCGCAGCGCAGGCAGAAACGCAACCGATGCCGGAACCAGAAAGCAATGAGGTGATTTCGGAAGAAACATCTCCGGTTACAGCACCAAAGACGGATAACAAACCGAAGAATACCAATCCCACAAAACCAACAGACAAACCCAAAGACCCCGAAAAGGTGAGTGATGGGTTGAGCGGAGCATTAGGAAATCTTGGCAAGGGAGAAGGGGATGGAAACACTTCCGGCACTGGAGATGAAGGCAATCCAGAAGGACAGGAAGGAGGAGTGGGAACATGGGGTGGAAATGGAGGTGGAGGAGGTTGGAATCTTTCTGGACGAGAAATTAAAGTGTCGCCCAAACTTGATGAAAATCCTGAGGAAGCCGGAAAGGTTGTGCTGGATATTTATGTGGATAAGAATGGAAATGTGGTAAGCACAAAGCGCAACTACAACAAATCCAATACAACCAGCGACTACTTGTTCAAGTTGGCAGAAACCGCAGCAAAAAAGGCGAAGTTCTCCGTTAAATCTGATGCTCCTCCGCAGCAGAAGGGTGAGATGACATTCAACTTCAAACTCCAATAAGAGGGTGTAAAAAATCCCCTTGTGGGGATTTTTTCTTTCCATTCACTTTTACAATTTTCTTCGCGCACTCAATTCCACACGATTTGAATTACGAAGAAGTTCTGCATTACCTCTACGACCACTTACCCATGTTTCATCGCATCGGGCCGGCTGCGTACAAACCGGGATTAGATAACACGATTGCCCTGATGAAACTGGTGGGCAACCCGGAGCGAAAGCTCAAGACCGTTCATGTGGCTGGCACCAATGGAAAGGGATCCACTTCTCATCTCATTGCTTCTGTGTTGCAGGAGGCGGGATACAAAACGGGCCTCTATACCTCACCTCATCTCAAAGATTTTCGCGAGAGAATTAAATTGAGCGGTGAAATGATTTCCAAAGAAGATGTAGTTTGGTTCTTCCGGCAGTTCAATGAAAAGTGGCAACACCTTTCACCATCATTTTTCGAAATCACCGTTGCAATGGCATTCTGGTTTTTTGAAAAGGAAAAAGTGGACATCGCAGTGATTGAGGTAGGGCTTGGTGGCAGGCTTGATTCCACCAACATCATAACCCCGGAGGTTTCGGTGATTACAAACATCGGTCTCGACCACGTAAATCTTCTTGGTGACACAATTGAAAAAATCGCTTTGGAAAAAGGGGGAATCATCAAAACGGGAATTCCTGTTGTGCTGGGTGAAATGCGGGATGAGGCACGGTTTGTTTTGGAAAAAATTTCCACAGATGAAAAGGCGGCTGTTTTTCATTCTTCGCAAATTGAAACTACGCCTGCGTGTGAATTGAAAGGAAATTATCAAACCCAAAACAGAAAGACTGCGCTACAGGCATTGAATGTTTTACAATCGCTCGGCTGGAAAATTTCTGAAGAAAACAAGAACGCAGGATTCGCAAAAGTGATTCGCAACACCGGCTTGATGGGTCGCTGGCAAAAACTTTCTAATCTCCCCTTGACTATTGCCGATGTTGCCCATAACGAAGATGGAATACTTGCTGTGCTTGAGCAAATCAGTGAAACAGCACACGTGCACCTTCACTTTGTGCTGGGTGTCGTGGGAGATAAAGACATGAACACTATGCTTAAACATCTTCCCGTAAAGGCAATTTACTATTTCTGCAAGGCGAATATTCCAAGAGGAATGGATGCGCAACAACTTCAGATAGCGGCAGCAACTTTCAATTTGAAGGGAAGTGTTTTTGAAAGTGTGCTGGATGCTTATGAAAATGCAAAACTCACAGCCCAACCTTCCGACCTGATTTTCATCGGAGGTTCAGTGTTCACGGTGGCCGAAGTTTTGTGAATCCCCTCCTCTTCTTGCTTTTACATTCCGGAAACGGATGTTGAGCATTTCCACAATTGAGGAGAAGAAGAGGGCTATGTAAGCGTAAGTCTTGATGTTCACTCCCTCCGGCAAATGCAGCAATTGCGAATCCTCCAATGCCTCCGCCACCAGGATAATTCCAATCACCACAAGGAATGTAAGTGCAAGCATCTTTAGGGTTGGGTATTTCTCAATGAACCCGCTCACGTAAGGAGCAAAGAGCAACATGCCAATCATAGCAATGACCACGGCTATGACCATGATGGCAAGCGCTTCGGCCTGGTTAGGATGATCTGCTGTGACACCCACTGCTGTGAGTATCGAATCAAAAGAGAAAACAATATCAATAAATGTGATCTGGATGATGGCCTGTCGTAGGGTTATCTGGCGAGACTTTGCTGACTCATGCTTATCAGCAATTTTGAACTTGTGATAAATTTCGGTGATAGTTTTAATGATGAGAAAGACCCCTCCGGCAAAAAGTATTAGTCCTCGTCCGGTGACCGGAAAGGGAAGGAAGTCGAGAAATTCCAGGGGGTACCTCATCCCGATAATAAAATTTATGGTACCAAGTAAAATTATCCTCACCACCAAGGCGAGCGTCAGACCAACTATGCGCGCCCTGCGCTGATCTTTCTTGCCGGGAACGTAGCCACAGATGATGGCAATGAAAATGATGTTGTCAATACCCAGAATCAATTCCAGCAACACGAGCGTGAAGAGGCTGATTAAACCGTCAATGGAAGTAAAGGGAGCAAGGAAGGTTTCCATAATTGAACAATAGCGGACAAAGAAACTATGAGTGCGCTCAACTGGAGGGAAGAACTGAAAAGATATTTCAAAATTTGGTAAGGCCTGCGGCCCGTCTATATTTGCGCCCCTCTGAAAATTAAAGGGAGCATAGCTCAGCTGGTTCAGAGCATCTGCCTTACAAGCAGAGGGTCATAGGTTCGAACCCTATTGCTCCCACCAACAGAGGCCACCACGTTAAAAGCATGGTGGCCTTTTTTATTTAACCACATCGTGTGAATTCACTGCACAGGATAGTTTCTTACCTCCGGCACAAGCTTAAAGCAAAAGGTACACACGGCATTCACTCGCCCTTCGTGTTCAATCTGCTCACTCATGTTCTTCCCCCTTCGGGCAAGTACTACTGTTTCGATGCCATTGAGGAAATAAGGGAAACACTTTTGAGGGTGGAAACCACGGTTGAAGTCAGCGATTTGGGAGCGGGCGCATCGGCCAGAAATAAAAGCCAAAGAAAAATTTCTTCCATTGCGAATGTTGCGCTGAAGCCGAACTGGCAGGCACAATTTCTTTTCAGGTTGGCTTATCATTTCAAACCAAAACACACTCTTGAACTGGGAACGAGTCTGGGGCTAACCACGGCATACCTGGCTAGTGCTAATAGAAGTGGAGAAGTTTTTACAATTGAAGGCTCACCAAAAATCCAACAACTGGCTCTGAAGCATTTCGGTCAATTGGAAATCTTCAACATCAATTCCCGCTGCGGTTCTTTCAGCGATGTGTTGCCAGGGCTGTTGAATGAAATGAAGGAAGTTGATTTTATATTTATGGATGGAAACCACCGCTGCGAACCCACCCTCAATTACCTCAAAGCCATACTTCCGTTTTGCTCCAATGCAGCGGTAATTGTGGTGGATGATATCTATTGGTCGAAAGAAATGACAGAAGCCTGGAAAAAAATCATTGCACTTGAAAGAGTTCAACTGTCGCTTGATTTTTACTACATGGGCGTTGTATTTATCGAACCAAGATTGCAGAAGGAACATTTCTGCTTGCGCTGGCCGGGCTGATTTGCATTAACTTTTCCTTGTAGAAGAACCGGCCTGATAAGATTACTTTTGTCGTCCTCAAACAAAAAAATAATATTAACAATGAAAAAAATTCTTATGACAGCGCTCGTTTGCGCACCCATTTTCCTGATGGCTCAAACCAAACCGGCCGCAACTCCACCTGCAAAAGATCCGGCAGGACAGAAGGACCCCATGGCTAAAACCATGACTTATACTCCTGAAATCATTTTTGCTGAAATGATCGTTTCCGAGAGTAATAACAAAACCAACATACGTGTTGATTTTGGCCGCGATATCATGGACCTGATAACTGACAAGGACCTTGAGACTCAGCTCACCGAACTGCGCAATATGCCATTCACTACCGTGGCTGATGCGTTAAACTACACTTCCTCACAAGGGTGGAAATTAGTAACCACATACATGCTTAACACACAGAATCTGCACGAAACAAGGCTTGTACTTGAAAAGAGATTGATGAAAAAGCCTGGCATGGGCGTAGACGGCAACAGTGGTGGCATGCAGCGTCCGCCTGTCACAAAAGAACCACCAGCAAGACCTGCCGATCCAGGAAGACCAGCCACTCCTGGTAAAGAAAAAGGCAAGGAATAAACAGGGAAATATTTTCTGTAAAAAATACCAGCCCCCAATGCCGAAAGGTTTGGGGGCTTTTTATTTGCCCGGCCTGTACCGCCATGAACGCACTTTCCAAACAACGAAGAACATTGTGGATATTCTATGTCCTTGTGTTTTATGTGCTGCTCCAGCTAGTTTGGTGGGGCTATGTGCTCATTGTGCTAAACCAGGACTTATATGAAATGAAGTCTGCTGTTGCCGGCCATGATTTTCATGAGGAAATGAAGGGTAAACTACGAATGGTGCTGGGCGAAGGATTGGTGTTCGTAATCATACTCATTGCAGGGGTGGCCGTTATCCAGCGAAACATGAGGCGCGAATTACGCCTGGCCGATATGGAAAAAACATTTCTTCTTTCCACTTCTCATGAATTGAAAACCCCGGTAGCCACCATCCGGCTGGTACTGGAAACACTTCTCAGAAAAGAACCAGGTGCCGAGCAAAGCAGGCAATTACTCAACAACGCACTACATGAAACCGACCGACTTCAAGACCTCACTGAAAATATCCTGATGGCATCGCGAATTGATCATGATGCCGGCATGACGCATTTCGAATCCATAAACATGGGTGTACTTGTGCAGGATGAGGTGAAAAGAAAACTTGTTGCACTTCATGATGAAAGAAAGATAATCGTTAGTGCCGGGCATCATTTGTTTATTCGTGCAGATAAGCACATGATTCATATTCTCCTTTCCAACTTGCTGGATAACGCAATCAAATACTCACCAGCCAATTCCAGGATTGAAGTTGAACTGGCAGAGGTACCGGACGCCCTCCTTTTGCAGGTGAAAGACCATGGCTCTGGAATTCCCAGGGCAGATCGCCCTCTTGTATTCGAAAAATTTTTCAGGGGAGGAGATGAGGCAGTGCGCAGACACAAGGGCACTGGTCTTGGTCTCTACCTGGTAAAACAAATTGCTGCTATTCATGGGGCGATGGTGTCCATCAGCGACAACCAACCGCAGGGGTCTATTTTTGAAATCCGTTTTCCAACTAATCAGACAAATTGAATCCGCACCGCTTGAAGAAGAAAGTTTGCCTCGTTATTCTCGATGGCTGGGGCCATGGTAAGAAGGACAAAAGCAACGCCATTTTCATGGCCAACACACCGTTTGTGGATTCACTTTATTTACAATGTCCCAATGCAGAATTGCGAACTGATGGTGAGAATGTGGGACTGCCTGATGGGCAAATGGGCAACAGCGAAGTGGGACACATGAACATCGGGGCTGGAAGAATATTTTACCAAGATCTTGTGCGGATCAATCTTGCCATTCGCGATGGTTCGTTCTTGAACAATCCAGTTTTGGTGGAATCAATGCGTAAGGCAAAATCAGGACAAAGGAATCTTCACCTCATTGGATTGGTGAGTAATGGAGGAGTGCATTCGCACATCGAACACCTGAAAGCACTGTGCACTTTGGCGCATCATTACGGACTGAAAGATGTTTTCATTCACGCATTCACAGATGGCCGCGATTGTGATCCGAAAAGCGGTGAAGGTTTTTTAGTTGAGTTGGAAAATCACCTTACAAAAACAACGGGAAGAATTGTTTCTGTGTGTGGTCGCTACTTCGCCATGGATAGGGATAAAAGATGGGAGCGGATCAGTGAGGCATACAACCTGCTTGTACACGGCAAGGGAAAAAACTTCAACTCGGCAGAAGCTGCCATAAAACAACATTACTCCGAGGGTATCACCGATGAATTTATTCTTCCTTCAGTCATCGGCAATGTTGAAACGATAAAGGATGATGATGTAGTGATTTGTTTCAACTTCCGCACTGATCGCTGTCGCGAGATCACGCAGGTGCTCACACAATCGGCCAATCACGAATACAACATGCACCCGCTGAATCTTCACTACGTGACCATGACGAATTATGATGATTCATTTGAAAAGGTTGATGCGGCATTTGAAAAAGACCATCTTGAAAACACCCTGGGAGAAGTAATTTCAAAATCCGGACGAACACAATTGCGCATTGCTGAAACAGAAAAATATCCGCATGTCACTTTTTTTTTCAATGGCGGAAGGGAGGAGAATTTTCCGGGTGAAAAACGCATCATGATCCCATCTCCCAAAGTGGCGACCTACGATATGAAACCGGATATGAGTGCAAACGAAGTGGCAGACGCGGCATGCGCTGAGATGAAAGAATCTTCCCCGGATTTTATTTGCCTGAACTTTGCAAATCCCGATATGGTGGGGCACACCGGTGTGTTCGATGCAATAGTTAAAGCTGTTGAGACTACGGATGAATGCGTGAAGAAAGTTGTAGAAACTGGAACCGCAAATGGATATTCGTTCATCATCATTGCTGATCATGGCAATGCGGAATTTGCGGTAAATGAAGACGGCACACCCAACACAGCACACACCACCAACCCGGTTCCGGTGATGGTGATTGATGAAGGAATTAAAAATGTGAGCAACGGGATTCTCGCGGATATTGCCCCCACTATACTTCACCTAATGAGGATAGAAATCCCTGAAGTGATAAAAGGAAAAAGCCTTACGGCATAACCAAATCGCATTTAAATCATATCTCTACTAGCCGAACTCCGAATACCTTTCGCCTATGCAATTTTCCGCTACACAAGTTGCCGCAATGCTCAACGGCACCATTGAAGGTGACCAAGATGCAATGGTGCATTCGCTTTCAAAAATCGAGGAGGGAAAAAGTGGAATGCTCACTTTCCTCGCCAACCCGAAATACACGGAATTCATTTATTCTACTGAGGCAACTATTGCAATTGTTCCTGCTGATTTCAAACCGGAAAAAACGTTGCCTTCTTCACTCACACTGATTCGTGTGAATGATGCACGCGCGGCATTTGCAAAACTTCTGGAAGCATACAACAACCTCAGATTACCAAAACCGGGAATTGATTCTTCAGCAAAAATTCCGTCAACAGCAAAAATTTCTGATGAGTGTTATATCGGTGCCATGGTGTCGGTGGGTGAAAATGTGGTGGTGGAAAAAGGCGTAAGAATTTATCCGGGAACAACATTGGGCGACAATGTGCGCATCGGTGCGAGCTCGGTTTTGAATTCCGGAGTTCATGTTTATCACGATTGCATCATAGGTGCGCGCTGCACATTGCATAGCGGAGTAGTTATAGGGAGCGATGGTTTTGGCTTCACACCCAATGAGGAAAATAACTACGCAAAAGTTCCGCACATTGGCAATGTGGTGATTGAAGATCATGTGGAGATTGGATCCAATACAACCATTGATCGCGCAACACTTGGTAGCACCGTCATAAGGAAAGGTGTGAAGCTCGATAACCTGATTCAAATTGCCCACAATGTTGAGATTGGTGAGAACACTGTGATTGCAGCGCAAACAGGAATTGCCGGTTCAACCAAGATTGGAAAAAATTGTTTGATAGGAGGACAGGTTGGAATTATCGGTCATCTCACGATTGCGGACGGAACCAAGATCGCGGCACAAAGCGGAATCGGGCAGAGCATCACCGAACCCAATACAATTGTGCAAGGCTCGCCTGCATTTGGAATTATGGATTACAAGAAATCTTATGTGGGTTTCCGGAAGTTGCCGGAACTGATGCAGCGCATTTCCGAACTGGAAAAACAACTCAAGAGCAAATAAAAAAACCGCCACGCAAAATTCGCATGGCGGTTCTTCAAATCAAGTTTGATTTTTGGTTACCTCGCTATTTCAATCTTCCGGGTTAACGCTGTGTTTTCGCCAATTATTTGGAGCGTGTACAATCCTTGTGCAAGGTTTGACAAGTTTAGAGTTGACCGCTGCGTGCTGAGAGTTTGGGTTTGAACCAGTCTTCCGGTTGCATCTGTCAACATCACCTGGATGGTTTCCCCTGTTGCGTTGGAGATGTTCAACACATCGGATGCGGGATTCGGGTAAACTGAAATCATGGAATCAAAATTTTCTACCACTCCATCCGTACAATCGTCATTGACACCCACCTGGAAAATGCCGGTCTCGTCATCGTATCCAATTGACAATTCACCAATGGGTATTTCCTGGCCGATGAGGAAAACCGCGAGAAGGATTTCTTCAGCATTGATTCCATAATCGGAGTTGAATTCTATTTCGTAACAACCGTCAGCAAGGCAAAGCGGCAACTCGATGTACTCAGGACATTCGAAGCACGAGATGAAGGGGAAGGTTCCCAATTCTTCTTCGTTGTAATTTATAGTGATAGTCCAATTGTCTTCGCCCGGGTCAGGATAGTTGGTTGAAATCTGGAGAACCACTTCAGTGCCTTCACATTCTTCGCTGAAATCATCTATCACAATGGTTTCGCAATACGTATCGGTGCATCCTTCGCTTGTTGCAATAGTCAGGCAAACTTCATATTCACCATTTTCAGTGTACCAAACGTTTCCTCCCATATCATCGCTGCTTTGTCCGTTGCCATAACTCCAGTAGAAACTTGCTTCACCTTCCCAGGTGGAAGTGTTTTCAAATTCTACATGACCTGCTGTTGCTGTGAAAATCGGTTCGAATCCGGCCTCACAATCATCGCTGCCCTGGCCGCAATCTCCGTTGAGTGAAAGCAGCACGTTGTAACCAATGCATTCATCGTTGAAGATTGGAGTTATTTCAACCACATCCCAAGCATCTGAGAAAATCATATCGAATGCACCACCGTTGAATTCGTTGTCAGTACATACGTACAATGAGTAGCAACCATCGGGAAGACAATCGCTCCAGTCGTAATGCGGATCATCATTGCTGTATTGAGCAATGCCATCGGCAACAAATACACCTTCGCCATTGAACAAATGCCAGTTCACCCAAGTGGGTCCTTCTTCGTCCACATAACTGTCGAGTGAGAAATTAACTTCTGTGCAATCGCCACCACAGAGATCACTGTACACTTCGGTACAAAGCCACACTCCGTCAGGACAAACGTTGCTGGTGTAAAATGCGCAAACTGAAATCCAACCTTCTGTTTCGAATGCTGTCGTCCAGAAATGTCCTCCATTTTCTTCAGCAAGGAATTCACCTACATACCAATCCACACTTTCGCCTTCAGTGAAACTTCCAATTTCGAAATTGAAATGGCCACAGTCGTTTTCGCTGTGCCAGATTTCATCGGGGCAATCACCACCGCCTTCGCAGGATTCAACTATGATTTCTGTGCAGAGTTCAACTCCGTTTGGACAAAGCGGACTGGTGTACCATGCACACACGGTGTACACTCCCGGCTCTGCATAAGTATGCACCCAGAAGTGGCCGCCTTCCTGCGCACCGGTTTCATCACCGGGATACCACACCACAGATTCACCTTGTACATAGCTGCCGATTTCAAACTGGATTACTCCGCACAAGTCACCTTCACCCCACCATATTTCATCGGGGCAATCATTGGTGTTTTCGCAATCCACCCAAACGGTATAAACAAGAGTAACTCCTTCGCAATTCTCGTTTGAGAAAGTTGCGGTCACAATGTAGTAGCCGCCTTCTTCATAAGAATGGTCGGCACTTGGGCCAGAATTTTCGCTTCCGCCATCACCAAAATGCCATTCTACATCACCACCATCTACACCTTCAATATGGAAGAGGAATGAGTTGCAATCAATTTGTTCTGCTATGATATAGTCAGGACAATCATTGTCGCAACCTTCCACCACAATGGTGATGCATTCCTGTTGCTCGCCACATTCTTCGCTGTTCCATGATGCGCAAACTTCATAAGTGCCGGGACCAAATTCATGATTGATTTCCAAACCACCCCAAGTGCCTTCGGTTCCATCATCAAATGACCAATAAATGTTTGTGTTGTAAAATTCTGCATCGAGATTGAACGTCCAATGGTTACAATTCACCATATCAGCAGATAAGAATGCATCACAAGGTTCTCCGCATTCTTCCACAAAAATTTCTGTGCAGAGTTCAACACCATCAGGACAATCGTTGCTGGTGTAAAACGCACAAACGAAATATTCTCCAGGCTCTTCGTAAAGATGCGTGATGAAGTGGCCGCCTTCTACTTGCTCGTTTGAATCGCCAAACCACCACTGCACATTTTCACCTGCCGAAAAACTTCCAATTTCAAATTGCATCACTCCGCAGAGTTCGCCTTCATCAAACCAGATTGCGTCAGGACAATTATCATCCTCGCAACCGTTGTAGGTTTCACACCATTCCTGCACACATCCTTCGAACTCGTACCATGCACAAATCTGGTTTTCTCCGGGTTCGAGAATAAACGTGGTGACATTTCCTTCGTTCACCATTTCCCCATTCTGTGACCAATGCACCACTGCACCCTCGGGAAATTCAAAAGCCTGAAGTATCAGGTATTCACATTCGAAACCGCCAATCTCTTCAATAATGAGTTGGCAATCATCACCACCACAATCCTGGATGTAAACCTCCTGGCATATTTCAGGGCAATCGTTTGACCATGCACACACATCAAACCAACCGCCATTGGCTTCAAGCGTGAGCCAGTTGTATGGGGTCTCGGTTGTGGTTCCATTGAGGTACCAGGTCACCGGAGTGGATTCAGGCCAGCCTGTTACATATAGGTAAACCAGTCCATCGGGACAGTTGTAGTTAACGGCTATGTCTCCTTCACAATCATCGCCACATGCTTCCACTGTAATTTCTGTACATAGCTCAACTCCATCGGGGCAAATCAAACTGGTGTAGTAAGCACATACGGTGTAGTTGCCAGGCTCGGCATAAGTGTGGGAAAAAAAATGCCCACCTTCTACAGCACCGGTTTCGTCACCGGGATACCACGTAACGGATTCATCTTCCACAAAACTTGCGATTTCAAATTGCATGACTCCGCAACCATCACCTGCACCGCTCCATATTTCTGTAGGGCAATCGCCCTCTTCAGCCAATCCTTCCACCACTATTTCATGACACACCTCATCAATGCATGTGATCACGCCTTCGTTGCTGGTCACTATCATTACTACACATATGTTGTACACACCATTGGCTTCGTACTGATGCGAAGGCATTGAGCCTTCTCCTGAAGAGCCATCTCCAAAATCCCATGCGAACGTAGTGTTCTCGGTATCAACAGGCGAACTGCAGTTGTTGATGGTCAGGGATCCCTGATACACCATTGGAGTGAAACATGCTTCGCAGGTTGGCTCCTCAACTCCTGTGCAGAAGTTGTAGTTGAACACCTGTGTTCCGTACTCCAGCTCATTGGTGGGATATATAATTTCACCGTTGAATGTGATGGTAGCACCGAAATTGGTTTGCTGCAGAACAGCGTTGGCTTCTATCACCAGGTTGTAACAGCCCGGTTCGAGGCACACCGTTTCGGTGTACTGGAACGTCATGGCATTGAAGGTAGCAGTGCCACTTGCGATGCTCACACCTTCATCAAGGGTTTCTATTCCCCAACCTGCTGTAGTTGGGCCGCCAAGGGGAGTGTAGGAGAAGAGCTGAACTGAGTAATTCTCACACTGGCTCCACACCAAAGCAGAGGTTACAAGCGCAAGGAACAAAGTGTAAATTTTTTTCATATGGATCTTAGTTGATTATGGTATTTCGGGATGCTATACATCGAAGGTTCTTTTCATCCGACAGACCTATAACTGCCGAAAGCCGCCATAGGTTGCGTGAAAAATGCGGGCTGAAACAACTCTACCGCAAGATGGTGAGCTTGTGGTAAGAAGCGCGTTGACCCATGTCCGCCCGGAGTATGTATGAACCCGTTGGCAAAGTGCTGACATCCAATGTTGCTGGGGAGGAAACCGTAGTCTCCAGGATTTTCCTACCGGTAGCATCGAAAACCAGGATGAATATGGGTTCGTTTGATTCTGAGAGGATTTGGATTTGGGTGGAGGCGGGGTTGGGGAATAAGGATATATCAGAAGCAACTAATTCCCCCACACTGGTCCAGCATTCAACTCCATTAATAGTGATACATATTTCCGGACAACCGATTGTTTCCAATGAATCGCTCCACACACAAAGTTCCATTTCAGTGTCATCAATGTTTGGAATCTGGAATGGCAGCGTGAATGTCCCGATGTAATCTCCATCGGCAGTGAGGTCCACTTCGGTTCCTTCTTCAAGACCGATTACACTTAGGAAACATCCGATATAAAGCAATATCGAAAGTTCAATACTGTCCGGACAAATCGGCTCACATTCCATCACCACAAAACTTCCGCAGATTTCAGGACAACCTTCTGTTTGCAGCGAATCGCTCCATGCACAGATGTCGTGTTCGCCCGCGGTGATCTGCATTTCGAACCATGGCACATACGTATCGAATTGCTCAAACCCATCGAGCGTCCAGTTGATGAAAGCAAATTCATTCAATCCGGGAATGGAAACGAAAACAGAATCGCAAACGGAAGTGTCAATCAGGAATTCTGAAGGGCAATCTCCATTCACGACTTCTATTTCCACACTCAAAACCGTAGGCCCATCCCAGGGGCAATCGGCATCCATAAAAATAGCAGTGACGAGAAAAGTTCCGGATTCAAATTCATGCTGGATGTTTTCATCATCCACTATTTCTGTTCCGTCACCAAAGTTCCAGGTTACGGGTTGGTCTTCGTCAATTCCTTCGATGAAGAAGTCAAAGTAGTTCCAGTCGAGTTGGGTGGTGAGGATAGAGTCAGGGCAAATGCCGAAGCATGATTCTTCAACAACAATTGAAGTACTCAGTTCATACGGTTGAGTGCTGCCATAACAAACCATGGTCACAGAAATTTCATACACACCCGGTTCATCAAAATTGAGATAGAGATAGTTGTAATCATAGGAATAATCAGTCACGTAAAACTCACCGTTGATGTATCATGTGCCGTTTGTAATAATGAGATCAACAAATTCCGAAGCATCGTAAGCCACTTCAAACGAGTTGCAATCGAGTGTGTTTATGATTAAACCTTCGGGGCAGTAGTAGGGGCTGTCGAAATCGAAGTTGAGAGTCAACGTATTTGCGCCACCATCACCGGGGCAATCGGGGTCAACGAAACTTGCTGTAATAACATAGCTGCAGAATTGTTCGCAATCGTACAGATGTTCCACCGCCCAATCATCCACCAGAATAATTCCATCGCCAAAATTCCACGACACCGGTATTCCTGCTTCAAGGCCGGGAATAGAAAATTCTACATAGTCAGCACCCAGGATAGTCACAACGATTTCATCGGGGCAAATGCCGTCATCAAATTCATCCACAACGAAGGATACTGTATCACAGAATCCGATTACATACAAATTGGATGTGTAGTAATACAGGCCCGGTTCTTCAAAGTCAACAACGGGCGAGCAAGAGCTTGCGTTGGTATAAACTACAGCGGCAAACTGATTGGTGATAACGCATGAAGCAGCCTGCCATCCTTCAAAACAAGACAAGCCTTCGGGCATTGAAAATGAAAACGTATTGAAGTCCAGCTGCTCTATCAGTACCAGATTCTCACTACAGGGCGGTGGTCCGTTTACAACGATGGTTACAGAAAGACTGCCGGTGCCATTTCCTGGGCAATCTTCGTCAGTAAACGTGGCGGTGATGGTGTATTCACCCACCGCAAACGAACCCACCATCATACAACCGGTAGAGCTTTCAAGCAAACCTCCATCAAGATTCCATGTAATCGATGTGCCCGGTTCGCAAACGGAAAGTTCGAATTGATAAACATAAAATCCTAACTGGGTTGAAAAAATCGTGGTCGGGCAAAGGCCATCAGAAAGCGTGGCATGCGTACGAAATGAATTTGTCAGCAAGGCAAAAGACAGCAACAGAAGTCGAAGTTGTTTTCATTAGGTAAAAGGATTTCAAGTGCATGTATGACGAGCAATGGGAAAAAGGTATACCTCAACACTGCTGCGAAGCAAATCGCGGGTCCACTTCCATCACAGTACCGCATTTTTTGCATGTGCGTTTTTCTTCGCTTGCATAAAACTCTCGGAAGCGCGGTAGGAAATCTTTTTCGATATTGTGCAACACAAAACGATACTCGTGAAGAAGTGCATTGCAATTTTCGCAATACCACTGAAGGCCGTCTTCCATGTTTCTGTCTTCGCGCTTGCTCTCAATTACAAGACCCACAGTATTCGCCCCCCTTCGCGGCATGTGTGGTACACGAGCAGGAAGCAAAAACATCTCGCCTTCTTTTATGGGAATTCCCACGGCTTTGCCATCCTCCTGGATTCCAATTTCTATATCGCCTTCAAGTTGGTAAAACAATTCTTCGGTTTCGTTGAAGTGATAATCCTTGCGTGCATTTGGGCCGCCCACTATCATTACGATGTAGTCACCAGCATCGTGGTAAAGGTTTTTATTTCCCACAGGGGGTTTGAGGAGGTCGCGGTTGTCGGCTATCCATTGCTTGAGGTTAAAGGGTCTGCGGATCATAAAGTAGTTGGTGAATTGGTGAGTAGGTGATTTGTTGATTGAATGAACATGTGTTGTGCTTTTGTTTAGATGATTCAAAAGTATGAGAGAACAGGGTTATGTTTTTTGGGCGGATTCACTCCTGCTCACCAAATACACTCCTGCAAACACCAGTACACCACACGCCACCTTCAGCCATGTGATGTCGCCTGTAAAATCTTTTCCCAGAAAAAAAGAAAAGAGGAAAGCAAATACTCCGGCAAGTAACGGCTGGAAGTAGATGTAAGCACTGGCAACGGTGGGGGAGAGCAGATGTATGCCAATCATGTTCAACAGATAAGTGAGAAAGGTGACAAACACAATCACGTACAGGATGCTGAACCATTGCCATGCGCTCAATTGCATCCATTCTATTTCGGATGCACCGCTTCCGCCAAAGGGCAGCACGAGAATAATTCCTATGAGAAATATCCACGCGGTGATCATCACCGGGTTATATCTCTTCATCAACGGTTTTACAAGCACCAGATAGAAACCCCACGACAATGAGTTGATGAGTATGCACACATCCCCCTGCCATGAACTGTCCTCCGAAGTATCATACGTGCTGAGCATAATTATAGCAATGGCACCCGCAGCACCGAGCATGATGCCGAGAATTTTCAGCGCATTGATTTTTTGTTTGAGCAGCACTGCGGAAATCACCATCACTATAATGGGATTGCTCGTCATCATGATGCTGGCATTGATGGGGGAGGTAAGCGCAAGGCCGTTGAAGAAAAGCAATTGGTTGGTAGCCACTCCGCAAATGGCGCACAGCAGTAATCTTCCCCAGTCTTCTTTGTCGGGAATTTGAATTCTTCTTGCAACAATGAGCCAAAACAAAACGGCTGCTCCAACCACACGCAATACAATAAAACTATTCGGCCCGATGGGGTCAGGCATCACGCTTTTTGCAATGATGTAATTGGCCCCGTATATAATTGCGGCAGCGGAAAGTGCGAGGTGGGCGCGGAGGGAGTTGGTCAATTCGAATGCTTAGTTTCGTACAAATTGTTAGCTCAAACTCTCGCCCGCAGCTTTCACCACTTTGGGGGCATTACCGATAAAAATCCTGTCACCGTTAATCATAACAGGGCGTTTCAAAAACGTGTACTCTTTTAATATGAGGTCGCGGTAATCTTTCCCTGTAAGTTTTTTCTCGCCCAGTTTCCATGCGCGGTACTTCAATGCAATGCGCGAGAAGAGCTCTTCATAACTACCCGCAAGTTTTTTCATCTCATCCAATTGTACGGGAGTGATAGATTCTGTTTTGATATCCTGCACCTCAAAATCCTTTACAGGTTTTCCCCATTCCTTGATAATGCGTTGGCAAGTGGTGCAGGTGGCCAGGTGATAAATTTTCTTTTTCATTGGTTCAAACTTAGAAATCTTAGGCTTACAAATAATGCCAGAGTATAATTCTGACCTTCATGCTGCAATTGTAAACAACGCAATCCAGCAAACAAAAACCCCCATCACTTTTTTAAGGTGACAGGGGCCTTTGCATTGGATAAGTAAGTATATCCTTTTCTTACTGTTTTTGTTCGCTCAACGATTCGGTAACGAGTTTAAACTCTGCTCTTCGGTTCAGCTCAAATTCCTGTTCGGTGCAGTTGGAATTTTCGTCCACGCAATGGTTCAATGGTTTTGCTTCACCAAACCACTCGGTTTTTATACGGGAGTTGTTTACGCCTTTTTGGGTGAGATAACCTTTCACGGCCATGGAGCGGCTCATGGAAAGCTGCTGGTTGTAGGCAATGCTGCCCCGCGCATCGCAGTGGGTGCGAATGACAAGGTTGAACGTGGGTTGTTCTTTCATAATCTTCGCCAACTGGTCCATCACCGGTTTGGAATCATCTCGGATGAATGCCTTGTCGTAATCGAACATCACGTTTTGGATATCCAGCGCATGGAGGTCTATCATGTTCTCGAAACCCGGTGCCAGTTTCTTGTCAGCGGAAAGCGTGGTGTTGGTACGCAGGTGGTACTCTTCAGTGTGGGGTAGCTTCACGGTAATGTCGTTCATCAATTTGTTGGTAGCAGTGGCTGTGTTCAGTTCCATGGTTTGTGCTTTGTAATCATCTTTGGTCACACTCACATTCATCTTCATGTTCTTCGGAACGTTTAGTGTGAAGTTTCCGTCAGCATCTGCCGTGGTGCTGTAGGTTTTTCCATCGGAACAAAATGCAGTGACGGTTGCGTTGGCAATGCCAGATGCGGTTTCCATATCCACCACTTTTCCGCTTAGGTCCACCATGCCGTTGTCCTGGGAAAGTTCAGCCACCATGGTGTTGTACTCTTCGGTGTGGGCTATGTTGAAGTTGATATCCACAAGGTCTTTCGCTCCGCCCCTGGACGTGTTTATTTGTCTGGTTACCGGATTGAAATCTTTCTTCTTTACTGTCAACTTCACATCAACGGCATTAGCAGGCAGTTTCAACCTGAACAAACCCGATGCATCTGTATGCCCGGTTATAATTTTTCCCATCACATCTGCTTCTATGGCGGCATCATAAACCGGGGAATTGTCGCTGGCTTCGGATACCGTACCACTCACTTCCACCATGTTCTTTTTATCAAATGCGGCTACCTTGTCGGCAACGTATTCCGCGGGGCGTTTCAGTGGAATTTGCATTTCGCTGAGTATGCTCAGGTTTTGGCCGGCAGTAGTTAGTTTCAACTGCACAGGATCATAATCCTTCTTTTCCGTGGTGATGGTGATATCTGAATTGCGCGGAGCATTGAAACGGAATTCGCCATTGGCATCGGTAGTGGCCATTATCACTTCACCATCGGCCATGGTGGCCACAATTTTTGTACGGCTTATCACCATTCCCGTTTCTGCATCGGTCACTTTCCCCGATACCTCCACCTGGTTTTTAATCTCTTCTGCATACTCTTCGGTGTACAGCAGTTTCATTTCCACCCGTGTGACATCGTGTGTCATTTTGCTGGCATCCACATTTTTTGTTTGTGTGATGAAATTGTCTTTCACCGCAGTCATGGTAAGGGTCTTTGCATCCTTCGGTATCATCACCCTGAAGTTACCGTTTTCATCAGTATATCCTTTTATGATTTCCCCATTTTCGGTTTCAATAGTCACGGCTGCCATTTCCAAAGCAACCATGGTGACCTTGTCCACAATCATCCCGCTTACCGGTTTTCCGCTAGTCACCGGTTCACCGTTGGAGAAATAGCCCGTCATCAATTGTGCATCGGCTGTGGCGAGGAGTCGCTGGAGTTCCTGTGCGTCCATCGGTCTTGGGGTCACCATTTTTTCGCCCACGTTTTCATAGGGATCAACAATGCTTTCCGACACGTAGTAAGTGAACACAGGCTCCGTAGTTTCATAAATGGGGTTTTCCATCCTGATTTCTATTCGGTCGCCCGCCTCGGCCTCGAACTCGAATTGTTCTTTGTCGTTTAGTGCACTGCGTTCTACCTTTCCCGTATTGGCCGATGCTATAAGAATGGCTTCACCGGCAAGGGATTGGCCGGCAATGTTGCTCTGTACTGTTCCGGCCACTATCATCTTAAGCAATTTCAGGGTGTGAAAGGAATACACGTCATCATTGCCTCCACCGTCCCGGCTGGAACAAAACAAGCCAGAGTCATCCATATTATCGTACAACATAGAGAAGTCGTCTGCTGACGAGTTGATAGGGAAACCCAGGTTCACCGCATCCATCCATTTACCAAAAAGGAAATCGCTGCGGAAGATGTCTAGCCCTCCCAGTCCTGCCCATCCGTTGGAGGAAAAATAGAGTACGCCATTATCCGTCATGTAGGGAAACATTTCATCACCTTCGGTATTTATGGCTGAACCCATGTTTACCGCTACGCTCCATCCATCTCCTATGCGCTGGCACAAATAAATATCGGCACCGCCTACGCCACCAGGCATGTTGCTGGCGAAATACATAAAGTTGCCATCGCGCGAAATGCATGGATGACCATTGGAGTAATCATCTTTATTGAACTTTAATTCCTGGGCGCTTTTCCATGTCCCGTTATCGTACTTGGCTGCATAGATCTGGAGGTTCACGTTTCCCATCTTGTCGCGCACGGGTCTGCTGCCTCGCATATTGTTCCGCGTGATGTAAAGGGTTTTGTCGGCACGGCAATAGTGCGCAGGACCATCGTGGTATTTCGAATTCACATTCTTGTCCAGCCTCACCGCGTTTATCAATTCATCCTTCTCGTTGAGGTCGCAGGAATACACATCGAGGTACGGCAATTCCTTCGCCCAGTTGGGGTTGGTAAAACCGTTGATCTTATCAATCCTCATAGAGGATATCAGGTATTTGCCATTCTCGAAACGGCTGATTCCAATGGCGGGATCCGCATTGTTGATCTCCATCCGCTTCATCACATATTTCATGGAGTCGGCCTGTAGGTCGAGGTAATAATTTTTTCGTGCAAGATGGCTTTTGGCCCTGCGGTCGTTGGGAAAAAATTTGGAATACTCACCATACCAGGCAAGGGCCTCATCGTAAACACCGAGGCTCTTCAACGCCTCGGCATAGTGGATCATGTCTTCAGGATTGCTCTGGTCATTTTCCAACGTTATTTTATACCACTCGGCTGACATGGGAAGATTGCCCATCCTCCTGTAAGCATCAGCAATCTTTCTGGCCACAGCAGGGTCGTTCTTCTGCACTTCGTTCACCAGTTCATAGTAATAAAGCGCGCCTTCATAATCAAATTTATCGAAAGCTTTGTCACCTTTTATCATGTCGCTCATAGCCTGGCCCTGCACAGCAAGGTTGCACACTGATAAGGCAACAAGAATGGATAAATCTCTAAGTGTTTTCATGATGTTGTATAGGGTTTTAGGGTTCAACTAAAAGTATTTCGGGTAGATTATACGTTTCCTCTTGGTAGAAATGTTATAGTTGAGGGCTAATTCGTGGCTGCCATATCCTGTACTTATGAGTTGATTCACCGGAAAATCCATGCTATAGCCAACTTTCAATTGTTTGTCCGCCTGCCATTGGAACATCAACCCAGCGGTTTCTTTATGGTAGTAAAACACACCCACATTGAATTGGTCCAGGTAGATTCCGTTGATATGCGCTCCAATGGATAAAGGAGCTCCCCATTCTCCCTTTACCATAAAGTTGGGCTGAATCTTTAGTTCGCGGTTTATCTTTTTCACCCATCCGCCCATGAGGTAAACGGTAGGTTCTTGCCTGCCATTAAGTAAGTGATACATATCTGATCCCTTGCGCTCCAGTTTGTTTCGGATCATCTTGGGCACTGAGAGGCCAACGAAGTGATTCTTCTTGTGATAGTAAAGACCAAAGCCAATGTTCGGCAAAAACAAACCACGTGTGTTGTTCATGAAATAAGAATCTTCCAGCCCGTAGTAATCCGAAGTAAGAACAAGATCAGTAAGGTTAGCCTGGTACATTTCAATGGAGGCTTTTGCCCCGAATGAAAGCGTGGCGCGGTTGCCGAGTTTCGCACGGTACGCTACGTCCGCTGCAAAGCCTGTGGTGCGTTGGGGCCCCAGTTTGTCGTGCATCAGTGTTGCGCCAATAGCCAGTTTATCCATTTTCAATGGAGCGTCATAAGACAGTACCTGGGTCATGGGTGCTCCCTTGAAGCCCAGCCACTGGCTGCGGTGTATGGCTGTTATCGTGGGCAACTCCTTGTACCCAGCGTAGCCAGGATTAACAAAAAGTTTGTTCATTACATACTGCGTGTGCATGGCATCCTGCTGTGCCACCAGGGATGTGCTGCATATCAGCAGCAACACACTGAGAATTATTTTGGGACTTTTCATGGTGTTCATCTCTTTAGTTAAAGTCGGGTTGGTTTATTACTTATCGGTTTTTATCTGTTCAGGTAGATGTATCCCTTCACTGCTTTTACACTGCTGCCCAGGTCAAGCACAAAGAAGTATGTGCCTTTCGGAAGCAATGCATCGCCAATGGTGAGCGCATCTTGTGATCGTCCGTCCCAGTCATTTTTGTATTGGCTTGCCTCGAACACTTTGTGCCCCCAGCGGTTGAATATAGCCAGTTTGTTGTCCGGGTAATCTTCAAGACCAATGATCTCGAACACATCATTCACCCCATCGCCATCAGGC
Organism: Flavobacteriales bacterium; assembly: GCA_034408895.1. Classification (GTDB taxonomy): domain Bacteria; phylum Bacteroidota; class Bacteroidia; order Flavobacteriales_D; family Sanyastnellaceae; genus UBA4660. Next base: position 104,784 of record JAWXCI010000084.1, read on the forward strand.
GATATACCCTGCGGAATAATGAGGTCTATAATGCATTCTACGTTGATAACTATGATGGCCGTGTCACATGCACTGTATGTATCACATAGGATATAAGTCACCGTGTCAATGCCACACCATTCATCAATAGTGTTGTAAATAATCTGGTTGTCAACGATGGTAACATCATTTCCGTTTTGTGACCAAGCGTCAGTTACCGTGATGGAGTCCCCATCCAGGTCGTAGTCGTTGTCCGTTACATCAATGGTTATTTCGTCATCATCTTCGGTGTAAACGGCTTCATCATCTTCGGCCACTGGGGGTGTGTTTACCAGTACCACGAAACTGCAGGTATCGGTTTGACCAGCCGGGTCAGTAGCTACATAAACAATAGTTGTATATCCGTGCGGAAACACATCACCGCTTGGCAATCCTTCAATTATTTCCAGTGTTGACTCGCAGTTGTCAGTGACTTCAGGATCAGCGTAGATAACAATCGGATCTACCTGATTGATGTCTTCAGGGCAATCAATCTGAGGGGCTTCCGTATCGTAAACAGTTACGGTGAAATTGCAGGTAAATACGTTTCCTGATCCGTCTGTAATGTTGTATGATACCGCAGTGGTACCTACTTCAAAGAACCCTCCGGTCGGCAAACCTTCTACCAATTCAATTGTTGATTCCACCTCATCGCAGTTGTCCACAAAAGCAGGTAAACTGTAGTTCACTATGGCTCCACACATTCCTGGATCGTTGTTCAATTCCAGGTTGCCGGGACAAACTACCCCTGGTAATTGGGTGTCCTCCACAGTGACAGTGAACGAGCACTGAACACTGTTTCCGAACAGGTCGCTGAATTGGTAGGTAACAACGGTTGAACCCACAGGGAAGAATTCACCGGTAGGTAAACCTTCAATAAGTGTAGTTTCATTGATGCCGCAGTTGTCAGTCACTACAGGAATAGTGTAATTGACCAGCGCACCACAAGCATCCAAATCATTAGGTACTGTGATTTCGAAATCGCAGTCGGTAGCCACAGGTGCTTCCGTATCTTCCACAGTGATGAGTTGAACACATGTAGTGATGTTGCCATTAGCATCAATCACAGTCCAGATGACGGGTGTTACACCTACAGGATAATCAGCAGAAGCATCACCGGTTCCATTGTAATCATTGGCCACTGCCGCAACACCGCAATTGTCTGACACTATGGGTGAATCCACTTCCACCCAGGCTGAACATTCACCGGCATCATTACCGGCAATTACGTTCAGAGGACATTCTATAGTTGCGGGTTCTGTGTCTATTACCACAATGTTCATTTCACATGTTGTTGAATTTCCGAAGATGTCGGTCACCGTCCAGGTCACCAGAGTAGTGCCTGCGAGATAAATACCGCTAGCATCTTCTGTTCCGTTGAAGTCATTTGTAACTTCATCTATCTGGCAATTGTCGAACACAAGAGGCATAGGAACAGGAACAAGTGCGGTGCATAAGCCTGGAGTATTGTTTACTGAAATATCTGCGGGACACAGGATGATTGGCGCTTCAATATCCACAACAACGATAGTCATCGAACATGTACTTGTATTGCCATATATGTCGGTTACTGTCCAGTTCACAATTGTACTTCCTACAGGATAAGTGTCCGTTGCATTAGCAGTGTTGTTGTAGTCGTTCACTACAGTAGCAACACCGCAATTGTCGTTCATCACAGGTGCAGGCACGGTCAACATTGCGTCACACATATCCGCATCACTTATCACGTTGATGTTTACAGGACAAGAGATAGATGGTGATTCATCATCGTTCACCGTCACGGTCATTGAGCATGTCGAAGTATTTCCATTAATGTCTGATACAGTCCATGTAACAGTGGTGGTGCCCACTGGATAGATTGCAGAAGCATTGTCCGTTCCGGTGAAGTCGTTCATCACATTAGCAACTGTGCAGTTGTCTGCAAATGCAGGTGTTGGAACACTCACAAACGCCTCACAAACACCAGTGTCATTGCCAACTGTGATGTCAGCACCGCAAGTCACCACCGGTAGTTCGTCATCTGTCACGGTGATATTCATCGTGCATGTTGATGCGTTTCCGTAGATGTCAATCACAGTCCATGTGACAGATGTTGTTCCAACAGGATAAACATCGCTTGCGTTATCAGTTCCATTGTAATCATTCGCCACACTTGCTACCGTGCAGTTGTCTGCTACTGTTGGTGCGGGTACAGTTACCATCGCAGCACACACGCCCACATCATTTGTTTGTGTGATGTCAGCAGGACAAGTGATGGTTGGAAGTTCTGTATCAACAATAAGGATTGTCTGAGTACAAGTCGAAACGTTGCCATGCACATCGGTCAATGTCCAGATAACAGTTGTTGTTCCAACAGGATACACATCGCTGGCGTTGTCGGTGTTGTTGTAATCATTCACGATGGTTGCCACAGCGCAGTTGTCTGCTACAGTTGGTGCAGGCACATTGATGAATGCTTCACACACTCCGCCATCGTTGTTCATGGTGATGTCGGCAGGACAATTGAGTGATGGTTGCTCCACATCGTTCACAGTAATTGTTGTCGAACAAGTCGAAACGTTTGCATGAATGTCTGTGATAGTCCAGGTCACCGTTGTTGAACCTTGCGGATAAATTCCATCTGCATTGTCAACACCTGTATAATCATTCACCACCGAAGCAATTCCGCAGTTGTCGCTCACCACTGGTGCAGCCACGGTTGCCATTGCCTCACACACTCCAGCGTCAGTGTTCACATTGATGTCATCGGTGCAATCAACAACCGGAGCTTCCACATCATTCACCACAATTTCTTGTGTGCATGTTGCAGCGTTTCCATAGATGTCGGTCACAGTCCATGTCACCATCGTGGTACCCTGCGGATAAATCGCAGAGGCGTCTGAAGTGCCGGTGTAATCATTCACTACCGAAGCCACCGCACAATTATCACTTACCACCGGAGCAGCGATAGCCACAAAGGCTTCGCATACTCCAGCGTCAGTGTTGCTAGCCAGGTTAGGCGGGCAGGTTATGGTTGGTAATTCAGTATCGTTTACAATTATTGTTTGCGTGCATGAAGCTGTGTTTCCGAAAATGTCGGTAACAGTCCAGGTCACGATTGTTGTTCCAACAACATAGATGTCGCTTGCGTCAGCCGTGTTGTTGTAATCATTCAACACACTTGCAATGGCACAGTTGTCATTCACCGTTGGTGCAGGCACAGTGATGAATGCCTCACACTCTGTTGCGTCATTCACCACGATAATGTCAGCAGTGCAAGTGATGGTTGGCAACTCCAGGTCAACCACTGTGATGGTCATTGAACAGGTGCTCACGTTTCCGTATATGTCTGTCAATGTCCAGTTCACAGTTGTAGTTCCAACAGGATAAGTTGCAGTTGCATTATCCGTCAATGTGTAATCATTCACGAGTGTTGCAACCGCGCAGTTGTCGGCAACTGCTGGTGCAGGCACAGTGATAAATGCGTCACAAGAATTAATGTCGTTGTTCACAGTGATGTCTGCCGGACAAGTGAGTGAAGGTGCTTCGTTGTCAATCACATTCACACTCATGGTGCATGTATTCACATTGCCGTGAATGTCAGTTACAGTCCATGTGATGATGGTTGTTCCAACAGGATAGATTGCAGAAGCGTTGTCGGTTCCGGTGTAATCATTCACCACTGATGCCACACCACAATTGTCGTCCACTGAAGGAGTAGGCACTATAACCATTGCCTGGCAAACTCCGCCATCGTTGTTCACGCTGACGTCAGCAGGACAAGTGATGTTCGGAAGCTCGTAGTCAACTACAACGATGTTCATCGCGCATGAAGCCGTGTTGCCATATATGTCTGTAACTGTCCATGTCACGAGTGTTGTTCCAACAGGATAGATTGCAGAAGCATTATCAGTTCCGGTGTAATCATTCACCACCGAAGCAATCGAACAGTTGTCGTTCACCATCGGTGCGTCCACAGTTACAAATGCTTCGCAAACCGTTGCGTCATTGTTCACCATGATGTCCGCTGGGCAAGTGATAGTCGGCAATTCCGGGTCAACCACAGTTACGGTCATTGAACATGTGCTCACGTTTCCATGAACATCTGTTACTGTCCAGTTCACAGTTGTAGTTCCTACAGAATAAACCGCAGTGGCATTATCAGTTCCTGTGTAATCATTCACAATCGTTGCGATACCGCAGTTGTCGAACACGGTGATAGCTGGTACAGTCACCATTGCGTCACAAGAGTTCGCGTCATTGTTTACAGTGATGTTAGCAGGACAAGTGATGGTCGGATTTTCATCATCCACCACAGTCACTGTCATCGAACATGTAGTCACGTTTCCGTGAATGTCTGTTACAGTCCACGCAATGGTTGTCGTTCCAATCGGATAGATGTCGCTTGCGTCAGCGGTGTTGTTGTAATCATTCAACACACTCGCGATTCCGCATTCGTCACTCACAAGAGGAGCGTTGATGGCAACAAATGTTTCGCACACATCTTCATCTGTTCCGATGGTTATATCCGCTGGGCAAGTCACTTCCGGAGCTTCATCATCAACCACTGTTACACTCATTGAACAAGTTGAAGAGTTTCCATAAATGTCAGTAACCGTCCAAACGATTGTTGTTGTTCCAACCGGATAGTTGTCGGTTGCGTTCGCAGTGTTGTTGTAATCGTTCAATACACTTGCAACCGAACAGTTGTCTGCAACATTTGGGGTTGGAACAATCACATCAGCGTTGCAAGCATTCACATCGTTACTCACTGTGATATCTGCAGAA
>JAWXCI010000085.1:0-11348 GCA_034408895.1 Flavobacteriales bacterium
TGTATCGGCAAATGATGAGCGCATGGACATGAATGGACTGCATACACTTGGAAACGAATACCTGCTGCGGCAACCTGCCACTGGTTTCCTTTGCAGTAACGATGGTGGCGATGACATAAACAGGATGTGTAAGAGGTGGGCTTTGATGCAAAGCGAGTCGGGAAACCAAATTATTTGCGGTCATCAAAGCATTGTGGAAAAAGAAGTTTTTGAGGTGCTGCTTTCAGGCACACAGCCTATTGTGCTGGTGCTTGCGCGAGGCATTCCACTTACGCTGGATGACATGATAAAGACTGCATTGGAAAAAAACCAACTTCTGGTTGTCAGCCCCTTTCGCCCTAGCATCACCCGAATGACGAAAGAGACAGCGCTCATCAAGAACGAGCTAATAATACTTCTTTCACAGAAAATTGTGGTTGGCTATGAACGTCCAGGTGGCCAACTCGAAATGTTGCTGAGCAAAACAAAAAAAGATTTGATGTACCTGGCTTCTGAAGACGAGTGATAATTTGCGATTATACAATCCCCACTCATCGCTCGAATCGTCACCGGCAACCATTATCCGTTAATTTTCAATCGTCATTTTAGAATTCATTTGCGCCCGTGCCGTACATCGAAAACAAAATTGCCGAAGGCGAACATCAAAAACAGGACTTCAAGTTCGCAGTGAATGATTCGCGCAAAATTGCCATAACCTTGTGTGCGTTTGCCAACTCGGAAGGCGGCACATTGCTCATTGGTGTAAAAGACAATGGTGCCATAGCCGGAGTGAAACCGGAAGAAGAACTGCACATGATGGAAGCCGCAGCAGAAATCTATTGCACTCCGAAAGTCGGGTTCGAAGCACATATCTGGAAAACGGAAAACCGGTATGTATTGGAGGTGATTGTCCGGCCATCGGACAAGCGTCCACATCTTGTGCGGGAGCAGGACATGAAACTAAAGGCATACCTCCGCGTGGGCGACCAGAACCTAGTAGCACCAGCGGTGTTGCTGGAAGTGTGGAAGAGTGAAGAAAGTTTACGCCCACAGAAATATTTTCATACCGAAAAGGAAAAAAGAATTTTCACGGCACTTGAAAAATCAACAGGGCTTTCATTAAGCTCGCTTTCAAAAACCACACTCATCCAAAGAAAAATTCTAGTTGCCTTGCTTGCCCGCTTGATAAGGTGGCAATTGGTGACTATGCATTTTGAAAAGGAAGTTGCACATTTCAGGTTGAAATGAAAAGGAGTGCTGTGTCTTGAGTGGTGATTGCATTAAAAAAATACACTTTGCCTAATCAAAATCCGAAGACTACATGAAACTTTTACTCAAACTGGAAGAACTCGCCCAATTTGTGCTGGCGTTTGTGCTTTACATCCACACCGGAGATGTGTGGTGGCATTTCTTCGCATGGCTTCTTGTGCCTGATATAGGGATGATTGGATACGCAGTGAATAGTAAAGTGGGCGCTGTAACTTACAACCTCACACATCATAAAGCCATTGCAATTGCTATGATACTTGGCGGCTGGTGGCTGGATGCAAATCTTCTTTTGCTTGCAGGTATTATCATGTTTGGGCACAGTGGCATGGACAGGGTTTTTGGCTATGGACTAAAACATACGGATAGTTTTTCAAACACCCACTTGGGAAGAATCGGGAAAACTAAACCTAGGATATTTGCTTAGACCCTTTTAAAATCGAATTTTATTTGCACCACAATCAATATGATAATGCATGGTAAAACGCTTCCGCAAGATTGAAAATCTCCACATCCTATTCTGGCTGGTAAAGGACTCCTGCTGGTTGATGGATTATAAGTGGCAGGGCATCGTTATGATTGCGCCCACACTCATTGTGGCCGTATGGCTTACGTGGAAATTCCGCAGCAGTGCATCTGAACTGGCTCACAACATTGCGGTCACTATGTGGATATGTGCGAACTCCACCTGGATGATAGGAGAGTTTTATTTTGATGACGCCTCAAGACCGATTGCTGTTCTATTTTTTGCCACCGGGCTGTTGTCGCTGGCTGCCTGGTACATGCCGCTTGCAGCAAAATTTTTGGCCGGAAAAAAGACCTCCACTTGATATTGCACCGCACCTTAGTTCAATTAATAATGTATAACCCTGCAACAATTATGAAGAAAACAATTTCACTTTTAATGCTATTCGTATCTCTTTACAGTGCTGGTGATGCGCAGCAAAAAACACTTAGCGAAGAGGAAGAGAAAAACATGAAAGCACTTGCGGCTACAGATACAGTAGGCTGGAAGCGTGGCGGAACTCTTGGCCTCAATAACACACAGACTTACCTCTACCAGTGGGCGGCAGGTGGTAACAGCGCCATCACCGTGACGGGGTTGGTGAATTATTTCAGCAACTACCGCAGGGGTAGAATTGCCTGGGACAATTCACTAAATCTTGCCTATGGAATTTTGCTACAAGACGTGGACAGCCGTGCCATAAAAATAGATGATCGTTTGGACTTAACCAGCAAGTACGGAATGCAGGCAAGCAAAAATTGGTTCTACGCAGTGCTCCTAAATTTCCAGACGCAGTTTGGCCCTGGTTATAATTCAGCGAACGGGCTACCTGATTACACCAACAAAATTTCCGACTTCATGTCACCTGGGCGTTTGCTCATTTCGTTAGGTATGGATTACAAACCCAACGACAAGTTCACAGCATTCCTTTCACCCATTACCTATCGGGGAATTTTTGTGATGGATCAAACTCTGGCCGATGCAGGCGCTTTTGGAGTGACACGTGAAGTGGACAGCGAAGGACTTGCGATAGCAGGCAGCGGGGAAAACATCCGCCACGAAGTGGGTTTTTATTCCCGAACTGAATACAAAACCACGTTGATGGAAAACATCACTTTCGCAACCAAGCTCGAACTTTTTTCCAACTACCTGGAAAATCCGCAGAACGTTGATGTGAGTTGGGAAAATCTGATTGCCATGAAAATCAACAAATATTTTTCATTTAGCATTGCTACGCAATTGATTTATGATGACAATACTCATGTACAGAAGGAAGCTGCCGTGACAGATGAATTGGGCATCATTACATCACCTGCCAAAACCGGCCCCGGTGTTCAGTTTCGCGAAGTGGCTGCACTTGGGATTAATTACAATTTCTAGGACCGAATTTGGAGAATCAACATCCCGATTGGCCTGTCTGCCGACAGGCAGGTATCGGAACTCCAACACAGCAATTGTCAAACTCAACAATTCAATACATCAAAAATGACAGCATATGTTTTCCCCGGGCAAGGTTCCCAGTTCCCAGGAATGGGCAACGACCTTTATGAAAATTCTTTGTTAGCGAAAGAACTTTTTGAGCAAGCCAATCAAATTCTCGGTTTCCGGATTACTGATACCATGTTCAATGGAACCGGTGAAGAATTGAAGGAGACCCGAATTACGCAGCCCGCCATTTTTCTTCACTCAGTGATACTCGCTAAATGCCTGGGTGGAAGTTTTAAACCCTCGATGGTGGCGGGGCACAGCCTCGGTGAATTTTCAGCATTGGTTGCCAATGGCGTCCTTGCTTTTGAAGATGGACTGCGGTTGGTGTATGCCCGTGCCACCGCCATGCAGAAAGCATGTGAAGCCACACCATCCACTATGGCTGCCATTCTTGGGTTGGATGATGCAGTGGTAGAAAAAATTTGCAGCGAAGTGGACGGCATTGTGGTTCCTGCCAACTACAACTGTCCCGGCCAATTGGTGATATCGGGTGAAATAGCTGCCATTGACAGAGCTTGCGAAAAACTTACCGCAGCAGGTGCAAGACGTGCGGTGAAACTAGCAGTGGGTGGAGCTTTTCACTCGCCACTTATGGAGCCGGCACGCATTGAATTGGAAAAAGCAATAGGTGAAACACAATTCTCAAAACCGCTTTGCCCTGTCTATCAAAATGTGACAGCAAGCGCGGTGAAAGATGCCGGTGAAATAAAATCAAACCTGATTAAGCAACTAACTGCACCGGTGCGCTGGACTCAAACCATGAATGCAATGCTAGCCGATGGGTGCACCAAGGTGCTGGAGGTGGGTCCTGGAAAAGTGCTCCAGAGTTTATTTACTAAGATGAGCAGGGAATTGAAAACTGAGAGTGCGGTAATGGGTAATTAAAATCATGGGTTTGATGAGCACGATTTCTCACATTTCAAAAAAACTCATTCGACAGATATTCGGATTGGAAGAAAGTTGTACAAGCCCCTGTTCGATGCGCTCAATAAATGAATCAACAACTTCTTGAGACCATTCCCGAAACAAATACCCCATTACGTTTTCATAGCTTTCTTCCGCTTCTTAGGTCCACTTGACTTCCACTGCCATTTGTTTCTAATCTTTTATGTCACTTCAGAGTTAGGAATAAGTTGACCGGCACTTCTCTGGTAAGTTTTGAAAATCTCTGTTTCAATTCATCATGCTACAAATTTTCAATCCTATTAAGAAGGAAGTTATCGTTCAACTCAAATAGGCGCTTGGTCAATTCTATTTTCCATTCTGCTGCCATGCTTTTCATTTTGGACAAACCCAAATTATAGGTTTGCCCCTGTAACCCGGATTGCTACCTTGCCTTCCGCAAAACAAACTCTACCATGATTACCGAAGTAACAGAACTTATCTCCACTGCCGCGAGGTTCGTCAACAGCACATCGAGCCATATTTTTCTTACCGGAAAGGCTGGCACCGGGAAAACCACTTTCCTAAAAAATCTTGCAGATTCTACCCATAAGAAATATGTAATTGTGGCACCCACCGGAATCGCAGCGCTCAATGCAGGAGGCGTTACTATTCACTCACAGTTTATGCTGCCCTTCGGCACCTTTCTCCCGGATAGAAATCCTACCGGAGAGTTCACCAACTTCTCGAATGTTTACACCCAAAACACGCTTGCGCGAAAACATCCGCTCAACAGCATGCGCAAGCAAGTGCTGCGCGATATTGACTTGCTCATTATTGATGAAGTGAGCATGCTGCGAGCCGATGTGCTCGATGCCATTGATTACAGGATGAGGGCAGCGAAAGGAAATTACCACCAGAGTTTCGGTGGAGTTCAAGTTCTTCTTATTGGCGATTTATTTCAGTTGCCACCTATAGTAAAGGGCGATGAAGAAAACTATATGAAGCGGTATTACAACAGTGCCTGGTTCTTCGAAGCGAAAGCACTGGAATCCGATGGGTTCGTATACATAGAACTCGACAAAATTTTTCGGCAACAGGACGAAAAATTCATTCACATCCTAAACAATCTTCGCAACAACATCACTACTACCGAAGACATAACTGAACTGAACACTCATTACAAAACACCTGCGGAAATCAAGGATATTGAAGATGTGATTACAGTGAGTACGCATAACTACCGCACGGAAGAACTAAATAAACTTGCATTGCAACAACTGCCGGAACCTTCCAAATTCTTCAAGGCAGAAATTGAAGATGAATTTCCAGAGAGCATGTATCCTGTACTAGAAAATCTTGAATTGAAGGTGGGTGCCCAAATCATGTTCATTAAAAACGATACAGATGGCGGAGCCTACTTCAATGGAAAACTTGCGCGGGTGGTGAAAATGGTTAGCACTGACGTTATAGTAGAGTTGGCCGGTTCAAAAATTCATTACACAATAAAACACGAAACCTGGGAAAATAAAAAGTACACAGTGAATTCTTCCACCCGCGAACTGGATGAAGAAATTATTGGCACTTTCAAACAGTATCCTATCAAACTAGCGTGGGCTATAACGGTACACAAAAGCCAGGGACTGACATTTGAAAAAGCGATCATTGATGTAGGGCAAGCATTCGCAGCAGGCCAGGTCTATGTTGCATTGTCGCGGTTGAAATCGCTTGATGGTTTGATACTGCGCACCCGCATTGACCCTAACGTAATTGCCACAGACCACCAGGTGGTTCAATTCTCGAAGCGGAAAGATGTTCAACGTGAATTGCAAACCATGTTGAAAGAAAAGCAACAAACTTTCCTTCGCCAATTGCTCACGCGCACTTTCGATTTTGCAGACATCAGCAAAGAAATTTCTTATGTGATGAAAGATGATGATAGCACAAACGAGTTTGAAGATGAAAGCATGCGAAGCGCCATGCAAGTGCTTTCGCAAAACATAAGTAAGGAAAATGAAAACACCCACAAGTTCAGGTACCAGATTGCCGCATTGCTCAATACCAACCAACATTCGCAATTACTGGAACGGATACAGAAGGGAAGCAACTATTACAAGAAATTTATCCAACAACAACTCCGGCACTTATTGCAACATCTTGAAGAAGTAAAAGGATTTTCGGGTACTAAAGGGTATCTAACCCACCTCATTGGTCTTGATTTGGTGATGACCAAGCGGTTGGAAGAAATTGAAAAGTCTTCTTACATTGCAGAGTGCATTTTAGGTGGAAAAGAAATTGAAAGACTGGTGAAGAATGAGGAACAACGAAGGACAGAACGCGCAAAAATGCTCACAGAAATTTTCGCACATGTAGAAGCACATCCGAAGGAAGGCATGAACAAAAGCGGCCGCAAGCGGAAGGAGCGCGGAGAACGCAAATCCAAAAAGAGCAAAGCGGGTAAACCAACCACTTACGATGAAACGATCGCGCTACACAAAGAAGGGCTTACCATAAAAGAGATTGCAGAGAAACGCACATTGTCAGTAGGAACCATTGAAGGTCACTTTGCTCGGTTCATTGCCTCCGGTGAAATAGACATCCTAAAGGTCATGGACGAAGAATCACTAAACCTTATCCGAAAAACATTTGACGAATTTCCTGATGGAACTTCGGGGCATGTATTCAATAAGTTGGGAGGAAAATTTGGATATGGACAGTTGAAGATGGTGCAGGCTTGGATGGAATCTGTGGCTACACAAACTCTATAGACTTTACAACCTATAAAGCTTACACCAAGAATTGCTTCACCTCTGTTGCAACAAACTCCATCTGCTCTTCACTCAACTCCGAGTGCATCGGGAGTGAAATCACCCGCCTGCACAAATCTTCTGTCACAGGAAAATCTCCTTCCTTGTAACGCACATCTATGTAAGCCTTCTGCATGTGCAGCGGAACCGGATAGTAAACCATGGCCGGAATATTCTTCGTTGCAAGAAATTCCTGCAACTTGAATCGGTCAATACCATCCGTCTTCAATGTGTATTGATGAAAAACATGCGTGCTGTTTTTCGCACGAAATGGAGTAGTCAATTGTTTGACTGGAGCAAATGCATTGTCGTAAAAGTCAGCCGCACTGTTTCTAGCTGCGCTGTACTCATCGAGATGGCGAAGTTTTATTCTTAGCACAGCAGCCTGGATTGAATCAAGTCTTGAATTCACTCCAATTGAATCATGATAGTAACGAACAGTTTGCCCGTGATTGGCAATCATGCGCATTGATATGGCAAGTTCATCATCATTGGTGAAGATAGCACCACCATCACCGTAACAACCCAGATTCTTGGAAGGAAAAAAACTTGTTGCCCCAATGTGTCCCATACTTCCCGCGGTTTCCACACGACCATCCGAAAAAGTATATTTCGCACCAATGGCTTGAGCGGCATCTTCAATCACATAGAGATTGTGTTTTCTGGCAATGGCGAGAATCGGTTCCATGTCGGCACATTGTCCAAAAAGATGAACAGGAACAATTGCTTTCGTTTTTGGCGTGATGGCCTTTTCAATTGCTGAGGGAAGAATATTGAAAGTCTGTTCATCCACTTCTACTAAAACAGGTTTCAGTTTCAGTAATGAAATCACTTCAGCAGTGGCCACATAAGTGAACGATGCAGTAATGACTTCATCTCCCGGTTGAAGATTCAGCGCCATCATGGCAATTTGCAATGCATCGGTTCCATTTGCACATGGAATGACGTGCTTCACCCTCAGGTATTCTTCCAGTTCTTCCTGGAAGAGTTTTACTTCAGGTCCGTTGATGTATGCAGTTGATTGCACCACATCAAGAATGGCTTGGTCAATTTCATTTTTAATGTTGATGTATTGCGTGTGCAAGTCCACCATGTGGATTTTTTCCATGCTGTTTTCTTTCAGGTGCCGAATTTACCTTGCCATACAAGGGTTCTAACCTTTCTAGTGCTTGGGTCTAAAAACTTACTTTCGCTCCCAATGAGAATTTTTGGTCTTACACTTCTCGCAATCTTAATTTCATCTTGTTCATTCGCGCAATTCCAGGTTCGCGACAGTGCATTGTTCGACCCTCATGTCTCCATCAGTTTTGCTTACCAGACACCGGGAGGAGATTTGGCTAACCGCTTTTCAAGTAACCTGAATGTAGGATGCGCTTTTCACATCAAAACAAAAAAGAACTGGTACTACGGAGTGCAGGGCACTTACTTCTTCGGCAATAAAGTAAACGAGCCGGGACTTCTTCAAAATCTGTACACGGAAAACGGGGAAATCCTCGACAACCAGGGACAAGTTGCCATCATCTCCTTACAAGAAAGAGGATTTGCTATGACTCTGAATGGCGGAAAAATTCTCGATTTTATCGGCCCCAATCGCAACAGTGGTTTGTTGTTGATGGGTGGTGTGGGAATGCTTCAACATAAAATCCGGATTGAACACCAAGAGAATGAAGTCGCACAACTGGAAGGCGACTATTTGCAGGGATACGACAGGCTGACTGATGGACTTTCGTTGTACCAATTTGCAGGGTATTTCCACATGGCCAACAACAAACTAGCTAATTTCTTTGTGGGCGTAGAAGCGTATGAAGCTTTTACAAAAGGAAGGCGCGATTTGAATTTTGATACTATGACCACCGACCATGAAAGAAGGTTTGATTTACTGGTGGGAATAAGGCTTGGGTGGGTTCTGCATCTCTACACTCGAACAGCAAGTGATTTTTATTACAACTGAGCACCATTACAAACTAGAATAATCAGACACACATGACACTCGACATCATCAGAGCATTACACATCATTTTCATCGTCACCTGGTTTGCCGGGTTGTTTTACATGTTCCGGCTGTTTGTTTATCATGCAGAAGCCGGAAGAAAAACAGAGCCAGCCCGTTCCATACTTATTGACCAATACAAAATAATGGAGCGCAGGCTATGGTATTTCATCACTTGGCCTTCGTGTATTCTCACGTTGATTGCGGGGCCGTGGCTGCTTATCAAACTGCCTGAATACCTCAACCAGCCGTGGATGTATATGAAATTGTTTCTTGTTGTTCTGCTCATCATCTATCAACTTTACGGTCAGAAAATTTTCACTCAACTAAAAGATAACCCCCGCGGGTATTCATCCATCAAGTTGCGACTGCTTAATGAAGTTGCCACCGTTCTGCTGGTCGCCATAGTATTTCTGGTAGTATTGAAAGATTCAGTTTCGTGGTTATGGGGAACACTGGGAATTTTCGGCATGGCGGGAATCTTTACTCTAATCGTTTACCAGTATCGCAGAAAACGGAGACCGAGCGAACCAGAGTGAATCATTAATGAACTGATGCAATTTCATTTTGAATTGTAGATGAAAATGGTTTATCCGAATTTTGAAAGGGAGTAGGCCTCGCGCAGTTCCTCCACAACACGGCTAGGAAGACGAGCACTGGCAATAAGTAGCACGTTCCAAAAATCCCGAATTGATTTCAATAATTAGCATTTTCTCCTGGATAGTCGGGAGTTAAGTTGAATATCGCGTTGAGCAAGTCCGAAGGTTTCATTCTTCAGCAGCGAGTCAATCATTATCGCACAGTAGACATATCCAACTTAGCCAACTATATGTCACACAAAATATCTGGATCTCCTGATAAATTAAACAAAAAGCCCCTGCGAAATTTTTTCGCAGGGGCTTTTAAGACTATTCGGCTTAATCGTCTCCCGGTTTAGCGGGCGATGATCAGGCGTTTCACTCTTGCATCGTTCAGTGAGAACAAGCGAATGTTGTACAATCCATCTTCGAGGGAGTTGGTATCAAAGCTAACCCTGTAAGTCTGGCCTGCTTCAACCTTACCGTGATAGAGTTGCGCAATCTTGCGTCCCGCCATGTCGTACACATCCATAGTGAGTGTGTTGTTCACAACAGCAGTAAACTCGATTGTAGTTTGATCCTTAGCTGGGTTCGGGCTAACACCCATGATTTCGAAGTTGCCATCAATTGGCTTCTCGATACCTGGATTCTCAACGCCTGGATCAACAACCGGAGGATTAGCAGTACCACCGTTGCCCACTACAATAACTTGAGTGCAACAATCCATGTTATGAGCACAATCCTCAGCACACCAAGTACGAACTAGAGTGTAATCGTTGCAGCAATTGTGTTCGAATGCAATGTCACCTGCACCATCTACGTCCAACTCAAGTTCATTTGAATCATCCACAAGAACACCATCATGCGTGAACCAACCACCGGAACCATAGTTCTCATTAAAGTTGTTGGCACCCAAGCCAATCTGGTATGCAAATGCCAGGTTAGATGGAGCATGCGCCAAGTTGATGAACGAACCTTCGTAGTCGCCCCAACCGGTTAGGGTTGAAGAACTGCTCATGTAGTAGTACAACCAGTCAAGATAGTTCGTACCCACATCCACGCAATCTGACTTGTAATTGGTGTAATAAGGCTGAGAATCAAATGTTGGCCAATCCATACCGTTCTCAAGCAATACACTCACAAAGAAACCGCCATTAGGGTTGGTCACGTTGAACATGCTTGCTGTAATGGTAGCAGTGCCGTCACCGTTGTCAACAAACTGGCCCGGTGCACTTGGATCAATCTGCCAGTACTTGTAAGCAGTTGGTACGTTGAACAGAACCATTGCCCAGTTTACAGGATAGTTGCAATCGGACTCCACTGCAGGGAATGCCGGAGTAAGCAGATCGCAGTTGGTGCTATCCTCTTCCTGACCAGGAATCGGACATTCACCGTAGCACTGTTCAGAGTAGGTAACTACAACATCTGGATCGCAATTGTCTGTAGCAACACAAACGGCTGGTGCCGGAATCTCGTCCTCGCAATCCAGTTCGAGGTCGTCAGGACAATTTACCAGAACCGGTGCCTCATTGTCGTAAATAGTGTATGTGTTAGTATCACTACCCACGTTTCCGCAGTTATCAGTACCGTACCATGTACGAACAATTACATACTCCTGAGGACAATCGCTAGGAATGATTGAATCGCTAAATGTGATATCAACCACTTCGTCACAGTTGTCTGTAGCAGTTGCCATTCCGTAAATCACTGGCTCATCGCAAGAGAATTCATCGTCAGCCGGAGCTGTAACTATTGGATCAGTATAATCCGTGATAGTTACCGTTGTGCTGCAAGCGTCTGTATTCCCACAATTGTCATAGGCAGTATAGATGTAAGTCAACACAGTGATGCAA
>JAWXCI010000086.1:0-45025 GCA_034408895.1 Flavobacteriales bacterium
CGTGTTTGTTGCTCATCTAATGTTGTTTGATGAAAGATTGGCTGCTTACAATTTTTCCATTCATACTTGTCCTCACGGTATAATTTCCTTTTGCAAGGGAAGATAAATCCAAACTCAAATTATTCTCATTTGATGAAACACTTTTGCTCAAACAGACTCTTCCGGCTTCATCGGTGATTTCAATTTGGCGAATGCCGTGAGTTGAATTGAATTGCATATTCAGAACATCGCTTGCAGGATTTGGAAAGATGGAGAAATTATTTTCAAAAGAGTTTTCCTCTATCCTCACAAAACCTGAAACAGTCAGGTATTGCACAGCATTACTTCCATTGTCGGTGTACACAATGTGGTACACCCCATTGGAATAAACCATGTGCGGACGCAACTGGTTTCCATCTTGGTTGGAAGTAAGGTTTTCAATATCATCAGCTAAAAAAATTCCGGGTGAAGCACTGTATGCAAAACGGATATTGGTCTGTGCGCTTTGCGATTCCTGCCACACTACCGCTGCCGAACTTTCGTTGCCGGCAATTGATGGATGGTTCTGTACAACAGAACTTAGCGCAGGAGAAATTTCAACGCTTTGAACCATATCTCCTGTTCCAATGTTGTACGATGAATAATAGACGCGGCTATCTCCTGTTCCCTGGCTCATCCAGGTGCTGTGAAGAATTTCATTAGCGATGTATGCTGAAGGACCGCTTGAAGGGCAAGCGTTAATCATCCAGTCCACATCGTCCATGTCTGCTGTGATGGAAAAAGTTTGAGCACCATTGGTGGAGATAGTAGCCCGCATATCGCGCACGTTTTCATCGTTGTTACGATACACCACTGCCACATCATCGCCATTTACAGTTATGACTCCCGGACAACAATCGCATACATAAACACCACTAAGATTGCTTGCAGAAACTGCAGGAAGAAATGTTTGCCCCTCATCTTCGGAACGCACTACGGCCCACTCGCTTCCGCTTGCGCCCATGTCATACAATTGCATGAGCAGTACATAAGGATTGCCTTCATTGTCCATGGCTAAAGCCGGAAAACGCAGCATGATTGTGCCGGTAGTTGCCACACGAATGGTGTCGCCCCACGACATGCCTCCATCTTCCGAACGAACCAAATAAATGTGTCCTTCCATTTCCGGAGTTTGTTTGAAAACCACAGCGATGTGGTTTCCTGAAGAAGCGATGTCCGGGCCTTGCCAGTCCATTGCGGCAGACAGTACTCCATCAGGATTGAGTTGTAGTGGTGTGCTGAAATCATCGCCCGATTTTACAGAACAATAAATGTTTTGTGTGTCAACATTGGTCCAAATCACGACCGGATTGCCATCGGCATTGAGCGCAATTCGCGGACGCGCGTTTCCCCACGGGTCTTGCAAAGCGACTACTTGCGGGTCGCTTATGATTTGTGCAGAAATCTGAAATGATAGAGTCAGTAGAAGAATGAAATGAGGTATGATTTTTTTCATGGGCTTAAAATTGTTGTTTGAAATTGCTGTTCGATAAATTTCAGTGTTGCACTACAAACTGTTTTGCAGTCAATGCAATACCACCTTCGCTTATGGAAAGATGGTAAACGCCATTGGGCAAATCGCGAACATCCACCTGAAGCGAACCATTGTGGTTAAAACTGGCTTTGCGCAAAAGTTTTCCGTTGGCATCCGTCACTTCGACTGTGTATTTCCTTCCATCACGGGCTTCGGCTATTTGAATTTCCAACAAAGTGCTTGAAGGATTTGGCGCCAGTGAAATTTCCATTTCACTAAGTTCATTTTCATTTACGCCCAATGGCAAGTCTACGGTGAGGTATTGCACTGCGTCACCACCATTGTCCGTAAACACAATGTGAAATTTGTAGCCATCGTACACCATGTGCGGGCGCAACTGGTTGCCATCCATGTTTTCAGTAAGGTTGATGATTTCAGTACCCAACTCATCGAAACCAGTTGTGGAGTATGTGAAATAAATATCGCGCTGGCCGCTTGTCGTCTGCTCCCAAACCACAGCCATGATATTTCCCATGCCCGCAACTATCGGATAATTCTGTTGCATGGAACCCTCTTGCGGGTATAGTTGTTTGGTCGTGAGTTCATCGTTCTGAATATCATAACTGCTTGTAAAAATCCGAACGTGGCCATCATATAAGGTGCGCCATGTTGTTATGAGATTGCCTCCTTGCCAAAAAGCTGATGGACCTGAAGCCGGGCATGCACCTATCACCCATTCAACGGTATCCACATCAACGGGTATGGGTCCACTTTCCAAAGCACTATAGTTATATGCAGCATGTATGTCGCGCAGGTTGTCATCGTTGTTCCGGAAAACTATTGCTTCGAGGTAAGGTGTAGTCGTAATAGTTGCAGGACAACAATCACACACGGGGCCGTTGGCACCTCCACTTACTATCATTTCTTCTGTGAAAGAATTTCCATCTGTACTGCGTGTCATATACCATTCATGCCCCGCTTCATTTTGCATTTTCATATAGGCTACGATAGGCCCGCCCCCTTCCTGGCCAATGCCCAATGCCGGTAGCCACGAATTTTCATTAAGGGCTGGTGAATCAACCCGCAGGGTATCACTCCATGAATCACCATTGTCCGTGCTGTTGTGCAAATACACCGGGCCATACATAGCATCGCCATGACTTTGGTAGAGCACATAAACTTTACTGCCAATGCTGGCTACATCCGGTCCGCCCCAGTCGTAAGTGATGGCATGAATGTCCAAAGGATTTATCCGCATGGGAGATGAGAAAATTGTTCCATCATACTTTGAAAGGAACACGGCCATGCTATCCGTATGAGTCCAGATTACAATCGGATTATTATCAGAATCCAATGCAAGACGGGGCCGCACATTTCCCCACGGGTCTTGCGCGGCAACAATTTCGGGAGTGTTGATGGTGAGTTGGGCAGAAATACTTCCTGACAACAAAACAGCAAGAAGCATGGTGCCGAAAATTGTATTTGAATTTTTCATATCGTTTCTTTTTTCAAAGTTATTCCTAATTATTCGGTGCGCCATCTTCAATCCATTCCTGTATCAAATGTATCTGGCAATTGCTTAGCGGTGGGCCTACTGATGGCATGGATTCATATCCGTTTTCTCCAAGAATTGCATTCATGATAACACCATTCAATGCCGCATTGCTGATGTGGCTGTATCCCACCAATAAAAAATCTCCGGCCACATTCGGCCCCTCACCGTGGCACCACTGGCAACGGTCTTCAATGATGGGCAATATGTCTTCTGCGTAGGAAACATTTGTGGTATCGCACGCTTCATCACACACATTATTTATTGCTCCCTGCGCAATCCATCTTGCGATTTGGTTTTTCTGGTTTTGTGTCAAAGTCATTTCACCATCGGGTGGCATGTCAGCCGAACCCAATCCGTTTATCATTTGGTACATCAGGCTGCCGAGCGAATCACCGGGAATTACGATTCCCGAATTCATCAGCGTGGCATAATCCATCATGATGATGTCGCTCTGCTGTGTTTCATCATCGTGGCAAGAGCTCAAGCCGCATCGTGTAGCGAGTATGGGCGAAATATGGTTTTCGAAATACACAGTGTCGGGATTGCATGGGCCTGTGTAAACTGGGGGTGGGGGAATAACTACTTCAACAAAATCAGGTTCGTGTTTGCATGAGTACGTCAACATAAATAAGCAAGCTACAACTGCTATATAATTTTTTGCACTCACCTAATTCAATTGTGCTTTCAGAAAATTCGCGACATGGTCGAACGGTTCAATTCTGAAATGACGTGCAATGGGTTCCCGCAAATTGCTGTTCGAGTTGATATCGTAAAACACGGTGCGGCCATCGTTGCTGAATAGAAACTCCACGCTGCCTATAGTATGTCCTGCCGTTTCCATGATTCTCCTTCCCTGTTCAATAATCTCTTGAGTGATTTCTGGATAAGGATAAAACTCAGGCTTGGCTGTAGGTTTCGATTCGGGAATTTCACAATGGCCTTCGCCATCTTCAGGATTGCACACTACCGAAGGACAGAGATTGAAAGCACCGTGAGAAACCACGCGCATGGCATAGAGGTATTTTCCTCCTACAAATTCTACCCGCACAATTCCAAACGCGGGGTCATACTCTAATTTCTCTTGAAGAAGGAAAACATAATCAGGCAGCCAAAGCGATTCGTTTAGCGCGAACAGCGATTCAATTTCTTCAAACGCATTAACCTGATACATGCGCGCACCGCTCCCGCCCTGGTCAGGTTTCAATAGCATGGGGAATTTCAGTTCGCGTGCAAATGGTTTGAGTGCCTCCACAGTATTAAAGGTGTAACTCTGTGGATGGTCAACTCCTATTCTCCGCATGAGTGCAGCCTGCGCACTCTTGCTGAATTCAAACGACATGGATTGCGAACCATTGATGACGCGCTTGCCTGCCACTTCAAGATTTCGGCACAATGACATGGCGTATGGAATGGCGCGCTGATGACCGCGCAGGTATGCACTCGGACTCACCAGGTTGTAGTACACATCGGCCCACGGAAGTTTCCCTTCGTGGAATGCGCCATTCTTCAAATCAATTTTTGAAAAAGCAATTCCTGCTTTTTCCAATGCAGAAAAAAGTGGTTCGTGCCATTCAGGATGTTCGTAGATGATTCCGAGTTTCTTCATAACGCAATTATGGAGAGATGATGATTGAGTTTTTAGTAGCCTGTAAATTTTGGCAAAACTCCGAATCCCGATAGCTATCGGGACCCGGGGTTCTTCCCAACGTTTCTTACCTCTGAATTACTACTTGCTCTCGTGCAACGGTAATTCCGTTTTCTTCAATCACCACGTTGTACACTCCATTGTCCAGCGAAGAAACATTGAGGCGCAGAGAAGTAGAATTGATTTGTTGATTCATGACTTCTTGTCCAAGTGCGTTGGTTACAATTAGAAAATTGTTTTCTCCATTGCGTGGGCTGAACATCACAGATACTTCATCATTCGCGGGGTTCGGATACACATCCATACGCGCCTCCAGTGACATTTCATCCACACTCACAGAGGTGTCTTCAATGCGCACTAGGGTGTTGTCGAGATAATTCACGTACCAGATTTTTCCATCAGGTCCCACTTTTATTCCTGCGAGGCCATCGCTGCCGGTTTCAATTTGGCCTAACCAGATGGGTGTGCCGCCAGCAATTTCATAGATGTGAATAATGCCAGTTGCATAGTCGCCAACCAGAAGTTTCGTTCCGTTGATTTCAATTCCACAAGGACGCTCAATTCCAGCGGTGATAAATTCTTCCCAATCTGCAGAGTAAGTTGTGGTTTCAGCCAGCACTTCTTCTGATAACGGATTAAACTCGCCAGTTTCAACTGCTGTGTTTGTGTTCAGGCGAATGACGCGTGGGGTTGCACCGCCATTATCACACACATACAACCAGCCTGTGTTTTCATCCAATATCATGTGGTTAGGAACGGTAGTATTGAAATTGTTGAGCACAGGCTCTTCAAATTCGCGCACGCGGCCATCGCTGTGGTCATCGTTACCGGGACCATGGTCGGTCACGAAATCGTACCAGTAAATCCTGTCGTGGTATCCATCGTATAGGTAGAAACGATTGTCGCCTGCATTGCATATTCCCATGGAGTTAGGCGATTGGTGAATCATGTCGAGGTGGCTTCCGTTTCCGCCACTGGGTTCAGCATAAATATCAGGGTCGCTGCTCCATAAAGTGGGGCCGGTGAAATAACCACCGCTATGATTTGCGTCTGTAACACTTGGCGATGATGACCAGTTTTCATTTCGCCCGAAAGCCATTGCTGATGGAAGTGACATGAAGTGCCATCCGTTTCCATCTTCTTCATATTCTTCTGTCTGATTTCCCATTCCGGCATTGTGGAAAATAACGGTGCTGCCACCGCTGTTTTCTGTTCCGCGATTGATAACCCACAATTCATTTCGTGTGAGCGTTGGATGAAAGTCAAGGTCAGTTGGTTTCTCAACATCTTCGTTAATGTCGCCAATGGTACTGAGTTCAGGGATCATCGTTCCGTTGATGTTGTTGTAAACAAGATCAGGTATCGGAGCACCCAGCACTATTTCTTCTGTGAGGGTATTATTGGAAAGGTCCTCATCCGTAGTTCCATTCAGGGTACCTATTGTTATTACAAGGTCATACTCACCCAAAACGGTTTCTTCCCAAGGCTCGGTAAATGAAATGATGTGGCGCTCGTTGGGAGCAATGTCGAAGCCAGTGAACACTTCTGTCACCTCAGGGCCGCCATCGAAACTATACGATGCTTCAATGGCAAAAAGATTTGCCGACCCAAAGTTGATCAACTCTGCACTCACAATTTTATATTCATCGGAATAGAGGTAGCCATAAATAATGGGGCGCCACAACCATGCGTTGTAAGCAAGTGGTTCGGTAACGGTAAAGTCCCATGTGTTTCCATTACCGCTTCCCTGGAATGCAAACAACTCGAGGCCACCGATCAGTATATGAAACAGTGTACCGCCATCGCCATAGTCATCCACGAAATGCAGCGTGTAAGTCTCACCAATATTGAGGCACCATTCACCCTCCACAATGTCAGCGTTATCGCCATATCCCTGCGATGTAGTTGCATTTTGGTCACCGCCTGCGGCACAGTCCATTTGCGCAGTGTTGCCACCGCTGGCAATTGTTCCATTACCACAAGCGTTGCCGTTCGGAGTGATCTCCCAGTAGCATTCATAACCCCAGTTGTCGGTGTGCACTTCCATGCTCACTTCAATTTCACCTGCATTGCATTGTGCATGAAGCGATGAACGAAAACTGATGATGGCAACAAAGGCCATCGTCAGGGCAATTGATTTTGTAAAAGTTGATTTCATTTTTGAAATTGGATTTTTATTTTACTTTTTGATAAATTGAGTTATTGTTTTGTCATCCAGCATAACGTTGTATAAACCGGGTGAAAGTTTTTCTGTGTGAAGAATGATTCTGTTCTCTTGAATTTCATATTGCACTTCAACTGATTTTCCAATGACATCAAAAACTCTGACAGCAGAATTTTTTCCTATGGACTGCTCGAGTTGAATGGTAGTTTCGGAATTAGCGGGATTCGGATAACACAGAATTCCTGAATCCTCATCCACTTCCACCACTGAATTTGGGTCAACGACAAGAAACGAACCCATCATGCCTTCATCTTCATGGTGGAGCAAATGGCAGTGATACATATAAGGTGTCACTGGGTCAGCGAAGTCTTCAAACTTCGTGATGAATGAAACAGATTGCATCGGCATAACAAGCACCACATCTTTCCATCCGCTTTGGTCAGCTGGTGGATTGTCGCCATTAAAATCCACTACAAGAAATTGTATATCATGAATATGAAACGGGTGAGCAACCTGTGTCTGGTTGGTCAAAGTCCAAAGTTCAATGTCATCGAGTTGCACCGTTTCGTTTATCACTTCCATGTTGAACTGCACACCGTTCATTCCGAATGGGCCTTCCACCATATTGTCGGGTCCCATTTCGAGCGGAGCAAAAGTGATGGTGCGTTCCACATCAATGTCATCAATACTGATTGGTGTGATGGTGGCGAGTGAAGTCGGAACCGTTGTGACAGGATTTGCCGTTGGTTCCGCCACGTTCAGTTGTAGCAATTCGAAGTCGAGTCCGTTCAGTGGATTGTCGCTATAACCTTCGGGTTCGGCAAGCATGCCCACAGTTTCTGCACCAATAATTCCATCGGGAAATTCTGAGGAGTAACTCATCATGTAAATGGTTTCGCCTTGCAATGCTGCAAGGTCAACTAGAATTTCAGCACGTTCACCGGGAGACAATCGCAGGCGATTGGTTTCAAAAGGTTCTTCAAGCAAACCACCATCAGTTGCGATTTGGAAAAAGTTCATGTTGTTGGAAAAACCAATGAGATAACTTCTCTCGGATGAACCATCGAGTAGTCGAAAGCGAACAACTTGTGCCGGTACATCGAGGTAAGGATTGACAATTGCATTCACCATAACAGTAGTGTCGGCTTGTGTTGCAATTTGTACTTGATTAAGTACATCAAAACTTTTCGTCTGCACGATAATCGGAAAATCATCCACACCATACGTGCGTGGTAACTCTAGTGCGGCTTCCACATCATCGCGAACGATGATCATGCCGGCAAGTCCTTTCGAAACATGTAAATCTGTTTTTCCCTCACCATGTGGATGATACCAAAACGTACCAGCATTGTTCATCACCTCAAACTGTGGCGACCATGTGGCTTCCTCCTCAATAATTTGATGTGGGCCACCGTCATTCATTGCAGCCACATGCAATCCATGCCAGTGCATGGTGGTGCTTGATGTCAGGTTGTTGGTGACGTTGAGCGTCACCGTTTCTCCTTTATTAAACACAAGAGTGGGCGAAAGCACATTGCCGTTGATTCCGAAAGTGGGAGTGTTGATTCCCGGGAAGAACTGTGTAGTGCCTGTTTGAATTTGTAAGTCGAAAGATGGGCCTTCGAGCAGTTCAGGAATGAACAGCGGGTTTTGCGCAAAAGCATATTGTGCACAAAGAATAAATGTCGCTGCAAAAGTTCGTTTCAAGTTCTTTGATCTGAGATGAACCCCTAAGAGGTCTGCGACCGCCTTAGGGGTTATTTCATATTATCGGTTGATATTGATTTGTTGTGAAACACTTTCGCCATTCACTGTTGCTTTCACGATGTACATGCCATTAGAAATTTCAGCAGCATTCAATTCGATTTTTGTTGAAGTGAATGTTTGTGCTGCCAAAACTTCTTGGCCGGTAAGTGAAAAAATTTCAACCTGCATTTCGCGTGCATCGGTGTTGTTCAGTTCAAGGTTGATGGTTGACGTGGCTGAATTAAAAAATGCATTCATCATCATGTCGTTCTCAACCTGCTCCAGCACATTAACGGGGCCCAGAAAATCCACAATGATGTCATGAATTTCATCGTCATCACCACTGGAATAACCTACTTCCACAAACAATACTTCATGGTCAGGTCCGCCTACAACCACAATAGTTGGCATTCCGAACCCACCGTAGTAAGCCACTTGTGCGGAGCCATCGGTAAATGGCACTGACGGGAAACCATTTTCCTCAACCCATTCCATCACCACCTGGCACGGATAACTCGCGGTGAAGCCGAAATGGTACCATTCAACTTTGCCGGGGTATGCAAGTTGCAATTCCTCTACGTGAGGCTTCAACTGGGTTCCGGCAGTGATGCACGGAGTACAGTTGGTCATAAAGAATTCGATAATCACCACATTGCCCATGTCGAGTGTCTCAAAGAGGTGGTGTGGATTTCCGTTGCAATCATCCTGCGTGAAATCCATTGCAACATCTTGAGCGTTTGCAAAGGCTACCATTGCTATTGCAGTTAGAAACGTGTAAACTTTTTTCATTGTATTTTGTTTTTTAATTGTTGATTTTATCATTTGTTGAATCATTGTTTCGATGTTCGGCTGCGGTCGTATTGGCAGCAACCTGGAAGTTGGTTGTAGTTATCCTCGGTTGCTTTGGCCATTGATGTATCATAACCGGCACCTGCAATAGCCGCGTGTATTTGCTCAATCGAAATTTTTGCAGGCTTGTAAGAGACAGTCAATGTGTACGAATCAAGATTGTAATCCGCGTTCACTACGCCTTTAATATCACAGGCCGCTTCGATACGTTCTTCGCACATGGGGCAATCTGCATTTACGAAGAAACTGGTGGTCTCGGTTTTTTTAGGGAATGTGAAAGAAGTAAGAAGAAGGAAGAGGATGGCCAGGTTCCTTATTTGAATGTGGTTCTTCAATGTCGTTATTTTTTTTAAGTGTTCCAGTTGTTTGTTCAAAAACCAGCAGCGGCAAAGTAACGACAGGGGAGTTCCCAGTGGTGTTCCAATTCTTCCCAACAATGTGTATGCTATGCTTGCTTGACTGAAGTAAGTGATGGTACAGGACATTGGTGCGATTTTGCCGGCATCAGGATTTCACTATGCTCATTACTCTGCATTTCTCAG
Source organism: Flavobacteriales bacterium (assembly GCA_034408895.1). GTDB lineage: Bacteria > Bacteroidota > Bacteroidia > Flavobacteriales_D > Sanyastnellaceae > UBA4660. Next base: position 9,994 of record JAWXCI010000086.1, read on the forward strand.
GGCATCTCCGGCATTGTTCAGCACACTGCTTGCAGTCCATGTGTGCATGTTTATCGCATTCGCTCGCACAGGCATTTGTTGCACTCATCAATGCATGTTTGGAGTTTATGCTGAGCCATGATTTTAAAAATTTGATGACTTAAATGTTCAGCCAATTAATGCCTTCCGCTGTTATGCAATTTCATGGTTGATTCATTTCATTTACAGTTCTTCAATCCCTAAACTCTCGTGTTCCCGGAATTAATTTGCTTTTCTGTATTTACAAATCCATGACTCTCCAAGATGAAACTCCTCTCCGTCTTTTATCAACGTGTTCCCGAATTGCTTCATGGTGTCGGGAAAATTATCCAGCCACAAATCCTTAATCACATAGATGTCTTGCTGTTTGAAAACTTCCTCTGCAACTGCTCTGTTTCTCACACTGCCCGACCATTCATGCGGTGTCGCTTTAATCAAATCAGGCAGGACACAAGAATTGATGTATGATTCCAGTATTCGGAAATAATTCCAATGTTGCCCAAACCAGCAAACTGGCGAGCTACCTCAGCGCGAGGTGTTAAGGTTTGTGGCCTTATATATTTCAGATGGTACAGTGAACCAACTCCACCAATAAAAACGGTGATGACTAGCAGAGTCAAAAAATATTTCTTCAGCCGGGTGTTCAGTTGCAGATGTTCGAATGAAATTAGGAATGCCAGCCACAGGGTAATATAGACTGGAATAAAATACCTTCGGGAACACCATTTAGGGAGGACCATTCAGAAATCATGATTACCGCAAAAACAAACACGCTGTCAAGGACAAAAAAGAGAATCCATTTTTGTTATAATGACTCAGTTTCAGCGAAGGAATTTTAAGAAAGAACATGGAAAGAAGAAAGAGAATCAGGTAAGCATAGACGCTTGTAAAGAGCTCATCAGATTGGAAGCTGAAAAAATTCCAGATTGTTTTAAGGAAAATTCCAATGGAATCAAGAGTTGTTTCAAAATTGTTGATGCCTGAGTACCCGATGGATTTCTCAGCATTGCTTTTTGCGTAGTATATAAACAGGGCGGTCAATATTGCGCCCAATATGATGTAGTAGAATTCCATCTTCCTGAAAACCGATTCCGTTGGGATCAAACGCCTTTTGAAATTCAGCAGAATGAAAATAGCAAGCAACAGCAGTACAGAAACAATAGAAAGATCCGATACCCAAATAGACAGGATGGAAGAACCCGTAGCTGTCAAGAGCAGCAAATGCTTTCTTCGTAATGAAGGATTGTCCCCTTTTGCAAAGAGATAATGCAAAGCAAATGCGACAACACCTATAAGGCAATATTGAAGGCCAAGGTTATTCCTCAATAAGTCAATCATATGCATAGGCGGAAAAAACCAAACCACGGCAAATACGATTTTGGTAAGGTTTGATTTGAACAAAGTTGCAAATCCGAGGAAGCCAACTATTAGCAACAGATAGTGAGTAATGGATTCGGCAGTAAGAGCAGGTAAATCAAATACCTTTAATAGGGGCTGGCCAAGCAACGGTACCAGTGAGCCATAACGATCCTGCCCCCAGTAATAAAGGTCCTTTGGAATGTCAAAGTTGTGCAGCATCAAAATGCTGACTCCATCGTCAGAGCTCAGAAGCGGATAGTAGAGAGATGAGTAGAAACGAAATGACAGAATAATAATGGTGCAAAGCGCCATATAGTATCCTGTCTTATTCACAAATTTATTTTATGCTGTTTCTTAGTTTCCGGTTAGTATCATCTGTTTGGTATCAACCAGTTTACCGTCTGCAAGCAAACAGTAAAAGTAAATTCCTGCTTTGAATTCTGAGCCTTTAATATCACAGGCCGCTTCAATACGTTCTTCGCACATGGGGCAATCACCATTTACGAAGAAGCTGGTGGTCTCGGTTTTTTTAAAGGATGTGAAAGAAGTAAGAAGAAGGAAGAGGATGGCCAGGTTCATTGTTTGAATGTGATTCTTCAATGTCGTCATTTTTTTTAAGTATTCCAGTTGTTTGCTGAAACAACGAGCAACGGTAAAGTAACTACAGGGGAATTCCCGGTGGTGTTTCAATTCTGCCCGACAATCGTGATGCTATGCTTACCTGTCTCTGAGATAATGCCACAGGGATGGATGACGCCAATGACTTCTCTTTTGCATTTGTTGTTCATTCCGAAATTTTCCTTGTTGTATATCATCAATGGCATGTTGTTCATCGCTAAATGCTTATTGTTCGTTGCTTGCTGCCAATGTTCATTTCTTTGTCCATCATACAACTCATGGCTGAATCAATTCTAATTACCGGTGGTTGTGGCTTTGCAGGTTCCAACCTTGCTCTCTTCCTGAAGAAGCGCAGTCCCGCACACCGCATCATTGCTTTCGACAACCTGAGGCGCAGAGGATCGGAACTAAACATATCACGGCTGCACGATGCAGGTGTCGAATTCATTCATGGTGATGTGCGCAATGAGGAAGACTTTTATGGTGTCGGTGAAATAACTGCATTGGTGGAAGCCTCTGCTGAAGCTTCTGTTCTGTCGGGCATTGATGCTTCGCCACGGTATGTCATCAATACTAATCTTGCTGGGGCAGTCCATTGCCTCGACTTCGCACAAAAGCACAACGCTAAATTTATCTTTCTTTCGACCAGTCGGGTTTATCCTGTTGCATCGCTCAACCAGATTCAATACACCGAAGGCGAATCGCGTTTTGAAATATCATCACAACAAATTCTTGGGGGTGTAACGCGAGAGGGAATCAGCGAAAGATTTCCGCTTGAAGGTGCGCGGTCGTTTTATGGTGCAAGCAAACTTGCAGCAGAGTTGATGATAAAAGAATATGCGGAGTACAACGGGCTTCCTTGTGTGGTCAATCGCTGTGGAGTGTTGGCTGGACCGTGGCAGATGGGCAAAATGGATCAGGGAGTGATCGTGTTGTGGCTCGCCCGGCATTTCTGGAAAAAGGAATTGAACTACATCGGGTTTGGTGGTGAGGGAAAACAAGTGCGCGATGTTTTACACATTGATGATTTGTGCCACCTTGTCCACATGCAGCTGAACGACATAAGTAAATTCAACAACCAGGTATTTAATGTGGGGGGTGGAAGAGATGTAAGCGTTTCACTGAAAGAGCTAACCGCAATATGCCAGGAGCTAACGGGAAACAAAATCAGCATCGGCATGATTGCAGAAAACCGCGCAGCCGATGTTCCCATTTACATCTCTGACAGTTCGAAGATATACTCCCTTTCCGGCTGGTGTCCGCAGAAGACTTTGATGGAAATTCTACAGGAAACTTTCCATTGGTTGAAGATGAATGAGGCATCATTAAAGAATATTCTCGCTTAAATCTGCACGAATGAAAATTGCGATCATCACAGGTTCTTCGGGTCTCATTGGTGGAGCATCCGTGGAGTTCTTCGCGGATAAGTTTGATCTTGTAATTGGCATTGACAACAACCTGCGTTCGTATTTCTTCGGTACTGAAGCATCAACTGAAGGGAACAGAAAAAGGCTGGAAGAAAAGTTTTCAAATTTCAAATCCTACGATCTTGACATACGCGACTTCGCAGGTATCGAAAAAGTTTTTAGGGAATATAGCAGCGCTATTCATCTTGTTGTTCACGCTGCTGCACAACCGAGCCACGACTGGGCTGCCCTAGAACCACTCACAGATTTTTCAGTGAATGCCATGGGCACAATAAACATGCTCGAACATACAAGGCAACATTGTAAAGAGGCTGTTTTCATTTTCACGAGTACAAACAAAGTTTATGGCGACACGCCTAACCAACTTCCGCTGATCGAACTTGACAAACGATGGGAAATTGCAGAACAGCACTCAAGCAAAAATGGCATTGATGAAACCATGAGCATTGACAACAGCCTGCATTCTGTTTTCGGGGCAAGTAAAGTGGCGGCTGATGTGATGGTGCAGGAATATGGCCGTTACTTCGGAATGAAAACAGGTGTTTTTCGCGGTGGATGCCTCACTGGTCCCCACCACGCTGGCGCCCCTCTGCATGGCTTCCTGTCTTACCTTATGAAGTGTGCAATCACCGGACAGCACTACCACATTCTTGGTTACAAAGGCAAACAGGTGCGCGACAACATTCACAGTTTTGACCTGGTGAACATGTTCTGGCATTACTACAACAATCCCAGGCATGGTGAAGTTTACAATGCTGGCGGAGGCAGGCATTCCAACTGTTCGATCCTTGAAGCGATTGAAATGTGTGAGAGAATGAGTGGAAGGAAAATGAATATCAGCTACACCGATAGTCACCGCATTGGGGACCACATCTGGTACATCAGCAATGTCTCGAAATTCAGGAATCATTATCCGCACTGGGAGTATCACCACACATTGGAATCAACTCTTGATGAGATGCATGAACACATGCTAAAACATTTTTGCAAAGCATAACATGGCGGCCAGTATCCGGGTAAAGCTTGTGAAGAAATTCATTGACCTCAATGAGAAAATATTCTTTGAGCCAAAGCTGAAGTCGTTCTACCAATCCATCGGGAAAATAAATGTGGTGATTGACATAGGTGCAAATCGCGGCCAAAGCATTGATTTCTTCCTTTCACTGAATCCATCGTGCACCCTCTATGCCATAGAACCGAACCCAACGCTTTTTGCATTGCTTGAAGCGAAGTACAAACCGAACAGAAACATCCGACTTTTCAACTTTGGTATTTCAGATGCTGCGGGTCATAAGATGTTTTTCGAGAACGCTCTCGACTACACTTCTTCATTCGAAGAACTGAACATGGACTCCAGTTACCTTCAGAAAAAAGCAAATGTGCTTGGAGTGAAGAAGGAAAACCTCGTGATAAACCAATACATGGTAAAGACCCTCACCCTGTCGGATTTCATCCGTCATGCTGAAATCACGACACCAATAGATGTGGTTAAGATGGATACTGAAGGACACGAATATCATTGCATCGCTGGAGCATTTTCGCACCAACACACCATCCGATTTATCCAACTGGAACATCACAACGATGATATGTACAGGAACAAATTTTCGTTTGATGAAATCACGAAATTGCTTGAGGCCAATGGTTTCGAAGAAATGAAAAGAATAAGGCACGGCTTCGGGAATTTTGATGAGGTGCTTTTTGTTTCTACCGGCAAACAATGAAACTCAGTGTAATCATACCTGCCCACAATGAAGAGGACTCCATTGGAGCGACTGTTGCGGCCATCATCGCTGCTCTTGGGCAACATCAAATAGTACACGAAGTGCTGGTGGTGAATGATAATTCGCAAGACAATACTATGCGTGTCATTGAAAATCTTGCTGAACAATTTCCAACGCTGAAATTCGTGACCAATGATGGACACCATGGCTACGGCTATGCCGTGCGTTTGGGCCTTGAAAAATTTACCGGTGATTGTGTGGCCATCATGATGGCGGACAACAGCGACTCGCCCGATGACCTCGTGAAGTTTTACCAGGTGATGATGGAAAAAAAAGTAGATTGTGTATTCGGAACCCGGTGGAGCAAGGGAGGCAACGTGGTGGACTATCCGTTGCTAAAACGAATCATTAACCGGAGTGCCAACCGCATTATTCGCCTGGTGATGAACATCCGCTACAATGACACCACCAACGCATTCAAAATGTACAAGCGTGAAGTGATTAATGGTTTGAAGCCGATTCTCGCCCCACATTTTAACCTCACCATTGAGCTGCCATTGAAAGCCATCATCCGCGGATACAGTTATGCCATTGTTCCCAACTCTTGGATCAACCGCAAGCATGGAGTCTCGAAATTAAAGATCAAGGAAATGGGTAGCCGCTATTTTTTCATACTGATGTATTGTTTCATTGAGAAGTATTTTTCCTCAGGTGATTTCAAAAAAGGGAAATGGGAAGAATTCAACTGAATAAAGCCATTACCCCTTTGCTTGTTGTGTTGAACATCATCACCGCAACGTTTGCATTTTGGACTGCCACGCAAACCACTTTTCCCGATGCACAAGGCTATTTGATGATGGCCGAAGGGTTTGTTCACGGAAGATTTTCATCATGGTTTTTCCTCGATGATTACTATCCCGAAACATTGCGAACTCCCGGTTACCCTCTTTTCCTTCTGGCATTGAAAAGAATAAGCGACTCGCTGTTTTTCATCCAACTCGTCCAGCTTGTCTTCTACTTCGCATCACTTCATCTTGCTTACAAAACCCTTACGTTTCTGTGCCCTCAGAATAAAAAGGCACATTATGTTTTTCTGCTGCTCACCGCTTTCAATATTCAACTCCCGTTCTACAGCGGGTACATCAGCGCTGAACTGCTGAGCATTTATCTCACAATATTATATGTGTACGTTCTGGTGGTGAAAAAACATTCCATCATAAACGCCTTGTTGCTTGGATTAATTGCAGCAATGCTTTTCCAATTTCGTCCGGCATTTCTTTTGTTTCCGCTGCTCATTACATTTTACTCTTTGTTGTTTCGGAAACCCTTGCTGAAGTATTTCGCACTTCATTTTACGGTGTTCTTTGTTTCGCTTCTGCCTTTTAGTTATTGGAACTACACAAATCACGGAGTGTTTAAGCCGACTCCTATTGAAGGCGGTGCGGGCGTTGCGCACATCGGATATTGGACATTCAAGCTGCCCGCAGGTTATCACGAATCGTACTACTGGGGTAACATCATTGTGCACGATTTAACCAATCCGATGCAACATCACTCAACCGATTCAACGCATGTGGCAGCATTCGAACATGAGTGGTACAGCATACATTCAGAATTGCAATTGTTGCTTTCAAAAAAGGACCATACGAATCTCGCAACGATGCACAGTGAAAAAAATCCAGGCATATTCCCTCTTTACAATAGCAGTTTCACCAACAAGCGCGAGGAACTATTATGGAAGGAGGTAAAACACCACGCTAAAGAAGAGCCGTGGTTCTATCTGTCAACAAGAGTTTTCAGCTTCTTTCGTTTTTATTTCACAGGTATCAACAGTGAAGAGCTTTCACAACAAACCTCACATGCCGGACAATTGAAAGTGGTCTATCCGTTCCTCATCACATTCACCTGCATTCTGGGTGGAATGATGCTGAGCGCATTCTTCATTATCCGGAAAAAATTCAAAGTACAGGATGGAGTTTTATGGATGTTCATGCTTGCACTTTACCAGGGGGCCATCCACATCCCGTTTGTGATACAGGCGCGGTACACCATACCGGTGCATCTGTGCATATTGATTCTTGTTGCTGTTATTGTCACACGGCAAAACATTCCCTACACGAATAAAGTGCAGTAAGGCTATCTCTGATTGCTTGTAGAGGGCTCTACAACACGCCACTCAGTGGTGTGCTATTTCGCACCTCGGCATATCCTGTTTCTGAGGTATTGCCACAGGGTTGGATGATGCCAAAGTCTTCCCTTTTGTTTTTGTGGTTCATTCCGAAATCTTCCATGTTGCAAGTCATCAATGGCCCGATGCAACAGGGGTAAACCGGCTGCCAATTGCAGATAGGGGTAAGTGCAGAAGTTATCATTTGAAGCAGCACTATTTTTTTCCTGGTACAAAATTTTTCCAGTGTCAATTCCATTGTCCACAACATGTACTGTCACACCAGCATGTTCGGGATCATCTTGGGCAAGCGCCCAATACATGCCATGAACGCCACGGTATTGCGGAGTGATGCCTGCATGAAGATTCAGAAATTTTCCTGGCAATACTTCAAGCGTTTTGGAATGGATAATTCGAGTACCGTGTACCACAATCGCTTCCGGTAAAAAGTGCCGGATTAAACTGCGGGTGTTCTCATCGTTTACTGAATTCACATTTCTGATTTTACTTTTTTCGATGGGCGTAGTATTGAATTGGTGTAGCTCAATGATGGAGGCGATTCTTCCCTTTGACGCCAGGTTGAGGAAGTTTACCGCCAGCACACGAAACAACAACTGTCCCATTGCTTTCCACCATCCTGATTTCTTAATTCTTCGTTGAAGAAAAATAAATCTTGATTCCCTTTTCTCCAGCAACACTGCGACTACATCGTGGTTCGATAAAAGGCTGTGATACACAATGCGCGTTGAGATCGCATCATGCCCAATCAACAACACCTTAGCCTTTTTCATTGCTCTCTCAGTTCTAATGAAACTTCTCCCATGTTCAAACTCCTGAAATCGAATTCATTTTTCAATTGGTCGTAATGCATAAGAATTTTTTCGAGAAATAGAAAATTCTGCTCCTGGTGAATTCCAAAATTGTGCGGATGCCACCATAGATGGTAAAGCTTTTTATTTTTTGCTGCATAAGTCATGGCTGAGGTAATGCGTTTCAGTTTCAAACCATCGAGCCATTTCAGTCGAGGATGGTATGGCCTGAGAAACCTGCTTGCAGGAACATTGCACATTTTACTAGAGGGTTGTTTCATCAACTCGTAGCAATGATGGCCGGAGAGATTGATATAAGCATCCAGCCATCTGAGAAGTCTTCTTAGTGAGTTAGAGTTACCGGAATAATCGCCCGGATGCAGCCACGAATTTTCGTTACCTCTGTAGGTTGTTAGACCAGCTTTGATGCATTCATCCAAGTACTCCGCATTAAACTGGTTGCGAGGAAATACGAGGCTTCGCAATTCTATAGCCTTCGTTTTGGCCACTCCAATTGCTGCCTGGATATCAGCGGCAAATTCCTTCAGATTTTGTCCATCTTCCATGCAGTAATAATGTGAGAATGTGTGACTGCCTATTTCCATTCCACTGGTTTTTTTTATTTCATCAATAAGATGCGGTGCGAAATGGTGAACATCATTCAGCGCATCGCGAAGTGATGGAATGTATTTGAGGTAAGGTGAAAGTTGTGAATGCGAATAGTGAGGGAAAGCAGTAGGGAGATGAGCAAGAAGTTCGCTTTTGTTTTTAAGGAAGAGCATACCCACGGTAGCAAAAGTTGCGTGCACACCATGTCGAGAAAACAATGAAAGTAAAATTGGAAGTGCAGTGTGTACACCGTGAATATTTTCACCGTACTCCTCCACGCTCAACACATCACGCACTCCCCAGGCCAGTTCAAAATCAAGCGATGTCACCAAGGTTCCGGATTTCATTTTTTTGGATGGATCTGCCAAATGAAATACTTCTCAAATTCCGATTGCGGTGCTTCGCGTCTTGCTTCTCCATTTTACCTGCCGCATGTTGCTGAACAATATCATGATGGTGCCCATATAAAGTGGAATGAGCGGAATCCTGAACCTGACCAGCGCCCCGAAGTTGGAAGTGGTGAGACCTATCATAAATGCAAAGAGCAAAGAAAAAATAAGGCTGTAAAGCAAAACCGGATTGTTGAAAATAAGTCGCCATAGTATTCTAGGCTTGGTGCCAACAATAACGAGGACAGTAATTGCTATAACAATCGTGTTTTCAATTCCCGAAATAAACATCACAATGTTTTTGCTTTCCCAGAGCAGAGGACGGTACAACCCGGCAAATGTCGCTACAGGAAATTTTGATATAGCGCCCGCTAAAGTGGGTTCAAAATGGCCGATGTCGAAACTATTCCCTTCATAATAATCCTGTTTCAAATCACGTTGGATCACAGAAGCTGTTTCAATAACTTTTCCGATACCGAATTCGCTAGACTGACTATCAAGCACACCCAAAACCAGGTAGCTGGCACCAAAAATTACTAGATAAATAACAGGCACAACCATGACACGAAACAACTGGTTTCGGATAGAGAGAATACGATCATAAAAAAACCAGACCAGCGACCCTGGAACCAGAATAATAAGGATATATGCTTTAATGGACACTATCACGAATGCGAAGAGAGATAATTTCACAAGATTGAAAAATCTTGAACCACTGGAGGTAATGATTTTGTGCATGGTGACAACGAAGTAGCAGGTTGCCGCCATTGTAAACGAATCTTTCATGATACCCGATCCCCAAAAGATAACTGAGGGCATGAAAAGAATCGCAATAGCAAGATTGCCGGAATACCTAGGGAAGTAGGATGTAAACATGAGGTACAATTGCCAGATGCTTCCGTAGGTAAGAAGGGAAATCAATACAGTGGTAAGGAAATAACTACCACCACATACTATCATAAGTGGTGTCACTAGTTTGATAACAAAACGCGCTTTGTCTTCATGGAACACGAACCAAATAGGTTCGCCTGTGGTCGCGGTAAAATAGCTTTTCATTTCCAGCGTACCGGGGCCAGCGTACACCGTTGTGAAATTGGAAAAATCTTCATGAAAGAGGTTGCGGAATGCCAGCGCACCATCGTAATAGGCAGTGGTGTCTCCTAATCCTTCATAGTAGAACATGTAGATACTTCCAAAGGCAATACCGCCAATAATTTTAGCCCAAAGTCCCCATAGAAAGTATTTGTATTCCGGACGCCTGAGCAAGCCCTTTTCTTTAATTCGTCCAGCCACAAAAAACACAGCGAACAGCATCATAAACATGACGGGATATTCCCAAATCTCGATTGGGATGTTTCCAAAGACATTCGATTTAATGTGCATGCTCGAGCGAAGGTAATGGATGGTTTGCTGGTACTAGTCGTGGTGGTAGCGCTCTCCTTTCAGCAAGGTAAACGCGCGATAAAGTTGTTCTGAAAGAATGAGCCGGGCTAAATCATGGGGAAAGGTAAATTGCGATAGAGAAATTTTAGCATCTGCCCTTGCGTACACTTCGGGAGCGAAACCAAAAGCACCTCCTATTACAAAACAGGCTGACTTCCTGCCGGTATTCATCTTCTTCTGTAGCCATTGTGAAAATGCAAGCGAGGTAAATTGTTCACCCCGTTCGTCCATCACTACCAGCAATTCTCCGGCCTTTAAGTTTTCTAGAATCATCATGCCTTCTGTTTTTTTCAATGCAACATCTGACAGCGATTTCAATTTCGAATCGGGCAACTCTACATATTCTGTTGGTGCGTAATGAGCCAATCGTGCCACATAAGAAAGGATGCAATTGCGCAAAGCATCATCTTTCGTTTTTCCAATACTGACTATGCGGATTTTCATGTACTTCCCTTGCTTTTGCATTCTGGTGCGAAGTAAAACAGATTGGTGGGTGACCGCTGTTTGGTAATGCTCCATCGGCATTAGTTGCTCTGAAATTTGTGGATTGTAACAGTTACTCTGTCAGCCTGCTCCATCACAAAACGCACCACTAACACTCAAAAAATTCTTTGATTTGGAACCGGGAATTGGTATAATATTGCAGGACACCAACAGGTAAGGTGGCTTCATCATTGCACTACCGACCCGTTGTTTTAAATTAAAAAAATGAAGACGCTCTTTAGTTTCCTTTTATCGCTTCTCACCCTCACTGTGTTATCACAAGCTGACTTCAGCCAGAAAGTTTCAAATGCATTGAAGGCCGGTGATGCTGCCACTCTTGCCAGTCTTTGTATGGATCAGGTGGAGTTGAGCATTGGAGGGCAAGACAATATCTACACCCGCGAAGAAGCAAAAAAACAGCTCGCTTCTTTTTTCAGTCGCAATGTGGCTAAATCATTTGTGATCCGTCACGAAGGCACTTCCAAACTAGACTGCCAATACCGCATTGGCGAACTCACTACTTCCACCGGCACTTACCGCGTAACCTTCTTCATGAAAAAAAACGGTACACAAATGCAGGTCAAACAGCTGAAGATTGAAGCACCGGATAGTAATTGACGATCCCTTTCTCCTTTTCAAAGAGCCAGATGGGTCTAAGTATTTTTTCTTTACATCTTTTGAAGGCGGTAAATAATGCATTCATGTCAGGCATCAGCGCGAATGTTTTGCAGTTTGGAGATGGCAGGGATCAGTCGTGATTACAATCAATAACCTATTTCAAACATAATTGTCCATTTCAAATTCATCAGCTTGCTTTTTGCCAATTCTTTTCTATCGATTTGTTATTGTGTCGAACAAAATAAAATCACAAAATGAAAACTAAAACAATCATCCAACTACTTACTGTTTGCCTTTCTCCAGTTTTTATTTCCTGCGATAACGATCGCAGTGAAATGGAATCACTCAAAAAAATTGAAGTGACCGGCAGTGCGGAAATGGAATTTGTTCCCAATGAAATTTACATGACCTTCACCCTTAAGGAATACCTGGATGCCGCAAATCAAAAGGTAAAACTGGAAAGTGTGAAAGCAGATTTTCTTACGCAATGCAAAGCGGCAGGAGTGGCGGACAGCAACATCAGTATTGCCGGCTATACAGGAAATGAGCGTTGGGATTATTACTGGTACAAAAGGAAAAAGGAACCGGATTTTATGGCTTCTATAGCCTATTCTATAAAGGTGAGCTCACCTGAGAAACTCGATGTAATTGTTGGGGGGTTGAATGACAATGCCATAGATAATTTCTACATCAGCAAAACTTCGCACAGCGACATTGAGCAATTGCGCAAAGAGGTAAAAACAAAGGCACTGATGGCCAGCAAAACCAAAGCCGATTACCTGGCAAAAAGCATTGGGGAAGAAGTGGGCAAGACCTTGCTTATCCAGGAAATAGAAGATAGCTACCAGGGTTATTACGCTAATGAACGCAATTCCAATATGATGGCCAACCAGTCACTGGGCATGGACGAAAGCTCGTCATCACCGGATTTCCAGAAAATGAAGCTTCGTTATGAAATGAGGGTTGAGTTCAGGCTGAAGTAGATTTCAGACAACAGCAAGACCTTAGAATGTGTTTCAGGATTCGTAAGTTCAATAGGCAAGTGTCCGACTTGCTGAACTGCATAGGTGAAGTCAACATATTATAAACATAAAAAAATTGAAAGCTCTGGCGATTTTATTGGCGATTGTAGTTTCATCATTTACCGGTTGTGATAAGCTGGACATTGCTTCCGGAACACCCAGATGTGTAGAAAAGAAAATAAAAGACTATAATGAAACTTCGTCTTGCTACAATGCAAGTGTTCAGGAATATACTTTCCAGGGAAAAACGGTTTACGTGTTTGAACCGGGAACCTGTAGTGCAGACATGACTTCGGAGTTAATTGATTCCGACTGCAACACTCTCGGACATTTAGGAGGAATTGCAGGTAACATTCAAATTAACGGGGAAGAATTCTCGAGTGCGACATTCATCAGGAAGGTTTGGCAGAAGTAAAGGGCCAGAACTAATTCCTCACCATGCTGCAAGATGTCAGCCCTTGCCTGCCATCATATAGTTTGTGCTTGTTAGCAAGTAACTCCTACGCGTCCTCAATCTGTTGCGATGACTAAGGCAACTTAGCCAGACGAAATTCGTCTCTCCTTCGACTAAACACTATTCAAATGACACGAATTCGATCAACCGTACAGCCCAACGAGAGGCTAAGTTTTAACGAGTGGGGCCTCTATGTAAGGGAACAGTGTGCCACCGCACACGAAAGAACCTCTGAAAGAATGCAGGATGTGAGGCATTACATCCGGTTCGAGATGAAGTAGAGTTGCAGAGGCACTGTAAGAATTTTGAAGGTAGCAGCGCGGTTTGATGAAGAATGGGTAGTGCGGGGTAAGAAGTAAAACCTGCTTTCAAAGAGCCGCCCTCACCTCACCACTGCACTGTCCGAAACCTACACGCACCCCATCTTTTTCCGCATACCCACGCATCGTCACCCGGTCATCATCGTTGATAAATGTGCGTGTACTTCCATCTTGCATCACAACAGGCTGCGTTCCCTTCCATGCAATCTCCAGCATGGAACCTCGTGATCCCTCGGTTGGGCCGCTGATAGTTCCGCTTGCCATCATATCACCACAACGGATGTTGCAACCATTAACAGTGTGATGCGCCAGTTGCTGTGCCATGTTCCAGTACAGGTATTTGTAATTGCTTCGCGCAACAATTGTCTCCTCAGCGCCAGTTGGTTTAATGCCGACTTCAAGGTTGATGTCAAAATTTTTCTGACCCTCGTACCTGAGGTAGGGGAGTACTTCGGGATCTTGTTTCGCGCCCTCCGTGCGGAAAGGCTCCAGGGCATCCAAAGTAACGACCCACGGAGAAATTGTACTGCCGAAATTTTTTCCAAGAAAGGGACCGAGCGGCACATACTCCCATCGCTGGATGTCGCGCGCACTCCAATCATTAAATAGCACCATCCCGAAAATGAAATCGTCCGCTTCGGCTGTTGAGATGCTTTGTCCAAGTGGCTTTCCATCAAAAGTCACAAACGCCACTTCGAGTTCGAAGTCCAGTTGTTTTGTAGGGCCAAACGTGGGGAGCGTGTCATCGCTGGCATTCATTTGTCCTTTTGGGCGAATGATTTCGGTGCCTGAAATCACTATGCTCGAAGCTCTGCCATGATAACCCACAGGCATGTGTTTCCAATTGGGGAGAAGTGCTTTTGCTGGATCGCGAAACATCATTCCAACATTTCGTGCGTGGTCCTCGCTGGAATAAAAATCGGTGTAGTCGCCCACCTTGAGCGGAAGCAACATCTGCACTTCGTTTTGATTGAATAGCACCTGCCGGACGTGATGTTCCTTTTCCCGAAGGTCGGGCATATCTGTGCGAAGAAGTTTGGACACTCGGTTGCGCAGGTCGCGCGTGTTTTGTTTACCGTAACTCATGATTCGGTTGAGCGAATCGCTTACGGTGTCTTCCAGTGCGAAAGGAAGATTTTCGAGATAGCCCATCACATGCAGCGCCTTGAGGTCAATAAGTTTTTCTCCAATGGCACAACACACATGTGGCAACTGGCTCTCAGTCCTAAAGATGCCGAAAGGAAGATTCTGTATACTGAAATCGCTGCCTGCGGGAACATCCACCCATGATTTCAGTTTGGGATCGTTGGCTTTTATTTCGCTCATGCCGGATTTTTTTTGCGAATGTATTCTAGGAGTGTCTCCTGCCCATGCGGGACAGAGGCAACGCCTGCCTGTCCGGAAGGCAGGCAAAGCCGCCAAGGAGAAAAGGATTATCACTTGCGCTCCCCGTTCCTCTTTTTCTTCTCGCAAAAACCATCACCGTTTGTTTATTCGCAGTGAGAAAATTTGAGAGATGAAAAAGAAGATGTTGCACATTTTCATTGTTGCCATTCTTGGAGGAGCACTGCTGCATTTCACGCTTACGGGCATTTATAGTTTTTCAAAATCACCGCGAAACGATTCCATTACTCACATCAGCGAACAATACGCTGTGCCGGTGTTCCACCAGAACTGGTCGCTCTTTGCACCTGATGTGCCTAAGTATGATGTTCAGCTGGAATTTCGTGCAGCAGAAAATGGTTTGTGGCAAAACTGGAACGATGCATCACAGGGAAATGGTTTTGCAGATCACTCGCGGATCGAATACATCGAACAAAACATCAACACTGGTTTAGCCTGGCAGGTGGTGAATAATCTATATTCTTCAAACAACAGTGTGCAATACGACCGCATAGTGGCCAGTGGAAATTATTTGCAGGCATTGCACTTCGTTTCAAGACTTGTTGAACGAAAAGAGAATGGCCAACCGGACTCGCTTCAACTGCGGTTGAATTTCCGATTCACACCTGCCTTGGACAAAGCCTATACTTTCCAAACCACTCACCTCGAATTTCCGGTTTATCATCTTGAAGAATGAAGTGGACGGAACGCATATCGCACTATTTCATTTCAGAATCACAACATCCGAAGGCGCAAAGGCTGTTGGAAATTTTTGTTTACGGATGGCTAGTGGGGAATATGATTTTTCTTTTTCCAGTTCGCGATATGTTGTGGGGAATGGATGCGGTGGTTGCGCGTGGTGGATACGATGATGGTGTACTAAATAATTTTTTCTTCCAACTGGTTTACGTTCCTCAACGAGCTGAAATATTTTACTGGATTCATATTCTTGCTTCGCTCCTCAGCATTCTCAATTTCAGGTTTGTGTTTGTTGTAAGATTGGTGTCCTGGACTACGGGATTGATCTTGTACTACGGAGCATTTAATGCTTTCAATTCAGGATTTTTACTAGTGCTTCTTCTTGCTTTTTATCTGGCGTTTTCAAAAACGAATTCCAAAAATCCATATCGCATTGCATTGAACAATGTGGTGTACTGGTGTTGCGTGATTCAAATTTTGATGGTGTATGTGGTGGCTTCTTTTTTCAAGCTAACGGGCGCAATGTGGTTGGATGGTGACACGATGTATTACTCACTCCACATCCATCGCTTTTCGCACGATTCAGTTTTGCAATCAGGAATTTTACAACATGAATTTGCGATGCGTTCACTGAATTATCTCGCTCTTGCTTACCAGATGCTTTTCCCGGTCGTGGTTTTTTTGGGGCGTGGGAGAATACCTTTCCTCATAGTCGGTGCTTTGTTCCACCTATTCATTTGTGTGGTAATGAACCTCTGGGATTTTGGTCTCGCAATGATCTTTGCATATGCGATTTTTTTGCCTGAAACTGTTGCGGCAAAACTTCTGGGGAGGCCGCAGACAGGTGAGGCCACAAAGCCGCGAAGTCTCTAAGGAGCACAAAGCCAATCTCCAAATTCGTAATTGAGACCTGGCTCTTGGTCTTCGGTCATCCGTCTCTCCCTACATCAACGCTTCCACAATTTTCTCCACGGTATAACCTTCCGCTTCGGCTTTGTAGTTGCGCACTAGGCGGTGACGCAGGATGGGAAGTGCTACAGCGCGTACGTCTTCAATGTCCGGGCTGTATTTTCCATTCAACGCTGCATGGCATTTCGCACCAATGATGAGGTATTGTGAAGCACGCGGCCCCACACCCCACGAGATGAAATTGTTCACCATTTCTGTTGCGTGATTTCCGTTGGGGCGCGTCTTGCTCGATAGTTTCACTGCGTATTCCACCACGTTATCAGCCACCGGCATCTTGCGAATGAGTTGCTGGTAGAAAGAAATTTCCTGTCCACTGATTACAGGATTTACCTGAGCTTCCACATTGGAGGTAGTGCTCTTCACTATTTCCATCTCTTCATCAAACGATGGATAGTCCACCCAGATATTGAACATGAAGCGGTCGAGCTGTGCTTCGGGCAGGGGATAGGTGCCTTCCTGTTCAATCGGGTTTTGAGTGGCAAGAACAAAAAACGGTGAAGGAAGTTGGTAGGTATGACCCGCTGCTGTCACTCTTCTTTCCTGCATACCCTCGAGCAATGCGCTTTGTGTTTTTGGCGGAGTACGATTGATCTCGTCAGCCAGAATGATGTTGGAAAACAACGGACCCTTCACAAACTTGAAGTGGCGGTTCTCATCAAGAATTTCGGACCCGATAATGTCCGATGGCATAAGGTCAGGTGTGAATTGGATACGGTTAAACGTGAGGCCAAGCGATTGTGCAATGGTGTTTACCAAAAGTGTTTTCGCAAGGCCGGGAACTCCTACTAACAAGCAGTGGCCGTTGCCGAAAATCCCGATGAGGGCGAACTTCACCACTGCGTCCTGCCCCACAATTACTTTCTTGATTTCTTTTTGAAGTGTGGTGTACTTCTGTTTCAGCGAATCAAGTGCTTCAGCATCGCTGTTGAATTTTAGTTCTGACATAATTTTTAGTGGGATGAAGGATGACCGATGTCTGGTGACCGATGCCGGTTGGACATTGAGGCTTGAAGAATTTGATCGGTCTAATTTTTTTAGTGAGCGCGAAAATAATTTTTTGTAGTGGTCGGGGGCTGAATGTTTTTTATGGCTGGTTCACCGGCCATGGGTATTGGTAGTTGCAGGTGGCATAATCAGGGTCAATCCTGATATACGTGTCGCGCAATGCCTTTTGCACCCATTTCTCCATGGCCGCTGCACTTGCCTCGTTGGTCGCAAACGTTTGGAACATCAGGTAATCATCTTTCATATTGGCTATGTGTGCGGGTTTGCGCGCATTGAGTCGGAAGACAGTGTAACTCTGGGTTCCATCGGCATTGTCCACCAAAATGGGTTCTGAAATTTCACCGGACTCCAGTTTGTCCAACAGAAAGAAGGTGTTTACATCAAGATCGGCAGCTTCGAATTCCGTTCCGCCCGTGGTTGGATTAATTACTCTTCCTTCCTGGTTTTTCGAATCTTCATCGGTGCTGTTTTTAAGAGCTGCTGCTTCGAAGGTCATGGTTCCGGCATTTAGGCGGGCCACCAGCGAGTCCAGTTTTGTTTTTGAATCCGTAAGGTCTTGAGAAGAAATTTTAGGTGACATAAGTATGTGGCAAGATTCATAATAGTCGCCTCGTTTTTCCACCACTTTCACAAAGTGGTATCCGAAACTGGTCTCGAATACGGGTGAGTATTGACCTTCTTGGGTGTTGTAAACCTGTGCTTCATATTCAGGCACAAATGCCCCTCTACGCTGCAATGGATAACATCCTCCCTTGCTGTTGGAGCCTGGGTCTTCGCTCCACTTTCTTGCCTGGAGTGTGAGCAGTGTTTTGCCGTTTATCAAATCAGTTCGTAACGAGTCAAGAAATTTCCTTGTCCGCTCTTTTTCACTTTCGCGCACCTGCGGTTTCAGCATTATTTGCGAATATTCGATTTTCTGCGGAATAAGAGGCAGACTGTCCGCAGGAATTTCTTCAAAGAATGAAACCACATCGGCAGGGGTCACTTTTTCTTTGGAGAAAAGTTGTTGCCTCTCTTTTTCGTAAAGCAGTTCATCGCGAATGTCATCGCGAAATTCATCTTTCCATTCGGCAATGGATTTACCATAATAAGTCTCAAATTCTTCCACACTGCCAAACATGCCGGTGAATTGTACAAGCCGCGCTTCAATCTCGCCCTCAATTTCCGAGGGAGTCACGACCACCGAATCGAGTTCGGCCTGGTGAACAATGAGTTTGCGCAAAAGGAGGTTTTCCATTAGCCCGCACTTATCATCATTGCTCAATCCTTTGCCTTCGCTGGCTTGCAGAGCTGTGGCTTCCAGTTCCGAGTAGAGCATAATTTCATCTCCCACTACGGCAATTATTTTGTCAATGAGTTCGCCAGGCTGTTGTGCAGCGGCAGCGAATGGAAGAAGCAAAAACGGAAGAAGTTTCAGTTTCATTTTTTGTTTTTGTAGAAAAATTCAATTTCGTTTTTCTGGAGGGCTTCGCTGTATAGGTCGTCACGCATTCGGCTAAGAAGTTCTGTTTTGCGGAAGTTCAAAATGAGGCTGCGGATTTTGTTTCGTTCAAAGCTGAGGGGCGATGCACTTCCACTCAATTGATAATCAGTAATCGTAAGCAGGTAAAGGTTATTGTCCTTTTCAAATTCAATGTTTCGGTTTTTTTTCAGGAAGGCTTCTGCATCGAAAACCTGGAGGGGCACTTGCATCAGCAATTCGTCAAGCAGCAGCCACTCATCTTCTCTGAAATAATAAGTCGCGTTGTTCTCCACGCAAAACTGTTCCCATTTCACCAGGTCTTCCGGCTTTTGCGAGGCAAATAGTTTTTTCAGCAGTTTGATTTGGTCGTGTTCTGAATTGATGGCGCAGAATTTCACCTTCACTATATAATCTTTCAACTGGAAGTTTTCGATGTTGTTATTGTAGTATTTCAGGATTTCCTGCTCGCTGATGATGGTGTCAAGTTTCTGTTCTATCAATTCCTGCTCGTAGGAATAAGTGATCAGCGACTTGCGGTAGCTCTCCATCAGTTCATCGAAGTTCTGTTGGTCGGGAGCAAGGTTGAGTTCGGCTTTAGTAATCACCACTTGTTCTTTAAGCCAACCGGATATGTAGGATTCGGCAAGCATGGCACTGTCCTGCACACTGGAGTTATCGGGGATAAGGCTTTTCAATTGTTCCCAGGTAAGTTCCTTGTCGCCCACTCGAGCCACTAAAGCGGCTTCGTCCGATTTTTTGTTACAGGAAACAACTACGGGCATTGTCGCCAGCATCATAAAAAGAAAAAAGTTTCCTGCATTGCTCATGGCGGTGTGTTACCGTATAGAGTAAAGCACGGTTTTGTCCACAGTGTATTTGTGTTTCGCACGCAATTCCTGAATCCATTGTTGTTCCAGCCATGCCTGGTAGTCGCTGGTGATAAGGCCGCGGGCTTCTTCCAGTTTTTTGGGCGAGGGTTCAAGAATTTTATTCACCTGCACAATCACAATCTGTCCGTTGTATGGAACATCAGCGCTCATTCCTGTTTGCCACGGTGTGAGTCCAAGTACTTCTTTTTCATCGCGTGCAAAAATTCCTTCTTCTATCTGGATGTTCAGTTTCGATTCTTTATTCAATTCTCCGGCAATCCCACTTTTATCACGACCCTCAGCCAGGTACTTGCGAAGTTGTTTTGCAATTTCGGGGGATGCAGTGGTGTAAATGACAGCATCAACCCTTTCAGGCCAAGTGTATTTTTCCTGGTTGGCATTGTAGAATTGCTGGAGGCCAACGGAATCTTTTACAGCTTTGCTCCACACTTTCTGGTCAGTGAGTTCGAAGAGGAGAATGCCTTCGCGATATTCATTCATCAGCAGGCGGAAAGCGGGATGTTTTTCTTCCAGCCTGCGGTCTTCGTAAGCTATTATGGCATCTTCACAAAAGTCTTTTCCTTCGGCCATCACATATTCCTGTGGGGTGAGTTTCGTGCGAACACCCTTCCGGCTAGCCAGGTAATCATAAAATTCTTTCACCTTGTGCACTTCGCCATTTATGGTGTAAAGCGGTTTCTTCAGCAGTTTTTTCTTCACTTTTATTTTACCATTGAACACGTTGGTATCGGCTGCCAGGGACATTGTTTTCAATGCAGCTTCATTCATCGAGTAGTTGTATTCGCGTTTCAGTTTTTGAACAAAGGATGATTTTGTTTTCTCGGCACGCGCGTCTTTGGAAACTTTATTCTTCAATTCCTTTTCAACTTCTTTTAATGTGGCTATGGGTTTGTGGTCGAGCCGTTTTACTATGTGCCAGCCGTACTCAGAGGTCTTGAAGGGGCTGCTGATGTCGCCATCGTGTTTAAGGCTGAAAGCCTGGTTCTCGAATTCTTCCACCATTTTGCCTGTGGTAAACCGGGGCAACTCGCCTCCCTTTTTATTAGAGCTTCCATCCTCACTGTACTTCAAGGCGAGGTCTTCAAATTTTTCGCCCGCAAGCAGTTTAGCGTGCACTTCGCGAATCCGGGCTTCGGCATCGGCTGGGCCGCCTTTTTTATCTGTAATGGTGATGTGTGCTGCGTGCATTTCGCCACGGGCCGGCCTGCGGTCCATCACTTTTATTATATGATATCCAAAGCGTGTGCGCACCGGTGCCGAGACACTTCCCACCGGGGTGTTGTAAGCTGCATCTTCGAAAGGATATACCATTCGGAAGGCGGAGAAATACCCCAGGTCGCCACCGTTGTCTTTGGCCGAGGGGTCTTCGCTTCCGTCCTGCCCACGGGCTATCTGGGTGAAGTCTTCGCCCCGCACCACCCGTTCGCGAAGTGCAATTATTTTTTGAAATGCCCTCAAGGTGTCCTCAGGAGCAGCGTCTTGTTCCACTTTTATAAGGATGTGACTGGCACGTATTTCTTCGGTTTGCCGCTGGTAGGCCTCGTTCACCAGGTCGTTCAGCAAATCGGAATCGGTGAGGTATGGCCGGGCGAGTTGGCCCCGATAGCCCTCCAGTTCCTGGATGAATTTTTTTACAGTATCCAATCCATTCTCCCGCGCGGCTGCCACCTTTAGCTTGAAGTTGATAAAAAGCTCCATGTATTCATCCAATGATTGTTGGGTGATAGCTGAGTCACGGTTGTTTTTACGGTAGATGTTTTCAAATTCTTCGAGGGTGATGGCATAGTTATCCACTGTGAGGATAACAGGGCTTTTTTGCGCGAACAAGGACGACAGGCATCCACAGAAAAATGCCAGCAGCAATAACTTCTTTATATTCATATTGTGATGAATTTTTTTTTAAGCGGGCGCTAATGTAAAGCCGCATTGCTGAATGAATTGTTAGGGCTTCGCATCCAGATACATCAAGACAAAAGCGCGAAGAAAAATGGGATACTGATGAACTGGATAAAACGGATTTGCACAGATGAAGTTAAAAACGATGGGACCTTGACATGTTGGGTAAGATTCCCGACATCCATTTATTTGGATGGTTTGCATGCTCAGATAAAACTGTAGTTGGGGGCTTCGCGGGTTATCACAACATCGTGCGGATGACTTTCCCTCATGCCTGCATGGGTGATGCGCACAAACTTTGCTTGTTGCAGCGCCTCAATATCGGGAGTGCCGCAGTAGCCCATGCCTGCCCGAAGTCCGCCAATCACCTGGTACATCACTTCCTGCACGGTGCCTTTGTAAGGAACCCTTCCTGAAATTCCTTCCGGAACAAGTTTCTTAATATCGTCTTCGGCATCCTGGAAATAGCGGTCTTTCGATCCCATAACCATAGCTTCCATGGAACCCATGCCACGGTAGGATTTAAATTTTCTTCCTTCGAAAATAATTGTTTCACCGGGGGATTCTTCGGTGCCGGCCAGCAGGGAACCTACCATAACGGTGTGGCCGCCTCCGGCAATTGCTTTTACAATGTCGCCTGTGTAGCGTATGCCTCCATCAGCAATAATGGGTACACCGCTACCTTCTATGGCCTCGGCCACTTCCATCACTGCCGAAAGTTGTGGCACACCCACACCGGCAATAATGCGCGTGGTGCAGATGGAACCTGGTCCCACTCCCACTTTCACTCCATCGGCACCGGCATCTACCAATGCTTTTCCTGCATCGCCAGTGGCAATGTTTCCCACAATGATTTGCGCCAACGAACCAAATTTATTCTTGACCTCTTTGAGCATTTCAATCACGCCCAGGGAATGACCATGGGCGGTATCAATCACTATGGCATCCACCCCTGCGGTGACCAATGCCTGCACTCTTTCCAATGTGTCGTGAGTAACTCCTACAGCAGCAGCTACACGCAGCCGGCCAAACCCGTCTTTGCAGGAGTGAGGGTATTTTTTCAGTTTGAGTATGTCTTTGTAAGTAATCAACCCCACCAAGTGCCCTTTGGCATTTACTACCGGAAGTTTTTCTATCTTGTATTGCTGGAGTATGGCTTCGGCTGCTACCATGTCCGATCCTTTTTCGGTGGTGAGCAGGTTTCTGGTGGTCATCACTTCTGTGATGGGGCGGGCGTTTTCTTTTTCGAAACGCAGATCACGGTTGGTGACAATGCCTGCAAGTTTGCCCCCGGCTTCCACCACCGGAATTCCACCTATCTTGTTTTCAGCCATTATCTTGAGGGCATCGCCCACGGTTGCATGGACGTGCAGCGTTATGGGGTCTTGTATCATACCACTTTCGGAGCGTTTCACTTTGCGCACCTGTGCAGCCTGTGCAACTGTGCTCATGTTTTTATGAATGACCCCTATGCCTCCCTGGCGGGCCATGGCAATGGCCATTTCGCTTTCCGTGACGGTGTCCATAGCGGCTGAAATCACAGGGGTGTTGAGGTCAATATTGCGTGAAAATTTTGAGCGGATGGATACTTCGCGGGGCAGCACTTCGGAATAGGCCGGCCTGAGGAGAACATCATCGTAAGTGAGGCCATCACTCACGATTTTGTTGTTGAAATAAGACATTGGGAACGGTTGAATTTACAGGTGAATAAAATTCGCGCAAATGTAAAAGCAATACACATCCCGATAGTTATCGGGAGGCAAGAGGCAACAACCAAAGACCACCACGTTAGAAACTTGGTATAAGGGACAAAAGGTAAAAGGCAATTGGTTGAAGCAAGAGCAAACTCCTACTTTTTCCTGCGCAACTTATACAACAGGCTAACTATTACCACTGCTACGGCCATACCTGCCCACCATCCTACTGTCATATAAGTTTTCTTTTTATACGTTAATGTTCGCTAATGAACTAAAGAGTCCAAAAACTTTGAGCAGCCAAATAATTACTGCTATCACCACTACTATGTTGAGGATGTTCTTGATTTTGGCGTCCATGGGAATGTAGGCGTTTACCAGATAAAGAAGAACCCCAACAACGATGAGGATAAGTAAAACGTTGAGCAGCGGCATAATTGAGTTTTAAAAAGTTATCGGCAAAAATCTATTTTTCAGTTCTTCCAGTTGTTACAGATGTGTAGAAAAAACTTACATCATTCAGGCTTCTTTTAAAATGGCACAGGCCACCACGCTCGAAGCGCAGTGGAAAGGGCAAAAGGCATCCTGATAACAATCGGGAGGCAAAGGGCATTCACGATAGGTATTTAGACAAACGGATTAACGGTTTCCTTCCGAAGCCATTGTAATTAGGTTAAGACAGGCGCATTGTTGTTTGCTTCACCAACAAACAGATCAAAGAAATGTTCAAAATCATGCGCGCGTTAAGCATTTGCAACATCTGATCAATGCTATCAGCCACTTGGTCGAGCAAAAGTGGGGCAGCGGCATTCATACACCAACATCTGATGAGTCCTATCAGTAGAGGATAAATTCTCGTAAGAAAACAAAGGCTTCAACAATTAGGTTCTCCCGATGGGACTTTTGTTCATAGTCATTTGATCTTCTTCAACCATAAGCCCATCCTTCCGAAAATCGGAAGGACTTTACACCCGCTCAAAAAGTGTACTTAGAAAATTATGCTTGGTGTTCAAATGCGGAGAAGCATAATAAAACAGAGGATTCTGTTCAGGCAGCATTTTAATTTTTACACTTTGCCTGCTGTTGAAACGGAGCAGGTATTTCAGAAAGCTGTCCGGATTTGGAAATGTCGGAGATTCAATTCGGATCGCTAAAAGCCTCGTTATTGATAAACGAAGTATCGGTGAGACATTTTAAAAATGCCATTACCTGTTGCTTCTTGGTATCATCGAGAAAAAGCCCGCCACCTGCTGCTTCCATAAACGGATCAATGGTGGTGGAGATTTCGCCTCCTGTGTTGTAGTGATCGAGCACTTGGTCCAGCGTGGCGAAGCGGCCATCGTGCATGTAGGGGGCAGTGAGTTCGATGTTGCGGAGGGAGGGTGTTTTGAATTTTCCACTGTCGAGCGGATTGCCGGTAATAATGGCAAGTCCCGGATCGGCAACAAAGTGTTGGTCCAATCCATTGTTGTGAAATAGGTAGTCGCCCATTTGCATTCCTGAATGTCCGTGGCAATGAAAACAATCGGCACCACCCACACCTTGCTGTCCACCTTCGGCAAGAAACAGATCAAAGCCTGCTTCTTCATCCGCAGTAAAATCGTATTGCCCGATGCGCTGTTTGTCAAATTTCGAATTGGATGAAATCAGCATCCGCAGAAATTGAGCGAGTGCTTTTGCTGAGCGATCTTGTGTAATTGCGCTTGAACCAAAAGCCGCTTCGAACAGCGGAGGATAGAGGGTGTCGGCTGCCAGTTCGAGGATGGCATTGTCCCAGTCTTCGGCCATTTCAATGGGATTCTCAACGGGCTGCTGCACTTGATCTTCAATGGACCCGGCACGACCATCCCAGAAAAAATTATAGGCCCAACCCAGATTAACCAATGCCATTGCCTGACGGTTTCCTATTTCGCCATTGATGCCGGTAGAAAACTGGTTGGGGTCTGAGAATCCAAATTCAGGCAAGTGACAGGTGGCACAACTCATCAGGTTGTTTCCCGAAAGTTTTTTCTCCCAAAACAGGTAGCGGCCAAGAAGCACTCCTTCTTCGGTAAGCGGATTATCAACCGGAATATCCATGGGAGGAAAGAAGGGAGGAATTTCCAGATCAATGTATGTCGGATTGAAAGTATCCGGAGGAGGGGTCATCTCTTCCGGGTGATGTTTACATGCAACCACCATCGTGATGAAAAGACAAAACAAAATGATATGGAAAAAATTTCTATTCATAGTTTAAGAGTTGCTAAGCAAGGCGTGGAGTCAGCAGTAGGCAGTCAGCAGTCGGTAGTCATCGCCACATCGCCATCTCGGTCTTCGGTCATTCTTCCAAAGGCAAAAGCGCTTTGTTCTGCACAAAATTCCAATCGGTAAGTGATTTCAAAAATGCAACAATATCTTTTTTTTCAGTTTCATTTAGTGCAAGTGGTTGCATCAAGGAGTCTCGATTGGCGTGGGGGTGTCCACCGCTGTTATAAAACTCAACTACTTCTTCCAGTGTTGCGATGCTTCCATCGTGCATGTATGGTGC
The DNA here is from genome assembly GCA_034408895.1 of Flavobacteriales bacterium. Lineage (GTDB taxonomy): Bacteria > Bacteroidota > Bacteroidia > Flavobacteriales_D > Sanyastnellaceae > UBA4660. The sequence continues at coordinate 35,979 of JAWXCI010000086.1, forward strand.
CGTGAGTTCCACATTGCGCAGCGTAGGAGTCTTGAATTTGCCAATGTCTTCTAATTTGTAGGTCACCCGTTCGCGTCCGTTATCAGTGTAAAATTCGTACAGTCCTATGTTATGAAACCCGAAGTCGGAAAAGAAAACTCCGCTATGACAAGTGCTGCAGTTGGTTCGATCTGAAAAAAACAAATTCATTCCTAATATCTCCTGTTCGTTCAACTGGTTTTTCATATCCTGAAAAGTAAAACGATCGTACCGCGAATCGCCTGAAATGAAACTTCGCTGAAAAGCTGCGAGTGCACGTGTGACCACATAAGGATCAATGGTGTCTCGCTGGTAAGCTGCCCGTGCGAGTGCAACAAGTTTTTCATCCTTTCTCAGTTTGTCAATGGCCAGCATCATATTGAATCCCATTTCGAGCGAATCATGCAGCGGTGCAAGAGCCTGCAATTCGAGTGTTGGTACTCCTCCTTCCATCATGAAGTACGGCATCCATGCAAGATTGGTAAGTGTGGGTGCGTTGCGTTTTCCCGAACGACTGCTCAAGCCTGCACTTATTTTTTTTCCATCGGTGAAAGCAGAACTCAATACGTGACATGAACTACAGTTGGTAGAATTATCAGCGCTCAAACGGTTGTCGTAGAAAAGCATGCGACCGAGTTCAATCCGCAGCTTAGTCGGTTCATTGCCTTCAGGAAATTCGATGGATGGAAAGTGTCCTGGCTTTTTAAGATTCGTAGTTTCATCTTTCAAAACCGGATATTCTTCACACGAAAAAAAAAGGGATACGCATGTAAAAAGAATTGCGCAACGCCACATTATTCAACTGTGATAGAAGCATCGAAATTGTTGACGAACGTTGCAGCAAGAACAGTATTTCCGCTTGTATGTGTAATAGCATCAGTGGCCAGGTCTATATCGTCTGCACCACCGGTTGCAAGGATTTGATCTACGTGGATGTTCACGCTAATCGCTGTGGTAAGGCCCGCTTCCACATGAATGGGAGTGTCTAGTTGCTCGAAGGATCTGAAGTAGGGATCATCACCAATATGGAATGAAAAACTGTGCAGCAACTCAGCACCTTCAGTTCCCGTGGTATCAGCTTTTCCTTCAAACTTCACGAAGATGTAGCCGGTATTCCAGTGCCAGAACATGCCCTGTGATCCAGCTACACTCAGTGGATGATCGTTGGGATATTGCGCAGGATCCTCATCCTTGTTGTAGTCCTGCGGAACACCGATTCCGAAACGGATTCCATCATAGTCACCTGGCTCAATTGTAAAAGTGTAAGTATTTGGATTGAGGAAATCCATCAGGTAAAAATCATGAAGCAAAACTTCGCTTCCGTCTTCCTTCACAATTGACAACATGGAAATGTAACTCTTGAAACTATCCACACGAATGCGGTTTCCAAAATTGTCGAAGTAAACTTCTTGTAAATTAAAGTCACCACCTTCCCATTGTGTATCAAAAGTGATTTGCACTTTGGTTTCGGCAATCACATCTTCCGGAGTTGTATCGTCTGCATTACGGCAAGATGAAAAAATAAAAAGTGATGAAAGAATAGCGAAGGATGCTATCCGGCTGTGCATAGTTTGAAATTTTTTCATTGACACAAATGTAATGCAGGATTAGAAACTTCGGACCTCTGTTTTGGCGAAATAATGAAGGCCAGCACACTTTCATTTTAAGGTGTTGAAATTTGATATCTTTAAAAAAAAGTAAGGGTGCCTTCGCGGGGCACCCTTTGCACTCGCGTTGCAGCGGAGCTACTTCCTTCACCCGGCTGCAAACTCTTTATCGGGATCCGGCTTTCACAATGTGAGATAACCGGTGAACGATTTTGCAATTGATGAAACGAAACTACATAGCCTTGTGCATCTCGCAAAATTTATTGGTGGACTGAAAGCGTGAAAATTTTCCTGTCCGAAGCACCACCGATGAGTGTTGCCCCGAAGGCAAAAAAGACATCAACCCATTGGCGAACTACTTTGATGCACACGAATACTTTTGCAGCCCGCCAACCCCATGCTTCCCGAAAAAAAGAAGTGATGGGGCTATGTCGTTTTTACAATGATTGCATCAGAACTCAAATCGAAATACCTAAAGCATCCTAAACTGGCATTGCTTTCACAATTCACGAATGAACCCCGAAGCCATACACGATTAAAAGGTGTGGTGGGTTCGGGTACATCCATCATTGCATCGGCATGGATGGAAAAAAATGCGTTACCGGCACTTTATATTCTTCCCGATAAAGAAGAAGCGGCCTATTTCCTTAACGACCTGGAAAGCCTCAACGCTGAAAAAAAATTCTTCTTCTTTCCTCGTTCAGCCCGCGTGCCTTACGAACCGGAACAAACCGAAAATGCCAACGTGGCCATGAGGGCCGAGGTGCTCAACGAAATTCAGCGGCTCGCATCTGGCAAACACTCCAGCGATAGGATTGGTGTCCATCAACCTGCCATCCACATTATCACTTATGCCGAAGCCATTGCTGAAAAAGTGGTGACACAGCGCGAACTCGCATCAGCCACTTTCGAAATTTCGGTGGGTAACTCACTTGATCATGATTTCGTTGATGAATGGATGCACCTCTATGGTTTCGAAAAAGTGGATTATGTTTTTCAGCCGGGACATTATGCCATACGCGGTGGAATCATTGACATCTTCTCCTACAGTTTCGAGCATCCTTACCGCATAGAACTTTTTGGCAACGAGGTGGAAAGCATTCGCAAGTTTGAACCGGCCACTCAATTAAGTGTGGCGAAAATGACACGCGCCACCATTGTTCCCAATGTGACCGAACACAAAACCGAAGAATCGCGCGTATCGCTTCTTGAATTTCTACCGGAAGAAACCACAGTGTGGATAAAGGACACTGATCTATTGCTTAACCGCACAGAGATGGAATGGGAGAAAGCGCAAAAGCAATTCGACAAACTGAGTGGGTTGATGAATCATCTGCCGCCCACTGAACTCTATGTGCAGAAACAGGATTTGTTTTCACAATTGGAAGCAAGGAGAAGTGTAGAGTTCGGCCTGGCCATAAAATTTGTGACAGGCGAAACGGTGACCTTTGAAATGGAACCGCAACCCGCTTTCAACAAAAATTTCGATTTGCTGGGAATCAATCTTGCGAACAATGCAAAGAATGGTTATACCAACATAGTAGCTGCAGGGCAACCGAAACAAATAGAAAGGCTCAACCAGATTTTCGAAGACAAGGATCACGCGGTGAATTTTTATCCGCTCACCATCGAATTGTCAGAGGGATTTGTGGACAAGGAAAACAAAATTCTTGTTTACACCGACCACCAGATTTTCGAGCGTTACCATCGTTTCCGGTTGAAGGATGGTTTCTCAAAAGCGAAGGAAGCCATTACGCTCAAGGAAATAATGGCGCTGCAACCGGGAGATTATGTGGTTCACATTGATCATGGTATCGGGCAGTTTGGAGGCTTGCAGAAAATTGACGTGAACGGCAAAGAGCAGGAAGCCATTCGCCTTATGTACAAAGGAGGCGATATTCTTTATGTGAGCATTCATTCGCTTCACCGCATTTCAAAATTTGTGGGGAAAGAAGGAACACAACCTACGCTGGACAGGCTGGGAAGCAATGCATGGCAAACCCTGAAACGAAAGACAAAAACGAAAGTAAAACTGATTGCATTCGACCTGATAAAACTTTACGCCAAACGAAAAGCCACCAAAGGTTTTGCCTATTCGCCCGATACGTATTTACAAACTGAACTCGAAGCATCTTTCATTTATGAAGACACGCCCGACCAACTGAAATCCACACATGCGGTGAAAGAAGACATGGAAGCCAGCGCTCCCATGGACAGGCTTATCTGTGGTGATGTGGGTTTCGGGAAAACAGAAATTGCCATACGCGCAGCGTTCAAGGCAGTGACAGATAACAAGCAGGTAGCAGTGCTTGCGCCCACCACCATCCTCACCCTCCAACACTTCAAAAGTTTTTCGTCACGGCTGAAAAATTTTCCATGCACCGTGGATTATCTCAACCGTTTCAAATCACAAAAGAAAATAACCGAGACACTGAAGAAACTGGAGCAGGGTAAAATCGACATCATTATTGGTACACATGCGTTGGCAGGAAACAAAGTAAAGTTTAAAGACCTGGGCTTGCTCATTATTGATGAAGAACAAAAATTTGGGGTGGGCGTGAAGGACAAGTTGAAAACGCTGCGTGCTAATGTGGACACGCTCACACTTACTGCCACACCCATTCCGCGTACGCTACAATTCTCCATGATGGGTGCACGTGATCTCAGCCTGGTTCAAACACCGCCCCCCAATCGTTTTCCAATTCAAACCGAACTGCACACGTTTAATGAAGCCGTGATACGCGATGCAATCAGTTATGAAATACAACGGGGTGGTCAGGTGTTTTTTGTCCACAACCGCGTGAGCAACCTGGCCGAAGTTGCCGGCATGATTCAACGGCTTTGTCCTGATGTGCGCATCGCCATTGGTCATGGGCAATTGACTGGTGAACAACTGGAAGATGTGATGTCACGTTTTGTGGAAGGCGAGGCCGATGTGCTGGTCAGCACTGCCATTGTGGAAAGCGGTCTCGACATTCCGAATGCAAACACCATGATCGTGAACGATGCCCATCACTTCGGCATGAGCGACCTGCACCAGTTGCGCGGGCGTGTGGGCCGCACCAATAAAAAAGCGTTTTGCTATTTGCTCACTCCACCACTCCAATTCGTAACCAGCGATGCGCGAAAAAGACTGCAGGCCATTGAACAATTCAGCGACCTTGGAAGCGGCTTGCACATTGCCATGCGCGACCTCGACATTCGCGGTGCAGGAAATCTTTTAGGCGCAGAGCAAAGCGGTTTTATCAATGACATTGGTTTTGAAACTTACCAGAAAATACTGAACGAAGCACTTGACGAATTGAAACAGGAACACTTCACTCAACTCTACGAAGAAGAGATGCACAAGTCGCAGAAGTACGTGAAGGAAACAGTGCTGGAAACCGATTTCGAAATACTAATTCCGGATGAATATGTGAGCAGCATTTCCGAACGGATTGCACTCTATAAAGAGTTGGATGATATTGAGACTGATGAGGCGCTTCAAAAATTCTGCACGGACCTGGTGGATCGTTTCGGTCCCATTCCAAAATCCACCCTTGCACTTATTGAAACCATGAAATTGCGCTGGCTCGCCAGAGAAACAGGGATGGAAAAACTGGTGCTGAAAAGTGGAAAGCTGATTGGCTACTTCGTGTCGAAAGAGAACTCGCCATACTACCAGAGCGAAAAATTTACGCGAGTGCTTGAGTTTGTCAAACTGAATCCAGTGGCTGGCCGGATGTATCAGAAAGACAACAGCCTGCGCATTTCCTTCAACCACATTCTGTCACTTGAAAAAGCGGTGGAAGTGTTGCGCGCGATTTCCACCGCAACCGTAATTCAAAACTAAAAACGGTATCGAAGGGAGAGTGCCCCGTTGTCTCCGAGGAAGCCGGCATATCCGTAAAAATCGAAGGCCGGTTTCCAGTCCACCGATACCATGAACGGTGCATCGGGGATAAAGTATTCAAGCCCCAGAATTCCGTCCAGCCCGACAACGGCTTTTGATCCTGAGTACGCATCGTGCCACAAAGGGTGGTTTGCATAGAACGGGTATAACCCAACGTGCGCACCACCACCAAAAAACCAACCCAGTCCGCTAACACCTTCAATGGATTTATGCACTTCGTACAACCCGGTAACAGAAAATCCACGGTAGCGCGAGGCAGCAATTAATTCCAGCACACGGTCATCGGCCACGTATTGTTGGTAGGTAACTCCCGGATTGTATCCGAGCCGGATACCAATCGCCTGATCCAGTCCCTGGGCTTGAGCGGAACTACTCAGTGATGTAAGCAAAATGGCTGTTGTAGCCAACAGCATGTTTACAGTTGATCTTTTCATTACTTATTCAAATGTGATGTTGTACTTGTTGCCGAATTCGCGTTGCACTTCAATAAAGCGATTCACAACTTGTCCCATTCTTCCTTCGATGCGAAGCTGCACTACTTGCTGCGAATCTGCAATTTCAGGTTGCACTCGCAAGGAGTCCGGCAATTTTATCAGGCCAATGAGTTTGCTGTAATCGGTGTCCACTATGATGTCCAACTCTGCAAACAATTCGCGCGCTGCTTTTTGCAAAGTGGGGTCGCGTCTGAAAGGGCCTATGCTGTCCAATGCCAGTTTGCTCATCTTGATTTTCGCTTGAAGATCCGCAAAGGCGTATTCCATCTGTTCGGCATTTTCATCTGGTTTTGAAAAGGTGGAGTCCAAATCATCAAAAGCTTTCATTATGCGCGACTCGTATTCAATGATGTGATCGTTGTAGAGTGCAGCTTGCTCCGCCCGATTGATGCATGAGCAGAAAACAACAACCACAGAAAATAACAGGACTAAAATTCTTTTCATTGGAAAAAATTCAGTGCGAATGTAATTGCGGGTGAAGGAGGAGAAAGAAATAAGTCTAAACGTAGTGCCGGAAATACTGGGCTAGTCTTCGCGGCTTCTTGCGGCTGGGTGGATGCGGCAACGTTGTTGATTTTCTACCAAAGCCCGTCCCTCCGCGACTTGATGCCCGTTATGGCTCATCTCTCCCTTGTACCACCTCTTTCTTGCCTTTTCGACTGATCAAGTTGATTTTTCTGTCATGCGCTCTAAAAAAAGGCTGTAATTCATCCAAATTTCTATCATTAAAACATACAAGCAACTATTCCCAATTCCATTGTCATATCATTGTATCCATCTCCCGTATCATCATATTATCTTGTAGGCACCAATCAAAAGATTGTCATGTCTCTATAGTTCAATGTCTCTTTTTCATATCATTTTGTCATACCATCTTTTTGTATTCAATAATGACATAATAGTTCCTTATCATACATGTTCGATATGATGTTTTCACAATGTATTATGTACCTATTAAACTCATATCTTACTTATCAACCAACTATCTCTGCCTTTGTCCTTGTTATTTTGGTTCAAATGAAGTCTAATAAAGTAAAGCATCAAAGTATATTTTTATAACATCAAACCCACAAGCTTATAACACATCATGCCAAACAAACGTGTTTTAGTAAGGAATTACTCCATCAGTGATGGAACCATCATTCAATTGGCGGATGCAATCGGCAATACCGTAACCCGGGACATGGCCGACCTGTCGGTTTATGGCATAACACCCGCCACGGTGACAGAGCTTGAAACACTGCGCGAAGATTTTGCGAATCTGTTGGATGACGCCTATTACGTGGGAATGCAACTGTCGGCCACGGAAAGCAAAAACAAAATCCGGGATGAGTTAGAAACCACAGTGCGCAGCCTGGCCACCCGTGCCGAAATTAAATTAGGGACAAAATCACCCAATTGGGCGCTTCGGCCTAGGGGCCATATCGCTGGAAACGGACGAAAAGCTTTTGCGCACCGCCAAACGTGCTCATCGTATGGCAACATTGTTTCAACCCGACCTGGCCTTCGAAGGCATTGATGCCGCATGGCTTCTTGACCTGAAAACAACTACCGATGAATTCGATACATCCCTGGATATGCAGGACGATGCCACCCTGCTGCGTGAAGCCTCCACGCGCGATCGCATCATAAAAGGCAACGCCCTAAACACCAAAATTCTGTGGCTTGCCCATTATGGTCAGGACTTTTATTACAGTCGCGACAGCGCGAGATACAACCATTATATAATAGTGGAAGCCAATAAAACAGGAGGCCAGCGCACCGGCAACCTCCCCCCTGCCCTAGCCAGGAATATTGATTTCTTGAAAATTGTGGGTACGGACATTTTCCGCTTCAAAAACAAAGGCGAACATCCCCTCGAAATCTATTTCAGCGACACCCCCACCGGCCTGCCCACCGGCCCGTTACACGCCCTTGCCCCCGCTGCCGATGTAAAAAAGAAAGCATCCGAACTCGGCTTTTCCACCACTAAACACGCACCTCATGCTCCGCAACACCGGCACCGCCCCCACGCGCTACGAAGTTTTCCGGGCTTAGCCAGTCATCGGTCTTCGCTATCCGTCATCGGTCATCCGTCTTCGTTATCCGTCCTTTAGTGTGAAAAATGTAACACTTTTATCTAATAGTGTAATGCCCTGCGGATGAGGCCAAATCACTTTTGCCCACTGAAATAACCACTCTGATAACAATAAAATTCAGGGCAGTATCATTAAACATAAAAATCAAACAATGAATTTTTTTCAAAAACATCAAACCTCTAAAATTATCATTATGAGTAAAAAAATCCGTCAAATGCTTCTTCTAACACTGCTCACGGTTGTCATTGCCTCCTGCAGCGAAACCAAAGAAGAACGTAGAGCATCCCGCGATCTCAAAAACTATGTTGACTCCATGGACAGAGCCAACATGGAATACACCGAGGAAAACTGGGTAGCTATTGATAATGGCTACCAGTCCCGCTCCCGCCTGGCCGAAGCCGACATGGCTACCATGAGCGATGAAGACAAACGCGAACTGGAATCGGTAAGAAAAAAGTACGCTGATTTGCAAGCCCGCTACGAAATGGAAATGAAGAAACACGATCACGTTGTAGATTCCAAAGTCACCCTCCGCAACGCCCTCTTTGGCGAAGGCATGGTGAGCGATGACATGTCGTTCAGCTTTGTAACAGCCAGCAACCTTCTTTCAACCTACAAATCTTTTGTTGACGCAGTGGATCAAAACCGCGACACGTACACAAGGGAAGACTGGGACGAAATAAAACTATTATATGAAGCCCTCGACACTCGCAAAAACATGGTTGAAAAAGAACTTTCAGGTCCCGACAACCGGGAAATAGCCGCGCTCAAAATCAAAGTCTCAAGTATCTACGATACTAATAGGCCCGGATCAAAAGCGCAGGAAAACTCTGACGCTAAGGAGTAAAACTCCTTGCATGGTGTTGGTACATGGATAAAAATAGCCGTTCTTTCGAGAGCGGCTATTGTTTTGCACCACCATCCGTTTTTGTTGTTTTGATGAAGAAGAAAAATTCCC
>JAWXCI010000087.1:0-36496 GCA_034408895.1 Flavobacteriales bacterium
ACCCACAAGCGGGTCACCGGATAGGGTTGTGCTAAATACTAATTCCACTACGTCTGAACAATTGTCTGTGGCATATACATCATCAGGAAGTTCGGGCATATCATCAGAACAGCCTACTATGATGGAAGCAGGAACGTTGTGGATTACGGGCGGTTCATTGTCCACAATGGTAATAGTTTGCGTTGCAGTGGCCGTGTTGCCGCAAATATCCGTGACGGTCCATGTATAGATAATGGAAGATTCGGGACATCCGCCCATGGTGCCTTCGCCTCCTGGACAATCAAGCTCAAACGCCACATCGCCACCACCGCTCACGTCAATGTCTACGCCTTGTGACAGATCAATGAAATTACCTGAATAAGTAACCCATCCTCCAATACCGTAGGCAGCAGATGCGTTGTTTGCCGCCTCTCCAAGTTGAAAACCAAAATAGAGGCTGGAAGGCGCATGCTCCAGATTGATTAATGAGCCTGTGTAATCACCAAAACCCACAAGCGAAGAGGTATTGCTTACGATATAATAAATCCAATTGAGATAATTGTTTCCTGCAAGGTTCCAATCATCCTTGTAACTGGTGGGCCAAGCCTGGTTGGACCAGGTATTCCAGTTCATGCCGTTAATCAAATCTAGGGTCAGGTAAAAACCGCCATTGGGATTTGTGCTACTTACCAAAGTGGCGGTAATCTGTGCAGATGCACCACTGCCCATGTCGGGAGTGTAAGTAATCTGGCCTTCCTCTGTGATGTAATAGCCTTGGCCTCCTAAAAATTCGAACAAAGCTAATGACCATACTGGAGCGTCCATTTCAGGAGTGAGTAAAACACAAGGATCTCCTGGTAATGAACCCCCACCAATAACGGATTCGGTAAATACCATTTCCACTCCACCGGAACAATTATCCGTTATCTCAACAATAGGCGGTGCGGGCGCTTGGTCCACACAAGAAATACTGGCGGAAGACGGGACACCTTCAATAACCGGTGGCTCGTTGTCAATGAAATAAATAGTGTAGGCTTCCCCGGTTAGATTTCCGCAGTTATTGACGGCTGTCCAGGTGCGGGTTATCCATTGTTCACAAACATCACCGCCAGATGTCACAACCATTTCAAGGCTCACTACTTCACCACATACTTCCACAGCTATCACATCCAGAGGTACTGAAGGAACAAGAGCATCGCATGGTAAGTATTGGTCTGAAGGAACATTGTAAATAACTGGACCTGTATCGTTAAACAATTCCAGTACGAGTTCGATCGTTGCGGTGTTTCCACAATCATCAGTAGCGATAAAAGTGATAAGCCACCATTCCGAACATTCGCCAGAAAGCTCGAACATACTCAGGATCTGAACATCCACTTCCGTATCGAGATTATCGGTTGCGGTTGGATAATCATCAGGGCCAAACACAGCACACGCAATGCTGAATATCTCAGGAAAATCATCAAAGACCGGAGGTATTGTGTCCGCTTCAATGGCTGCTGACACTGCGACCAGGGTAGTCATAAAGCCAGAACATTCAGGTAGATTTGCTTTCAGAGCATAAGCCACATTTGGCATTAGGTAAAGCGCTGCCGCACCTATTACGATAAGTAGATTTCTTTTCATGATAGTTTTGAATTGTTTTAGTGGGGTGAATTTAGGCAGCAAATTTGATCAAAGGTGAATCCGGGTCGATTACAAATTTCCGGGATAATTTTACATCTGTCACACCATCTTAAAGGGCGAAAAAGTGGACTAGTTGCGCTGTCAGTTGTACTACAATGAATGGCTTGAATGGTGTGCAGCGGAAAATAAAAGGCTAGGAAATCATATTTCTTTAACGGTTGCGGAAGGGGCCCGAGCAAGATTGCATTGTGGAGAAATTTATAGTCCGGAATCTAGCCTTGCAAATCTCATCGGGAAGATGATTGCTTTCGGGCATGAAGAAAGAAACTCCGCAAGCTGTGCAAATGGACAATCAAGGAGAAGCTTAACATGTTGAGGCGCTTCCTTTTTAATTTGATGATTTCATACGTTCATCACAAACCACCTACGCATCTCTAAACCTAAACATGGTCTATACGATCTGCGTGCTGCTCTTAAGGCTTCTCCTGAGTGAGTTCATGTCATACTGCCCCACAAATTGCTGTAAAGATGGTCGGGGAATGGATCCATAAATTTTGTTTGGAGCCCATTTTTAAACAACACACAAACATTTGCTCCAATCCAATAAGAACAAACCCTGCTGTGCAATTAAGCATCAACAGGGTTTTGAAATATTTTGGAGAACTCCTGTTTTCCAAAAAATGACCTCACTTTAATGTTCTACTGTCCTGATCAGGTTTCCATTTGAATCAAAAATCAAATGTTTCCCTTTTACTCTTGCTTCGTAGGACACTTCGCCATAAGCGTCTGTTATCCTTGATGCTTCCTTAACATCTTCTGCTGTGCAATGGCTGTTAACGTAGTCTAGTGCCAAAGGAGGAAGCGTGTTCACTGCAATATCGCCCCTGCTTTCCACCAACATACCGGCCGAATCATAAGTGTGCATCCAATTCAATTTGTCCATTTTATGTTCTGCCACATAGTTAGTGCCATCCCTCCGCCATTCAACGCCATCGGTGGATGCATGGGTTTTCGAAAACGCACCGGTCACAGCAGGGGGAACATCCTTGTCCGACATTTTTTGCGCGTTTGCCTGCGTTAATGTTCCCGCGATAGCAATAATCAGCATTAATTTTTTCATGTTTGTTGGTTTAAATATCCCGCTGCTGGCGGGCCAGATGTGAATATTTTTTCACGGCTCAAAGATTATATTGCCGGAATACATGCGTTCTACATAATTCTTAAAAGGAATTGTAGCAATCACACTTTGAATTAAAAGGTAACCGTAACAGGTTGATTGCAGTGTTATAAGGTCTGTCACAATTTTGCATTTCAAAGGCACAAAACTGTCCAAGGGGACCTGATCTGAAGTGCAAACATCGATTGTGTCCAATAAGGCACATGAAATTCTTACTTGAATAAAATTACAGAAAGCCCGCTCCTTGTGGAAGCGGGCTTAATATTAATCCTGGCGAAGCAGTTATTTTATTCCGGATAGTTGAATTAGAATAAGAATGCCAAACCTATGTAACCTGCATTGGTTTTAATGCGGGTACGGTCGAGGATGTAGTAGGAATCAGTTGCAAGTGAATTGCTGTTGTCACTAATGTCGAACAAACCAAGCACTCCACGGTAGCCCAATCCCAGGCGAAAATTGCCTTCCGGGTTTAAGGCAAAGTCAACGCCTGCACCATAAGCCACACCGAGATCACCTTTTTTAACCACGAGTATAGCTTGAGTGGAATTGGTTCCATCGCCACCTGTCGTTTCAACGCTGCTTCCGGCACTGTACCCAATTTGAGGGCCACCAACTATATTGAAATTGACCGCCTTGGTCCTGCCTGAATTCAGTGAAAGCATCAGAGGGATATTTACGTATCGCAAATTGATTCTGTGTTGTACATCTACATCATCATATTTCTGTGCAATTGATGTGTAAATAATTTCACCCTGAACACCCACATGTTCGCTGAAATTGTATCCGAGTAAAGCTCCCACACCATAGCCTAGAGTTATTTCCCCCTTGACTGTGCCACCTGCGGAAGTATTAAGGTTGAGGGAAGAAAATGTTGGCATGAACCTCACACCAATTTCGCCTTTCTGTGCATCCGCCCTCAATACGCCCATCACCAGCAGAGCAGCGAGGGCAACGCTAATTTTGATGTTGTTTTTTGAATTTTTCATTTTGACTTTGTTTTAATTATGATTTATTTATGCCGCAAAGGTGATTGCAACCGCAAGTACAGATGTTGTACTATTATTTCTTTAAGTTGCATTATTCTCACCCCGGTGAAAGTTGTTATTTCCTCTTGGCGAGCATGACTGGTGGTATTCAGGTAGGAAGTGAGGAATGGTCAAAAAAATCCCCGCCTGAGCGGGGATTAGAGGAAATAACTTAAGTTATTTGAGCACGGGTACTGACCATGAATTTTATTGCATGAGCTTCGCTTTTAGTACTCGCATTAGTTTGCTTCCTAGTGTAGTAAGAGTTAGGAGGACTGTAGTTTTCGTGTCTGCCAGCAAATTGTAAGCAACTCCAGAAGGTATTGTAAGCATTTGTCCCTGGCTAAGTACCGCAGTTTGATCGTTTGTTATTAATTGCATTTGTCCTTCCAGCACCTGGACGCTAATCAGGCCATCCGTGATATGTTGTACCGTTTCAGTGCCTTTGTGTAACATCATCATCAATATGCGTATATCACTGTTTTTAAAAACAGTAATGGCGTTATAGTCGCTGTTGCTCTTGATATTGCTCTTCACCTGTTCCATAACAGTGTGAAAATCTATGGGAATTAGCGGGACACTGGGTTTTCGCTCCTGTTTAGGTTGTGAATTTAACTCAATATATTTTCCTTTCCTCTTCGCAGAGGAATTTGGGCTAAAACTCATACCATCAATGATTTTATCTTGTGAAAACTGTCTTCTTGCTCCTGTCATTCGTGTACGGGTTAATACTGAAAGATAAAATAGAAATTTAATCTTATGCTATAATCTATAGTTTACAATCCCTATAGCAGGAGAATCAACAGCAACAGAATAATTATGATTGCCCCAACTGAAATGTAAACACCACCACCTAATTCCCTAAGGGCACTTTCGATTGTGCGAACTTCTTTGCGCAATTCTTTCTTTTCGGAGGCGTTGAGGTTTGTCTTGTCCATCGAATTTATTTCATGCAGACGAGTGAGCAGCACCTCAGCTTGTGCTTCTTGAACTGTGGTGCTGGCATCAATTGCGGCAACGGATGGATCAGTTTCATTCATTTGGGCACCCATAGAACTGAAAAGAAGCAAGGCAGTCACCATGCAGATAGTTAACTTTTTCATTTTGTAGTTTTTAGTTTGTCAATTTTTTTTAGGGGACAAATGTTTACCTAAGTCTACCGATGATCCTTACAAAATACTAAAAAGATGTTACACGTATCACATGTTCGAAGCGTTTTTTATTGAACCAATCATTTTCAGTGGCCTCTCGACTTTGGCAATTGGACCAGTATTGCACGGTGAGGGAAAACCAGCAATAAATAAAAAAGGGCAGGTTCTGTAATTCTGCCTGCCCCCTTTTTCTTTTAGTGTAAGTTTTTCAAACCTGGCGTACTTCCGGAAGTATTACTGCTATGCCCGTTTTTCGCTTTGGAGTTTAAGCTTAATCGTTAACACTCTGGAACAATATCAGGCTAGAGATCGGTCATCCTGAATTTTCAAAGAACTGAGTGAATCCTTTTTTGTATGGTTTGTTCTAATGCGCTAGAGTGTAGTGCTCACAAAAGTGATGAACGTCAGATACAGATGTTTTACATATATGCCGGAAATAATTGCGGAAATCATACATTTTCAGAATGTAGTTGTCGTTGCTGCTGAAGGCGCCTGTAAGAGCCTGGTGACCACCCTGTAATCTTCTTGAACTGGTTGGATAGATGAGCCACACTGCTATATTGCAAATGACTGGAAATCTGCTGAAGGTTAAACTCATTGTGCAGAAGCAATTGTTTCACTCTTTCAATTTTATGCAGGATAATGAATTGCCTGATGCACACTCCTGTAATTGCCGAAAATGTATTGGCCATGTAAGTGTAGTCATATCCGAGCTTTGCACTGAAATAGACGGAATAATTTTCATTAGGCGCTAAGTTGGGCTGATAAACCATGTCTATTACTAAACATTTTATCTTCTGAGTCAGAATGTGTTTCTTATTAATTAGCAGGTCCCATCCTGGATCGGGCAGGTTCATTTTAAGTTGATCTTGTTGGCCGGAAGTTATGTCATCCTGGATTTCAAACACACCACCACCCATGTCTTTGTACTGAAGTCCAAGGTTTTCAACCATTTCTTTCAGCAGCCATGTATTGTGAGCGCATGATGGGTATTTGATGCAGAGTTTCAGGGAAATCAGATTTGCGAATTGATATTTAATTGTTGCGATAAAACCAGTTGTAAGGCTCGCTTGAAGTGCATTTACAAAACAGGAGTAAAAGAAAAAAAGGGCAATTTTCCGGTCATTACCGGGACTGCCCTTTTTCGTGTCAACTTAAATTTTTTCGGGTGGCCTTTTTTAGATAATGCTTTTTCCTGATCGCTTTTTTTTGTTCAACCGAATTACCACTTGCGAGAAGTTACTGTTCCTTACCGAACAACAACATCAGATGAGCATCGGACATTTCGAAAAATTGTTTTAAGTTGCTTTTTGCCAGACTTCCCACAGTCTGGAACTTTAACCTTTAATGTGTTTTTAGTTTAATTTTTTATCTTGCAATGCGGGACTTATTTTGCGTGGACAAAGCTGAATAGCCTTAACGCGAATTACCTTACACATCCCTTAAGAATCATTACATGATTCACACGTTTTCCAGCACTTCTTTGCGCTTTCGCTTGAGCTGCTTATAAAAGCCAGGTGAAAGTCCTGTAATTTTCTTGAATTGGTTGGACAAATGCGCAACACTGCTATAGTGCAGTTTGTAGGAAATTTCGGTGAGGTTTAGCTCGTCATAGATGAGTAATTGTTTTACCCTCTCTATTTTATGGATGATAATAAATTGCTGTATGGAGATTCCTTTCACCTCGGAAAAGATGTTGGCCAGGTAGGTATAGTCATAACCCAGCTTTTCGCTTATGTAAAAGGAATAGTTTACACCTGGCTGTTCGTCCATGTAGTGGATCATTTCTGTCACTACATTTTTTATTTTTTCTATCAGTATGCTTCTTCTATTGTCCAGCAATTCCAACCCGGACATAAGTAGATTTTCTGACAATTGCTGGAGCTGATATGGGGTCAGGTCTTCTGTGATTTCGACCATGCCCAAGTCCACACTACCGTAGTTCAATCCCAATTTTTCTAGTTCTGCTTTCACCAGCATTTTGCAGCGGGGGCTTACCATGTATTTGATGTAGAGTTGCATTTTTTTAGGTGGTGAGTTTATGTTGAAGGTTGCGATTCTCTTATGAAAGCCAGTTCGCGACAATGAGTAGTGTGCAATTGCACCTTAACCAATTTGACCAGGTATAATGTTAGCATCAAATGCAATCATAGAACCTGAATAAATTTCTTCCAAACCTAAAGCCTTTTTCATTCCACAACCGAAAATTTTTTTTTCGTGCATGAAAAAAACAGGAACCATCATCGCTCTGGCGGCCGCGGCTTCACGAAAAAATTTTGCAATTTTTGCTGAACAGCTAAGCAATCCTGCTTCACTTCTGATAATGAGTTCTTCTTGATACACAGAATTTGCACAGATTTCACTCCTCACATTGCAGCACAAAAACAAATCAATAGTGAAGAACATCGCCATCATTTTATTTTTCTTTGCTTTTTGTTTCCATCAGTCTGCTGCCGCTGCACAGCCCCGCGTAGCAGAGGCATTATCTGTCTTTGGCAAAGTGGTAGAAGAGTCCACGAAAATTCCCATGGAGTTTGTGAGTGTCACGCTATCCTATCCTCAAGACAGCATTCCCGTTAATGGAACCATGACGGATGAAGAAGGAAAGTTTCACTTTGATGATGTGATGCCAGGCACTTATCTGTTGAGTGCATCCATTATCGGTTTCGAAACTTTTACCTCAGTGGCTTTTACCATTGGTGCCGATGCAGCAGTGAAGAACATGCCTATAATTTATCTGCGACCCTCGGAAATTTTGCTTCGAGATGTGGAGATTATTGATGAAAAACCGATGCTGGTTTCGGAGATTGATCGCAAGGTTTATTATCCCGCCAATGATTTGCTGGCGCAGGCAGGTTCGGCCACCGATGTGATGCAAAACATTCCATCAGTTACCGTGGATGTGGATGGCCAATTAAGTTTACGTGGATCTGCCAACGTCACCATTCTCATCAATGGGCGCCCCAGCTCGTTGCTCAAGATAAACAGTGCGGGTGTGCTCCAACAATTGCCTGCCGCCAGTATTGAACGTATTGAAATCATAACCAATCCATCGGCTAAATACAGGCCTAACGGCACAGCAGGGATTATCAATATTGTGCTGAAGAAAAATGCAACGCTGGGTTTCAACGGCACTGTCACGGTGAATGCCGGAACGCACAATCGGCACAACGGCAATGTGACACTCAACTACCATCCCGGCAAGCTGAACCTCGTTGGGAGTTACGGCTTCCGCAAAAATTATTTCGAGCGCAAGTTGAGCGAGCACCGCATTATCAAGGATACTACTGAAGCCACAACAAATTTGCTGGAATTGTCGAGCAGTGCATTCGGGGGACAGCTTTCGCACATCGCGACACTTGGTGTTGATTATGCCCCGGGAGAGAAAAACAAAGTTGGAATTTCCGGCTCTTATTTCTTTTTCGATATGGAAAGAACGCAAGATGTTTCGACACTTCTGCGCAATGCAGAATTGGTGTTGAGCGATTATTCTACAGCCGGACTTGATCTTGAAGAAGAATGGGAAGGCGAGACAACTGCATATTGGGAACATGTTTTTGAAGAAGACAATGAACTTGCGTTGGAGGTGAGCTATGCGGCTTATGATGAACTGGAGGACAGCCGATACACCGATGTCTATGCTGTGCCTGATTATGCTGATGCCATTGGGCACAATATTGTAAATAAAGGTGGCAGCGATTGGGTAGCGGCTGCCGACTACGCGCGCCCCGTGGCCGAAGACCTGGAATTGGAGGCAGGTTACGAAGGCGAATTTTCCAAAGGAGACCTCCGGTATTCGGGCGAATATTTTGACCACACCACATCATTGTGGGTGGATGATTCAAGCAAAAACAATCGCTTTCTTTTCCGGCAAGATCTTCATGCCGCCTATGTAACGCTCGGCATGGAGATAGAAGACCTTGGAATATTGGCAGGCTTCCGAGCGGAGCAACTATTTTTTTCTTCTGATCTTGTTACACTCGACACATCATCATCCAACAATTACTTCAACCTTTTTCCCACCTTGCATTTATCTTATGCACTGGGCGAAAATCAGGAACTGGGCTTGAGCTATGGCAGGCGGCTAAATCGGCCCGATGCTGACGAGATGAATCCCTTTCCTGAATACCAGGACCCGCGAAATGTGGAAGCAGGAAACCCTAACCTGAAACCCGAACAGGTGCACTCCATTGAGCTGGGCTACCAGTTGCGGAAAAATGGTTTCACTTTTACTCCCGGCCTCTATTACCGACAGACTTACGATGCTTTCACTGAAATTACCAGCTACATAAACGACAGTACGCTGCTCACCACGTTCGACAATCTTTCCACAGATCGTTCTGGCGGATTGGAACTCATATTATCGTGGAGTGCAAAAAAGAAGATGAACATCAACCTGAGTTCGAATATTTTTTATCAGACCATTGATGGTTCTGATTTAGGCTATCCTGAAAAAAAATCGGTGACCTCCACCGACTCAAAACTGGCGGCTACTTTTTCCCTAACGCGCTCCACTAAGCTTCAGCTTAATGCCACTTACCGTTCAGCATTTCTCAGTTTGCAGGGAAAATCTTTTCCTCATTATTTTCTCAATACCGGTTTGCGGCAAGATGTCTTCAAACAAAAAGCTACACTCACACTTACCGTTTCTGATGTGTTTAATACTGCGAATTGGAAATATGAAATTGATACAGATGAAGTCTATCAACTGAGCGAGCGCAAACGCAAATCACAAATTGTTTACCTCGGGTTTGTCTATCACTTCGGGATGTTCTCAAAAAAGAACATGGACGATATGCAGTTTGAGGATAGGATGTAAGGGCAATGGACAAAAGACAATGAAAAAAAAGCAAAGGGCAATAAATCAAAATGCAAAAGCAACGACAAAAAGTGTAAAGGGGATTTGAAGTCAGCCGCTGGTTTTTATTCCCTCATGGTGTTTCAGTCACCCACACTTCTCCATCCTCCATCACTTCTTTTTTCCAGATAGGAACCGATTCTTTCAAACGATTCATCAGGTGGGCGCACGCTTCAAAAGCCGGTGCGCGGTGAGTGGAACTGATGGCAGCAATCACGGGCACTTCACCCACACTCACCATTCCCAACCTGTGGTGAAGAACAATTTTGTGCACCAGCCACTTAGATTTTATTTCGACAGCAATCTTTTCCAGTTCGCGCATCACCATCGGTTCGTACGCTTCAAACTCAAGTCGCACCACGCGCTTTCCTTTTGACACATTGCGCACCGTTCCCACAAACAGTACTTGCCCGCCTGTTGCATCATCATTCAACAATCGTTGAACCTGTTCAATGCTCAACGCTTCATTGGAAAGTTGGAAATGGTTCATCATGTTGAAATTGCGATTTACGAAATACGATGGCGCATGTAATTCGTAATTCAAAATTCGTAAATCTCATTTTCATCCCCCGCTCACCGGAGGAATCACTGCCACCTCATCACACTCTTGCAATGGCAATTCACCGCTGGCATATTCCTGGTTCACAGCAATGGAATACTTCAGCACTTCTTTTAATGCTGGAAAATCTTGTTCAAGATTCCTTCGTAAATCATCAACTGTTGATTCATCATCCAGCGAAATCATCACCGATGAACCACCGCATATATCGCGGGCAATACCAAAAGTGAGGATGCGGATGTTCAAGTGTATTTGATAAGAATGCGCACTGCTGCAAAAATCATGATGCCAATAGTAAGCCACCTGATAAGTGAACGGGTGAGCACCGAAACACTCAATCGCGAGCCGATAAATCCACCTGCAATCACTGCGGCAAAGAACCATAAATCATTTCTTGTCAATGACATTCCGTTCACCATGCCCTGCCCTAAGAGTCCAGCTAGAGAATTGAGCAAAATGAAAAGAGAAGATGCCGCAGCGATTTCTTTTTCACCACTCCAGCGTGTAAGGTAGAGCAGGGGAGAGAGGAAAATGCCTCCTCCAATTCCTGTGATGCCCGCAAGAAATCCGATAACACCACTGGCAGGAACAAGAACAACATTGCGAAGAGCTGTCCTGTTTTCATTGCGAACAATAATTGCCTGAACACCCATGGCAATCGCAGCAAGTAAAATGCAGATGGCAAGCAAGATGAAGTACCACCTGTCATCCATTTTAATCATTGCTCCAAGCAGTGAGGCCGGAACACTTGCTGCAAGAAGCGGCCACAACTTCTTCCACGGTATAAGTTTTTTCCATTGATAGTGCAATCCCCCTTGCAGCGTTACAAGTGCGTTGCAACTCAACGCCAACATTCGCACATGAATGGCTGCAAGTCCGGTGTTGGCCAGCACTGCCAAATACAGGCTTCCTCCACCAAATCCGGCCGAGCTGTAAGCCAGCGCGATGAGGAAGAAAAAGAGGTTGACGATAGTCAATGATGTACAGAGATTGTTGTGTGCAAATTTGCATGGTTAATCATAAACAACATGGACAGAAAAGATTTCTTGAAAAAAGGACTGATGGGCACCGGAGTGCTTGCAGCATCAGGGGCATTGGCAGCCGTTGTCAAGAACAACATTGATGAGTTGAAACCCATTGTATCCATTGGCTTCAATCACTTGCCGAATCCTAAAAACGAAATGATGAACAACAACATAATTATACATCGCGCTGATACACGCGGCTCAGCCGACCACGGTTGGCTCAAGGCAAAACACAGTTTCAGTTTTGCGAATTATTACAATCCTGAACGTATGCACTTCGGTGTGCTGCGCGTGTTGAATGATGATGCTGTGGCAGGTGGAATGGGTTTCGCCACACATCCACACGATAACATGGAAATCATCACCATTCCCCTGGAAGGAGCAATCGAACACAAGGACTCAATGGGCAACAGTGGTGTGATAAACGCAGGCGAGGTGCAGGTGATGAGTGCGGGCACAGGTATTTACCACAGCGAGTTCAATCACAACAAAGACGCTGAGTTGAAACTCTTTCAGATTTGGTTGTTCCCGAACAAGGAGAACGTAACTCCGCGTTACGACCAAATCGTTTTGCCTGAACTGAAACCCAATGAGTGGCAGCAAATTCTTTCACCCAATGCGGATGATTCAGGTGTGTGGATTTACCAGAATGCATGGTTCAACCTCGGAAGGTTTGATGCGGGTGCAGAGAAAGATTATGAAGTGAAACGCGCAACAACCAATGGTGTGTACTGCATGGTGGTGAATGGAACCGTGACCATCGAAGGCAATCAACTCAATAGTCGCGATGCTTTGGGAATCTGGGCTGTGGAAAAGATTCACATCAAAGCGGATACTGACGCAAAACTTTTGTTGCTTGAAGTTCCAATGGCGTAAGTTGAATATCTCACGCAAAGGCGTAAAGACGCGAAGAAAATTAGAATGATAAACAGAAAAATAAGCTTTGCATCTTCGTCCCGATAATGCGTGGATGAGACTTGCCTAGGGTGTTTCAGGTGTGCCGGTAATAACGGGTATCGGCAGTTTTGAAATCGCACCAAAGCCACCTTCCACATTCACAAGTTTTTCAAAACCTCGTGCCTGAAGTATAGAGAGAAAAATCATGCTGCGATAACCACCCGCACAATGCACATGGTAAGTTTTGTCCTTGCTCAGGTGTGCAAGTTCATCGTTGATAAAATCAAGCGGAGTGTTCTCGGCATTTTCTACATGACCGTTTTCAAACTCATCGGGCTTGCGAACGTCAAGTACGTTTAACGGGCGTGAAGAATAGTCCGTAACAAATTTTTGAGCAGGGATGCTCTCCACTGTTTCAATTTCTTTTCCAGCCTTCTTCCATGCTTCCATTCCTCCTTCAAGATATCCGATGGTGTTGTCGTATCCCACGCGACTCAGGCGCACCACCACTTCTTTTTCCATTCCTTCAGGGGCAGTAAAAAGGATGGGCTGTGTGAGGTCAGTAATCAACGCTCCCACCCAAGGTGCAAAACTTCCGTCCAAGCCAATGAAAATGGAATTGGGAATATGACCTTCAGCAAATTCTTGTGCGGATCGTGTGTCAAGTACAAGGGCATTTTCATGATTGGCTATTTGTTCGAACTCATTAGTACTGAGTGGAACATATCCACGCTTCAACACGATGTCAAGACTCTGGTAACCGGTTTTGTTTATCAATGCATTCTTGGCGAAGTATTGAGGTGGTGGCAGGTTGCCTTTGCACACTTCGGCAATGAATTGATCCTTTGAAATAGCGCGCAATGCGTAATTGGTTTTTTTCTGGTTGCCTAATGTGTCCCATGTTTCCTTGCTCATGTGTTTGCCACATGCACTACCGGCACCATGTGCTGGATAAACAATCACATCATCTGGCAGGGTCATGATTTTGCTGCGTAGCGAATCATAAAGCATTCCTGCAAGATCTTGTTGCGTGAGGTTTTGTTTGATGGCAAGGTCGGGGCGACCCACATCACCAATAAACAACGTGTCACCTGTGAAGATGCAATGCGGTTTTTGGTTTTCATCAATCAACAAATACGTGGTGCTTTCCAATGTGTGACCGGGAGTGTGCAACGCACGAATCTTCACATTGCCCAGTTCGAATTCTTCTCCATCCTTTGCGTTGTAAACTTTGTAATTGGTTGCAGCGCCCGGCCCGTAGATTATCACCGCACCCGTTTTCTTGGCAAGATCAAGATGCCCGCTCACGAAGTCGGCATGAAAGTGTGTCTCGAAAATGAACTTGATGCGGGCACCGTGGGCTTGTGCTTTTTTCACGTAAGCATCTATTTCGCGCAGTGGGTCAATCACTGCGGCTTCACCATTGCTCTCTATGTAATAGGCGCCTTGTGAAAGGCAACCTGTGTATATCTGTTCGATTTTCATTCGGGGGTAAAATTATGTGCATAAGCACATCAGCATATCGCCATATCACTACATCAACCCCAACTCCTTCCCCTTCTTCATCATAAAATCAAAAGCTTGTTCGAAGTTGTTATGAATCTCTCCATCCAGAATGGCATCCTTGATTGCGTTTTTGATGATGCCCACTTCACGGCCCGGTTGGATGTTGAATGTTTGCATGATTAGCTCGCCACTTACAGGTGGCTGGAAGTTGCGGACATGATCCTTCTTCTCCACTTCCACCAATTTCTCTTTCACCACTTCGTAATTGGCGAGGTAGCGTTTCACCTTGGTTTCATTCTTTGATGTGATGTCCGCTTTGCACAACAACATCAGGTCATCCACATCATCACCCGCTTCCCACAATAACCTGCGTATTGCACTGTCGGTCACTTCTTCCTTGGTGAGTGCGATGGGGCGCAGATGCAGTTGCACAAGTTTCTGTACGTAACGCATCTGGTGGTCGAGCGGAAGTTTTAGTCGTGCGAAAATCTTTGGGACCATGCGCGCTCCCAAATCTTCGTGGCCGTGAAAGGTCCATCCTTCTGTTTCTGAAAAACGTTTGGTGGGTGGTTTGGCAATGTCGTGCAGCACAGCAGCCCATCGCAACCAAAGATTGTTGGTGGTGAGCGCAAGATTATCCAACACCTGAAGAGTGTGAAAAAAATTGTCTTTGTGGGCTTTGCCGTTTCGCCTTTCCACCCCGTGCAGTTTCACCATTTCGGGAAAGAACTGGTGGAGCAACTGCGACTCCCACATCAATGTAAAACCAATAGATGGTTTATGGCACTCCATGATTTTATTCAACTCCGTGGCTATGCGTTCCATGGAAATGATCTTGAGCCGCTCGGCATTGCGTTTTATGGCATCGAAAGATTCCTGTTCAATGGTAAAGCCCAGTTGGTTGGCAAAGCGCACTGCCCGCATCATGCGCAAGGGGTCATCGCTGTATGTAATGTCGGGGTCAAGAGGTGTGCGGATGATCTTGTGGGCGAGATCCACCAGCCCATGAAATGGATCCACCAAATCGCCAAACGTTTTTTCCTGCAATGAAATGGCCATGGCATTGATGGTAAAATCCCTTCGCTTCTGATCGTCTTCTATGGTGCCTGGTTCCACCTGCGGCTTGCGGGAATTGCGCGAGTAAGATTCTTTGCGTGCGCCCACAAATTCAATGTCAAAATCTTCGTACCGGAATTGTGCAGTACCGAAATTCTTAAACACATTCACGGCTTTCACTCCAAGAGTTTTGGCGCAGGCTTCGGCCAATGCAAGTCCATTTCCATCGGTCACGAAATCAATGTCCTTGTTCGGGCGTTCAAGAAGAAGGTCGCGCACAAAGCCCCCGACCACAAATGCCTGCACATGCAGCTTCTCCGCTTCTTTGGAAACAGTATGAAAAACTGAAGCCCTTAAATCCTTGCTGAAATTCATAAGTGAGCGGGCGAAAGTAAATTGTGAGATTGGTTTGCCAAGCTAAGTCGCGGATTCCTTCTTCTCATCCTCAAGTCCTCACACACTCTTTAGGGGTAGCGGTGTGTGATGGTCCGGTGGATGTCTTTTTCAATTCCAGATTTTGGAGACTGAACTTGGTAATTTTAATGTGAGATTGTACTTCGCATCTTTGCCGCAAAAGCAAACCGTTCCATCGCCATGTTTAAAGCGTGGAGGAAAGTCCGGGCAGCACAGGGCACCGCACCTTTCCCAATAAGAAAGGGAAACAGGAAGCAAACTTCTGTTTACAGATAGTGCCGCAGAAAATGAAACTACCCTTCTCAAGCGCTTACGCGCTATGAGAAGGGAAAAGGTGAAAAGGCAGGGTAAGAGCCTACCGGTGGTGCGGGCAACTGCACCAGCCAGGTAAACCTTGCGGGCTGTAAGACCATGTAAACCGGAAATCCGTCACGCTTCTGGTGTGGCGGTGGAGGGCGGCCCGCCCGGTTCCGGAGGGTAGGTCGCTTAGATAAATGATGGAAACTCTTTCAGCAATGGGAGGGAACAGAACCCGGCTTACAGGTTTGCTTTTTTTTAATTTCCACGCACAAGGTGCACATACCCTTCCTTGTCGTTCACATCATCATCAAGACAAAAGCGCTGGTATTGGACAATGTAGTAGTACACACTCTCACTGGAGTCGCGGTTTCGTTGCCCATCCCACGAAGTGCCATCGGTTTGTGAATCATACATCAGCACACCCCAGCGGTCGTAAACTTTCATGTGATAAAATTCCATGTAATCGAAAATGGTTTTGCCGGGTGGAAGATTGAATGTGTCATCTTCACCCAAATAAAATATGCGGAAGACTTCATTCCTGCCGTCATTGTTTGGTGTAAAGATGTTGGGGATGATTACCGGGGCATGAATAGGACCCAGTGATAGAAAAATTTCTTCGTTCACTGTTTCTTCGTAATCGCAGATTTCATTGTAAGCAGTAAGCGTAACAATGTAAGAACCTTCGTCATCATATTCGTGCACATCCTGTTCCAGCACCGATGTTCCACCATCACCAAAATCCCATTCAATTTCTGTGGCACCACTTCCTGTCCACAGCACGGAGATAATCGGAACGGTGTCGCACACGCCCGGTTCGGTAATGATGTATTGCGGTTCGATGGGATCAGGAGGAAGAATAACCACTTGTATCTCCGTGATCTCTTGACATTCTGTTCCTGCGTTCACGG
Source organism: Flavobacteriales bacterium (assembly GCA_034408895.1). Lineage (GTDB taxonomy): Bacteria > Bacteroidota > Bacteroidia > Flavobacteriales_D > Sanyastnellaceae > UBA4660. The sequence goes on from JAWXCI010000087.1 coordinate 16,482, forward strand.
TGAGCGTCACGGTATAGGTTCCGTAATCATCGTATATGTACGATGGATTAGCCTCTGTACTCGTGTCCCCGGATGAAGATTCTCCCATATCCCATAAGTAAGTATCGGCTCCTATAGTTTCACTCGTGAATTGTATTTCCAGCCCCATGCAAAATTCTGATTGAGGGAGAATGGTTACCTCCGGTGCAGGTGGTACATTTATCTGGATGAGATCTTCTGCCACACAATAAGTAGTGGTTACATACAATTCTACATTGTAAGCTCCTGCACCGCTGAAGTTGATTTCCGGTGGTGCCTCACCATTGAAAGTCGCAGGCTCGCCCCCATTGAAGTCCCACTCGAACGAGGCGCTTTCATCGTAATTACCCGATGAAGTAAATAAGAATATCCAGTCGCCTGCCACACAGGTAGGGCCATCGGGAGTTATGGTTACTTCCAGCGGTGGAAACACCGGTACATTGAGTGTGGCGGTATCCGCACACTGGTAACCGGGGTTAGAAATAAGGGTGACATTGTAAATGCCTTCTGCCGGGTAAGTGTAAATACCGGTTAGCGTATTGGCGGTATCGGCAGAGGTGCCAGAATCTCCAAAATCCCAGAACCAATAGTCGCCATTGCCGCCATTATTAAATGTCATGTCGAGACCAAGACAAGGTGGCGAGGGATCAATATCGGCAATCACATCAAGACTGCATGGCGCGATATTGAACTGGAAATCGCGGTTGGTAGTAGAAATCAATAGGCCGTTGCGGTATTCCTTAACACAAACACCCACCACAAATTTGCCCAGTAGAGTAGGAGTGCCGGTCATCAAACCTGTAAAAGGATCAATGACAAAAGCAGGATTAGCATCGAGGGGATAGTCGGCTGAATACTGCGGATAAAAATTAATCAACGGATAATTAGGTGCACCGGGTGGACAGATGTAATTCACGCCCACATTTTCATCCAGCGGATTGCAGAATTCATACACGAGTGAATCGCCATCAAGATCAGTTGCGCTGTGATCGAATACAAATGGTTCGTTCAAACATATTACCACAGGAGGAAACTGGGTGAATGCCGGATTACTGTTGCACTGGGCAAGACTAGCATCGGGAATTTGTGCATACACCGTCATGCCGATATCATCGTTGCTTGCACAATTGATAATGGTGGTGTTGCGACAGCACCGCTGGTAGGCGAAAGTGTATCCGCCCGGTGAATCTTCCAGTGTAACTGTTGCGGTATAGATGGCTTCTGTAACGCACAATCCCGCAGGGGCTTGCAGGCATGGATCACCGGTATCAATAGGCAGGTTCGTGATGGTGGCACTGGATAGCGAAATCTGGATATTCTCTATAAGAATGCCTGATTGGTTGAAAACCCCAACACAGGCAGGATCATCATACGGGCTTACCCCTGTCTGGCAGTCGCGGTACACTTTGAGCACCACGTAGTATTCGTTGCCACCGAGACACTCGTAATGAATGTCGCCACCCACAATGTGGGTGGCCAGTGTCTGTTGTGAAAGCAGGAAGGTGAATGCAAAAAGAATTGTTCCAGTTCTCATGATGCAGATTTATTTGATTGGTTTCGGATTCGAAAATAGATGAAAGGAAGACACTATGTTGAATAGGTTCGTTGCAGCAGGGGATTCTGGACTTATGGCGCGATGAAATGTTGTGCACTATACGATGCCGGGAATTCGGTCTGATGATTATTAGATTTCAGCTTCGCAATTTTTTCAGACAACGCGAAACGGATTCTTTCAGCGGCAACTACAGTAAGTAAACTCCATCAACTTTCAAAAATCCTCCTACATTCGCGCCCTCCATTGTTCACCGAATGCGGTGCATGATGCAAGGAAAACACTATCATGATTGAATCCCTGGAAAAAGCAGCCGTGATCACTTCGCCAGCCTCCTCTATTACTGAACGTATGTCCGCTGCCAACCACGAACAAGTGGTTTTTTGCCAGGACATCCACACTGGTCTTCGCGCCATCATTGCCATTCACAATACCACTCTTGGCCCTGCTGTGGGCGGCACACGCATGTGGACTTATTCCAGCGAAGCTGATGCCCTGACAGATGTACTTCGCCTCTCTCGTGGCATGACGTATAAAAGTGCAGTGGCAGGACTCAACATTGGCGGAGGCAAAGCAGTAATTATTGGTAATGCGCGAACTCAGAAAACGGAAGCACTTATGCGCAGGTTCGGCAAATTTGTAGATGGCCTCGCTGGCCGCTACATCACTGCCGAAGATGTGGGCATGTCCACGCGCGATATGGAATATGTGAAAATGGCTACCGACCACGTGGTGGGTTTGCCTGATTACCTCGGTGGTGGTGGCGACCCATCACCCGTTACGGCTATGGGAGTTTATATGGGCATGAAAGCAGCGGTTAAAGAACTCACCGGTAACGATTCGCTCAGCGGAAAAAAAATTATGGTGCAAGGCATCGGACATGTGGGCGAATACCTGGTTGCACATCTTGTAAAAGAAGGAGCGGTGGTAAAAGTTTCAGACATTTATGAAGACCGGCTTAAAAAGATTTCGAATGAATATAAAGTTGAAGTGGTGGATGTAAACAACGTTTACTCTCAGGATGTTGACGTCTATTCTCCGTGCGCACTTGGGGCCACGGTTAATGATGACACGATTGCACAGTTGCAATGCTCAATAATTTGCGGTGCCGCCAACAACCAGTTGAAAACTGAATCCATTCACGGACAAGCTTTGTTTGAAAAAGGAATTCTTTACGCACCCGATTTCGTGGTGAATGCTGGTGGCATTATTAACTGCTACTGGGAAATAATTGGCTACCATCGAAACGCGGCACTTGCTCAGGCCGAAAAGATTTTCGATACCACTTCTCACATCTTCGCGAAAAGTAAACTTGAGCACATACCCACCTATCTGGCAGCAAACCGGATAGCGGAAGAAAGGATTGAGGCGGTTGGAAAAGTGAAAATGCCTTTTTAGTTCATGGTTCATAGCGTTCAACTTGGCACATGCCTTACATAAACACAATCATCCCGAGAGTCCTGACCGAACGGCAGGCGAGTATCGCGACAATGAATAAACATCATCACAGCAGCACATCGTAATATCAGCACATCATAACATCTCATCCCGAAGGGTCGGGACTTCCTTACACTCAGCATCTCATACCTTCTCTAAATGCTAAACCGCAGACAAATCAGGATAAAAATTTACCAACTTCTATTCGCTTATTACTCGGAGAAGAAACCCGATGTGGTGTTGTATGAAAAAATGATGCACCAGAGCTTCGAGCGATTCCGCGACCTTTATCTCCTGTACCTGGTTTTGATTAGTGAACTGCAATCCCTGGCTATCGAAAAAATAGAAGTTGGAAAAAACAAGCGACTACCTTCCAGGGAAGACCTTCATCCCAACACCAAGTTTGTCGCCAATTCACTATTGCGTATGCTGGTAAACAGCAAGCACCTGGAACGGGAAGCGAAAGAGCGCACTCTCAGCTTCGTGGATAATCCTGACCTCACAAAACAGGTGTTCAAGGCTTTGCTGGAAACACCAGAGTACAATGAGTACATGGAATCCAAGGAGCGCGGTTTTAATCACGACAAGGAACACCTTGTGCGTTTTTTCAAGCGGCACATTATTAATGTTGAAAACCTGCAGGACTATCTCGAAGAGCGAAATATTTTTTGGGTGGACGACATGGACCATGCAGCGAGTATGGTACTGAAAACGCTGAAAGCCGCGAAGGAAGAAGAGGATGATTTGAAACTTTTACCGCTATGGAAAGAAGATGATGATGACAAGGACTTCACACTTCAACTGTGGCGGAAAACACTTTCCCTTGGCGAAGAAAGCGAAAAACTTATAGCGGCTGCCGCCACCAACTGGGAAACCGACCGCATTGCACTCACCGATATGATTTTGATGAAAATGGCCATTGCCGAAGTGCAGACTTTCGACCAGGTGCCTACCAAGGTGACCATGAACGAATACATCGAACTCTCGAAATATTACAGCACACCCAAGAGCAGCACATTTATTAATGGCGTACTCGATCAGTTGTTTACAACACTACAAGAAAAGGGCGTTATTAATAAAGTGGGAAGAGGGTTGATTTGAAGGAAAAAATTCGATTGTTCTGTTGTTTGATAGTTTAGTTGTTTGGTCGAAAGTTGAATTACTGAAATCACCTGACTATTAACCTTCAACTATTTATTTTGATTGTTACTTCTCCGTGTAGTTCAATTCTTTGCCGTAAGTCTCGGGCAGGTTGTACAATCCGATGAATGCGCACAACAGAGCAAAGCTTCCGACAATTGCTGCGGCATCAAGAGAACCGAGTCCGGGTTTCATGGAAAGATAAATGGCAGTTAAGGGAACCAGTGCACCACGCGCAAAGTTTGGAACCGTTGTAGCGGACAATGCACGAAGGTTCGTACCGAAAGATTCGGATGCCACTGTCACGAGTATTGCCCAGAATCCAACGCCAAATCCAAGCAGACCACAAATCCAGTACATCATTATTGGTGATGGATTTCGCTGGATCAAATACATCGTCATGAAGATACCGGTGAGGAGGAAAAAAATAAGCAACACAGTCTTGCGGCTGCGCAGCAGTTGGCTTATAGCACCGCTCACAAAATCTCCAATGGTTAGTCCGATGTAGCAATAGCGCAATGCCGTTCCAGCATCGAGGCCAATTACTTTTCCGGCATCGTCCAGCGGCATTCCCATGGCCGCCCCAAATTCAGGAAGAAATGAAACGAGCAATCCCACTACGAACCAGGTGGGCATTCCCATCAATACACAACTGAGATATTTGTTAGCGCGTTTCCAGTTGGAAAACATCAAGCGAAAACTTCCGCGAGCAACATTTTCGGTAGAGAGGCCTTTGAACAATCCGCTTTCATGAACAGTGAAACGCAATCCCAAAAGCATCAATCCCAATCCACCACCAATGAAGTAACAGGTACGCCACGAAAATGCTTCTGCCATGTAAGTGGCTGCAACCGCACCACTCACTCCAACGGTAGCAATAATCATAGTGCCATAGCCTCGTTTTTCTTTGCTCATCAATTCACTCACGAGTGTCACTCCTGCACCGAGTTCGCCTGCAAGTCCAAGACCTGCAATGAAACGCACCACACCATAAGTAGTGAGGTCGTTTGCAAAACCATTCGCAATGTTGGCAAGCGAGTAAAGAAGTATGGAACCAAAAAGCACTGATAACCTGCCGCGCTTATCGCCCAACATCCCCCAGATAATTCCTCCGATGAGCATGCCCAACATCTGGAGATTGATAAGCAGGTAACCCGCGTTTTCAATTTGTTCGGCTGTAGTGAAACCAATATCTTCCAGAGATTTCCTTCGCACCACACTGAAAAGAATCAGGTCGAACACATCTACAAAATATCCGAGTGCTGCCACAATAATCGCGAGCCAGATGTGAATTGGTTTTGACATTTGGTGAGTTGATGAATTAGAGAGTTAGAGTCCCGATACCTGTCTGTCGGCAGACAAGGCTATCGGGATACTGCGTTAGAGAGTTTGTAAGTTTTGGATTGGTCAAACATAGACAAGCGGGCAGCATAATCCTGCTGGAGTAAAACAGCAGTGTGGCGATAAAGTTCCGGGTACAGTTTCCTGAACTCAAGTGGTGATTCAAAAAAAGTTTCTGCACACACTGCCCAGAATTCATAAAGGTTGGTGGAACCGTATTGCCGGAAAAAATGTGCAGTGTTCATCTTCATTTCACGTGTGATTGGGATGGCCTGCATTTTCCAGTCGTTAAAATCGAAGTTGCTGAAGTTGTCCATTTCAAGCATAAACGCATGTGCAAGTTCATGCAATCCCAGGTTTCCTTTATCGCTGCTGTTGGCATAACCTTCTTCATAGTGTTTCCAACTGAGATAGATGATGCCATGTGCGTGAGTGAGTCCTTTCACATCCTGCCCAACATTACTTGAATAGAAAATATCCGGATACAACCTGAATTGTTCAAACTTTGGTAAATCGAAGTCCGTGCGATATCCGAATGTGAGTTGAACAAGGCTGCCGCAGATGTGCATGATTTTGTCATCATCCATCACGATGCCACTGGCTGCATGAAATTCCTTTGAGTTACGCACCACCAAAACACGATGGATGAATTTGTCCTGCTCCTTTTGACGCAGAACATTGAAAAAGGAGAAATGTCTTTCGTAAAAGGAATAATAGTGCGGAAGTTTTGTTCGCCTGTTACTGTATAGACAGGTGCGAATTTTTTGCGGAAGAAGTGCACGGCCGGTTCCGTTGATAGAAAAATAAACAACACCCATCAGGATGAGCAACAAGGGAAAGACCACCTTCATGGTTTTGATCATCCTGGTCACATCCGGATCTGTTTCAGCAATGACGATGGTGAGCAATTGTGAGATCATGTCAGCAGATGGTTATTTCGAGACATCGAAAAACGTGGCGCGCATTATCGCCAAAAACATTCTCCTCGATGGCCTGGCAGAGGGTGACTGCCTCAATGTGAATATCCCGAAATGCACACCAGAAGAATTGCAGGGAATAAAAATATGGAGGCTGGCCAAAGCAGTTTGGCAAGATGACTTCGACCACCGAAATGACCCTGGAGGAAAAGATTACTATTGGCTAACGGGGGAGTTCAAGAACTTTGACAAGGGCGAAGGCACCGATGAGTTTGCACTCGAACACAACTACGTAAGTGTAGTTCCGGCTCATTACGATCTTACTGCCTACCATGTGTTGCCGCAGTTGCAGCGGTGGGAGTTTTGAATTGGAGCCCGATAGCTATCGGGGTTGCCTTTTGCCAATTGCTAATTCTCTTTCCTGCCTACGAGGTGAAAATATCCTTCGCGTTTTATTGCATCGCCTTTGTAGTGAGTGGCTGTGAAGATGTAGTAATAGACTCCATCTGCTGAAAGTGCTCCACCTTCTGTCTTACCAGTCCACCCGTGATCACCATCCGTCCATTCGTAAATCTTTCCGCCCCAACGGTTAAATATCTCGCAGTGAAAATCGGTATAGCCGCGATTGTATATGAGCCACTGGTCGTTCTCGCCATCAGCGTTGGGTGTAAAGATGTTGGGGATGAAAAGAGTGTCGTAGCAAATTGGGATTTCAGCAAGCGCTGAATCAAGGCAACCGTTGTCATCTAAACATGAACAGAATAAATTCCTGTGTAAAGATCAATTGCTACTTGCGTGTTCTGTTGCGGAGTCGTTGTCCATGAGTAAGTGTAAGGCGATGTTCCTCCGCTCACATTGGCTGTTGCAGTTCCGTTCGGCAAATCGTCAGTGCAAGTTTGAATGTCAACATTCACGTTGAGTTGGCTGGGTTGATCCAAAACGTTTTCATAAAGTTGCGTGCAGCCATTGGCATCGGTAATGGTGCTTGAATAGTTGCCTGTGCAGAGGTCTGTTGCAGTAGCAGAATTTTGAACTGGTGTTGTATTCCATGTATAAGAATAAGAGCCAACGCCACCCGATGCGCTCACACTCAGCGAACCATCACAATCATTAAAACACCCAGGTTCATTAGCACTGCCGGTTACGTTTATGATACTTGGAGAAGTGATATTGATTTCCTGCACATCAACTTCTTCATTGTCATCGGTGATGGTGACCGTGTAAGTACCTGCGCAAAGATTTTCTACGGTATTGGTAGTTTCACCATTGCTCCAGAGTATGTCATAGGGATCAGTGCCACCAAAAATTTCTACGGTTGCAGTTCCAGTGCACTCACCGAAACATTCAGGGTTGGTGGCAGTGAGTGATGCAAACAATCCGCAGTCCATTGCGATGGATGCAAGAAAGCCATCACCGCACACAATCATTTCGCCCGGCACGCCCGGAACAAGATCGTAAACCGCTGCGCCTGTCGCATAAGTGTTTATGATTTCCAGGTCCTGGTTGTATTGGTTCACACCTTCGAGAGTACCGGCATACACGAACTGGCAACTATCTGTTACAAGGCCGCTGCATTCCTGGAATTCTCCGCTGTTCACATCCACTTCGGCCATCCATCCACCATCAATTATGTTTCTTTTGATCAGCTTATCTCCATCACTCGAAAAAACAAAATCGGCACTGGTTACTATTCCGTTGATACCATGAAAGCATTGGTAGTCGGCACAATAATCTGTAGCACCCGTGTAAGCGTAATGTGCACCCTCTTCAGGAAGAAGGAAGCCGCTTTCCTGTTGCCATAACATAGTAAAATCAAGATCGGCACAACTGATGCGGTTGCTCTGGGGAGTTATGCTGAGATAAGGGCTGCAGTGCAGGCTGAACAATCTACCATCGGGTGCAATAGTGATGGTGCGAATTTCTTCCATCTCCAAACCATTGTTGCTGGCCACTGCCCCCATGCCCGCATTAACTCCTGTATTCGGATTAACGGCATCCACATTCTGCTGGGGGATGTTAAAACCATAACCTGCCAGAATTAGCTCATCGGTTGTTTCATTGTATTCCATGCGCCACGGCTCTCCAATTCCGATGTAAGTCCATGCAATAGTTTGTGTGCTTTCGATCAACTTGTAAGCAGAACTTGTACAGCAGCCATCGGAGTAATAAAGATTGCCGTCAGGCCCCAGGTCAATGTCTCCATAGTAATTGCCAAAACCCATGCCCGCGGTGGTGTATGTCCAAACAGGATTGCCATCGGAATCGAACTTTCTTATCTGGTGTGCAGGAGTTCCGCCAAACACATAAATTTCTCCAGTTGCCGGATTGCGTTCCACATCCGTGGCCACATCTGTATTGGTGAATCCGGGGCTGATTACCCACGGGTCAATGATTACTTCACGTGTTTCATCATACTCTCCCAATGCAAAATTCACTTCGTTGTTTCTGGTTTTGAATGATGACCGGATTCCGGCTCCATCCGATGCGTAATAAGAAACGGGAGAATGATCGATGATGCTGCCTGCGGGTGTAGGTATGTAGATATCACCGGCACCATCAAGCGCAATGTTGCCTGTGGCGGTGTACTTCATTTCAATCTGGCTTGCATCAGCCCCCGGATGAACGTGAATGTTGTACTTCAATCCGCATTCGTGATGAAAAGTGTAGTGCACATCAATTCCGGGATAGACATTTTCATACACCAATTCCTTGTAGCCATTGCTGTGAATGGTATGCCCGACACCCTGCGCAAAAGCAAAAGTTTCATCGGCCTGCTGCTGCCCATATAGATGAACCACTTCGTTGCTTTTGTTCCATTGCATGGATGTTATCGTCCATTCCACATGAAGATCATCCTTCTTGAATTCTTTGCCGGAAACAGGGCGCAATGGTGTCGGTTTTTCTCCTTCGAAAAAGTACATGGGATGGCCCACGTGCATACCGTGCGCAGTGAAGAAGATGAACTCTCCGGCATTGTCAATGGTGAAGAGCACGGGCTCTTCCAGTGGTACGATGCCATCGTGCTGGCCTTTGTTTTCGATAAATACTTTGTTGTCGAAAGCGGCAGATTTCCAGCGCGTACGGTCCTGCTGGGCGCTGATGCCCGAGGTGAAAGAAAGAATGGCGTGTACGGTAAAGATTTGCAGGTAAAATGGTTTGGTCATATGGTTCATCCGGTTTGATATGGAACTAGGACAATTCAACAAATGTATGGGTTGCCTAATGGGTAAGTGATCTTGAATTTCTATCGCAGACTCCCACCCCTGGCAATGTCCATATTGAATTGCTGTTCGAGTTGTTTGCCAAGCTCCACTTGCGATCCCTTCAGCATTTCAGTCGAGATAAACTTGCGGAACTCATGCACATTTTCCTTCATGTGGTGCTAGCCAAGAGAAACACCATACTTAGTTTGACCAAAAACCTGCCATAGGCCGGGTGCGAATTTTTTGCGGAAGAAATGCACGGCCGGTTCCGTTGATAGAAAAATAAACAACACCCATCAGGATGAGCAACAAGGGAAAGACCACCTTCATGGTTTTGATCATTCTGGTCACATCCGGATCTGTTTCAGCAATGACGATGGTGAGCAATTGTGAGATCATGTCAGCAGGAGAATGTTTTTTTTCGCACACATGAAAAGGTGAAAAGTAATCGCGACATGGGTTCAGGTAGTTTTACGGCTTTTGCGAAATGGATTCACTTACTCAAATAGTTCTTGGTGCTGCCTGTGGTGAGGTAATTCTGGGCAAGCAACTCGGCAACAAAGCCATGCTGCTGGGCGCGGTGGCCGGCACCATCCCTGACCTTGATGTGATTTACTCACTGTTCGACAGCGACCCGATTGCACAACTTGAAGTGCATCGCGGCTACAGCCATTCCATGTTCACTCATCTTTTGCTTGCGTGGTTTTTTGCATGGCTGAGCAAACGATGGTCGAAGCGCGACATCACTTTTTCGCGATGGTACATGTTCTGGTTCGCAGGATTTTTTACTCATGCGTTGCTGGATTGCTGTACCTCTTATGGCACCCGCTTGTTGCTTCCTTTTACCGATTACCAGGTTGGCTTCAACAACATCTCCGTTGTGGATCCGCTTTACACTGTTCCGTTCCTGCTCATTCTTATGGTTTGTCTTTTCATAAAACGCGATCGGCCATTGCGAAGGAAATTTCTCTGGGCATCCATCACTGTGAGCAGTGCATATATGTTGCTGACTTTCGGATTGAAATGGAGTGCATTCAACAAGTTTGAGCAGAGTCTTGCGCAGGCTGGAATTAGTTACGATGAACTTGACACTACGCCATCCATCCTGAATGCAATACTGTGGAGCGCATCTGCCCGAAACGATTCCATCCTTTATTGTGCGGAATATTCTTTCCTGAACCGCGATATCCCGATTGTGTGGACTCCCTACAAACGAAACTCACAATTCATAAAAGAATTTGATTGTGATGCATTGCAAACTGCTCTTTGGTTCAGCGAAGGAAATTACGTTCTTGAACGCAGCGGCAAAGACACACTTTATTCCTACACATCGAAGTTTGGAAGAATGCGGTACGATGCTACTGAGGTCAGCAAGGCTTTCATCTTCCCCTTAAAGTTTGTGAAGAGCAACGGCACCATAACGCATGAACAAATAGAACAGGAATGGGATGCAGGCGAGGCGTGGAAGATGTTGACGGAGAGAATCGGGATTTGATAGACCGAATCCTCACTTCATGTCCTGCAGCAACAATTCTCTTGCTGTTTTGAGCAAAACACTTTTTGGATCCAGCGTCAGCGCAAAATCATAATCGGCAAGTGCCAGTTTCAGATCCTTTGGCTTGTTTGCCACTTGGGCGTTTAACTGCAATACCATGGCGCGGAAGAAATAATGTCTTGCAACATTCGGCTCCAGTTGAATAACGTGGGTGGCATCTTCCAGAGCGAAACTGTATTGGAAATTTTCGAAATAAATCATGGCGCGATTGCCGTAAGCGTTTGCATTTCCGGGTTGAACTCGAATCACCTCGTTCCAGTCGCGCAATGCCATGCCGGTTTCACCAAGCTTGGTGTAGCATTCGGCCCTCATATAATAGGCACCCACGTTGCCGGGCTTAAGTTTTATCACCTCATTAAAATCGCGAATGGCTTCCGCAGATTGTCCCCTTTGGTTGTATGTGAGGCCGCGGCTGTAAAGCGCATCGGCAAAGAAGGGGTCGAGCGAAATGGCCTGGCTGAAGTCGGCCAATGCCTCATCGTATAGTATCATCATTCCATGAGCAATGCCACGCTGGAAGAACGCATGTGCATGGCGGGGGTCGAGCTCAATGCACCGGGTGAGATGTTCCACAGCCAACATGGGTTGGTCTTCATTATTCGCAGTGATGCCTAGTGTAAGAAAGGCTTCTGGTCCCTCCCTGTCATCGTCTTGCGCCATTGCTTCTGTACACATAACAAAAAGCGCCAGTATGGCCACAACAATGGAGGGCTTAAGATTTTTAGGGCGGGTATGATGCAGTTGGAGCAAAATTCTGATAAAGGAAAGTAATGTGATACGGTGAATAAGGAAAGTGGGTTACGTGGAGTTGGCAGGTGGCAGTTTGTAAGCGACAGGTAGCAGTCGGCAATCGGCAGTGAGCAGTCCCCAACTTGTGGCTTCTCAACATGAGCCTGCCTACTGCCGACTCCACGTGTCCATTGCCCTTTGCCTTTTGATTTATTGCCTTTTGCCCTTTGCTTTGTCCCATGAAAATCTGCAACAATATTCTTGAAACTATAGGGAATACCCCATTAGTAAAAATAAATCGCATCACGAAAGACATACCCGCACTGGTGCTTGCCAAGGTGGAAACTTTTAATCCCGGCAACAGCATAAAAGACCGAATGGCGGTTAAGATGATTGAAGATGCAGAGAGGAATGGAAAACTGAAACCGGGAGGAACCATCATAGAAGGAACATCCGGCAACACAGGAATGGGCCTTGCCATAGCCGCAGTGATAAAAGGCTACAAATGCATTTTTACCAGTACCGATAAACAATCGAAAGAAAAGTTCGATGCCCTGCGCGCCTTCGGTGCCGAAGTAATTGTTTGCCCCACCAACGTTGACCCCGAAGACCCTCGATCTTATTACTCCGTGTCCTCGCGGCTTGTAAATGAAGTGCCCAATTCATGGAAGGCCAACCAATACGATAATCCCTCCAACGCACAGGCACATTATGAAACCACGGGGCCGGAAATTTGGGACCAGACCGATGGAAAAATCACGCACCTTGTGGTGGGAGTGGGAACAGGAGGAACTATTAGTGGTGTTGCCAAATACCTGAAGGAGAAAAATCCGGCTGTACAAATACTTGGTGTGGATACTTATGGTTCGGTTTTCAAGAAATTGAAGGAAACCGGAATTTTCGACAAGAACGAAATCTATCCATACATCACCGAAGGCATTGGCGAGGACTTCCTGCCCCAAAACGTGAACATGGATTTGATTGATTACTTCGAAAAGGTGACGGACAAGGACGCGGCCTTGATGACCCGCAGAATCTCCCGCGAAGAAGGAATTTTTGTGGGCAACAGCGCTGGCAGCGCCATGGCAGGCCTCATGCAAATGAAAGATCGTTTTAAAGAAGGCGATGTGGTGGTAGTGATTTTCCACGACCACGGTACGCGCTATTTGGGCAAGATGTTTAACGATGAATGGATGCGCGACCGCGGCTTCTTGCAAGATGAAAAAAGAACCGCAAGTGATCTTGTTTCAGGCCATCTTGACAAACCACTTGTAACTATAGGATCGGGCGAACTCGTTAGCCACGCCATTGACAAGATGAAGAAATACAACATTTCGCAAATACCGGTTGTTAAGGATGATGCCTTTGTAGGTTTTGTAGATGAAACGCGCCTTTACCAATGCATTGTAGAAAATGCAAACAACCTGGAAAAACGAATGGAAGAAGTGATGGGGCCTGCACTGCCTGTGGTAAAAGAAAATGAAACCATTGCCAATGTTTCGCGCCTTATAAATAAAGATGTACCTGCAGTACTGGTTAAACTCGAAACAGGGAAACACCACATTGTAACAAAGTACGATGTGATTGGCGCAATGAGATAATGTGAAATGGCCGGAATTTCCTGCACTTTTAGTCCCATCCAAAAGGAAGGGCATACGTGGTGTTCCGCGTCTGCGTTTGCCCTTTCCTTGGGGAAGGGGAGGGATGGGACGATACTTGTGTTAGCTAACATTCCCGATAATCATTTAATCTGAATTGAAAAAACCCGTGGCATAGTTTTTACCTAGCCGCCATTCCAATATCAATAACATAATCCAACACACAATGAAAAACACAAAATTTTACACTCTTCTTTTTACAGTTTTTGTTTCACTTTTTCTGGCATCTTGCAAAAGCACATCGCCTATGGGCGAGAAGATGAAAGAGCCTATGACGGGCGGCAAATACGAGTCGAACGACCGCTACTTCCGTGCAGTGGGCAAAAGCGACAGCCAGGACGAAAACATCGCAAAAAACAAAGCCGACCTACAGGCCAAGAAAGAACTTGCTCAGCAAGTGGGAACAACCATGAAGGTGGTTACCGATCAATACCTGCATGAAAACGCTGGCGCCAGCGGCAGCGAAATAAACGACAAGTTCCAGAGCCTCATTCGCGAGGTTACCAATACCGACATGGCCGACCTCCGCAAAATTGACGAAGAGAAATACTACAATGCTGAAGGCGTGTATACCGTGTACATCGCTTATGAAATCCACAAACGCGATATGTACCGCACCATGAAACGCCAGGCTAAACTCGATGCCCGTCTCAATGAATCGGAACGCAAAGCCATTGAAGACATGCTGGACGAAGAGTTGAAAAAAATAGAAGCTCTGGGCGATGAATAATTTTCCAATTTACCAATTAGCTGTCAATATCCCCTGACATCGCAGCGGGGCCGTATATCGCCACCATGGCGCGCACCATTGCCACCGAAACCGATGAAGCACCGCTTGAAGGTGGGGCGATATGGCTAACACACAAAGCATTCAACAAAGCAGTTACTGTGCAATAATCCAATTCTTTCTTTCATGGTAGAGAGGTCGTCATATCTAAACTGTGGCGGCCTTTCTTTTTTGTGTGATGCAGGCAGCGTTTGTCCATCTCATTATGTCTTTGTCTTGATTTCGAAATCTTTTGACGGACGACCGCACATTGGTTGAAGGCTGCCTTGCAGGGCATGAATCGTATCGCTGCGAGTTGTACAAGCGTTACGCAGGCAAAATGTTTGTGGTGTGCAAGCGCTATGCTGGCAGCAAACAGGAAGCCGAAGATTATTTACAAGAATCATTTATCCGCGTGTTCGAAAAACTGAAAACATTCAACCATGCCGGTTCGCTGGAAGGGTGGGTGAGGAGGGTGGTAGTGACATCGTGCCTCAACTTACTGCGATCAAGAAAAATTTTTGGGGATATAAATGACGCCATGCCCGTGCAAGACACCAATGCACCTGGTGTTCTTGCCGATATGGAAGAAAAAGAATTGCTCGCATTGGTGCAACAGCTTCCCACAGGTTATCGCACAGTTTTTAACCTCTATGCAATAGACGGATACGACCACAGCGAAATAGCAACACTGCTCCACATCAGCGAAGGCACATCGCGATCACAGCTTGCCAAAGCCAGAATGAATCTGCGCGAGGCCATCGAAAAACATTACAACATAAAAGGATATGCTCATCAGGTATGACGAACACGAAATAGATAAGGTGTTCCGCAAACGATTGCGCGATGCGGAGGACACCCCGCCCCTGCATTTGTGGGAAGGTGTGAGGCTGGCCACCAGGCGCAGGCGATTTCCTTTTGTCTGGTTCTTTGCCTTACTGCTGTTGGCAGGTGCAGGCGCATCGGCATTGTTGATGTTTAATAGTGAGAGCGATAATTCCGTTACTCAAAAAGCAGTGATCGCATCCTCTCAACAATTTTTCATAGGCGGAACTGAGAGCAATTCTTCCAGTGAGATCAGCTTTGCGGATTCATCCAATATGGATAATGAAGAAGAGAAGAACCAAACCATAGAATTGAATTCTTCGGTAGTCAGAAAAAC
Organism: Flavobacteriales bacterium; assembly: GCA_034408895.1. Lineage (GTDB taxonomy): Bacteria > Bacteroidota > Bacteroidia > Flavobacteriales_D > Sanyastnellaceae > UBA4660. The sequence continues at coordinate 31,960 of JAWXCI010000087.1, forward strand.
CAACTCGGGAAAATCTGAATTGCAGAAACGCACACAAGTTGGCAACAGCATTCCGGAAAGGAAAAATCAACTGGGTGCGAATTCAATTTCTGAAGAATCTATCTCACTCATCATGTTTCGCAGATATGCAGGGAAGCTGGGGAAAAAATTCAAAGGAGGAGGATTGGCCCATCCCGATTTCGGTGTACAAAAAGAAGAGTATTATCGTGGCAAGGCATTCACCTTTTCGTTGTCACCTTATGTTTCTCTTGGCAAAGTGGAAAGAAAATTTTCAAATGACAGCAATCAGGCTCAGCAAAAAGATTTTCTGGCGCGTACGACCACAAAACTCTCAAAACAGGTCGGGATTGCTTTCGGCATGCACCATCGCTCAAACATTTACGCGCAGGCAGGATTTGAGTATTCAGACTTTAAAGAAGAACACCGTTGGAATTTCGAATCTCAAACTTACCTTTTCGTGTTTGATTCAGTGGGCACAGCATACGACTCAACTATCGAACAAGTAATAACAGTTTACGATTCCGTTTTTGTTCCTGTACCGGCAATCAAGAGGGCAACTGTTTACAATCGTTTCAAGACGTGGAGCATTCCGTTAACTCTCGGTTGGTCTCCTGAACTTTTTCCGGGTTTCCGTTTAGGACTTCAAGGTGGAGTTGTTTTTAACCTTAATAAATATTTTGGTGGTTTAGTTGCCACAGGTACTTCCGATAGTTCGAATGATCTGAGCAGCCTGGCACCAGATAGTGCCGCATTGCACAAGCTCGAAGATTTCTACCACCATTGGCTCATAGACATTCACGTTGCTATCAACCCTGAGTTTGAATTACGTGAAAATTTCAGCATTTACCTTATTGCGCAAAGGCGATGGGCTATGGAGGATGCAACCATTGATTCTGACATTCCTCATCGCTTCCGCCAAACTTATTTTGGTATGGGTGTTCGCTTGCGGTTGTAATTAAAACGGCTGCTCATTGCTGAACAGCCGTTTTCATTTTCACCAGTTTGCAGAACTGAATAGTTTTCTGCAACAACCTATGCCTGATATTTTTTTTTAGAGATGCCCGTTAGTTAATGTGGATGATGTGGGTCTCACCATCGGGCGAAGTCACAACCGCAATATCATCACAAGTTCCGTTTCCGAAATCAATCGTGGCTATGCCTTGCGGCACATTCACTTCAATGACACCGGAAATAATGTGTCCACAAATTCTGTCCATTATCAGTGGTTCGATGATGGTGCGTGTCACCACAGTTCCATCGGGTCGTGTCACACTTCCACTCCCGGTAATTTCAAAAATGTTGTCGCCACATTCAGGGGTGACATAACCGCTTAACCATGTCACCACATGGTTGAAATCCCGCTGGATGGTTTCACCATCGTACGTGATGTTCACACCAACGGTGCGCGAGAACACAGGGTTGCCAGCATCATTCGTCCCGGTGTTTGTACAAGTGCGTGAGCCGGAAACTTCCACCTCGTTCACCACGAAATCCTGGAAAGTAACCACGCGCACAGCTCCTTGGTTTATCATATCGTCACTGAGGTTAATAATGATCTGGCCGCTCTTTGTCACACCGTTGCTGTTAGTGCAGCCGTCACCATAATCAATAGTAATAGTCTTGGGAAACTCTTCGCTGCTAACTGTTACCACCACACATTCGGCAAGCAGATTTTGCCAGTTGCAGTTTTCTCCGCCACCTCCCTGCATACTCTTTAGTGATACTGCATCTTCGTCAGCGCTCACCGTTTTTTCCACGAAGGATGAAACGCTTTCGTTCGTCATGTTCGAAGCATCGAACAGGTTTTCTTTGTCTTTTCGGCAAGATGCAAGTGCTCCGGCCAACAGCGCCATCAGCGCTACATAAAAAAATGATTTGTTTTTCATATTGATTTTGTTTTTAAAATTCAGTGTTGAGAGGCGATGACTCATCAGTTGGTTTAACGATGGCAAAAATTTACCCATTATCCTTTAAGAGAAACAATAATGTTTGTTCACGACCAACCTTGTAAAACATTTTTCACTTTTACTTCTACGCAAGTCGCATTGTTCCTTTACTTTGGTGGGTGAAATTTCAGGGTTCACCTTGACAAAAAACAATTCTATCTAAACAAAACTAATTACAAATGGGAACTAACTTCTCCTTTTCTACATCTTCATCTTTCGTTAAAAATGCACTGCAACACTTCTTGCTCATGTCGATTTTTTGCGTCATCGGGCGCGTTGCCATCAGCCAGTGTCAAATTAATTGCCCACCTGATGCAACAGCAAATTGTGGACAAACATCGCCAGAGTTTACTGGCTATGCATCTCTATTTCCATGTTCAGGCTCCGGAATGTATTCCGATGAAATTACTTACGAAGGCGAGTGCATGTACATCATTCTGCGCACCTGGACATCCAACGGATTGACTCCATGTGTACAAACCATCACCGTGACGGACAACGACTACCCGGTGTTTGCAAATGACCCTGCTGATCTCACTATTTCCTGCGAAGATCCGCTTCCTCCCATGCTGGAATGCCTAGCCACCGATGGCTGTGATGAGGATCTTGAATACGATTCATTTACTGGAGGCACTATTGGAACGGATGAAACATGCATCCTCACCACCGCTTATGGACCTGGCCCCGACTGGGCAGTATGGATTCCACAGATCGGTGCGGGCAACAACTGGATTTTAATAGATCAAGGAAACTTTGTGGCCTACTCCGATGGCACAGCGCACATCTGGGGAACCATCATCAATACCCAAAATGCAAACCAGGGATTTGTAATGGACATCTGGCTGGAGAACGGCATGAACTGGGAAGAATGGTCAGCCTTAGGCCGCTCATACAAAGACGATCTTAATCTTGGTGCCGAGCTTCATGAAACATGGATGTATTACGAAGTGGCGAATGGATTTTCAACATTAACCGGCATAGGCGAATTTGAGGGCGACCAGCTCCAGATTTATCATTTCCCGTTAGATTATTACTACGGATTTCAATGCGGTGAAGCGGCCAATCAAAAAAATGCGAACAATGGTTTGAGCGGTTGGTTTGCATATAGCGGTTGGCTCAATGGCGAGTGGGTGTATGGCTCAGGCGACATCAACACAGATAAAGATTGTGAAGACACCAACGGCTGCGCAAATGCAGATGTCACTTACATCTGGAGCGCAACGGATGATTGCGGACATACCTCTTACAATGTCCAGAATATTGACGTTGTGGATGATGTACCTCCTGTGGTTACCCAACTGGAAAGCCCTATAGAATTGCCGTGTGATGATTATGCAGGAGTTTTTATCGAAGCCACCGACAATTGCTCCACCATCACCATCACGTATGTGGACGAAGTGCTCGTACCAGGATGCTTGGGATCCATTCTTCGCACTTACACCATAACCGATGCCTGTGGCAATTTCATTACGGCAGAACAGATCATCAACTTTCCTGATGATAACGGACCTTTTTTCATAAATTTTCCGGTAGACGTCACTGTAGAATGTGATGCCGTTCCCGATGCGCCTCCCATTCCTGTTACGTTTGATGGAGCGTGTGAAAATCCGCTACTGGCGATTACCGAAGAAATTATTTCAGGTGACTGCACTGGCGAATACATCATCCTCCGCACTTACACTTTGTCGGATGATTGTGAAAATACGGTAGTGCAGACCTGGACAATTACCGTGGTGGACACCATGCCTCCTCAGCTTTACAACATTCCGCAAGGCATCACATTAAATTGTGGTGATGATGTTCCCGATGCGCTTGTTTTTGCTCTGGACAATTGCGACCCGGCTCCTGTGGTGGGAGTAGCTGCCTCAACCCAACCAATGGATTGCGGATACATTTTTATCCGCACCTGGACCGCAACGGATGATTGTGGAAACTATACCGAACAAACGGAAGAAATAGTGGTGAGCGATGCAATTCCTCCTGTTTTCACATTCGTGCCTATGGACATTACCATTCCATGCCATTACCCTCAACCACTGGAACTTGCCACCGCCACTGATGAGTGTTCTTCAGTAAATGTGTTGTACAACGATGAATTTTTTGCAAATGATTGTGCCGGTGGTTACATACGGCATTATGTTGCAATTGATGGCTGCGGAAATTCTACCGAGGCACAACAGGTAATCACCTACACCGATGATGTTGCTCCAGCGTTTATCACCTTCCCGCAAGACGTGGCTGCGGATTGCGAAAACCTGCCCGATATCAACGATCTGTTGGTGCAGGTGGAAGACAATTGCAACGATTGGGATCTTTTCCAAACCATAGAATATGAAAATGGCAATTGTCAGCAGAGCTACACCATACTGGTTACGTGGACTGTCGAGGACAATTGCGGAAACTCCACTTCACAAACCTGGACCATTGATGTGACGGATACTACCGCACCTGTTATCTACGGAGTTCCTCTCGATGGAAGCATAAATTGCAATGACCCTGTGCCCGATGCACAACCTTTTGCGCTGGATGATTGTTCCGAAAATGTATTGATTAGTCTTACCGCTGCAACTGTTCAGATGGAATGTGGTTAC
>JAWXCI010000088.1:0-43048 GCA_034408895.1 Flavobacteriales bacterium
CGGTGACGGAATAAATGATGTGTGGCTGGTGCAAGGCGCAAACATCCGCGAATTTGAGTTGTTGGTATTTAACCGCTGGGGTGATGTTGTTTTCCAGACCACCGATGTAACCACACCATGGATTGCTGACAACGATAGCGGAGAATACTTTGTGCCCAATGGTGTATATAACTATCTGGTTAAAGTGAAAGGATACGAAGGAGACGCATTCAAGAAATCTGGGAGCGTGACGGTGATGAGGTAGTAGAAAGTTGGCAGGGGAGAGTTGGCAGAAAGCAGCCACCGCCAACGATTCAAAAAAAAGATTATTGAAAAACCCTGTGTGAGAGCACAGGGTTTTTTGTTGGTGAAGAATTTTGATGCCTTTTAAGTGTCGTAGGAACGCTACAGACAATCAATTTTCACTCAGTGGTTTTTGCACTCACAAATGATCATTAACACAATTGATTCAAAGTGTAATCAGCGCTTTTTGTGTGACACTTCTTATCCTTCAATCCAACATTGCAGCAATCACTTTCAACTGACCAACATGATGGTTGCCGTGCCATGCATACATCTGTACCATTTCATCAAGCGTAAGGTTTCGTTGTAATTCAGGGTGGAAATAAGTGCGCTCAAAATCTATGACGTTCAACTTTCGCAATGTGCGATTGACTCGCTCGTGCAGGGCTTCCAGTAATGTCAACGATACTTCTATATCACCGTGTTTTGCTTCATCCAAATCGGCCCACATATCCTGGTTGTAAGGTTTGATAGTGGGATGAACTTCAGTTAGTGTCCACTTTAGGCGGATGTACATGTTCAGATGTGAGTCAGGCAGGTGGTGAATAATTTGCCTTGCCGTCCACCCGCCTTCGCGGTAGGATTGCTCAAGTTTGCCCTGCTTTTCAGGCATTCGAATGTTGGTCAATTGTGCCACCACTTCATACAATCACTCAGGCAAAAGTTGAATCTCAGTAATAAAATGATTCCGAGATTCTTCGGTAACCGGCCTTTGCATAATGAATTTGCCGATTGGGTAAATGTTGGGGTTTTCCATTTTTTTTAAGTTGGTGAGTTGGAGAGTTGGGGTATTTAATTTCTCAGTGTCCGTCCGCTAGTGTCCAATGCCCGCTGTCAACTGCTTACTCCCCAACAAACACCGCTTTCCTCTTCTCCAGAAAAGCACTCACTCCTTCTTTATAGTCATGTGTTTGGCTTGCGGAAATTTGTAGTTCTTCTTCAAGCACGAGTTGTTGTTCAAGCGAATTGGTTATGGATTGATTGAGCAATTGTTTGGTAAGTGCAAGTCCTCGTGTGGGCATTTTACTTAATGAAATAGCAAGGACAATTGCACGTTCCATAAATTCTACATCATGAAATACCTTGTAAATCATTCCCATTCTCTCCGCATCAGAAGCGGAAATTTTTTCGCCCAGCATCATAAGCGCTGATGCCTTTTGGAACCCCATGAGACGTGGCAGGAAAAAAGTACCTCCACTATCGGGTACCAAACCAATTTTTGAAAACGCCTGAATGAAAGAAGCACCTTCGGAAGCCACCACCAGATCACATGCAAGTGCAATGTTCGCTCCTGCACCTGCTGCTACACCGTTCACTGCTGCTATCACTGGTTTTTCAAGACTTCTTATAAGTTTGATTATGGGATTGAAGCCTTCGCTGATGATTCGTTTGAGACCGGGACCATTGTTGTCAATAGCTTCCTGCAAATCCTGTCCCGCACAAAAGGCTTTTCCATTCCCGGTAATCAATACTGCTCGGATGTCTTTTTCAATAGCACAATGGCGCAGCCTTTCAATAAAAGCCCCGCTCATGGACATGTTGAAACTGTTGAATACCTCCGGACGGTTGAGGGTGACAGTGGCTAACGAATCCCGCACAGAAAAAAGAATGGAATCGGACATGGATGGAATTTGGGGGGCGAATTTAGAAGGATGAATTTCTTATTTATTTCGACCGCTATACTTTTGGTCTGAATTTTAATTCCATTACCGATAGCTATCGTGACCAAATTCCAGATTCCCATCAGCACAACTTTCATCCCGATAGCTATCGGGATTTAACTTTCAACTTCCAACCATGTCCCTCACTACTTATCTCGACTTTGAAGAACCAATCAAGGAACTCACTGAACAAATTGAAAAAGTGAAGGAGACCGAAATAAAAACCAAGGTGGACATGTCGAAAACCATTGCCGACCTGAAACAAGCGCTGAAAGAAAAAACGAAAGAAATTTATTCAGCCCTCGACCCCTGGCAGCGTGTGCTGGTGAGCCGCCACCCCGATAGGCCATACACGCTTCAATACATTGATTACATAACAAGCGGGCAATGGATTGAACTGCATGGCGACCGAACAGTAAAGGATGACAAGGCTATGATAGGTGGATTCGGTTTTCTCGATGGCCAAAGTGTGATGTTCATAGGTCAGCAAAAAGGAAACACGACCAAACTGCGGCAGTTCAGAAACTTCGGCATGGCTAATCCTGAGGGCTACCGCAAGGCATTGCGGCTGATGAAGCTTGCGGAAAAATTCAACAAACCCATCGTCACACTTATTGACACTCCTGGTGCCTTCCCGGGAATTGAAGCTGAAGAACGCGGCCAGGGTGAAGCTATTGCGCGCAATCTGTTTGAAATGATGCGCCTGCGTGTCCCCGTCATCTGCATAATTATAGGCGAGGGTGCAAGCGGTGGTGCATTGGGAATTGGAATTGGCGATAAAGTGCTTATGCTTGAAAACACTTGGTACTCTGTTATCTCGCCCGAGTCATGTTCCTCTATTCTGTGGCGGAACCGCGATCATAAAGTGGATGCCGCCAACGCTCTTAAACTCACTGCTACCGATATGCTGGCCAATATGTTGGTGGATGGAATAATTCCCGAACCCGTAGGCGGAGCTCATGCACAACCGGAGGTTATTTTTGAAACGGTGAAAAAGGAAATAAAAAAACAACTCGAACTTCTGTTGCCGCAAGATCCTGAAGAACGCATCAAAGCACGCATCGAAAAGTTTTGTTCCATGGGCGTGGTGGTGAGAGGATAGGCTGGTAATCGGTGCCGTCCGTAATCGGTAAATGGTAATCAGTTCCCGAAGGGTGGGAATATCGTATGCGCATTGAATGGTCTCCGGTCTTCTGCCGCTTTCTCCTTTCTCCATTATTCTTGCCGACTGAAATTTTTTAATGCAAGGAAACGTCCAGTGATAGCTTTTCTTAAATCATTGATACCCCACGGCATCAAGTCCCGTGTTTCATCGCTTCAATACCTGGGTGTGAAATACTATTGTGCGTATTGCAAACGCTCAAGCGGCAAAATGAGGGCCTATGGTCTTGATCTTCCAGTGTTGCGCAAGAATAAAGTGATAGGAGGTGGCCGCAGAAATACTGCATGTCCATGGTGCTTTTCTTCTGACCGTGAGCGATTGATTCTTGTCTATCTCCGCGACCACACTAAAATGTTTGACGCTGCACACAAAGCCAAAGTGCTGCATGTGGCTCCTGAAAAACACTTGTCCAATATCCTCCTGAAGCTTTCTCATCTTGAATATGCATGCGTGGACAGGATGGATCCTGGATACACCTATGCCGGACACGTGCAGTACATGGACATCCTACATATTGAGTTTCCCGACAACCATTTCGATTACGTAATATGCAATCATGTGTTGGAACATATCGTGGACGACAAACTTGCCATGAATGAACTCTGCCGTGTGCTGAAACCAGGAGGCATTGCCTTGCTACAGGTCCCGGTTTCGCCTGTGCTTACCAAAACGATAGAAGATTTTTCGGTGACTGATCCTAAAGAAAAGGAAAGGCTTTTCGGCCAGTACGATCATGTGAGGATTTATGCGAAGGACTACAAAGATCGGCTTGCCTCAGCAGGCTTCACTCCACAGATCACAAACATTTCCAGCGAGCCCCGGTACTCAAAAATGCTGTTGAACCAGGAGGAGGATATTTACGTTATGGGGAAGGAATAGAAGAAAATTCCGAACTACGAATTACGAATGTCCAAGTCCTTACGCACCGTACTTCGTAATTTTTTATTCGAAATTCCTAGCTCGAAATTCTTGCGCCAATAGAACGCAACAAATCCCAGAAATCGGGAAAACTTTTCGCAACACACTCTGCACCTCTAATAGTTGTTTTTGCTCCTGCCAATCCCAAAATAGCGGCTGCCATGGCAATGCGGTGGTCGTTGTGTGAGTTGATAATGCACGGACGAACAGGGCCAGGATAAATTTTCATTTCATCGTCCCGAACAGCGATGCGGATATTGGCTTTTGCAAATTCAAGCATGAGAACTTTTGCCCGGTTGCTTTCCTTATGCTTCAAGCGTGCTGCACCTGTTATGGTGGTAATGCCTTCTGCAAATGCTGCCAATGCAACAAGCGGTGGAAAAAGGTCGGGGCAATGTGTGGCGTTGAATGTGAATGAAGAAAGATGGCTGGAGACTGAAGAGGGAAGACCAGTGACCGAAGGTGGAAAATTGTGGACGCCAGATTGAGTGAATTTGAACTTAACTCCGGCTTCATTCAACACATCAATTATGGCTGAGTCGGCTTGGGCTATGTGGTTGGAAAGGTTTTCGATTTCAAGTCCCCCGTCACTGCAAAGTGCTGCGGCTACAAGTAGAAAAGAGGCACCGCTCCAATCGCCCGGAACTGTTTCATCAATAGGCAAAAATTGTTGATTGCCGGAAATGAAAAAAGTATGGAAACCTTCTTGACGGATATTCACACCAAATTGGTTCAGCACATCCAAAGTCATCTGTACATAGGGAATGCTCTGTAGATTTATTACACGCACCACAGAATCTTCTTTAGCACAGGGTAAGGCAAACAACAACCCGGTTAGGAATTGTGAAGAAATGCTTCCATCCAGTTGGATTTCACCACCGCGCAACTTCCCTTTAATGGTGAGCGGAAGTTTTCCATTGCTGATGGAATGTGCAACATGGAGTTGAGAAAAAATGGGCTCCAAAGAATCGAACGGACGGGTGAGCAGCGAACCACGTCCGTTAAGCACCATTTCCTTTCCGCACAATGCCATGATGGGGGCGAACATGCGTGATGAAAGCCCCGACTCACCACAGTTTATTTCAGCACCTGATGGATTTAATCCGCCTGTAATGTGTACATCACTTCCCTCCCACTCCACCCCCGCACCTAATGCATGGGCAACAGAAAGTGCTGCCAGAGAATCATCACTTTTGGGAAAATCACGCAACACACTTTTGCCTCCGGCAAGCAGCGCACCTGCCACCATTCGTTGGGCAATGCTTTTGCTTCCGGGTGCTTTTATTCTTCCGCTAATGCGCGATGGTGATACGGTTACATTCATTTCCTCCCAAGATAAATACTTGCAATACCACCGCTGAGGCGAATGCACTTTGTGTCGTGGTATCCGCAGCGCTTCATCACTGAAAGAAAATCTTCACCTTCGGGAAACGCCTCTACCGAGTCAGGCAGGTAGGTATAAGCGCGGGCATCTTTAGAAACCAGTTTGCCCACCACCGGTATCACCCTGCGGAAGTAAAAACGGAACAATTGTTTGACAGGAAATTTTTTGGGGCGCGAAAATTCAAGAACAACTCCAAGTCCCTCCGGCTTCAGCACACGCAACATTTCCTTCATCCCTTTTTCGAGATCCTGAAAATTTCTGACACCAAAACCAACTGTAAAAACATCGAATTCATTATCATCGAAAGGCAAATGTTCAGCATCACCTTGTTTCAACTCCAGGCGAGAAGTGAGGTTTTTTTTCGCCACTTTTTTTCTCCCTACTTCAAGCATTGCTTCCGATATATCCACCCCTGTTATCTGTATGTGGGTATTGTGCCTGGCCAGTTGCAATGCAAAATCACCGGTTCCTGTGGCCACATCCAGCACTTTACCTGGCTTTTCGTCAAGAAGGATTTTTATTGCTCGCCTCCTCCATACTTTATCAATACCCAACGAAAAAAAGTGATTCAGAAAATCATAACTGTGTGCAATGTTGTCAAACATTTCAGCCACCTGTTCTTTTTTTCCGCCTTCGCGGTGATATGGTTTTACCTGCTTTATCACGATTGCTGTAATGAATTAAGATTTGTGATTTACGATTTGATAATTTTCAACTAACCCACTATGGTTTGCCCTTCGGGGTACTTGAATTTTTCATGAACAAATTTTCCCGCCAATGCAAAGACAATGGTAAAAGTTCCAACGCGGCCAACGAACATGGAGCCAATGAGGATGTACTTGCCGGCTTCTGTAAGCATCGAAGTAATTCCCATTGACAAACCCACAGTGCTAAAAGCCGAAACTTGTTCAAATACAAGATGCATCACGTTGTAGCCCGGTGTGGCAAGAATTTGTGTTTCCGTGATGCTCAACAAAATGGAACCGGTGAAATTCATCAGCACATAAATGATAGCAATGGAATAGGCGCTTGATTTCAATACGGGGTTGATGGTGCGCTTGAACAAGATGGTGGTGGGACGGCCACGCATGGTGGCCACAACATCGGCCCAAATAATAGCAAGGCTGCTGGTTTTGATACCGCCTGCTGTCGAACTGCTGCTACCTCCTATGTACATGAGGCTAACGGTAAGAAGAACGGCAGGCATGGACATCAACCCATAGTGCACGGTGTTGTAGCCGGCTGTGCGGGGACTAACTGAGGCAAAAAATGATTCAGTAATTTTTCCGAATGTGCTGTGCTCTGCCAATGTATTGTTTCTTTCGAAAAAGAAAAACAACACAGCCCCTACAAAAACGAGGAGCAGGGAAACGTACAGTGCAATCTTGGTAGAAAAATTTATCTGCTTCCACGGATGCTTAAGCCGGCTGCGGAGATTTTGTGGTTCAAACAAATCGAAGATGGCAAGAATGCCTAGTGAACCAAAAAAAATGAGCAGAATAAGAATCCAGTGAATCAGGTAATTGTAGCGCAATGCTTCGTTGTAAAAACCATCAGTAAAAAGTGAAATGCCCGCATTGTTGAATGCTGACATTGCATGAAAAATGGAATTGAAAACTTTGTCACCGTTGCTCGACCACACCACCTGCGGGTCCCATAAATAGTAGATAAGCACCGCACCCAATAGTTCGATGCTGGTGGTCCACAATATCACCTTGCCCAACATTCCTTTTGCCGAAAGTATATTGTTTTTATTTACAAAGCCCTCGATAACCCGGTGATGCCGTATACCCACACCCAGTTTGCCGACCAGCGCAAGAAACCCACCGAAAGCAATGATGTTGATTCCGCCCAGTTTGATCAGGCATAGAATTATGAATTGACCTTTGAAGGTGAAATCATTGGGATCAACCGTCATAAGTCCTGTAACGCAAGTGGCACTGGTGGCTGTAAACATGGAGTCCACCAATGGAATGGAACCCGCCACAGTCATGGCCGGCAGCATCAGCAAACCTGTGCCGGCAAGAATGATGAACACAAAACTCAATACGAAAATGATGGCAGGGTTCAAGCGGATTCGTGGAAACAAATCGCTGTTGCGCACAAACTCTGTAATCACCACCACCAGGAAATACGCTTGTATAATAAGTGCACTCAGGCTTGCATAGCCTCTTATGCCAATGCTCTCGAACAATGCCCCGATAATGAGCGAACCTGTAATCGTGTAACTGGCTCCTTCCACCAACAGCACGGCCATCATAAGCCCCTCGAACCATGTGCGCTTCATGAACTGCCGCGGATGGAAATCATACACCACCTTGGTGAGGTAGTGAAGTACATAAAACCCGAACGAAAGTTTGATGATTAGAAAAGCCAAATGCTCCTGCCTTGGTGTAAGGTGGAAGCCATACATCCACACCATCGTGCCTAGTGCAACTAGGGTTACGGTAATGTTCAGAAACTTGAAAATGCCAAGGGTTCTTTCTTTGTTTTGGAAAAGATAGAGGTTAACCCGTTCGCGAAATTGTGGCCAGCCCATGGTCAGGCAATTTGCTTCAAGGCTTCTTCCAGAAGATGTTCTTTATCCACTGGAACCACACCCACATTTTCGCACACCAGCCCGCCAGCAAGGTTGGCAAGCGAAGTAATGGTTTGTAAATCGGCCCCTGCCGCCAGGGCGAGAGCTGCGGTGCTGATTACTGTATCGCCTGCACCGCTTACATCCATGATTTCGCGCGGGTGCGCAGGTTCGTGCACGAACTCTTGTTGCGATTTGGCCATCACTCCCATTTCCGAAAGTGTAACCAGCGAAATGCTGTTCGAAATTTTTTGTTCCAATTCCACTATTGCATTTTTTAATGCAGTACTGTCCTCATTCCCGAAGTCCAGTTTCAATCCTTCAAGCAATTCCTTGAGGTTGGGTTTAAACAGGGTTACATTTTTATAGGCAAAGAAATTTTCCTTTTTGGGGTCCACTGCAGTGGGTATGTTTTTTTCCTGCGCAATGGCAATCACAGTCTCTATCACTTTGGGTGTAAGCACACCCTTATTATAGTCCTCCATAATGATAACATCCACCTTTTGTTTGTTCAGGATGTTGCGTATGCATTCCAGCAAGTTCCGCTCGTCCGTAGCATTGAGTGGTGTGGTTATCTCTTCATCCACACGCAACAGATGGTTGCTGCCGGACATTATCCGGGTCTTCATTGTGGTCATCCGTTCTATAGAATCAATGATGCCCTCGGTAGAAAAATTTCCTTCCATCAAAATTTTCCGGAACACATCTCCCTTACTGCCATCGCCCACCACTGAACAGATGATGGGTGTGGCTCCAAGGTTTTTTACATTGAGGGCCACGTTAGCTGCGCCCCCCAGCCGTGATTCTTTTTTCTGCACATGAAGGACAGGAACGGGCGCTTCGGGAGAAATGCGTTCCACCTTACCCCAATAATAGCAGTCAATCATAACATCGCCCACCACAAGTGCGGTGAGCGAATTCCATTTTTCAAACAGGTGCAAAAGTTCTTCTTTCGAAATTGTCATAAACAGATGGTAGTGATTTTTTAGTGAAGTGATTCCAGCGCACGTTTTATCCTGCGCACTGCCTCTCTCAATTTTTCATCAGATGTCGCGTAAGAAATACGGATACAGTTTTCATCACCGAAAGCTTCGCCCGTCACCACGGCCACATGTTCTTTTCTCAGCATGTACATGCTCAGGTCGGTTGCGTTGCGGACGGTAGTTACACCATCGCTCTTGCCGAAGTAAGCCGATACATCGGGAAAAAAGTAGAATGCTCCTTCAGGCAAATTGACTTTCATACCGGGAATTTCTTTCAGCAAATTATACATCATGTCTCTGCGCATCCTGAAAATTTCGACCATGTGCTGTACAGTAGATGAATCTGCTTCAACTGCCACTTTGGTGGCCATTTGTGCTATGGAGTTGGGGCCGCTTGTAATTTGACCCTGCATTTTAGTGCAGGCATCGGCTATCCATTTAGGCGCACCTATATAGCCCATGCGCCAGCCCGTCATTGCATAGGCTTTCGAAACTCCGTTCACGGTTACGGTGCGTTCATACATGTTTGCAATGGATGCCATGCTAGGCGTTTTTCCGCTGAAATTTATCAGCTCATAAATCTCATCGCTGATGACGTACAATTCTTCTTTGCGGTCAATGATTTCTGCAAACGACTCCAGTTCCTGTTGCGTGTAAACACTTCCCGTTGGATTGCATGGCGAGGAGTAGATAATGAGTTTCGTTTTTTGATTGATGGCAGCCTGAAGTTGTGCCGGTGTGATCTTGTAATCACTTTCCACAGTTGCATTAACGGGGACCGGAATTCCACCCGCAAACTTCACCAACTCAGCATAACTAACCCAGTAAGGGGATGGCATAATCACTTCATCGCCAGGGTTAACTAAGGCCAGTATTGCATTGGCAATACTCTGCTTCGCTCCGGTAGAAATTACAATTTGATCGGCATGGTAATGAAGATGGTTATCGCGCTGAAATTTTTTCGCGATGCTCTCGCGCACCTCTGCAAATCCATTTACAGGAGGATAGTGCGTAATGTTTTTGTCCAACGCATCCTTAGCAGCTTGCTTAATAAATTCTGGTGTATCGAAATCGGGTTCACCCAGCGAGAGGCTTATCACATCGTGACCTTGCATGGCCAGTTCGCGACTCATACGCGCCATGGCGAGTGTGGCACTTTCGTTCAGGAGTTGGAGAATTTTTGAAACTTCGCCCGCTTTGCGTTTTACAATTGGTTCCATCTAAAATGTTTGTGCCTTGTTCTTTGATAATTGGCGCGGCAAACTTATAGTTTGTTCAAATTTATTCTCACCGTGCTACACGCAAACCGCACATTCGGCCAGCTATCGACAAAAGCATTGATCGAAACCAAGGCTTCCATAGATTGGAGACTATTCAGAAGGAAGCATGGTGGAGCGAAATTCTGTTCGGTGTAAAGAAGGGAAGATTCATCTTAATAAATAAAAAGACTTGTTCTAAATCAGTTCTCAGTATGGAGGAAGCGCAATGCCGATAAATGTTGCATGGATAGATTTTTATTGAATGTCTTTAGGCCATTTCATCTCCGCCATGAAACCGCAATTTTCCCTGATTGCAAGGGAATTGCGGAAAGTCCCGTCCTGCCCATCAATCAGGATGATCTACTTTCGCGAACTTTTTTGAGGAAATTGCGAGCCGCAACCACTCCCTTAAAAACATCAAACTGAAAAACTATGAAGAAGATTAACGATTACAGAAAACTACTTGGTGTTACAGAAACAACCGAGTTGAAGGAACTCAAATCCATTTACCGCACCATCATGAAGGATGCACATCCCGATAAATTCTTCGATAGCGTGGAATTGAAAGAACAGGCCGAACTGCGCAGTAAGGAAATTATCGAAGCGTATCACTTTCTTGTGAGCATTGCTCCAGAAACTATTGAGCAAACCAAAGAGGCTTTTAACCAAACGCTGGCCACAGCCGGTATCGTTGATTTCAAGTACGAAAAGCAAGTGCTAAAAGTGATTTTCGCAGATGGCAATACCTATGAATTTTTCGGTGTGCCGTACAATACCTATACTAAGATGGTGAACTCTGATTCTTGCGCTCGTTTTGTGAGACGCCATATCTCTGGCTCGTTTGTTTACAGAAGCGCAAGCAAGTTGGTAGCTGCATAAACAGACCTCTTGAAAATTTTAGATACAAAGAAGGGCAGCCAATGGCTGCCCTTTTTTGTTGTTGGTTTTTAATAATTCCGCAGGTAATTGATTTTTCATTCGCTTCTATCCATCTCCCGTTTCAGATCTTTCTCCTTCAACGATTCGCGTTTGTCGCCCACATTTTTTCCCTTGGCTAAAGCAATTTTCAATTTCGCCCAGCCTTTTTCATTGATGAAAAGAAGTGTGGGAACAACGGTGATTCCGGCATCCTTCAACTTGCGTTCAATCTTGCTCAGCTCCTGGTGATGGAGCAAAAGCTTTCTTTCCCTGCGCTCCTTGTGCTGGCTGTATCCGGCATTTTCATAGGGTGCAATGTGCATACTGATGAGGTACAATTCCCCTTTACTCATCTTGCAATAAGCATCGGTGATATTGGCTTTGCTTGCACGCACAGCTTTTATTTCCGAACCGGTGAGTTGAATACCTGCAACAAATTCTTCCAACAGGAAAAACCGGAACTCTGCTTTTTTATTCTTGATCTCGACAGCCATAGTGATTGTGCTGCAAAGTAGGCAGTGGGCAGTACGCAGTAGGCAGTATCTTGAAATGAAATAAAAGGTACAATTGTGTTTTGGGCGGCAGGGTGCAATGTTTAAGCTCGTCATAGATTCGCGCTCTTCTCAAAAAAACCAACCATCTTAAAGTCTATGGTCTATCATTCGTCATCACTGCGTATGCAAAACGCAGAAATAAGATTAAGCAACGCGGCCCATCTTATTCGTGCGGTGCTTTTCGTTACACTCTTCTTTTCACTTTCAGTCACTGCATTTTCGCAGGGCAGCATTCGCGGATTTGTGAAAAACGAAAGCGATGGTGAGCCGGTATTGTTTGCAAATGTTTTTCTTGAAGGAACCACTATAGGTGCCGCTGCCGATGACAATGGCTACTACTCTATCAGCAAAATTCCTGCGGGCAGTTATACTATCATCGTGCAGAGTTCAGAACATGAACAATTTACACAATCGGTAACGATTGAAAACGGGCAAACACTTGCTCTCAATTTTCTGCTAAAACCAAAAAGCACCGACCTCGGTACCATCGAAATCAGTTCGGATTACACCGAGCAACGCACACAGATTCGAGTGTCGGTAGAAACCATTAGACCCGAAGATTTTAAACGCACACCTTCCTTTGGCGGACAACCGGATTTGGTACAGGTGCTCACCACCCTGCCCGGTTTTATTTCTACGGGAGACCAGGGCGGGCAGATTTATATCCGCGGTGGCTCACCCATACAAAATAAAGTGTTGCTGGATGGAATGATTGTTTACAACGCATTTCACTCCATTGGTTTGTTTTCCGTTTTCGATACCGACATAATTGCCAATGCCGATGTGTATAGCGGTGGTTTCGGGGCGCAGTTTGGCGGAAGAATTTCATCCGTGATGGACATCACCACGCGCGATGGCAACAAGCAGGAGTTTGCCGGAAAAATTGGAGGCAATCCTTTTGGTGCGCGTGTTCTTATCGAAGGGCCACTCAAGAAACTGAATGACAACGGTGGCGGAATTTCTTATATGCTTTCCACCAAGACATCATACCTCAACCGCACCTCGCCTGTGCTTTATAAGTACATCAACAACGGGGATGGCCTGCCTTTCAGCTACACTGACATCTACGGCAAAGTTTCTTTCGGTGGTGCGGGTTCAAAATTTAATGTGTTCGGTTTTTCTTTTTCCGATGATGTAACCAACTATCAATCGCTGGGCAAACTGGCTTGGTCTAACAGTGGTGGGGGAGCAAACTTTGTGGTGGTGCCTGGCGGTTCCAGCACACTCATCAGCGGAAACTTTGCCAGCAGCAAATACAACATCATCTTAAAAGAAGAAACCGCCCCCGATCGGTCTTCATCCATTGGAGGTTTCAACTTCGGACTCGATTTTAAAAGCGTACCGGGTGATAATGAATTGAAATATGGAGTGGAAGTGGTGGGCTTCAGCACGGACTATCAAACATTCAATGCCATAGGTGTAAAAGCGGAACAACATCAGAACACCACCGAACTTAACTTCTATACAACCTACAAAATTTCAATAGGCAAATGGCTGGTGGAACCGGGTGTCAGGATTCAGTATTATGGTTCAGCCGGTGTGTTATCGCCCGAACCACGGCTGGGGGCCAAGTTCAAAGCCAGCGAACGCCTTCGCCTAAAAGTGGCAGCAGGGGTTTACTCGCAAAACCTGATGGCCGCCAACAGCGACCGCGATGTGGTGAACCTCTTCTACGGATTTCTGGCAGGACCGGATAACCTGCAGGACACTTTTGTGGACCCCAACGGCAATACCCGCCAAGTGCGCAACCGTATTCAAAAAGCAAATCATTTAATTGCCGGTTTCGAGTTTGATATTTCCGAATTATGGAACTTAAATGTGGAAGCGTATTACCGCGATTTCCGTCAAGTAACCAACACCAACCGCAACAAACTATTTGATGCGAACGATCCAAATAACTTTTCCCGCCCCGATGAATTGAAACTGGATTTTATTGTGGAATCCGGAGTGGCCACCGGCATTGATCTGGTGATGAAATACGAATATAAACGCACCTACTTCTGGTTTGTATATTCACTGGGCAACGTGGACAGGTGGGATGGTTTCCGGTGGTACAACCCCGTATTCGACCGTAGGCACAACGTAAACGTGGTGTTCTCCAAGGGATGGGGCAAAAACGGCACATGGGAAGTGAGCGGCAGGTGGAACCTGGGCAGTGGCCTCCCCTTTACCCAAACCCAGGGCTACTTCCAGCCGCCCGGAATTACCGATGGTATAGCCACTGACTATGTGGTGGCCAATGCCGATGACATTGGCATATACTACGCAGCTTTGAACGAAGGCCGCCTCCCCTATTTCCACCGCATGGACATCAATTTGCGGAAAACAATGCAACTGAGCAAGAAGGTGAAAATGGAAGCCAACGTGGGTGTAAACAATGTGTATAACCGAGCCAATGTGTTCTATATTGATCGTGTAACCGGCAAGAAAATAGATCAGTTGCCCATACTTCCTTCTATTGGAGTGGATATTAGTTTTTAGGGCACCTCTAAAAACCTTCATTTGTCCCGTCCCTACCCTTCGCAAAGGGAAGGGATTACGGCTACAAGTGAAGCCGCACGTACCATTCAATTTGGGAAGGGTAGGGTTGGAAGTTTCATTTTGAGGTTTTTAGAGGTGCCCTTTAGCGTAGCTCCATTAACCTGTGGGCCACTGTTGACCGCCACAAGAGTGTAATAAATTATCTTCAATATCCTTAGTTGGGGTATGCGCTTGCCTTCTGTGCGGAAGCGCGGCCATCTATACAACGCTTCAACCCCCCTGATGTTTATGGCAGACCACGGGAAGGGCTGCGGCCTGTAATTGTGCTAATTGTACCCTTAAAAAATTTTACTATTACTGCTGCGGAGTATTGTATTGTTGTCGGCTTAAATATGCGACTTGCGATTCCCTTTCTGTGGGGGAAGAGAGTGCGCGGAACCTTAAACAATTTATTTAATTTTTCTAACTATGGATAACCAATTACCTGTTCTCTACGAATATCTTGAACTCGGAATGATTTTTTCTGTTCAGATAACCACTAATCATCAACCTTACAGCAAGAAGAAAAAATTTTACATTTGCGCATTGAACTTTTCCACAAGACAAAATGAATAAAAACGGAGCAATTATTATCGTTGAAGATGACGCTGATGACCAGGAGATGTTTATTGAAGTATTTAAAGAACTCAATTATAAAAATGAAGTTGTTTTTTTTAATGACGGACAAGAAGCACTTAACTATTTGAGCGCAAAAACCATAGAGCCTTTCATTGTTTTTTCTGACATCAATATGCCAAAGCTAAATGGCATGGAGCTAAGAAAGCAAATACACGAAAACGAGGACATGCGCTTAAAAACTATCCCTTACTTATTTTTTACAACAACTGCTCAACAAGAAGCTGTTGTGGAAGCTTACTCAAAATCTATTCAAGGATTTTTTATCAAGCCTTCGACTTTTCAAGATTTAAAAAGTATCTTGAAAACAATAGTTGAGTATTGGCAAAAGTGTGAATCTCCAAACTACGTTAAGTAACCTGCATATTGAAGCAGGTTATTTATTCCCTCCCCTCCCCCCAGCCGCCACACTCCCCGAAGAATCGGGACATGCAGGGCGGTCTTTTAAGAAGTTTCCGGACTTCCCTTTTTTTCATTGGAATGCATGTGCTCCCTTCGATCGGTGCATCCCGCCACCGCCCATACCTATTTTTGTTCTAAAATCATTCGAGATGACCAGCCTTGTATTTACCGCAGAAAAGAAATCCAGCCTGAAACGCCTTACAGAAATTGCGCAACAACTTGGCATCCGCGTGAGCACACTTACCATAGAAGAAATGGAAGACCTTGGACTTTTGCGCGCCATGCGCCAGGCCGAGAATGATAAGCGCGTTTCTACCAAAAACCTGGTGGCCAACTTGCGCAAGCGTGCGGATGAAAACAAGTAGCGCCCGAAGATTTGAGAAAGACCTTGAAGACATCCTCGATAGCAAACTGCTTTTGAAAATTGCATTCCTACTCGAAGGGGTCGAACAGGCAAAGATTTTCTCCCAAATCAAGAATACCAAACAACTGAAAGGAGCAAAGGATTTCTACCGCATCCGCATTGGCCATTACCGCATTGGATTTCTTTATCGCAACAATGAAATTGTTTTTCTCCGCTTCGGACATCGGCAGGATTTCTACAACCTGTTTCCGTAGGTGATAACAGCACAACCAACTTTCAACCCGCTGGGCAGTTTTGTAAACTGCCACAACCAGAAGCGGGTTTATGCATCACTTCTTTTTTCATTGGAATGCATGTGCTCCCTTCGATCGGTTGCAACCCAAGTGGGGGCGGCTATACAACCAATAACCAATCGCGTTAATTGTTGACATTCCTGAAAAAGACAAATCCATGATCACTGCTTTCATAAAGCGTATGGGCTATCGTTCACGCATCAATTCCGAAAATGAAAAAGAGGAAGTAGCCATTGCAAAATGGATACAGGAAGGAATGAATACGGAGGATGTTTCGAAAGAAGGAGTGCGCCAGATTTTCAAGAAGAATGGAGTTAAACTTTAAGGGACAATTCCTGAAGGCCGGCCCCTTTCCGTTTTTCCTCTACCTCGTTGAAAGAAAAAAAGAACAAAACGGTGATCACCTCAATCGCGTCTTTTAGCGCGTTGCCAGCATCCAGTGTAAAGCGCTGCGGAATCCCGATTTATCGCGACCCTTTGCAAATTCCCCTTTTCATTTCTTTGCCGCCATGCATCAACCTCTCTTCATTTACAACAGCCTCACCCGCACCAAGGAAAAATTTGAACCTATTGTGCCCAGCCACATCGGCATGTACGTGTGCGGCCCCACCGTTTACAGCGATGTGCACCTCGGCAACGTGCGCACTTTCATGACCTTCGACATGGTGTACCGCTACCTCACCTTCATTGGGTACAAAGTGCGCTATGTGCGAAACATTACTGACGTAGGCCACCTCACAGGAGACAATGATGATGGCGAAGACAAAATCGGGAAGAAGGCCCGTTTGGAAAAACTCGAACCCATGGAAGTGGTGCAGCGATACACCAACGGTTTTCATGACGTGATGCGCATCTTCAACATCCTCAACCCCTCTATAGAACCCACGGCCACAGCACACATCATCGAGCAAATAGAAATGATACAGGAAATAATCACCAATGGATTTGCATACGAGGTGAATGGTTCGGTGTATTTCGATGTGCGCAAATACAGCGAGAAACACGAGTACGGAAAACTATCGGGCCGTGTCATTGACGAACTCATCTCCAACACCCGCCACCTCGATGGGCAGGACGAAAAGCGCGATTCCCTCGACTTTGCCCTCTGGAAAAAAGCCGGGCCTGAACATCTCATGCAGTGGAACAGCCCTTGGGGTCACGGTTTCCCAGGCTGGCACCTGGAGTGTTCTGTCATGTCAACAAAATACCTGGGCCAGACATTCGACATACACGGTGGCGGCATGGACCTCAAATTTCCACATCATGAATGTGAGATTGCGCAGAATGTGGGAGCGCGTGGCACCAGCCCAGTGCGCTACTGGATGCACGGAAATATGCTCACGGTGAACGGAAGAAAAATGGCGAAGAGCGAGGGCAACGGCTTCACTCCCGAAGAACTTATTTCGGGAAATCACCAACTCCTCGACCGAGGCTATACTCCCATGACTGTGCGTTTCTTTTTCCTGATGGGGCACTACACCAGCACACTTGATTTTTCGAACGAGGCACTGCAGGCTTCCGAGCGCGGCTACAAGAGAATGCTTGCCGCAAGACAAGTGCTTGAAAAAATTTCGCCATCAGAAAAAAGCGAATTCGATACAAAAAAATTCAGGCAGGATTGTTTGGATGCCATGAACGATGACTTCAATACACCCATCCTCATTTCTGTTTTGTTTGATGCTGTGCGCGTCATCAACTCAGCGAAGGAATCCACCATTGCACTCACCGCAGAAAACATTGCTGAACTGAAACAAACCTTCGATGATTTCTTTTACACCGTACTTGGATTGATGAATGAAGAAGGCGGAGCCAATACCCAACTCACCGAAGACCTCATGCAATTCATTATAGCCCTGCGCAACGATGCAAAGCAGAACAAGGACTACGCAACCAGCGACCGCATCCGCGATGGACTCAACAAATTAAACGTGCAGATAAAAGACACGAAAGAAGGAGCTACATGGACAGTGTAGAATTGAAAATTCATAACCCCATGAACTATGAACAATGAATAAACTGAAATACTTCATCCCCGTTCTGCTTCTCATTGCATCGGCAGGTTGCGAAGATGATCCACCGGTTTCAAAACCCGTAGTTCCAAAACCGGTGGTTACTCCTCCGGTTTTCATGATGGATTCTGCTTACCATTTTGTGCAACACCAGGTGGACTTCGGGCCGCGTGTTCCCAACACCAGTGCGCATGCAAAATGTGCCGATTGGCTCGCGCAAAAACTCCGTGGCTATGGAGCATCAGTAATTGTGCAGGAAGCAGAAGCCACTGCATTTGATGGAACGAAGTTGAACATGAAGAACATCATCGGTGCGTTCAATCCTACTGCGAAGAAGCGCATCCTCTTGTGCGCCCACTGGGACACGCGCCCCTTTGCCGACAAGGATTCGCTGGAAAGCAATTGGCACAAACCCATTGACGGGGCCAACGATGGCGGCAGTGGAGTGGCGGTACTTCTCGAACTCGCCCGCATGTTTCAACAGCAACCTTTAGCCTTTGGTGTGGATATTATCTTCTTCGATGCAGAAGATTACGGCAAACCGGAATTCCTAAAAAAAGATTTGAATGATGATGATGTACTCACCTGGTGCCTCGGTTCGCAATACTGGGCAAGCCACCTGCACAAGCCCAGCTACCAAGCGAAGTATGGAATCCTGCTCGACATGGTGGGTGCAAAGGATGCTACGTTTTACAAAGAGGGATATTCAATGAACTATGCACCTCACGTAGTGGACAATGTGTGGGCCGCAGCACAAAAACTTGGTCACGGCCAATACTTCATGGAAGATGAAATGGGTGGGATGATTGATGACCATTTACCTATCAATGAAATTGCAGGCATTCCCACCATCGATGTCATTCATTACGATATGAGTCCGCAGGTGATGGGCTTTGGTTATTTCCATCACACACACCGCGACAATATGAAAGTGATTGATGCCAACACGCTGAAAGCAGTTGGAGAAACCATCGCGTATGTGGTGTACAACGATTAGAAATTACGAATGATGAATTACGAAGTACCCAGTGAGCGTGCTTCGCAATTCATCATTCATAATTTCATTCAGAACTTAAATCCCAGTTTCGTGAAATAAAACGCACCGCTGAAACCCATCTGCGCAGCATCCCACAATCCACCGCTTTCAGTGAGGCCGGGATCATGCGGATCTGGATATTCATTCAGGATGTTGGTGCCTCCAAGGGTGAGTGATACGTTCTTGAATTTATATCCGGCACTTAGGTCAATAGTTATCTTCGGATCGAAGGTGTCGAGTTCACCATCGTCCACCACATCATCACCGTTGTCATTCCAGTTTATCATTTCCATCTTACCCCAATTCACCATGCGTGCACTTGCGAAGAAATTCCTCATGGTATAATCCAGCGTGAAGTTGATTTTGCTTTCAGGTGCTGATGCCAGCAGGAAATACTGCTCGCGCAATCCGAAGTACGTGTTTTCTTTTCCAGCAAGTTTATCGTTGGTGTACACATCATCAATGGTCATCATGTTGAAGTTGGCCGCAAGCGATGGCCGCAGGGTGTGGTTGTCCCCCATGTAAAAAGTGTAAGTGATAATTGCATCCACTCCTGAGGTGGTGGTGTTCACAGCGTTCGTAAAAAATTGTGCAGCACCAGCACCTTGTGCCTGTAGGTCAGCACCGATGTCCGGGTCATCATCATAAAAAGTTCCTGTCAATACAATGCGATCTTCAATCTGCACCATGTATCCATCAAGGGTAATAGAAAGCGCCTGCCAATTTGCGGTAATGCCATAACTGACGTTTGTGCTCTTCTCTTGTTTCAATGCCGGAATTCCAAGTGCCCGGGTGATGGGACTGTTGTTCCTTGCAATGATGGCATCAATGGGAACGCCCGCTATGAAATTGGTGAACGTGGTGTTGTAATGAAGTTGTGCAAGCGATGGTGCACGGAAGCCTGTGCTTCCGGCAGCGCGAATCGAAAGCCAATTGGTGAGTTTGTATCGCAGTGCAACTTTTCCATTGGTGGTACTTCCGAAATCGCTGTAGCGTTCAGCACGGAGTGCTGCACTTACAAGAAATTTTTCTGTGACATCCAGTTCCGCATCAGCATAGGCACCGATGTTGGTGCGCGTTTCGTCCAGTTCATTCGATGGGCGAAAACCAGGGAACCCCTGCGAGCCTCCGGGGCGAAATGTGGTGTCAATCCCGGCAAAATTTCCCTCATCATCAAACACAGAATCTGCGGAGAAAACCACCGGACCGTAATCTTTCCATGAAGCTTCTTCGCCCGCGAAAATTTCGTAATTCTCCACCCTGTGCTCCACACCAAGTGCAAGGTTGAAACCGCTGGCAATGTCTTGCCACAACCTCGACATATTTATCCCTGTGGTGTTTTGCATCAGTGAAAAACCACCGGCATCAAAATGCGTGGGAGATTTGTCCTCAAGTGTGGCATTCAATGTTCCGTCAACCAAAAAATGAAAACGGTTTGAACCATAGGTGTTGTTGATGTCCATGTTCCATCTGTTGAGGTTCGAACGCACACCGAACGAAAGGCTTTTATCCGTGATGGCCGACTGAATGTGCGGATCAAAGCCGTTGGGATAAATGCTTGTCACATTTCTTTCTTCATCAGCGCTTCGGCTCCATGCAAAAGCATCCGTGAAGCGATAGTTGTAACCCCCGAATGCGTAGATACGAGCATTGTCACCGCCATTGAATTCACTGTTGAGATAGTAGGAGAAATTGGTGGAGGCCGCATCACCAAATTGGTTGCGGTAGATGTCAAACTTCTCGGGATCACTCGGACGATTCGTGTGTTTGGAATCAAGATAATCCAGGTTCATGTTTACAAAACCACCTGTTCCAACATTTACTCCGTAGTTGGCACTGGCCTGCACGGTCTCCCCATCATAGTCCTTTGAGCTCAATGCACCGAGCGCTGGATCGGGTGTGGCATTGCGTGCACCCATAGTCACCATGCCCGTAAATTCTTCTACGTTTTTTTTCAGAACGATGTTTATGACACCCGCAATTGCATCCGATCCATATTGAGCACTTGCACCATCGCGCAACACTTCAATATGATCAATGGCCGAAGCAGGAATTGCATTCAAATCGGTTCCAGTGTTTCCTCTTCCGCGTGTCCCGAAAATGTTGATGACGGAAGATTGGTGCCTGCGTTTTCCGTTCAACAAAACAAGAGTTTGGTCCGGGCCGAGACCGCGCAATGTGGCTGGGTCAATGTGATCTGCTCCATCGGCCCCGCTTTGTTTCGATGCATTGAATGATGGTGCAGCGTATTGCAAAAGTTGATTGATGTCCAGTTGGCCGGTGGTGGTAGTGAACCTGGAGACATCTATTATATCCACGGCAACAGGTGTTTCCATAGCGGTGCGGTTCAGCCTGCGCGAGCCTACAATCTCTATCGCATTCAATGCTTCCCCTTGACCCATAACCACATTAAGCGTGGCCTTCCCGCTGATATTTATTTCCTGAGGTTGGTAACCGATGTAGGAAAAAATAAGCAGCGCATCGGCTTTGCTCGCATTGAGTGTGTACTCACCGTCCACGTTAGTAAAGGTTCCGTTGTTCGTTCCTTTCTCCATCACCACAAGATAAAAAATGGGGCTTCCGCTGTCGTCAGTCACTTTACCACTGACCATGTGTTGGGCGTGGATGTAAAAGGAACAGCAGCACAAACTGCAAAGTGTAAATAGAATTTTTTTCATACAGAAAACTTTAGATTTGGATTTGAATTGGTCGAGCCAAAAATAGGAGTGAGGCAACAGTTGGCAGTTAGTTGTAAGCAATCGGTAGTCCGAAGGAAGCAGTAATTAATAGGATGGAATGAATTGGAATTGCCTGCGTTGAGTACTGCCAACTGCATACTGCTTATTGCCAACTCATGAAATCGGATTCAGATTAACACTGAACACGGTAAGGCTATTGGGATCGCGATCGAAATAAAGTTTATCCAAAGCTCCCATCACATTCTTTGCACGGAAGTAAGAGGTGTGCAAAATGTTTTCACCCTTGAGCGACCATTGGATGGTGTAGCTGCTTTCAGCATCCTTGTATTCTTTCACGTAGGCAAGCATCTCTTTCAATGCCTCCACTTTGTTGAGACCATCAGTGGTGTGAAAAAGAAAACTTTGGTTGTGCCGGGGGTTCACGGTGATAAGGCGGAGCATGATGTTTCTACCGTCTTCATCAAAATTGAAGATGAGGCTACTGTGCCCAAGCCCTATGTATTTGCCAATTTCAGATTGGAGATTTGCGATTTCTATGTTTTTGTCGAGTGTCATTCCTGTGTTGATTGTTGCCGGCCAAAAGTAAAACCCATCAAAGTGGCGAAAAATCTCATTCCATCATTTTTGTTTTGCGCGAAATTTTCAATTCATATTGTCCAACTATTTTTTAGGTTCTTCATACCATCTCAAAGCTAAATTTTCATCTCAGTAGAGTTGTGTATCTCTCTATTCAAGTATAAGAAATTAAATACCTGCCCTACTTTTACACTACAAAATAATTCATCAATGAAACCCATTCGAACCATTATTTTCCTGCTCGCTATTCTAACCCTTCCATTTACATCATGGGGCATAAAGGCTTACTTCGATTACAAAATTTTTTACCATCCGGGCGAAGGTTCTTATGCAGAATTTATACTTTCATTTGAAGGAAGAAGCTTGGTTTACCAAGCCCTGCCTGATGGATTGCATAAGGCAACAGTGGAAGCAACTTTGGTGGTGATGTCAGGTGATGTGGTGGTGGATTTCCGCAAATCAATCACTGAAGGCCCTGCAGAAAATGCGGGACTGATGTCTGATTTTCTTGCTTTGGAACGCATTGCCCTGCCTGTGGGAAATTATGATTTAATCATTACGCTGCATGATCTCAATGATACTGTAAAGGAGTCGGCCACTGAAATCTATTCACAAAAAATCGAAATAAATAACTTGTCAGAAGGAGTGTTCGTTTCGGACATTGAATTGGTGAGTGCTTACTCGAAAACGATGGAGCAGAATGCTTTTTCTAAATCGGGTTATGATATTCTTCCTTATGTGTCGAACTATTACCCCACGCAAATTCAAGCACTGATGTTTTATGCAGAGGTGTATAACAGCGACAAGTATTTTGGAACAGATTCAGCCTATATTGTGGTGGCGGCAGTGCATGATTTAACAGGTGCTCAAGCTGGAGAGCATAAGCGCATCAAAAGGGAAAAGGGAAAACCGGTTTGCCCGATTATGCAAGCTATTGATATTTCGAAACTGACATCGGGCGAGTATTGGCTGGTGGTGGAAGTGCGCGACAAGCATAACACCCCCATCATTTCTAAACGAACAAAGTTTGTACGCAATTATTCGTTGGCAGAAAGTGAAATCAGGATTGATGCTGAGATACTATTAGCACAATCCTTCGCTGGAAAATTTACAGACCGCGATACACTTTACGCCATTATCATGTCCATGACACCTGTAAGCGGGAACAGGGAGGGTGCTTCCATTGACAATCAATTGATGGCTGCCAATGTTCAGCAACTGCAAAGTTTTTTCTTCACATTTTGGGAGAAAAGAAACGCAGCCGACCCAGAAGGTGAATGGCTGAAATACAAAAAATTTCTTGCTGAAGCTGATGCTGAATTTGGCAACAAAATCCGCGAAGGCTGGCAAACAGACAGAGGAAGAATATACCTCCAGTACGGCCCTCCTAATTCACGTATTGAACGACACAACAATCCTGATTACTGGCCTTTTGAAATCTGGCATTACTACGGAGCTGCTGGTGGACACAATTTGAAATTCCTGTTTTCCAATCCTTCCCTTTCGGGCGACTTTGAATTGATACATGCCGATGCACCGGGCGAAATTTCCAATGCAAGTTGGAAAGAAATGGTGCGCAGCGGTTTCAGGGATGATACCATAACCACCAACCGCAACGCGCTTAACCAACGCGACACGAAAAGTGGCGATGAGCTGGAAGAGCTTTGGTACAATCCGCATTGATTAGAGGCGCCCTCTACATTCGCGCCTTTCTCAAAAAAACATTCTTACGTGAAGAAAGTTGCAGTGGCCATCCTTAACTGGAACGGGGTAAATTATCTTGAACGGTTTCTGCCATCTGTTGTGGAGCACAGTGCACTTGAAGCAGATGTGTGGGTGATTGACAACGCAAGTACGGATGGCTCCCTTGCGTTCATCCGCGAAAAATTTCCACAGGTCAACATCAAACAACTTGAATCGAATTTTGGTTTTGCAAAGGGATATAATCTTGGACTAAAGGATATTCCCAACGAAGTGTTTGTGCTGCTGAACAGCGATGTGGAAGTATCAAAGGGATGGATTGCACCAGTGATACGTTACATGGAAAGCACGGCTGGAATGGTGGCGTGTCAGCCAAAAATTCTTGACTACAATGACAAGAAGATGTATGAATACGCAGGAGCGGCAGGCGGGTATGTAGATCAAAATGGTTTTGTGTTTTGCGCGGGACGAATTTTTAACTCCTTTGAACAAGATGAGGGACAGTATGCAGGAAACGAAGAAGTTTTTTGGGCCAGCGGTGCAGCACTTTTCATTACTAGAAAAGCTTACTATGAAGTGGATGGATTGGACGAGGATTTTTTTGCTCACATGGAAGAAATTGATTTGTGTTGGAGGCTGAAGAATCGGGGCTACCGAGTGGGGGCATGCAGGGATGCGCAGGTGTACCATGTGGGTGGCGGCACACTCAACAGACTCAGCCCATTTAAGACTTATCTTAATTTCAGAAACAACTTGTACCTGCTGGTAAAGAATTACAGAGGCTCAAACCTGTTTTGCAAAATGTATTGGCGGCTGACATTGGACGGTGTGGCATTCCTGCACTTCTGTACCGTGGGAAAGTTTAATTATGCCCTGGCAGTATTGAAAGCACACGCGAGCTATTACAAAAACCTGAAACTCTATCTGAGAAAAAGAAAAGCGGAGGAACAGTTTAGCAAGGTGCCGAATATGAAAGGTTGGTACAGAGGGAGTATTGTCGGTGATTTCTTTTTAAAGAAGAAGAAGAAGTTTTGGACACTGGAGAGGGAGAGGTTTGTTTGAGAAATTAATCTTCCATGCACAATGGTCGGCATCCACGAAAAAGCACCGTTCATTCGAATCGCGCCACCGTTTATTGCCGGAATAGCGCTGGCCATTCACCAGCAGATTCCATTATCATTTATACTCCCTGTAAGTCTTGGCCTTTTTGTTTTAATTATCACTCACCGCTGGACATTAGGCCGCAATGAAATAATGCTGCACCGGCACAGACATGGTATTGTGCTCCACATTTTCTTCTTCACTTTTGGAATGCTTGCGGTGGCACTTTCAAGTCCTGCTCTCAATAAAAATCATTACAGTTTACAACCACCGCCACCCTGGCTGGAAGTAACGGTGGACGCAGCACCGGTTGAAAAGGAAAAGAGCATCAAGATTGAAGCAGTGTTAAATCAGGGAGTAGACGGGGGAGAAAAATCCAGGCTCGCTGGCCGGGTAATTTTTTATGTGGCGAAGGACTCACTGTCCCAACACTTGAAGTACGGTGATGTGTTGATGGTTATCAATTCGCTGAAAGAAATTTCAGCACCGCGCAATCCTTTTGAATTTGATTACAAGGAATACCTGGCCAATCATTTCATCTACCGGCAGGGCTATTTGAAAACGGGCGACTGGTTGAAGGTGGGTTTCCAGCCGCGCTTTTTTCTCTACAACATCTTTATTCCATTTCGCGATAAGATGCTTGGGGTGCTGCGCAGCCTTGGTGTGAGTGGGCAGGAATACGCAGTGATATCCGCATTGGTGCTTGGCAAAACCGATGAGATTGATTACCACCTGATGCTGGCTTACTCCAGTAGTGGTGCCATTCACGTTCTGGCCGTTTCGGGTTTGCATGTCGGCCTGTTGTTCGTGGTTATTTCATGGATGCTCTCCCCTATTAAAAAGTTGAAACATGGAAAATTTATCGCTTCTTTTCTGGCTGCTCTTATCATTTGGTTTTATGCGGGGCTTACGGGTTTCAGCCCATCAGTGCTTCGCGCCACGGTAATGTTTACCGCAATGCTCGTAGCCGGATTATCGGACAAGAAACAAAACATTTTCAACACACTTTTCTTCTCGGCTGTGGGCCTGCTGGTCTGGAATCCCTATTACATCATGGAAGTGGGATTCCAGCTTTCCTATCTCGCGGTGCTGGGCATCATTATCCTCTACCGAAAAATTTACAGCATGATCAATTTTCCCACCTGGATACTGGATAAGCTGTGGGGGCTTACCGCCATTTCGCTCGCTGCACAGGCTGTCACGTTTCCACTGGGCATGTTGTATTTCCATCAATTCCCCAATTGGTTTCTTGTCTCGAACCTATTTGTAATTCCCATCTCTACATTAATTCTTTACCTCACTCTTTTACTTTTTGCTGTGAGTTGGATTGCACCGGTGGCCGATGTGCTTGCACAAGTGGTCATCTTTCTCACAAGGGTGATGAACAAATCGGTTCAACTCGTGGAGGCATTGCCCTACAGTATCTGGCAGGGTATATCCATTACTGTTGTCGAGGCATGGCTGCTCTACGGTATCGTCATTTTTGCGAGTTCGTGGATCTACTGGAAAAGACCCCGGCACTTTATTGTGACATCAGTATTTATTCTTGCCCTCCTTATGTCCCAGGCCGTGGAAACATTTCACCAGGTGCGGCACGAGGAAATTTGTTTTCATAACGTGCGTGGTGGAATGGGAATTACATACACCACCGGAAAGCACTCCTATTTCTTTCATTCGGGTATTGATACCCAGGACGAATCCTTCGTTCGTTTTCACCTAAAGAACTATTGGGATAAGCTGGGCAATGAAATTTCGAAAATCAATCTCGACTCAGTAACTCACTATGCCGATGCCCGTACCTCGGTGCATGATAATTTTGTATCTCTTGGCGCTACTTCTGTTTGTGTGGTGGACCATTTCTTCAATCGCAAATCACTGGAAGGAATTCCGGCTGATGTGTTGTTGGTTATGAAATCATATTCAGCAAAAAAAGAGGTGACGATTTCACAAAAAACAATTTTGATTGATGATGATGTGTACCCGGCAAAAGCAAAAAAGCACAACGAGTTTTTTTCGCAGCAAGGAAACAAAGTTTTCAATCTCTCGAATGAGGCGTTGCTAATAAGGAATGGGAAAATGGTTTTGCAGAGCGCGGATTGAATCATTCTTTTACAAGCTTATTTGCCTCCGCTGGTACTTTCATCAATGAAAAAGCAACTATGCAAAAGCCAACTGCAAAGCAAATTTCTATCTCCGGTTGATTCAAAAATTTTCGAATAGATTGGAGCTTCAGCGAATTGTATAGCCGAATAAATTTCGGATAACATTTCAAGGAGAATTCTACTCCTCAACATCAAACCATGAATGGATTTTTTCCTGAAGCTCTTCTTCTATTTTCAGTTGAGTAATGCAGTCGTCCATTCCGGCTGCCAGTCCCCCTGTTTGTTCGTTATGATTTTGTGCAATGCCGATAATGAGTGGGGCATTTCGGGCTGTAAGTGTTTTTTGTATTCGCCTGGTGGTTTCCATTCCATCCATTTCAGGAGCATACACATCCATGAGCAGGATGTCGTAGGTCTTCAATTTTATTCTCTCCATAACCTGTTGGCTGGTGTTAGCCATTTCACATTGATAACCCATGCGCTCAAGGGTACGGTTGGTCACTGCCCGGCTCAGCTCATTGTCCTGGGCTATAAGTATGCTCAGTCCTTTGGGTCCTGCATCGGCAAATCCAGCCCGCATGTTTGTTCCCAGTTTCGACATTTCAATGGAGCTCATTCCCATAACACCCGCTATGGTGTCGAAGAGGCGATTATACTTTACAGGTTTCGTAAGAAATGCAGTGAATAAAGATGATTCGTTCTGCAAAAATATTTGTTCAGTTGAGGAGAGGAGAATGATGGGGAATTCGCGCTGCGGATATTTCTCCCTGATTTTTTTGGCTAGTTGAGTGCTGTCCATTTCTGCCATTTGCATATCCATAATGCAGAAGTCGAAACGATCGAGTGTTTCCAGAATGTCCGCCACCAGGTCGGGGCTGTTAAATGGTGTGGCCTGTATGCCCCAGTTGGAAAGTTGACGGACAATGATTTTCAGGTTGGTCTTATTGTCGTCAATCACCAATGCTTTTAATTCACTAACGGCTAAATCTTGTTCTTCCGATTTTATTTCCCGCTGTTGTGCAATAATGGTGAAGTAAAAAGTAGAGCCTTTTCCGGGAACGCTTTCGGCCCAAATCCTGCCGCCCATCCGGCTCACAATCTCTTTGCTAAGTGCAAGACCAACACCGGAACCCTGGAATTTTTTTTCGGTGAGAGTGTTTCCAGGCACAAATCCTTGAAAGAGCTTTTCAGCATCGTGATTATCAAACCCGCTACCGGTATCCTTTACACTGAAACGCAATTGCACCAGATTCGATTCGGTGCTCACCAGTTCGGCACGCAAAAGAATTTCACCGTGTTCGGTAAACTTCAGGGCGTTGTCGAGAAGATTGCGGAGCACTTGCCTGAAACGAAATTCATCCTGCATGATTTCAACCGGAAGATTGTTGGATGCTTCGAGAAGCACTTCCATCTTCTTTGCATGTACCGCTGGCTTTATAATATCCAGCACTTCCTCCAGGCATTCCTTCAGGTTGAACCGGTTTATCTCCAAGTCGAGATTGCCTTTGGACACTTTGCTAAAATCCAACAGGTCATTGATCTTACGCAAAAGGACTTCGGCACTTGCTTTAATGCTGCGTCCAATCTTTCGTTGTTCTTCGTCCTGGTTGGTTTTGGAAAGTAGTTCCGTCATGCCCAGCACTCCGCTCAGGGGTGTGCGCAAATCATGACTGATGTTGGCCACGAATTCATCTTTCACTTTTATTGCTTCGTCCAGCGAACGGTTGAGCGCTACCAATTCCAGGTTTCGTTCCTGTAATTTTCTATGGATCGGGCGCATAAAGAAAACGAAAGAAAAAACAAATACCACCAGTGTGCCGAGCACAAGCATCCAGCCACCCCATACGGTGGCATCGAGATGATCCTTGTTTTCCTGCGAGAGGAGGGTGTGCACATCGGTTATTCCGTTATTGTAAGCTTCAATTCTTGCAAGCAGTTCGTTGAGTTTTGATTCATCCAGGTTTGTTTTTCCTTCAGCCATAAGTTTCAATTCATCGCGCAGGGCAATAAAATTGGGAGCATTGTTAGTAAACATTTTTTGCACCTGGTCCGAGTTGGTGCCATCAATTTTGTACAACTCGCTGCCGTTTACAAATGCAAGTTGGGTATTGACAAACTTTTCGATGGAGGTCGCTACGAAGTCAATTTCTTCGTGTGTGTTCTCACCTTTCAATTGATGAAGATGGTATTTCAGGAGATTGCCTGAAATATCCTGCATCAACATTCGCTGGCGCGAAATGAGCAACTGCCTAGCGTTTCTGTTGCCCTGATCATGCAGGGAAAAGTTGGGAAGCAGTTGGGAGAGAATAACAATAAAGAGTATGATTCCGAAGAACAGGATATAACGTCCGCTGAAATTGTTTTCTTTATTATTCATAAGCACACTAACGACCTGAGCTGAGACTCGCGCCAAAGGTAGTGGGGCAAGAACGAGGAAGATTTATTAACCTCTTTGCTCTTCCTGTGTTGTTTCCAACACAATGGTTTGCATGTGTCTTGATCGATATTGAAGAAGCACCTCGTGCAATTGTTCCACTGAAAATGGTTTCGGAAGAAAATCCACCATGCCCGAAGCCAGGCATTTCCGTTTGTCATTTTCCGATGCGTTGGCAGTGATGGCAATAATTTCCGGCTTGTGTTTAATGGAAGGATCGTTATGGATAATTGCGGTCGCTATGTGTCCATCCATTTCTGGCATCTGGATATCCATAAGAACAAGATCGAATCTTTCTTGTTGCGTTTTTCGAACTGCATCGAGGCCATTGGAAACTACATCGGCACTCAGCCCGAAGGATTCAATCATGTATAACAACACCTGACGATTGATGGCATTGTCTTCCACCACCAATATTCGAAACCCATCGGGCATTTCAATTTTGAGTGATTTATTGCTATGGCGGATGTCCTGTTGCCGCACTTCATTTTTTTCTTCACGATAATTACAGGGAAATGAAACAGTAAAAACCGAGCCTTTGCCCTCTTCGCTTTCTACAGAAATTTCTCCTTGGAAAAGATTCATCAGCTGTTTGCTTATGGCCAACCCCAAACCGGTTCCCCCAAATTTGCGGTTCGATGAAGAGTCCACCTGGCTGAAACTTTGAAACAGCAGCGGATGTTTGTCCTTGTGTATTCCGCTGCCTGTGTCCGCCACCGAAATTTCGATTTGAAGCTGGTCGGCAATTCGGTAAACCATTTTACAATGAAGGCTTACGCTTCCTTTTTCCGTAAACTTTATTGCATTGCTCAGCAGGTTGCGCAACACTTGCCTTAGTCTTCCTCCATCCGTAATTATTTTGGCAGGAATGTTATTCTCAATTTCAATATTCATCTCCAGTCCTTTCACTTCCGCATTAGCCCTGAACAGGTCGGTCACCTCGTAAATGGTATCACATAAATCTGTTTCTGCCAGGTCAAGCTTCATCTTACCAGATTCGAGCTTGGAAAAATCGAGCACATCATTAATAATGGTAATCAGGTCTTGCCCACTGTGCAATATTGTGCGCACCATATTCCGTTGTTCAGTATCCAGTTCCGACCTTTCAATTACACTTGCCATGCCCATAATGCCATTCAAAGGTGTCCGTATTTCATGACTCATGGTGGCCACAAAATGCGATTTGGCTCTTGCGGCTGATTCAGCAATTTCCTTGGAATCAATAAGCGCGTGTTGCTGCGCAGCTAGGTCGCTATCGTCCCGCACGCGGTAAACGAGGCATTCTTTTCCAAATTTGTTTATGTAGCCAATGGACAGGTAGCAAAAGAAAATTGATCCATCCTTCCGTTTCAACTCAACCTGGGTATTCCAGAATTTATGTTCGTACAATTCCTTCAGGCCGTTGTCAATTTCCTGGTTGTTCAATGGAGTCTTTCTCAATATTCTGAAATCGCAGTTCAGCAATTCATTCATTTCGTATCCCAACATTTCAGTCGCTTTTGGGTTGACGTCATAAATAAACCCGGCCATATCAGTGATGAACATTGCATTCTCGGTAGTGCGAAGAATAGTTCGCAGCAGCTCCTCCCTTATGTGGCTGTCTTCTTGTAATTTATTCTTGATTCTAACCATCACGTACAGAAAAATTCCCGTTGTGCAGAATGTGATGGAGTAAAGGGAAATATGCTTTTCATCCAGATCGTTATCCAGGAATATGCACAGGAGGGAAACTATTACGGTGGATGAAATGTACCAGGCAGGCAATATGTTTCCACGCATGGATAGCGAGGTGATGATAAATGTTACATACACTATAATGTTATAGTGTAAATCGAAATTGTTGTTGGCACATGCCACGATAGATTGTGCGGTGAAAAGGCAAAAGAGAATGGCAACAAAATGATAATACTTTTTGCGGGGCAGGTTTTTGCGGAACCCTGCCGCAAAACACATGAGTGCAAAAAAAGCAACGGCCACGCGATCCCACACATATTCAATATGCCCACGATCCAGAACTAGAAACAGCAAACCAAAAACAATAGATGCACACAGAGAGATGAGTGACATCATGCGGTAGAATTTTACACCGCCATGAACTGAACCTTTTTGTGAAAGCATACCATGCATGTCCAATGCGCTTTATTGCCTTTGAGATTTTCTCATCAACATGAAACGTACATTCGCCCATAAGGTTTCTTATCTCATGCCGCTCCACAATCTGCCACTGATGCTGCTCATGAAAAAGCAGGCAAGCAACTTTGCGGTTTTAATTTTTCTTACCGCGATATTACCTCCTGCTGCAGCACAGCAGGACAGCACAACCTATACTCAGTTCAACAAGAAGAAATGCATTCTGGCAACCACAGCCATTGTTGCTGCGAGTTCAGTTTCGTACATCGCGTTGGATGAACTGTGGTACAACAATTATGAGCGAACTTCACTTCATTCATTCAACGACAATACTGAATGGTTGCAAATGGATAAGGTGGGGCATTTCATGACGAGCTACCAATTGGGTATAGCGGGTTATGAAACTTTTCGGTGGTGTGGCATGGATGAAAAGCATAGCACATGGCTGGGTGGAAGTCTTGGAACAATTTATCTCACCGGTCTCGAAATTCTGGATGGCCGATCTAAAGCATGGGGATTCTCCTGGGGTGATGAAACTGCAAACTTTTCCGGATCACTTTTTTTTATCGGGCAGCAATTATTGTGGAATGAACAACGTGTGAAAATGAAATTTTCTTTCACGCCTTCATCACTTTCACACTGCCGACCAGAGGTGTTGGGTGAAACTTTTTCGCAACAAATTTTGAAAGACTACAACGGACAGACCTATTGGATGAGTGGAAATATTTCTTCTTTCATGTCTTCAGAAAACAATTTTCCGAAGTGGCTCAACATGGCAATTGGATATGGTGCCGATGGAATGACTACGGCACACGACTACGCTGAAAGCGTTGGCACGTGCGGTGATCAGGACATCACTCGCACGCGACAATTTTTTCTTTCACCTGATATTGATCTCACTCGAATCAATACAAGATCGAAGTTTTTAAAATCATTTTTTCGTGTGATCAGTTTTGTCAAGCTACCCTTTCCGGTTGTGGAATACTCTGTTGATAAAGGATGGTTTGTGCATTCGTTTTACTTTTAAAGTAGCATGTACTTTTCGCTCATCAAAAATCAGGTGAAACAAAAAAATCTGATGAGTAGTAAAAAAGTTCGCAATCATTTTTAATCAATCATAAACAACCAAGACAAACAATTATGAAAAAAACAGCAAAGAAAAAAGTGAAAGCAGCTGCTCCGGCAGCTAAGAAAAAAGCAGCTCCAAAAAAGGCTAAGAAAGCCGTAAAAAAAGCTGCTCCTAAGAAAGCTAAGAAAGCTGTAAAGAAGAAGAAGTAATTCTCTTTCTTGATCTAATCTGAAAAGAGGTTCCGCAAGGAACCTCTTTTCGCTTTTAGACTATTTCCGTTTTGCCTTCATCGTATTGCTGAATTCCAAAATCACATTGCTCCACAGAATTAATGTCCTGAAGAGTGTTGTGAATTTTAAAAATTTCAGTGCCGGGTGAGTGTGATGAATACTGGCAGGTGATCGCTGTAACCACCCTTGAAATCATCACCGGCATAAACCCTGCTGGGTCTTTTGTTTCCCTTTGCATCTGTAAACATCATGAAGTCTTCGCGAAAAGCAAATGCCGAATTCCTGGCTACACTCCATCCGTTCTCCACATCGATAAATGCCTGGCTTACCATCATTTGATCAAGCCATCCCCATTCTCCCTGATACCAGTAACTGCCATCTTCACTCTTTTGTTTTTCTGCCATCAGATTGAACAATGTTGATTCATTTGTTGTTCCGGCATCAAGCACTTCGCTTATGCTTTTGTTCTCAGGATAATCATTGAAGTCACCCATCAAAAGAATTTTCGCTTTGGCATCGTTCAGTAAAATGTCATCCACTTTCGATTTCACAATTTCGGCAGCTGCAATTCTGTTGGCTTCGCTTTCCTGCTGTCCTTGTCTTCGCGATGGCCAGTGGTTTACGAATACATGAAATTTTTCGCCCGATGATTTCAACTCAGCATAGAGTACATCGCGCGTATTTGGGTCTTCATGGTTCGGAAGTGTCACGAGTAGAAACTCCGTTTTGATAAGGGAAAATATTTCCTCATCGAATAGCAACGCCACATCAATGCCTCTTTCATCAGGACTGTCTTTGTGCACAAAGCCATAACGTGCCGAAGCGAGTCCACCGGTGGAGGCCAGTTGTTCAAGCACTTTTTTATTTTCAATTTCACACAAACCGACCAATTCCGGTTGGTCATCATCAATGGCCGACAATACTTGTGCGCTATGTTCAAGATGGAGCTGCAAACGCTCTGCTGTCCATGCGTATTTTCCCTCTGAAGTAAAATCATCATCCAGTATATCTGGATCATTTTCGGTGTCGAAAAGATTTTCGATGTTGTAAAACACCACAGTAATTTCTTTAGAAGTAGTGGCTCTTCCGTTTGATTGATCAATGGAATTAGCATCAGTGGAAGCAGTATCGGAGCAACGAGTACCGAGTAATGAAATGCAGGCTAACAGAAAAGCATATTGTTTCATGCGGCCAAAATTATTGACCTGCAATCTTCTTTGCCTTGATTATATTTTTCTCAAGAAGGAAATCCTGCGCTGCAAATTCAAATTGAGCTTTGTCAGTAATCATAGGCCATGCTGCCTCCAACATTTTTATTTTGTTTTCTTCCAATTCAAGGTACGACATAAGCTGCCTAAGTTGGTTTGTGCTGAGTGCATTTACAGCAACATAGTTTTTCATCCGGCTGAGTTTTTTTCCTTCAAACTGTATCTGCTCTAATTCTTCTTTCAAGGCAAGAAATAAATTGGTGGACATGTGATAAGGTGGGGCGGCTGACTCAACCGGTGTCGCAACATCAATCGGCAATTCTTTTTCTGCTGGTGCCGACTTGATAGCTACAAATTCCGTTTCAGAAACAGGAACAATACGAAGCACACCCTTCACTTCGCGAAGTTCGAAAGTGGAATGAGTCTTTGGCTTCAACATAAATTGTTGCGAAATGATAACGCTATCCGTGTTGAACAAGCGAGCAGTGAGAGTTGACTTTCCAGCATCCACATCATACAAGGTTATGCCGAGCACGGGCAGGTTTGTAGCCTGCATTTCATTTATAAAAAAATTAAAAGGAATGCTATCGGAAAGAATACTTACGCGCGCTGATTGTGCCTGGGTGATTGCGGAAAGGAAGGTGAAAAAAAGAGCGATCGAAAATTTCATTATGAGTGGAAAAATAAATGGAACAGTTAACTACAATCTTGCCAACATCCTTTGAATAAGTGTGAAAGATTTTAGGCGATTGGGCAGAAAGTTCAGCATGTTGTCTTCCCGTTTGCCGAGCAGTTGAGGCCAACTGTAAATAAGTATTACCACGCAGCTTCCAATCGCTAATAATCCCGTAAGAAGACTGACCACTGCTGGTAGATTCATCGCTTCGGAAACTGAGGACGTGATCCATGCAATAGTAGAAACCACAAGTCCCAAGCCAATGGATGGAGCTAGCGCAAGAAGAAGGTCCATCCATTTCAAGCCAATGAGCTGTGTACATAAAAACATATTCATCAGGTAGTGAATGAAGGTGGCTACAACAACAGATGCGGCAACGTAAATCATTCCATGTTCAGTTGAAAAAAAGATTCCTGTTCCTATCAGCACTACATAGACAGCTTTTATCCAGGCACCACGAAACACAGCATCTTTTGCCCGTAGTAAAGAGTCGCCAAGTTTACTGAGTACTCGAAAAATAACTGCGATGAAGAGGACTTGAAGAATGGGGACTGCTTCCATGAATTTTGATCCCAGCCACACCCTGATAATTTCCCCCGAAAAGAAAATGATGAAGATGGTGGTGGGCACAATGATGACTGAAAGTAATGTAGTAGCTACGCGCATCATCTTTCGCAACCGGGCATCTTCATCCTGCATTTTAGACATGCCGCTAAAGAGCACGCTGTCCGAAAGTTTACCCATCACGGTGATGGGTTGAGTCATGGCATAGTTGGAACGTTCGTACATAGCTGCACTTTCTTTTTGCGTTAACGTCATTACCGGCAATTGACCGCGCAGAAAGAATGGCACCAGCAGCACATCCAGTTTTGTAGCCAGGTAGTTCAAAGCATTAAACAATGTGCTGCCGCTTCCATAACGGATTAGTTCCCGAGTGAATTTCCATTTCCATATTCGTGTAATTTTTGTGGGCTGATAATACCAGAGCGCAAGTGTCATCAATACATTTTGTGCAAAGAGTGCCCACACATAAGCCCACAAATTGTACTCGAGATAGGCGAGCAAAAGACCTACTATCAGGTTGCCGCCAACGATTGAAATCATGCTTGCACGAAAGAAAATTTTGAACCGCATTTCTTTCATCAACATGCTTCGTGGTACCACGGCCAGCGCTGAGATAATAAAACTTGAACAAACCACCTGCACTATTAGTTCGAGTTCGGGGATACCATAGACCGATGCAATGGCTGGTGCACAAAGCACAAACACAAGAAAAAAAATAAGTCCAAGAATTATTGCAGTATAAAATGCACCATTGATGTGTTGCTGGTGTACCTCTTTCCTTTGGATGAGTGCCGGACCAATGCCCACCTGCGAAAATATTTCGGCAAACCCCATGATGCCGAGCACAATCCCCATCAGAGCAAACGAGTCGGGTGAAATGATACGGGCCAGCAGACCGGTGTAAACTAATTGTATCACTACCTGCAGCACTACAGTGAGTGTGTTCCAGCTCAATCCTGATATAAGTTCGTTGCGGGTAACCAATTTTTTTATTGGCTGTAAAAGTGCGTGCGCAGCATCGTTTTAAACTTCACTTTGAAAACAAGTACTCAACATGCCCCACGTTAATTTCAGGCAACGGTTAACCGACTGAAAGGAGACAAAACACTTTTCACACACTAAATTTTCGCTTTGGTTGGGATGATGACAGCACGTATCTATTAAAGATTTTATAGAAATTTTTTCGGCCAATCCATCACGGAAAAACTGAAACCGAGTTCATATCCTAAAAAATGCAGATATTTCTTATGATCGTAGTCCCGGCCCTTTTTTATTGGCTTTGATGTGTCAAATAGTTTTTGATTCCCTATGAAGCTAGTAAGTTTGCGCCCGATTTTTTTAGAGAAAACAACATAAATCCGCCCCGCGAAATTCCCCATGTCTGAAACAGCCAAACTGATATTAAACGGAAAAGAATTCGAGCTACCTGTCGTTACCGGAACCGAAAACGAAAAGGCTATTGATATTACCAAATTACTGGAAACCACTGGCTACATGACCCTGGACAGTGGTTTCAAAAACACTGGTTCAACAAAAAGTGCCATCACTTTTCTGGACGGGGACAATGGCATCCTTTGGTATCGCGGCTACCCCATTGAACAATTGAGCGAGTACGCAACTTTTCTTGAAGTGGCCTACCTCCTTATTCATGGCGAACTTCCTTCGAAAAAAGAATTGGATTATTTCTCCGGCAGCATCTCCCATCACACGCTGGTGCATGAGGATATGAAACGTTTTTACGAAGCCTACCCCACAGGTGCGCACCCCATGGGTGTATTGTCGAGCATGATTGCTTCTATGTCCACTTTTTATCCTGAGTCGCAAATTCCTATGCGTCCATTTAAGGATATCGAAATGACTATGCATCGGCTACTGGCCAAGATGCCAACGCTAGCTGCACAGGCACACAAAGTGAACAGTGGTCACCCGATTGTTTACCCAAGAAATTCTTACACCTATACACAGAATTTTCTTCACATGATGTTCGCTTTGCCCACCAATGATTATGAAGTGGATCCGGTGG
This sequence comes from Flavobacteriales bacterium, assembly GCA_034408895.1. Classification (GTDB taxonomy): domain Bacteria; phylum Bacteroidota; class Bacteroidia; order Flavobacteriales_D; family Sanyastnellaceae; genus UBA4660. Next base: position 37,473 of record JAWXCI010000088.1, read on the forward strand.
TGGATGATGCCTTGAACAAGCTGCTCATACTTCATGCTGATCATGAGCAGAATTGTTCGACATCAACAGTGCGAATTGTGGGTTCATCCCAATCCAATCTTTACTCATCCATTGCCGCGGGCATTGCAGCATTGTGGGGGCCACTTCACGGAGGGGCTAACCAGGCAGTGATAGAAATGCTAGAAAAAATAAAACAAGATGGTGGCGATGTTTCCAAATGGGTGGACAAAGCGAAAGACAAAACCGACTCGTTCCGCCTGATGGGATTCGGACATCGCGTTTACAAAAATTTTGACCCACGAGCGAAAATTATCAAGAAGGCTTGTGATGATGTGTTGAACAAATTGGGTATACACGATCCGGTGCTGGACATTGCAAAACAGCTGGAAGAATTTGCTCTTCAAGATGAGTACTTTATTGAACGCAAGCTTTACCCCAATGTGGATTTCTACAGCGGAATTATTTACCGCGCCATAGGTATTCCTACCGAAATGTTTACCGTCATGTTCGCTCTTGGCCGATTGCCGGGCTGGATTGCGCAATGGAAAGAAATGATCGAACAAGGTGAACCTATTGGACGACCGCGGCAGATTTACGTAGGCCCCAATCAAAGAGATTATGTGCCGATGGCACAACGGGTTTGATTCATGGTTTTCTGGTTCCAGGCTCCTTGGTTCTGGTAGGCTGTAGGTTGCTCAATCTTCAATATTGAAAATTGGCAATTCGTTGGTTGATTTTCCTTTAGAAATCTTAATAGCTATCGGCACGTAGTTGCTAACTGCCAACTACAAACTGATCTACCACTTCTCTTCCTGTTGCTCTGGTTCTCCAACACAATTAGTGGACATCATTTTCATGATTGGAATTAGAATAGGTGTTTGAACATCATCCTCCACTCCTCCGCAACATTCCCTTTACAAACCCACTATTCCGCGCACCGAATTTTCATTCGCATAACCCTGTGGGAAGAAAATATTGAATTGCTGCAACCACCCGGTAACATAGTGAATAGCGAATCTTAATACATGGATGTCCCTGACTTAACCGCCACAAGTAGGTAGTTGATGAAAGATTTGCAGCGCTCATCACGAAGGTGAGTATTCAAAAAAATTAATCAACCAAAATTCTTTCAAATGAAAATTTTTTCAACTTCTAAAATGGTGATTGCTGCAATAGTTGCTGCTTTCACAGTCTCAAATGCCTCTGCACAGCTGGAGCTGGGTGAAGCATGTGGTTGTCCTCCCCTCGCAAGCAGGACAACTGTAAACATCTCTACACTTACTGATGTGAATGGTAACCTTCCGGTGGGAAGCACCATCTTCACTTGCAACAACACTTACCGCATTGACCAAAAAGTTTATGTGCAAAGTGGTGCTGATCTTTTCATCCAGCCAGGAACTGTACTTCGCGGTGTGTTCGGTTTGGGTGTTGCTGCCAATGCACTGATCGTTTCGCGTGGTGGTCAGCTTTGGGCAAACGGTACGGATTGCTGCCCTATCATTTTTACTGATGATGTGGATCCGATTGATGGAACATACTCAGTAAACATCCGCGGACAGTGGGGTGGAGTAATCATACTCGGCAATGCTACCAACAACCTGTTGCTTGCCAACGGTGGCCTTGCAATAGCTGATGGTGTGGGTAACATCGAAGGTCTTGTGCCCGGTGACACGCGTAACCACTACGGTGGAACCGATGATAGCGACAACAGCGGAAGTTTGAAATACGTTTCACTTCGTCATGGTGGTACCAACATTGGTGCGAACAACGAGATCAATGGTTTGACCCTTGGTTCAGTGGGTCGCGGAACCACTCTTGAGCACATCGAAGTTATTTCTAACGATGATGATGGTATCGAATTTTTCGGTGGAACAGTGGACCTCAAATGGGCAACCGTAATGTTCTGCAATGATGACTATTTCGACTGGGATCAAGGATACCGTGGTCGTGGTCAGTTCTGGTATGGTGTTCAATTGCCAGGTGCATCACCACAAGGTGACGAAGGTTTTGAAGCCGATGGTGACGACAGCAACTCAGGCAACTCTCCAATCACTAACCCAACTGTGTACAACGTAACATTGATTGGTCGTGGTGCAAACCGGGCAATGGAATTGCGCGAAGGAACTGCCGGTACTATCAACAATTCAATCTTTGCCAACTTCTCTGCTGGTGCTGAATTCACCAACGAGGCTGCACGGCCTATTGATGCCTACGACAATTGGCTAACACCGGGCAACTCATTGAACGTGATGAATAGTTCTTTCGATGGCGTTACTAACCTGATTACTGTAAATGCTGCTGTTGCTTCTGCTGCTGATCAGGCAACATTCGCTGCTGATGGAAACGCAGTAGCTCCAGGAATTATTGACTACTCACTTACCATTAACATTACTACCAATGCAGTGAGCAATGCACTGAATCCTGTTCCTGCTGCCGGTACTGCTACCAGTACCATCGCTGCACCGGTTGACGATTTCTTTGAAGGCGCTGCATACCGCGGTGCATTTAAGCCAGGTGCTGAACCTTGGACTGCAGGTTGGACATTGGCTAACCTGATTGGTTCTGACAACTCACTGGTTTCTTGCCCTGAAGATGTAAACGGCAATGGCGTAGTAAACGTGGATGACTTCCTTCAACTGATCGGAGCATTCAACACTACCTGTGGAAACTAAAAACTAATCAAAACAACAATGGCAGGGCCTTGGGGGCTCCTGCCATTGTTTTTAATCACCCAACATAAAAAAATGAAACATACTATGTATAACAACCTCAGTCAGGTTATCAGGGTGTTCTTTGTCTGTTGTTTTTCACTAATTGCTTTCAATCTTGCCGCGCAATTTACTGCGGACAGGATTGTGGTACTACAGGTGGGCAACGGTACTGAAACACTTGGCAACACCGGGAACTCCATGTTCCTGAAAGAATACACAAGTGCTGGTGCAGCAGGAATCACAGTAGCGATTCCCAATACAGGTGCCAGCGCACTCATCACAGCAGGAAATTCAACAGCCGAAGGTTATCCTTCACTATCAAGTGATGGTGCTGCCATTGCGGTTTCCGGCTACAACACTGCCGTTGGTGGTGCAGTGAATCTCACTACTTCCACTTCCGCAGCCATCAATCGCGCAATCGCATTGGTGAAGTTCAATGGAACCTATTCACTTGAATCAACTACTGCAACGGCATTTAGCGCAGCAAACATCCGCAGTGCTGCCAGCGATGGGGTAGATGATTTTTGGGCAATTGGAAGCAACACAGGAGTGGCTTACTTCGGTGATGGCACTCCGGCAACTGTGAGTACAACTGTGACCAATACACGTGCTCTCACTATTCAAAACGGGCAACTTTATTTCTCTACAGGTTCGGGAACGAATCGCGGTGTGTATAAAGTTGGAACAGGTACTCCGGTTGTTTCAGGAACGGTCTCTACTATTTTCGTAAACACAGGAGCCTCTGCAAGTCCATATCAATACGCGTTCAATGCAGCGGGCACAGTTTGCTACATCGCTGACGACAGGACCATTGCTACAGGCGGTGGTATCCAGAAGTGGACTTTTAACGGATCTGCATGGTCACTTGCATACACTATGGGAACTGTTGGCGTAAGCACTGTTGGTGCACGCGGATTGATTGCAGATTTCAGCGGAGCAAATCCGGTGATCTATGCAACAACTTCTGATGCTGGTCTCAACCGAATCATCAAAATCACCGACACAGGAACATTGGCTGGTGCAAATGCTACAGCAATCACCTTGGTAACCGCAACAACTAACACTGCGTTTCGTGGTTTGTCTTTTTCTCCAGAATGCACACCGGTGGATGTAGTAGCTGTAAGCAGCAACAGTCCATTTTGCAGCAACGAAGATTTAGAACTTTCAGCAACTGTTACAGGTACTGCGCCATTCACTTATTTGTGGAGTGGAACAGGAACGTTTAATCCAAGTAACACTGATGCTTCACCATCAGTATCCGGTGCCTCAGCGGGCACATATTCAGTTACAGTTACCAATGCCTGCGGTTCTGACAATGGTTCTACCAATGTGATTGTCGAAAATCCAGTCACATGGTATGCAGATACTGATGGAGATGGTTTTGGAAATCTTGGTTCAAGCATTCAGGCCTGCGGAACACCTGTCGGTTACGTAGTCGACAACACAGATTGTAATGACGCTTCTGCAACAGCATTCCCCGGAGCAATTGAAAATTTGTGCGATGGAATAGATAACAACTGCAATGGCACAACCGATGAAGGTCGCGTGGATGGTTGCAACGATTCTTCCGCAACAAACTATAATCCTCTTGCAACTTGTAACAATGGTTCTTGCACCTACACCGCGTGTGATGGTTCAGTGGGCGGACTACAGGACATTATTGTAGAAACCTATTACATATCTGATGCAAATGATGCAACGGATACCAACGGTGGATCACTTCCTGAAGGTTCTACAACTTATCGCATTTATGTGGACATGGCACCCGGTTATGAAATACAAGCTGTGTATGGAAATGGTCCGCACACATTGAATATCTCTACCACCACAGAATTCTTCAACAACCTCGATCGTGGTGAAACAGTTGGATCTGCCATTCCTGACAATCGATTGGATGAAAACACTGTGGCGCTCGATTCATGGATTAGCATGGGTGGAGCTTCAACACTTCGCACAGGAGTTTTAAAAACCGATGACAGTGACGGTTCGCTGGTTGGTGGTTCAAACAACGATGGCGGAAGTGCCGGTGTTGCCGGTGGTTTGTTGGTGAACAATGATCCTCTTGCGGGACTTGAACTTACAGTTGCTGACGGCTTGATCAATGGAGTTGGCCCGATGGTAACCGTTGTAGGTCTCGATGTTTCAATGTTTGACAACCTCAATTCAGCAACCGCACTCAACTCAAATGGTGGTGCATGGTCAGTGCTGGAAGGCACACAAGGTCCTGATGGCGAAAACCGCGTGCTCGTTGCACAAATCACCACAGACGGTGAGTTGTCATTCACATTAAATGTTCAGCTAGGAACACCAGTTGGTGGAGTTGAACAATACGTATGGAGTAACCCAACCGGTGCAGAAAGAACTTGTGCTGCGTTGACATATCCACAAGTAATTGTAATTCCCGGTTGCACGGATTCGAATGCGTGCAACTATGACGACACTGCAACTGAAGACGATGGCTCATGCACATTCCCAGGTTGTATTGATGTTGCTGCATGCAACTACGATGCACTTGCAGGTTGTGATGATGGATCATGCACGTACCCAGGTTGTGTAGATGTTGCAGCTTGCAACTACGATGCACTTGCGGGTTGTGATGATGGATCATGCACGTACCCAGGTTGTGTAGATGTTGCAGCTTGCAACTACAATGCACTTGCAGGTTGTGATGATGGATCATGCTCCTTCCCCGGTTGCACTAACCCAACAGCATGCAACTACAATGCAACAGCAGGTTGTGACAATGGCTCATGCACATTTCCGGGTTGCACGAATGCAACTGCTTGCAACTACAATGCACTTGCAGGTTGTGATGATGGATCATGCTCCTTCCCCGGTTGCACCAACCCAACAGCATGCAGCTAC
>JAWXCI010000089.1:0-43581 GCA_034408895.1 Flavobacteriales bacterium
CTGGGATTGCGCAGGGTGAAAGTTTTTGTGAAAGGTCCAGGTGCCGGTCGTGAGTCAGCCATCCGTACCATTCATGGTTCAGGTATCGAGGTGTTGGAAATTGTGGATTTTACACCCATGCCGCACAATGGATGCCGTCCACCAAAAAAGAGAAGAATCTAATAAAAAAGAGCGTATTTAAACCGCTTAAAAAAAGTAATAACACAACATGGCCAGATATACAGGACCTAAAACAAAAATTGCAAGGAGATTCAAAGAACCCATCTTTGGGCCTGACAAAGGTTTGGAGAAAAGGAACTACGGACCGGGACAACACGGACCCAACAAAAGGCGTCCGAAAGTATCGGCCTATTCCGTGCAGCTTACTGAAAAGCAGAAGGCGAAATACACTTATGGAATTCTCGAAAAGCAATTCGAAAACCTTTACCTCAAGGCTTCAGCCAAGACAGGTGTTACCGGAGAAATTCTACTCGCGCTTTGTGAAGCCCGCCTGGATAACACAGTTTACCGTTTCGGCATTGCACCCACACGTATGGCTGCGCGTCAACTTGTTTCCCACCGCCACATTACCGTAAACGGCAGGGTGGTGAACATTTCAAGTTATCACTTGCGCCCAGGCGACCGTGTGGCCGTTCGTGAAAAGAGCAAATCGCTTCCCATTATTTCTTCCAGCCTATCATTACACAACACTAAAAAATACGACTGGCTGGATTGGAACAATGCTGACATGGCTGGCAAGTTCATGAATTATCCTGAACGTGTCCAGATTCCTGAAAACATCAAGGAACAACTCATAGTGGAATTGTACTCTAAATAATAATTATAACCCCCTGCTTGCCACACCAAGTTGCGGCTGGCCTAAAGCACAAAAGGAAATGACCATATTAGATTTCGTAAAACCGGATAAAGTTGTATTGATCGAGAGCAACGATTTCAACGGGCAATTTGAATTTCGCCCGCTGGAGCCTGGCTTTGGTATCACCATAGGCAATGCACTCCGCAGAATTTTGCTTTCATCGTTGGAAGGATTTGCTATTACAGCCATCCGCATTGACGGTGTGGAGCATGAGTTCTCCGCCATGAAAGGTGTAGAAGAAGATGTGGTGGAAATGGTGCTCAACCTGAAGCAGGTTCGTTTCAAGCGCCAGATTGACGGAACAGAATTCGAAAAGGTTTCCATCAACATTGGAGGCCAGGAAGTATTTAAGGCGGGAGACATAGGCAAGTACACCACCGGTTTCCAGGTATTGAACCCAGACTTGGTTATTTGCCATCTTGAACCTAAAACCAAAGTTCATATTGACCTTGTTATTGGCAAGGGTCGTGGCTACCGCCCGGCTGAAGAAAACAAGGTGAACAACGCTGCCATTGGCACCATATTCATTGACTCCATTTTTACGCCCATACGCAACGTAAAATTTACCGTTGAAAATTATCGTGTAGAACAAAAGACGGATTACGAGAAACTGGTCCTTGAAATAACTGGTGATGGTTCCATTAGTCCCAAAAATGCATTGCAGGAAGCAGCTAAAATCCTCATCCATCACTTCATGTTGTTTAGCGATGAGAAGATTTCGCTCGAAACTGAAATGAAGCGCGAAAGCGAAGAGTTTGATGAAAGCTCACTGCATATGCGCCAGCTTTTGAAAACAAAATTGGTGGACATGGATCTCAGTGTGCGGGCATTAAACTGCCTGAAAGCAGCAGATATTGAAACCTTGGGCGACTTGGTATCATTCAACAAGAACGACCTTCTGAAATTCCGCAACTTTGGAAAAAAATCCCTTACCGAATTGGAAGAGCTTGTTGAAAACAAAGGACTGAGTTTCGGAATGAACACAGCTAAATACAAACTGGACAGAGATTAACCAATTGACAATTGATGATTGACAATTGACAATGGCTGATTGCCGAGTCAACATTGTCAATTGTCCATTCTCAATTATCAATTACAAATGATATGAGACACGGAAAAGGATTTAACCATTTAAGCAGAAAACGCGAGCACCGTGCCGCACTGCTTATGAACCTCGCCTGTTCGCTTATTGAACACAAGCGCATTAACACTACTGTGGCCAAGGCAAAAGAACTGAGGAGGTATGTAGAACCGCTTATCACCAAGAGCAAGAGCGATGATGTGCATAACCGCAGGTTGGTTTTTTCTTACCTGAAAAATAAACACGCCATAAAAGAACTTTTTGGCGAGGTGGCGCCCAAAGTGGCCACACGGCCCGGAGGCTACACCCGCATTATCCGCACAGGATACCGCCCTGGCGACAACGCGGATATGTGCCTGATCGAGCTGGTGGATTTCAACACCATCTACGGCAAGGGAGTAGCTGCACCAGCCGATGCCAAAAAGCGCACACGCAGAGGTGTTGCTAAGAAAAAAGTAACTACCGATGCAACAACTGATGTGGCCGATGCACCGGAAGCAACGGATGCAGCAAAAGATGTAAAAGCTACCGCACCAAAGAAGCGCGCACCTCGTGCTAAGAAAAGTGATGAGAAAGAAGAGACTAGCCAGAAGAAAGAGGTGAAGAGAGCTAAGAAAAAGAAGGAGTAAAATGAATTTCATTTCAGATATAAAAGCCTCAGTTTAAAACTGGGGCTTTTTTTTTCTGTTTACTTCATCGTGATAACTTGATCGATTGTCAACTGAGACCAACCATAAATTTGCCCTTTGAAAATGAGACCTCAACAACCCGCCATCCTGCTTCTGGAAGATGGCACCGTGTATCACGGAAAGTCCTGCGGTGCCAGCGGCACCACCACGGGAGAAATAGCCTTCAACACCGCAATGACCGGTTACCAAGAAGTATTTACCGACCCATCGTATCACGGGCAAGTATTGGTTATGGCCGCAGCGCACATTGGCAATTATGGAGTAAAGGACAACGAAGTGGAAAGTGAATCGTGCAAAGTGTCCGGCATCATCATCAAGAAATTTTCAGATATAGCCAGCCGCATAGGTGGCACCGGAACACTACAGGATTTTCTGGAGCGCGATAATGTGGTGGGCATCTCTGATATTGATACTCGCTCACTCGTTCGCCACATTCGCCAGGCAGGCGCCATGAACTGCATCATATCCACCACTGATCTGGAAATTGATTCACTAAAAGCACAACTGAAAAAGGTTCCTTCCATGGATGGTCTCGAGTTGTCTTCCAAAGTAACATGCAGCGATTCCTATTTCATCGGTAATGAAAATGCTGCACACCGGATTGCCGTTTTAGACTTCGGTGTAAAGAAAAATATTCTGCGTTGTCTTGCGGAAAGAGATTGCTACCAGAAAGTGTTTCCTTTGAGCACCAGCATAAAAGAAATTCTTGCTTGGCAACCCGATGGCATCATGTTCAGCAATGGCCCCGGTGATCCCTCTGCCATGCCGGAAACTATTTCACTCATCCGCGAACTCATCAACTCTGGAATTCCATGTATGGGTATTTGCCTCGGTCACCAACTCATAGCACTGAGCCAGGGATTGCAAACCGAGAAAATGTTCAACGGTCATCGTGGCATCAATCACCCGATCAAGAATCTGATTACAGGCCGTTGTGAAATCACCAGCCAGAACCACGGCTTTGTCGTGTCGCACGAATCGGTGAAGAACAATCCCGATGTGGAAATCACGCATCTTCATCTCAACGACAACACCATCGCAGGAATACGATTAAAGAACAAGAAAGTATTCTCTGTACAATACCATCCTGAAGCAAGTGCAGGCCCGCATGACTCGCGATACCTGTTCGATGACTTTATGATCAATATCAAAGAATCAAAACTTCAACACGCCTGATCTCATTAACATCACTCTACTATCATGTCAACCATTGCAAAGATCATTGCCCGCCAGATTCTCGACTCACGTGGCAATCCCACTATTGAAGTTGACGTCACAACCAGCAAAGGAATACTGGGGCGTGCTGCTGTACCATCGGGTGCGAGTACCGGTGTGCATGAAGCAGTGGAATTGCGCGACCTCGACAAAAGTCTCTACTTGGGCAAGGGCGTTTTAAAAGCAGTTCAAAATGTAAACGCAACACTCCACGAACAACTTAAAGGCATTAGCATTTTCGACCAGGTATTGATTGACCGCACCATGATTGCGATTGATGAAACTGACAACAAGGCAATACTCGGTGCCAATGCCATACTCGGTGTTTCACTTGCTGTTGCGAAAGCTGCAGCCAACACACTTAGCCTTCCGCTTTACCGTTATGTCGGTGGCGTGAATGCTACCACTCTTCCCATTCCGCTCATGAATATCCTCAACGGTGGAGTTCATGCCGACAACAAGGTGGACTTTCAGGAGTTCATGATTATCCCCATCGGTGCCGATAGTTTTACTGAAGCATTGCGCATGGGTACGGAAGTGTTTCATCATCTCAAAGCGGTACTGAAGAAAAAAAATCTTTCCACCAACGTGGGCGATGAAGGAGGATTTGCTCCCGATCTCAGCAGCAATGTGGAAGCAATAGAACTTGTGATAGCGGCCATAGAGGCAGCAGGCTACAAACCCGGCCTTGATATTTATCTCGCAATGGATGCTGCAAGCACAGAAATGTTTGATAGCGAAAAGAAGGTTTATAAATTTGAATCGAACGGGGAAGAACTCACCAGTGCACAAATGGTTGATTTCTGGAAATCGTGGTGCGACAAATACCCTCTCATCTCTATAGAAGATGGATGCAGCGAAGATGATTGGGAGGGTTGGAAACTTCTCACAGAAACACTTGGCGATAAATGCCAACTCGTAGGCGATGATCTTTTCGTAACCAACACAAAGCGACTTGCGCATGGCATCACACAAGGCGTTGCCAATTCCATTCTTGTAAAGGTGAACCAAATTGGTACGCTTACAGAAACTATTGAAGCCGTACAAATGGCAATGCGCAATGGTTACTCAACAGTAATGAGCCATCGCAGTGGAGAAACAGAAGACACCACCATTGCCGATCTTGCCGTTGCCTTGAATTGTGGTCAGATAAAAGCAGGTAGTGCATCGCGTAGTGATCGTGTCGCTAAATACAACCAACTTCTGCGCATCGAAGAGCAACTTGGTAAAACCGCATTGTATCCCGGAAGAGCATTTTATTATGCGGGTTGAGATAGAAGTCTATCCGGTGTTGCCAACCTGATACTACAGTAAAAACTTTTCTCATTAGACCAAAGGTCATCAAAAAAAAATGCCTCGCATTGCGAAGCATTTTTTTAAAATTCGATTTTGCTTATTGAAAGTTGATTATCGGAAATTGTCCGTTCTCCTACCGATGCTATTTCGGGACTTCATTCTCCCTTACTTCTCATCTGTCAACACCATGACATATCCTTCGTGGTATTCAAAACTTCCTTGTTTTCTTAATCCAAGAATGAAATAATAAGTGCCTTCAGCAATCTCAGTTGGGTTCCAGTTGTTTTGGTAGTTATCACTTTCATACATGAGAATACCCCAGCGATCATAAACTTTAAGCGAACTTTTTGGAAAATATTCAAGCCCTTCGAATTCCAGGTTATCATTCTCTCCATCCTGGTTCGGTGTAAAGATGTTGGGGATAACAATGTTGCAGTTAACTAAATCAATGAGGTAGGATGCAAAGGCTGTGTAACCGCATTGGTTTTCAGTAATGGTCACCACATAAATTCCATCTTCATCGGCTTCCACCCACACACCGCTTCCGGCAAATTCTGGATTATCTGGATCAGCGCTAGGGAATAGTTGCCAATCATAAGAAACATCAACGATCTGTTCAGGCGCATATATTTTCGTGTCGCCACCCGCGCAAAATTCCAGTGAGTCCACAGGTGCGCCTACAGGTGGTTCAGGTAGGAAAATAAAAACAGAATCCGACACGGCGCACTGGGGATCTTGTGCGGGATTAATCGTTACATAAAACCAGGTCTCTTCATCCAGATCGGTGATTAAAGGATCAGCAATGTTCACATTGTTCAAGGCCCCGGCAGGAGACCACTCGTAAACATAAGTAAGGTCAGGGTTCGGATTTGTGACTACGCCATTGAGCGGAAGATCAATCCCACAATAAGGAGCTGTGAGGCCTGCATCGGGAATCGGGCCTTCATACGCTTCAATCACGATACTGTCTTGATAGAGGCAACCGAAATCATCCAGCGCATTATAAACATAAGTGAAACTTCCTATTTCAGGAAAGATGGTGTTGTACTGATCGCACAAAGTTGATGTACCCAGAAACGAACCTTCCCAAAAAGTGGAATCACAATCAAGACCAATACTTGGTGTGAAAGAAATCAATTCCGGGTAAAGTGATTCATCAAATTGTACTGACCAGTCGAATATGAAGCCGTTGTCAACGCCCCACAAGTCGCACACTTCAATAGTCCAGGTGCCATTCAGCGGGCAGCCGATAAGATTTGTAAAGGGTTGTACACTTTCGTAGGTTCCGGATGAAGTAGTGTTCCCATCATTGCAAGCATTCTCAGCCCATGTTCCGTTGGTAGCATCAGGACTCCACCAATAGTCATATCCAATTCCGGGAATTTGCTCATCACTTTCATCCGGTTCTCCCAAATAGCAGCCACCGCCATTTTGTTGGTGTGTAGCAATTGAATTTCCATTGGGGCAGATGTAGGTGACTACAATATCACCCATAAAAGAGTGCTCGAAATTGATGAAAAGGCTTTCGATATCACCTATATCATCAATTGTTTCTCCCGGAGCAAAAGCCGAGAAGGTGATTTCATCTGAGAAGCATTGCGTCTGGTCATCCGGTATGTACAACCCGCCACCGAAATCCACATCGGGTATGGCATCCCACGTGGTCGGCTCAGCCAAACCGGTTATCAATACTTCCTGTCCAACACATACTTCATAGTCACTTGCGGTGAGTGTTAAATCAGGAGTGGTCGAGACAAAGACCAGCACATCTGGAAGGTTGGCGCTCGAGCAATCATTGTTGTCTGTTAAATGAAGCTGAACTTTGAAAGCACCTGGGTAGGCAAAAGAATGTGTAACAGACGGCCAATCAGTGGTGTTCGTTATTGCATCACCGAAATCCCAGATAAAACTCTGCAACGCTGCACCATTCTGGAAAGTAGAAGCAGAACCATCGAAGACAATTTCTTCACCCACACAAACTTTGATGGGATCCAATTCCGTTTCGTCTGTGTTCACAATCGCAAATGGTTTTGCGCACGGTAGTTCGCATGAAATTTCAGCACCAAAATTCCCAACGCTATTATCGCCATCAGTTGTGAATACCACGGTTATACATGTGCCGGTAGAAGTAATATCAGTTGTCTGAAGATCGTTAAGGACATAAGTGCCAATGAGTGGCGAACCTGTATCAGGTCCATCGTAAATTTCCATTTGATCGCCTGTTCCAAGGTCGAACGATGCGAAATAGAGATTGACAATGCCATCGCCTGTGCCATCATCGCATACTGTAACAACATCGCTAAAGTTGGCTGAGTAGTCCGATGAACTGCATCCCGGATCAGTAAGAAACGCTCCGCAATCGTTTATCAGACTTTGCCCACCAAAGCAAAACTCCTGTGCGTTCATCCAAGTGAATGATGTCACAAGAAATAGGCTGCCTAAAAGAATTTTTTTCATGTTAGTTTTCTTAAGGGATTAGTGTTTCAGGTTCGCTTTGTGACGCTCGAACAGGACATCCAGTTTGTCTTTCGAATAAATGAAAAGCGTTTTGCCAGTGTCCCCTATGCGGAAGTACTGGTTCTCCGTTTTGTGGAATTGCACACCGGAGGCAAGCGGATTAAAAGTTTGAGCAGTCACTGAAGATGGAACTTCCGGGTGTGCCGCAAGGAAATCTTCAAGGCCACCGGCTTTTTCCGGGTTCATGGTAATCATGCATGCATTGTCAGCAGCGAAATTGAGGAACTCAATTTCTTGGTCTGGAATAGTTGCAAGCTGTTCAGTGGTGAATGCAGCTTTCACTTTTGATGTGGGCTGCACGTTTTGTGCTATGGCATTCATGGCCACCAGCACACATAAAACGGTAAGAAATTTCTTCATTGGTCAAAAAGTATTTGGTTTCGATGTTGATTGACAAAGCTATCAAGAAACAAGTTGCCCGGCTGTCCTAAAATTTTCGTGCAAAGCGAAACTTCTAAATTCGTCCCGGACGAAATCTACCCAACTGATGAAACTTATTGAAGTCACTGACAAGAGTGCACACAAGGCTTTTATGGAACTACCCTGGTTCATTTACCAAAACGATGCAAACTGGATTCCCCACCTTAGGCAAGACATTGAAAAGATTTTTGACAAGGATGAAAATAAAATTTTTCGCGAGGGGGAATGTGTGCGTTGGATTTTGAAAGATGATGATGGCAAAGTGGTGGGGCGCATTGCGGCATTCCATTGGAAAAAATATATCAAACAACAAAAAGAAGATGTCGGTGGCATCGGTTTTTTCGAATGTGTGAACAATCCCACTGCCGCAAACCAGTTATTGGATAAAGCGTGCACATGGCTAAAGTCAAAAGGTATGATAGGAGCAGATGGCCCCATCAATTTTGGCGAGAAGGATGCCTTCTGGGGATTGCTGGTGGAGAATTTTACCGACATGAATAGTTATCGGATGAACTACAATCCGCCCTACTACCAAAATTTTTTTGAGGACTACGGATTTCAGGTTTATTACAAGCAGCTTTGCTACAAACGCGACCTTCTGGAACCGGCACAACCACTCTTTGTTCGCAAGGCGGAAAAAGCAATGCTCGATCCGGCATTGCGCATCACCAATTCTAAAGGAATGTCAATTGATCAAATAGCAGAATATTTTCTTGAGGTTTACAATGAGGCCTGGGCAGGTCACATGGGTTTCCAGAAGATGGCATTGGCACAAGCGAAAATCATAATGAAAAGCATGAAGCCCGTGATGGACAAAGAGGTAATGATTTTTGCATTTCACAACAACAAACCCATAGCATTTTACACCAACATGCCCGAACTCAATGAAGTATTTCAACATGTAAATGGAAACCTGAACTGGTGGGGCAAACTAAAATTTCTATGGTACTTCAAGTTCGGGAAGCGTCACATGATGGTGGGTGTACTCTTTGGTGTGAGCCGCGATTATCAGGGACGCGGGATCGAAGGCGCATTGATAAAGTGGGCCGAACAAAATGTAGTTCCGCTCAACCGCTACAATGAAACTATCCTAACCTGGATTGGAGATTTTAATCCCAAGATGCTGCACCTGTGCGAAGGTCTGGGATCACATCTTTACCGCACACTTATCACATATCGCAAGTGGTTCGATCCTTCGCGTGAATTCAAGCGCCACCCTATTATCGGGTTGAAAGAAGAAGTAAAACCAGAATAAGATGAAGAACATTAAAGGTGTTTCATTTTGTTCAAAGTTGTTCAACTTCTTTCCGCATTGTGTTGAATGAAGTTCAACTTGTATTCAAAATATCCACAACAGGATTGATGGTGATATGAGAAACATATATTTGCGCCCGCTTTTTTTGGAGTGCAAGGAGTTTATCACGGAGCAATTTGATGGCTCTGCTTCTGAAAAAGAATGACATTTTGATCTCGTAGCTCAGCTGGTAGAGCAATACACTTTTAATGTATGGGCCCTGGGTTCGAATCCCAGCGGGGTCACTTAATAAAAAGGGAGAAGAAAAGAAGACGGTGGAAATCCGTCTTTTTATTCTTCATACGCTAACAAGTTTTTGCCCTGGTGGTGAAATTGGTAGACACGTACGTTTGAGGGGCGTATTTCGCAAGATGTGCTGGTTCGAGTCCAGTCCAGGGCACCGATTTAATTTCAAATTCCAAATTTCATATTTCAAATTGTGCAACAGAATTTGAAATTTGGAATCAAAATCTTCAGAGGCGCGAAGCCGGAAGCTACTGGGATACCGAAGTGGCGGAATTGGTAGACGCGTCCCGATTTAGAATCGGGATACCGAAAGGTGTGAGGGTTCGACTGAAAAAAACAGAGATGAAGCACTCTTAAAAACTTCAGAGGCGCGAAGCCGGAAGCTACTGGGATACCGAAGTGGCGGAATTGGTAGACGCGCACGTTTCAGGTGCGTGTGCCGAAAGGTGTGAGGGTTCGAGTCCCTCCTTCGGTACGACAATAGCAATAAAGGCTGCCACGCGATGATGCGTAGTGGCCTTTTTTGCTGGACATCAATTTTCATCCCTCACTCTGCCTCATACTTTCGCACTTCCATTCATGAATCCAAAAGACAACCTGAATATTGAACCGCTTGCCAACTGGTGGCCAGTTGCTGAAAAACCATTTCTTATCAGTGGACCTTGCAGTGCTGAAACCGAACAACAGGTGTTAGAAACTGCTCACCAATTGAAAGCCACAGGCAAGGTTCACCTTTTGCGTGCCGGAATATGGAAACCGCGAACTCGTCCCGATTCTTTTGAGGGTGTCGGAGAAAAGGGGATGAAGTGGATGGTTCGAGCGAAAGAAGAAACCGGATTGCCAATTACTACAGAAGTTGCCAATGCACATCATGTTGAACTTTGCCTGAAGCACAACTTCGATGTGTTGTGGATTGGGGCGCGCACCACGGTGAATCCATTTTCAGTACAGGAAATTGCAGACGCATTGCAAGGTGTTGATATTCCTGTTATCGTTAAAAATCCACTCAATGCCGATTTGCAATTGTGGATGGGCGCTTTGGAACGAATCAACCGGGCGGGAATCACAAAACTGGTAGCTATGCACCGCGGTTTTTCTTATCATGGCGAAACCATTTATCGCAACAAACCGATGTGGGAGATTCCCATTGCGCTCAAAACACTTTATCCCCAACTCGAAATTTTTTGCGATCCGTCACACATCTGTGGCAGGCGGGATTTGTTGCTCCACGTTGCACAGCGAGCGCTCGATTTGGGTATGAATGGTTTAATGCTCGAATCGCACATAACACCCGACAGCGCATGGAGCGATTCGGCACAACAAATAACACCCCAACACCTGGCTGAGTTGATTGCGCAATTGAATGTGCGTTCCGTTCCAGGCAATGAAAATATTTCAACTGATGAACTCAAACATTTACGCAATCGTGTGGATGAGATTGATGAACAACTGATAAGACTTCTTGCAAAAAGAATGAATGTGGCGCATGAAATTGGTGAATACAAAAAGGAACACAACCTCCTGGTTCTGCAAGTGGAACGATGGAAAGAAATCGTTGAATCCTGTTCATCTATCGCAGCCGAACTTGGTCTTTCAAAACAGTTCGTTGCGAAATATCTCGAACAGATTCACAAGGAATCCATCAGAAGACAATCATTGGTGATGAGCGGGAAAAAAATCAGTCCTGGTTATCGGGATTGAATTCCTACAAAAAATTCTTACAACGAAATAGCCCCGACACGCTTTAAACGTATCGGGGCTGTATAAAATCAATTTCCAGAAAATCTATTTCACTACAGCAACGTTGAAAGCTGCCTGGCCTTCGCTACCTATAAGGTTGACGAAATACATGCCCGCTGCAAGGTTGTTGGTGTCCAGTTGAATGAAGCGCTTGTTGTCAGCATTCACCACTTGAGTGATCAATTGTCCGCTCATGTCGAACAACTGAACAACGAGGTCACTCGTAGCATTCCTGATGTACACGTTGATAGCCGTTCCGCTTGTTACAGGGTTGGGGTAAACATTTACATCAGAGAAGATTTCATTTTCTGTGATGCCAACTCCCAACTCGATGCTGAAGAAACCTTCGTAAAGCATTGCTTCCTGTGGGTTGCCTGCCAGGTCTTGGAGGCCTGCAATGTTCACATCAATATCTGCAATCCACTCGTCCACATTTGACACGGTGTACAATGCTTCGTAGTTGGTCGCATTGATCCACTCATCTGAATTCCATGTTAGGCTGCCGGAAACATCGTTGCCCGGGAAGGTGATAACAGCAGAACTGTTTTCATCCATGGCTTCATCAAATAAGGCAATGATTGAGAAACCATTTGTGCCGATATTGCTATCATCCAAAGCATACGTGTTGGCAAGAAGAGAAACAACTTCCGGGTTGCGGGTGTCAATGCTGAATTCGTCAGCAGAGGATGATGCCACCTGGTTGTTGCCCATTTGGTCAACAGCATTATTTACTTCCACATCAATGTTCCAGAGTTCTACACCTTCATCACTCACATTATAACTTGCCTCAAAGGTGTTTTCATCTATCCAGCCGCTTTCGGTTCCATAGTAGGTAAGTCCATTGGTCAATGGGTCTTCATTGGGGAAGGAAACAACTGGGTTGGTGCCGGTGTCCATGTCTTCATTAAATGTGAGGGTGATGGTAAATGAACCAGTTGCCGCATCAGCGTCAGCCACTACATCGGTTCCTGAAGTGGTTGCTGTTACCATTGGGTTTTGTGTATCAATGTCCAGCGCATCTTCCCAAAGTGAAACCACTTGTGCGTTGCCAGCAATGTCTGTTGCGCCTGCAAGTTGTACATCAATATCAGCCACATCAGCATTTGCATCGGACAGATCGAACATCACTTCATAAGTCATATTGTCCAACCACATTGCACTGCTTATGGTCAGGCCAGCGGCAGCACCATCTTCCACAGGGTAGGACACTGTTGGTGTGGATGATGTGTTCATTGCTTCATCAAAGACAACTGTTATGGTAAGGACATCGGTTCCCACATCTCCATCAGCAAAGTTGTCGTTGCTAACGGTCGCGCTCGCTTCCACTGGGTTGCGGGTGTCAATGGTTATGATGTTCGCTGCTGAACTAATAACCTGGGTGTTGCCCAGTGCATCTTTTGCTGCTGTAACCTGGATGTCAATGTCAAGCTGTTCAACATTGGCATCGGTAACGATGAATGAAGCCATGAATGTGTTGGCATCAACCCATGAACCTGTATTGTAAGTAAGTGTTGCAAAAGGATCATCGGCAGTGAACGCGATTTCGGGCATCACGCTGGTGAGCATGTTTTCACTGAAATCAATATTTACACTGAATGTGCCGTTGGCGGCTGTTGAATCGTTCACCAAGACGGTGGAAACTACAGTGGCTGTAACCGTTGGGTTCTTGGTATCGAAGTTCAGGTATGAACTAAGGGCAGGAACCATCATTTTGTTGTCCAGATCCCTTGCGTTGGTCACTTTCACCTGAACATTGCTGTACTGGGTGTTTGCATCACCTGCGGTGTAATGAAATTCGTAATGACCATCTTCCCATTGTTCAGCAAAAATGGAGAAGGTGCTTTCCAGTGCGGGAAAGGTGGCGTTCAGGATTTGAATAAATGGTGCAACGCTTTCATCCATAGGTTCGCTGAACTCTACTGTAACAATAATGTATGCCGGAGTGTTGGCATCGGTAATTGTAGA
Source organism: Flavobacteriales bacterium (assembly GCA_034408895.1). Lineage (GTDB taxonomy): Bacteria > Bacteroidota > Bacteroidia > Flavobacteriales_D > Sanyastnellaceae > UBA4660. The sequence continues at coordinate 13,320 of JAWXCI010000089.1, forward strand.
AAGGCTGGTAGTGATAGTTGCATGTGGCTGGTCTGCATCGAAAAATTCTTCAGCATGGGCAAAGGCCTGTGGGCCAATGATGAGACCTGCTTTGCGTCCTGGAATATCATCTTGCGGTGGATGAAGTCCGCCATAAATACGAGAAAGGCTGCACTGGTCTGAAGCATCACGATAGGATGCCCACTGCAATTTAATTTCCACAGAAGGCCCTCCAAATTGGTCAGCAACAAGGTAGGTGTCGGCTGGTGCAATAAACTCGCCCAGGCCACCTGGGAAATACTCGCTGCCCGTGATAAGGGTAACTGCCTCCGCTCCGGAGCGGGAGAAAGTGGAGTGGCCGGAGAAGTATCCAGAGAAAGGAGGAGTAACGAAAGTGGCAACCTGATAGGTCCACCAGTCTTCACCCAGCAACCATCCGGGGCCATCCATTTGAGTACCCTGTGCCACTGTGCCATAAGGGCCTCTCCATGACCATATCTTGATCTTATTCAGATGTTCGTTGCTGAAGCCCATCAGAGGATCACCAGCTAAAACCAATTCAGTGAACCCGGGAATCAAAGGCACACCGGCAGGGCTGTAATGTGGAAGGTCGGGGTCGGTTGACTGGCCCTGTTCGCACATCCAGCGGATGGCGGAAATGGGGCGTATGTAATCGTAGTATCCTTTGTGGCCCCAGCAGGTAACGGCTGCATCATGAATGGCACCACCAAGGGCGAAGTATGCTTTTACATCCCACTCTAGGTCGGGCAGTATGGGGCCTACACCTTCCCAGCGTTTTTCGAAAAGGTCGTGGTTGGCTACATAATTAATGAGTGTGAACCAGTGGCCTGGGGGTGTTTCCGAGCTCGGACCATCTGCCCAAAACTGTGAGAGCACACGGCAATAATCTCCGCGCGGTACAATCTGGGGTTCGTAGGGTAGCCCTGTAACAGGGTTCAGGGCATATCCTGATCCCGGGTCGCCACCATTATCAAAATCATAAAAATCCTGAAACTCTTCAAATGTTGTGGGTAGTTGAGATGCATCTGAGATGCCAAGGCCACCCGTGGAAGCAGGTGAGAGGTCTATCATTACATCGTTGTTCTCGTTGTGGAATCCATGCCATTTTGCAACAGAAAGAAATCCCCATTTAAAGAAATCGTCAACTCCTGTTTGGGTTTCCGGATCAAGAAATGGTGGTGGACCCTGGTGAAGGTAAACCTGCCAATCGTGACCATCACGCTCGAAGGTGGTTTTCTGGTCATCGGTGAGGGCAAATGGAATCACATTTCCCCATTCGTGGGAAAGTGCAGGTGGGGCGGTTTGGATGGGGTTACCCGCCTGATCCGCTTGGTAGTCCAGGGCAAGTTCCTGCCAGCGGTTGGGGTCCACTATATCGCCTGCACCGGGCAAATTAGCCCAAATGTCGCCATTCACCGGAGTGTAGTAAACGTTTGCGTAATTGTTTTGCTGGTTGGAGCCATCGCCCAGTGCCATTTCTTCCATCTTGGCTGCTATGTAGTTTCCCAGTTTTGCAGGGTCGCCATCGCCATAAGTGGTGGAAGTGATGGTGGGGTCGTAGCCCAATTCAGTCATCTGGGCATTGATCAAGCCCTGGATGATGGCCAGTTTGGCCGGTGATATTGTGAAGATGGTGTAGCGGTTCCACAGGTAGCGGTACATGGCATAGCTAATGGCTTTTTCGCGCGCTGCTTCCACATCGGCCTGAGGAGGCACTCCGTTGAACGGGCATGTATATCCGCCAAAAGTTTTTCCGAGGAAAAATGTGGAGGCAGCATCATCATAAACGGCCCACATATCATACATCACCACGGATGCATGAAAGAGATTGCGGGCATGAACAGTAGGCTTCGGTGAGTAATTGCGGATGCAGTTGAGTTGAGTCTCATTCCACTGCATGGCAACGGAATGATCCTGCGCCTGAAGCGATGCTCCGAACAGGGCAACTGCGCATAACAAAGTAAAAATTTTTTTCATCTGATAAATTGGTTTTTATTACTACTGGTGAATTTGATGTGTGCCGGCCCTCATTAGGTGTGGTGGCAGGCGTTTAAGTGTTTTAGAATAAAACGGTTGGCAAATATAAACAACTTTGTGATAACTGCGTGATAAATCTTCAAACAAAATGAGAACGGGTGGTGGGGGCGGATGAGAACGTGCGCAGCTGCCAGGGGTTGCCTGTGTGTTGGTGCATTTCGAAAGGATTTTACAGTGGGGTGGAGAAATGCCCTACTGCCTACTGCCTACTGCCCCCTACCCACTACCTTTGTCACACAAATTCATTAACCTAAGAACACGCTGAATAAATTTATTAAACCATGAAAAAAAAATACACCCTAAACCCCCGGCACATCACACGTTTTCTTTTTTTGGGTCTGATGATGATGACTGCCGCAGCTGGTTTTGCACAACCTGCCAATGATATCTGTGCCAATGCCATAGCCATTACAGTGAATGGGGGCGCAGTAAGTAGCACCAACGTGGGTGCTAACAACGAAGGAGTAAATCCCACATGCGGTGGCACCAACATCCAGGACATCTGGTACACGTTTGTTTACAATGGTGGAACCCTCACCATTGCCAGCAATGTGGTGTCAGGTTCCGACCCGCGCATAGCCGTGTGGACAGCTTGTGGAGGCACACAATTGGCTTGCGATGATGACAACGGACCGGGAAATTCATCACTTCTCAACCTAACTTGCGCAACACTTACCATTGGGAATGCCTATCGCCTTCAGGCAGGATGTTTCAATAACGCGGAAGCCCCTTTCAGCCTCGTACTAACCGCCACCGGAATAACAGGCTGCAGCAACCCTTCCGCCATGAATTACACTGGGTCATGCGTGGGTGTTGATGATGGCTCGTGCCAGTTCAATGACCAATGCTCAGGCGCCCATCCCATCATACCCAACACAGGACCCCTTGCCACCACCAATGCCAATACTATAATAGACGGCCCCGAAATGCCCTGCGGTGGTACAGGAATAAAAGACGTGTGGTTCTACTTTGTATATAATGGAGGAGAATGCAGCATCACAACCACCCTGGGCACCAACAACGACACCCGCATAACAGTATATAACGCCTGCGGTGGAGCAGTGCTGGGTTGTGATGATGACAATGGCCCCGGCAACGCATCACTCATATCATTTGCCTGCGATATCCTCACCATTGGCAACACCTATTACATACAGGCCGGTGGTTACAATGCCATTGAGGGAACATTCACCCTCAGCGTAAATGCCCTTCCCGGCACTTGCATCCCCGGATTGAGCTGCGACACCGCATTTCCTGCGGTACTTGGTGTGCAAACCGCACCAGTCCCCAACACCTGGTATTCATTCGTGCCCGATGAATCGGGACAATGGAAAGTGTCCACCTGCGGCTTGGCCACCTGCGACACCCGCCTCTGGATTTACGACTACTGCAACATGGAGAATTTCGATGACTCCAACGCAGCCGCCCTCACTTATAACGATGACTTCTGCGGAACACAATCTGAAATCACCCCACTGCTGGCAGCCGGTACTACCTATTACATACGTGTGGGTGGCATTGCAGGCTCTTGCCCCGAAACACCACTTGATTTTCTATTAGAATATGTTGGCCCGTGGCAGGGCTGTATAGATATCAACGCCTGCAACTTCGACCCGGTGGCTACGGTGCCGGGCACCTGTTATTACAACGGTGACCCGAACTGCGATGACTTCGGCCCCGACCTGGAAGTGCTGGGCGGTGTGCTTTTCAATACTCTTTATTCAACCACCATAGATGCAACCGATGCATGCCTCTTAACCGAGGGGTGTATACAAGGTTTCGGCACCAGGCAGGTATTGCGCTTTACCACCCACATCAGGAACATTGGCAACCAGGATTATTTCATTGGAGTACCCAGCGCCACCAACCCGCAATTTGAATACGATGCCTGCCACAACCACTACCACTACGAGGGCTACGCCAACTACCAACTCTACGGCACTGCCGGAAACCTTATGCCACAGATCGGTTTCAAAAACGGTTTCTGCGTACTCGATCTCGAATGTTCAGGTGGGGGAGTGGCCAAATACGGTTGTGGCAACATGGGGATCACAGCGGGATGTGGTGATTATTACTCATCGAACCTCAGTTGCCAATGGGTGGATATAACCGATGTGCCAGCCGGAGATTATTACCTGGTGGTGAAAACCAACTGGGACCAAAGCCCCGATCAGGCCGGCAACTATGAATTGCGCTACGACAACAACTACGCATACGTGTGCGTGCATTTTGACAGGGATGCGAACAACAACATTATCAACTTCACCAAAAACAACACCTGCCCCATATTGGAAGATTGTATAGGCATCCCCTTTGGCGAAAACGTACCCGATTGTCAGGGCACCTGCCCCGGCATAATAAAACGTGGTGATGTGGACAATGATTTTTTCCTCAGTGAAGGTGATGTTAATCAATACATGGAAGCCTCGATTGACGGTGGAATAATCCCATCACCCTGCACCGATCTTAATAATGATGGCGCAATTTCCGTGGCCGATGCCGCTTATATACATACCTGCATTCATGCACAGGAAGAACTCGGGGTTCTACCCGAAGACATAACCGATTGCCCCTGGGACAATGAAATTGTGAACCCCTTTGAAACCACAGAACTCGGCATTGCCGAAGTAAACACCACCCTTGGCTATGCCGATGTGTACATAGTAAACCCCGATATAGAAATGCTCGCCCTCCAGTTCGAACTAAGCGGCATCACCATTTCATCCATCGAAAGCCTTGTTGACCCACTGCTGTGGACACCCGATATTCATTTTGCACTGGGCGGCAATCGCGTAAGTGTGCTATCAGAAAATGAAACCGGCCTTCCTAAAAACGTATCGCCAGGAGCCATTCTTCGCCTTTATTATAGCACCACCACCGATAGCCAGGTTTGTGTAAGCAACATAATGGATGCAATAGACCTCAACACCCACAACACGCTAACGCTTATTGGCGATTGTCAGTTTGTGGTGGTTGCTTTTGATAATTGCTTGGGCGATTTTAATGATGACGGAACTATAAACACTACCGACCTCCTCATCTTCCTTGGCGAATTTGGATGCCTGGTGGATTGCGGCCCTGCCGACCTCACTGAGGATGGCGTGGTCAACATCTCCGACCTGCTTATTTTCCTGGCAGCCTACGGAACGTTTTGCCCATAAGTATTTCTAGCTTTAATACAAAAGCCGCCACGCGTATTCGAGTGGCGGCTTTTTTTTATTCTGGTCCCGATAACATTAATTGAGTGCCTCGTAGCTCCTGCGTTGCTCCAATTTCAGATCACGCAGCAATCCCGATTTAATGTTGAGTTGCACCGTGTAATTTCTCTGCCCTCCAAAGGGCGTCCATGATGCCTTGAACTCCCAGCAATGGAGATCCCAATAAAAATTGAGAGAAGTGAGCGTTTGTTTTTTCGCCACCAAATCATACCCCGAATACAAACCCAGTTGCCACCGTTCCTTTATAGTGATGCTGCCTTGAATAGATACGGAATGGCCAGATATTTCACGGTGATCTTGTTGGGTTTCAGTATCAAATTCATTGCGCAAACTCACGTTGTAATTCACCCTTATGAACCAGGGAATTTGTACGTTGTTCACCCTCTGCTCATAATTTTCAGGAACAAAATTTTCTTCTTCTCCTTCTTCACCGGGCGGCTCATTGGGGTCTTGCTCGTTCGCATTTCCTTTACCTCCGGCCAAATCAAACCCCAACGTGCCCGATGTGGTTTCCATGCGCATAAGCCTGCCCTGCGTTTTGCTTAGGTATTGATTGATTTCGCGCCCCGTGCTATCGCGATCGTAAAGACTGTAAGATGAATTATAGTTGATCCTGAATTTATTGAGCAGTGTGGTAAAAGCGCTCATGCTGAAATTGCTCCAGTTCAGCGAATCGGCCATCAGGTTGCGACTGATGCCCGTGCGGAAACCATCAATCAGCGACACTTTGTTATACAGCAACTTCGCGCTGGAACGGTCGCGGATTTTTGCTTCCAGATTTTGATTGAGGCTGAAGTTCAGGTTGCCAGCCTGTCTTGTATTGGATGGCACAAAGCGGGCAACATCAAAATCGGAGTAGGTAACCAACTGCCCGTCATCGCCATAATACCCGTAGTTATCATAATTAAAATACGGAACGTAATTGACACCACTGCTAAAATTCATGACATGTCGCAGTGCTTTTATGGTTTCACCTTTCTTGAAGTTATAGACACCATAAAGCCGGGTTGAAGCACTTACTCCGGCATTCCAGTTTCTTGCTGTTGCAAATCCGGGGATGGTATCGAATGTGGCCGTATCGTTTTCATTTGCGTAGTGCACATCCAGTTTTTTAAAGGACCAGAATTCAGAATAACTGGCTGATGGATTTAGGGTGACTGCACCTTGAAGCAATTTGAAAGAGGTGGAGCTGCTTGCCGAATGTTTGATCCCGTTTCTTGAACGTCTCCAAAGTTCACCCGTTTTGTTCAATACGAAAAGAGAGTCGCCTGCTGTAACAGCATTTTCCATTTGTGCCGAATAGTTCACACCAATTTTCGAATTCAGTTTTTGTTTTTTGGACGGTGTTCCTCCCAAAAATCCAAGCGGAAGATTTACGCGGTTCATCCCGAAATTGACCGAGGGCAATACCACATCCACCGTTTTGGTTTGAGTATTTTGTGCGTGGCGCGCACTCACATCGAGCAAAAAAGGGCGGTCGTTCCATGTACGGCTCCAGCGTATGGCAGAGTTCAACGTACTGGTGAGGTATTCATCAACCGTGCTCAATGTGTTCCTGAAATTATCACTTGTGCCCAGGTTCACGTTAGCCGAAAACTGCCTGTTCGGTTTTGCTTTGGCATCTTGCCGGTGATTCCATTGCACGTTGAAATCAGTTCGCTTCGAATAACCGGCCAGTTCCGGAAAACCATCAACAGTAATGGCACGGCTCAACTTTACATTTCCATTGAACTTGTAAATTTTTTTATAGCCGGTATGATTTTCCACCCGCCACGATCCGCGCGAATAGACATCAAACAAAAATTTAGTATCGGCATAAGGCGGAAACGGGATGTAATATCCCATGCCCTTTAGAAAGTAGCCACGCTCCTGAGCATTCCCATAACCGGGAAGAATTATACCATGCGCACTTTCTCTTTTGCTAGGGAAGAAACCAAAGGGCAGAGCCAGAGGAGTAGGAACATTTCCCACTTTCATATAGAGAGGTCCACTCACCACTTTATCATTCGGAATCACAATGGCTTTGGAAAGACGGAAGTGATAGTGCGGTTTGGGTTTATCACACGTGGTGAACTTTCCTCCACCTACATGCACCCAACCGTTGTCGTGGCGTTTAGAAACTGTGGAATGGAGGTAGGCATCGCCTTGCCGTGTCAACACACCATAACTCACGCCTTTTGACGACCTGAAATTGTAAGCGAGACTATCCTGCTCAAATTCCATGTCGTTATCCTTAAACACCGGCCTGCCTTGCCACACACCTGCCGTATCCATCACTCCATGGGCATAGGCTTGGTTGTTTTCAAATGAATAAGAAATGAATGCAGCTGACAGTTCGCGGTTGCCATACTTCACCACCGCATTGCCGTAGAGATAAACGGTTTCTGTTTCAATGTCCATAACTGTGCTGTCATCACTGTCGTAAAAAATTTGCTCCTCAATTCCGAAATCGTCCTGCACAATAGTATCGGCAGGATTTTCGTTTACCGCTCCAACCGGCAACATTTCATTGACCATGGTTGTATCAGGTTCAACCTGCGATGCAGGGGTCATTGAAAGCATTATCAACAAAAACGCTGTGAAAATTGGAAGAAAGCCGCAATACGCGCGCCTTCGATGAAGATACTTTTGTGAAACTGAAAAATTCAAGGCTTCAAATATGCGTTTTGACAAACAACCACAGATGACGAACCCGCGCAAGAAAAGTTTTACATGGACAGCTCAACGGCTGATTCCCGTTTTTTTGCTAACGGGAGTTCTTTTTATTGCAGCTATTACTCCCGCACCACGAAATCCCGCAACCACTTTCACGGTTGTGATTGATGCGGGTCATGGAGGCAAAGACCCGGGCAACCTGGGAACAGGGCGTTACAAAACCACCGAAAAGGACATTGCCCTGGATGTTGTGCTGATGCTCGGCAACTACATCAAAGAAAATTATCCGGAGGTGGAAGTGCTCTACACCCGCAAGGACGATTCCTACCCTACACTTGAACGGAGAACAGAAATTGCCAACAATGCTCAAGCCGATCTTTTTATTTCTGTTCACCTGAATGCAGCTGAGAACAAAGCCGCTTTTGGTGCGGAAACATTTGTGATGGGTTTGCACAAATCGGAAGAGAGTCTGCGTACGGCTATGAAAGAAAATTCTACCATTTTTCTGGAAGAAAACCATGAGAAGAACTACGCTGGTTTCGATCCTAAAAATCCCGATACATACATAGCGCTGAGTCTTCGCGAAAACGTGTACATGGACAACAGTCTGGTACTTGCCAAAACCATCCAGGATCAATTCCGCACACGTGCGGGTAGGAAAGATCGCGGGGTGAAGCAGGCGGGATTTCTGGTTATCAGTTACACCAACATGCCTTCGGTGCTTGTCGAACTGGGATTTATGACCAACGAAACTGAAGAAGATTTTATCCAGGGTGCAGATGGGAAAACTTACATGGCTTCCGCTCTATTCCGCGCGTTTAAAGAATACAAAGCGAAATTGGATAATACAGTGGTGAGTGATAAACTATCAACAAAACCTGAAGCAACTCCAGCGCCCGACACCCCGATAGTTCTGCCCGACCGGCAGGCGGGTATCGGGACTCCAAATCAAAAGCTCTCTAACTCTTCAACTATAGCAATTATCTGGCGCGATGTACCCAAAGAAGAAGTGTGCTACAAAGTGCAGATTCTTACCTCTTCAAAACCTCTTGATAAAAAAGCAGCGGATTTCAAAAATCTGGAACGTGTGGACGAATACATTAGCAACGGAGTTTACAAGTACATGGCCGGCTGCACTCAAAGCTACAAGGAGGTAAAAACCATCCAGCAAAACCTGCGTACTCTGGGATTCACGGATGCTTTTGTTGTCGCTTTTGAAAATGGAAAAAAAATTGAATTGAGCGCGGCCATCGGCAAAACACAATAAGACTGAAAGTTTGAAAAAAATATCAAGAGAATTCTGGATAGGAGTGGTGGTAGTGATTTCCATTGCCATTCTTATAGTGGGTGTCAATTACCTTAAAGGCATCAACCTGTTCAACAAACCGTTGACGTTTTACGCCATTTACCCCGATGTAGGAATGTTGGGCGAATCGAACCCTGTGCTCATGAATGGTTATCCTGTTGGATCCGTTAGCAACATGGGACTTCATCCACGTGGCGATGGCAGCATTGTAGTAGAAATCAGCATCAACGATGACAACTTAAAAATTCCGAGTGACTCGAAACTGCGCATTGTAACTTCCGATTTATTGGGATCGAAAGCAATACAAATATCCATTGGTGACAGTTCCGATATTGCAGTGACAAACGACACACTCGCGGGCGTTCTGGAAGAAGAACTGCTCAAATCCATAAAGGATGAACTAGAACCCCTGAAAGACAAAACACAAAAATTGATTGCAAGCCTGGATGAGGCCATGACCAGCCTCAACGAAATCTTTGCAAGTGATGGCACCAAGGGTTTACCCAAAACATTTGAGAGCCTGCAAAACACCATGGAGAATCTTGAAAGCGCTACATCAACATTCGAACGCATTATCAAAAACAACAGCGGCAGGCTCAACGAAATTTTCACCAACGCGGAAAGCATCACGGCCAACATTAAAAACAACAATGCACAGATTGCACACGTCATTCAAAACTTTGCTGCCTTGAGCGATACACTGGCCAAACTTCAGCTTGCCTCTACGATAAGAAAAGTGGATAAGGCCATGAGCGATTTCGAATTGATAATGGGGAGAATAAACAATGGTGAGGGAACACTTGGCGAACTCATCACTAATGATTCGCTTCATACAGGACTAGTGATGGCATCGCACAGTCTTGATCTGCTGCTTAACGATATGCGCGTTCACCCGAAACGTTACATCAGTTTTTCACTTATCGGGAAGAAAGACAGTGGTGAACTTTCAAAAAAGGAACTGGAGCAGATGAGGCAGGAAATTGATAAGGCAATTGAAAAGAAGCAGTAATTCTACTAACTGCTTTCCTGGTGCTTGTACTTGAATCCACAAGACATGATTCGTAAAGCCATTTTGACCATCACGCTGATTTTGTTTTTGAGTAAGCAAAATGATGCGCAGATTGATCAGAAGTTTTTCAATTTTCACGACACAAGTTTCGAGGTTGGTTCAGTTCTTAGAACACGAGCGGTACTATTCGATTATGATCAAGCAACTTTCCGAGATACTAGTTATGCCTTTCTTGATTCACTCAAAATGTTCTTGATCAAATATCCGGGACTGTCAATGAAGATCGGTGTGCATCGTGACACTCGTGGTAGTGACATGTACTCTATCTCCTTAACTCAAAAAAGAGCGGAGGCAATTGTAAAATACCTAATTAATGAAGGGTTGAACTCAAAGAGAATTGTTGCGAGGGGCTATGAGGAAAGCCAACCTATCCACCCCGAAGAATACATCAAGCAACAGTCTTTGGAAGTGCAAGAGGAGCTGCATGCAAAGAACAGGAGGGTTGAGATAACAATCATGCGCACGGACTTTGAATGAAGCGCTAATGCCGGAGGACATTTCACCTTCTTGTACAATTCCACTTTTCCACAAACCGCGAACATGCGCCCCTCTCGCATTCGCCCGAAATACTTTTGGCACTCTAATCTTTCAGCCTGAATGTCTATTGATGAATTAAAAAAACTCTGCACACAAGTGCGCAGGGATATTGTGCGCATGGTACATGCCGTGAACAGTGGTCACCCCGGTGGTTCGCTGGGCTGCACTGAATTTTTTGTTGCACTCTATTTCGAAAAACTTCGAATCAATTCTGCGAAATGGAATATGGATGGCGCAGGTGAAGATTTGTTCTTCCTCAGCAATGGACACATCTCGCCTGTGTGGTACAGTGTGCTTTCCCGCAAAGGATATTTTGCGGTTGATGAATTGAAAACATTCCGCAAACTTGATTCGCGATTGCAAGGACACCCAACCACACACGAAGGTTTGCCGGGAATACGAGTGGCAAGTGGTTCCCTCGGACAAGGGTTGAGCGTGGCACTGGGTGCAGCGCAGGCAAAGAAATTAAACAAGGACAACATGCTTGTTTACACACTACACGGTGATGGCGAGATGAACGAAGGCCAGGTGTGGGAAGCAGCCATGTATGCAGCACATCACAAAGTGGACAACATTATTTCGACCATTGATGTGAACGGACAGCAGATTGATGGGCCAACGGAAAAGATCATGAGCCTCGGAAGTCTTCGCGCAAAATGGGAAGCATTCGGTTGGCAAGTTCTTGAGATGAATGGCAACGTGATGGAAGACGTTCTTGCAACTCTTGATAAAGCAAAAACCGAAACCGGAAAAGGAAAACCTGTGATGATTTTGATGACCACCGTTATGGGCAAAGGTGTTGACTTTATGGAAGGCACACACAAATGGCATGGTGTGGCCCCGAACGATTCCGAATTGGAAAAGGCTCTCGGTCAGTTAGAGGAAACCATGAAAGACTATTAAGAAAAGATGCTCAACTTCGAAATAACAAAATCAAACGACACGCGATCCGGCTTCGGTGAGGGACTGCTGGAACTCGGAAGAAAAAATCCAAAAGTGGTGGGCTTATGTGCCGACCTGACCGGCTCACTAAAGATGGATGCATTCCAAAAAGAATTTCCTGATCGCTTTTTTCAAGTCGGAATTGCAGAGGCGAACATGATGGGTGTGGCGGCTGGTCTCACCATCGGTGGATTCATTCCTTTCACGGGAACGTTTGCGAATTTTTCTACTGGAAGAGTCTATGACCAAATTCGGCAGAGCATTGCGTACAGCGGAAAGAATGTGAAAATTTGCGCGTCACACGCTGGTGTTACTCTTGGAGAAGATGGTGCCACACACCAGATTCTTGAGGACATCGGGATGATGTGCATGTTGCCGCACATGACAGTAATTAACCCTTGCGATTTCAACCAGACAAAAGCGGCAACACTTGCGATAGCAGATCTTGTAGGTCCCGTTTATCTCCGCTTCGGCAGACCGAAAGTTCCGGTATTTACTTCACCTGATCAGAAGTTTGAAATTGGCAAAGCATGGCACATTCATGAAGGAAGAGATGTGACCATCATCGCAACAGGACATCTTGTTTGGAAGGCCATTGAAGCTGCCCGCGCGTTGGAAGCCGATGGTATTTCTGTGGACCTGATAAATCTGCACACCATCAAGCCAATGGATGTGGAAGCAGTGGTGAAGTCGGCAAAAAAAACTGGCGCTGTGGTAACGGCAGAAGAACACCAGATCAACGGAGGTATGGGAAGCCTTGTGGCACAGGCAATTTCTAAACATCATCCCACACCCATGGAGTTTGTTGGAGTGAACGATTCCTTCGGTGAGAGCGGAACACCTGAACAACTCATGAAGAAGTACGGACTGGAAGCAGTGAATATTGTGAATGCAGTGAAGAGTGTCTTGAGCAAGAAAGTGATGGCTTGATTATTCACGCATAAAAATTCGCACCAACATGTCACAAGAAAAAGACAACCCCCAATTCATGCTCATCTACCATTGTTCCACTTGCGAACAGGATTCCGGTTTCTCAGAACTTGAGGATGCCTTGTGTCGCTTCTGCAATAAGAATAATGCGATGACCCTGGTTTCGAAACAGGAACTCACTCCTGAAGTGATGGCCGCACGACTCAAAGAAGTAACTAACAACATGATGAAGAATCTTGAGGTTGCATTTAATTCAATGACCGATGAAGACAAGGTGATGCTGAGTGGCGAGGGAAATGATGCCGAACAACAAATGCTTGAACTGCTGGCCAAGGTCCAAAAATTTCGCGATGATGTGCAGGGGATGGAATTGAAAGACCCTGAGAAAAAAGACAAGGAAATTCACCCACCTGTCTGCAACCACTTAATCAACCGCTCCATGAATTGAGTGAATATTGTAAATCAAAACCTGAATCATATAATATCTGGGGAAAAAGGTTCACAAACATTTGCCTTGTGAAAATTCATTCACACCTAAAACAAAAAACGTTATGAAGGAAAACCAAAACGACAGCAAAAACCAGTGGACTGGTGGCTTGTCGAATGACAAAAGGAATGAGGATTTCAACAAGCAAAGTTCGAATCCATCCAACCCTGATTCTCAAAAGCGCGATGCCGGCATGACAGGTACCCGTGACCAGAAAGAGACTCCAGGCCGCACAGATGCTGGGCGCAGTCAGGAGGGATCAGACCGCGCAAACCCTACAGGTAAACGCGAAGGTGAAGGACGCGAGGAATTTGCGGGCCGTGATAGAGATCGCAAGGACAGAACAGATGGTGCACTCAATGATGAGGACGTAGCACTGGATGAAACAGATACCGATGATGATCTTCGTGCAAGCGATGACATAGACAATGAAGGGGATGAAGATGGTGATGTAGGGTCTGCCGACAGGCCTGCCAAAATGAGTTCCGGTTCACAACGTGATGAGGACAGAACTGATAACGATAAAACCCGTAAGGCATACTAACGGGGAATGTGTCTGAGCTAACCTTCGGCCTATTGCGCGGGAGGTTTGGTTCCTGAATATTAAAAACAATGCAGGTTCTTTTTCCCTTAGGAAAATGAACCTGTTTTTTTTTTCAGAGGATTTGCCACCCTCGTGTTGTTTGTGTGATTCATGTAAAGAGAAGTTCAGATGAAATAACACATGCCACAAAAGATATTAGAATATTTGGCCACAACAATCCACACTTAAAAAGTATCATTATGCGCGCTATCTGGACAGGTTCTATCAGCTTCGGGCTAATTAATATACCAGTAAAATTGTTTTCGGCAGTACAGGAAAGCACCCTGGACATGGATATGCTCGACAGCAAAGACCACTCAAACATCAAGTTTAAACGTGTAAATGAAAACACGGGAAAAGAGGTGCCATGGGCAGGTATAGTCAAAGGATACAAAGTCAACGACAGCTATGTCATTTTGGAAGATGCAGATTTCGAAGCCGCGGATGCCACTAAAACAAAGACTATTGAAATCATCAATTTCGCGGAAGAAAACGAAATTGACAGCATCTATTATGAGCAACCTTACTATCTCGAGCCGGATAAAGCTGCGCACAAGGCGTATGCACTATTGCGGGATTCACTCAAAGCGGCCGGTAAAGTGGGAGTATCCTCCTTCGTGTTAAGAAACAAGGAAGGCCTGGCTATTTTAAAACCCTATGAAAATGTAATAGTGCTTAACCGCATCCGGTTCAACCAAGAAATTCGCGAAACCACTGGTTTAAAATTGCCGCCTGTTTCTAAAACCAAATCGAAAGAAATGGATATGGCCAACAAACTGATTGCCCAGCTCACTGAGGAGTTCAACATTGTAAAATACAAGGATACCTATACTATTAAGCTTTTAAAAATCATAAAGGATAAATCCAAAGGCAAAAAGCAAGCTGTTCCCAGCCTCAAAGTGGTACACAAGAAAAGTGATAATTTAATGGATATGCTGAAGGCAAGCCTTGAAGGCAAAAGGAGAAAAGCCTCCTGATCTTTTTCTATCCTACAGCCTTTTCTAAATCCGGAACCTGGCTATGACATTAAGCAAATACAACCAGAAGCGCAACTTCAAATCCACCGCTGAACCTGTTGGCAAAAAAGTAAAGTCTAAAAGTGAATTAAGTTTTGTGGTGCAGAAACATGCAGCTTCTCACCTGCATTATGATTTTCGACTGGAATTGGAAGGTGCCTTAAAGAGTTGGGCAGTGCCTAAAGGACCCTCCATCAATCCCGATGACAGACGGCTTGCAATAATGGTGGAAGACCATCCATACAGCTACAAGGATTTTGAAGGAAACATTCCCGCAGGAAACTACGGAGCGGGCAATGTCATTGTGTGGGACCACGGCACTTATCAATCAGCAGATGTTACGGATGCGGAAGGTGGAGCAAAGAATTTAAGGGCTGGCTTGCTTAAAGGACACATCAGTTTTATTCTTCATGGAAAGAAACTCAAAGGAGAATTCTCGTTAGTGAAACTAAAGGGCAAGGATGAAAATGCCTGGCTGTTGATAAAGAAAAATGATAAGTATGCAAGTGACGCAGATGTGCTGAAAAAAAATAAATCCGTAATCACGAATGTGACCCTGGAGGCCCTGGCCCTCAAATCCGGTAAAGAAAAGCCGCTTCCAGAAAAACTGAAGGCGATAAAAAAAAAAGTAACGGGGGATAATGCCCTCGCGGAATTTATCCCGCCCATGCTGGCCGGCACCATCGAAAAACCATTCGATAAAGCAGATTGGATATTTGAAATCAAGTATGACGGATACAGGACAATAGCTGTCATTAACCCCGCTGGGGTAAATCTTTTCAGCCGAAACCATACTTCCTTCAACAAAATTTTTAAGGCGATAGCGGACGAACTTCAAAAAATACAGCACACGGCAGTACTTGACGGAGAAGTTGTGATTGAGGACAGTGAAGGTCGTTCCGATTTCCAGTTGTTGCAAAACTTCCGGAAAACAGGAAAGGGTAATATCAGGTATTATGTGTTCGACATCCTGAACCTCGATGGCAATGACACACGCGAGTTGACTTTGCTGGAGAGAAAAGAGTTGGTGAAGATGTTGCTCGGTAAATCCCGGCATTCCAATGTGCTTTATTCCGAACACATCCCGGAAGAGGGTAAATCTTTCTTTGATATTGCTGTGAAGCATAACCTGGAAGGCATCATGGCCAAGGAAGGCAGCAGTCCATATCGTTCCGGCAAAAGAAGCAGCGAATGGCTGAAGATAAAAATCAATCAGCAGGTGGAAGCCATCATTGCGGGCATTACCGCTCCCCAGGGATCAAGAAATCATTTCGGTTCTATTCTATTGGGACAATATCGGGGAGATGAATTAAAGTATATAGGGCATTGCGGGACTGGTTTTGATGAAGAGGCATTGAAGCAGTTGTATCTAAATTTTAAGCCTCATTTTACTGACGATTCGCCCTTCAGGGAAAGAATAAAAGTGAATGCAAAGGCGCAATGGCTGAAACCCAAATTCGTTTGTCAGGTAAAATTTTCAGAATGGACGCAGGACGGTCACTTGCGGCATCCGGTTTTTCTGGGATTGAGCTTGGATAAAAAGGTGAAAGATGTCAAGCTGGTTGATTCTAAAAACAATGTAACTGTTCAAGGCAGTATGAAAAAGTCAACAGGCACCATCAAGGAAAAGGAAGTGCAGGTAGCCGAAAAAGATTTTGATCTCAAAATAGGAAAGGCTACTTTGCATCTAACCAATCAAAACAAAATCTACTTTCCGGATGACGGGATTACCAAAGGTGATATCATAAATTATTATAGCGAGGTTGCCGAACTCATACTTCCCTATCTGAAAGATCGCCCCCAATCCATGAACCGTTTTCCCAACGGCATTGAGGGCCAAAGCTTTTACCAGAAAGATGTGGATGTAGAAAAAATTCCCGCATGGCTGAAGACCAAACAGATTCATTCCGAATCAACAAAAGCAAATATTGATTATTTAATTTGCAACGATAAAGCCACACTGCTCTACATGGCAAATCTGGGTTGTATAGAATTTAACCCATGGAACTCAACAATAAAGCATATTGAAAAGCCGGATTGGGTAGTGATTGATCTCGACCCCGGAAAAATTGATTTTAAGGAGGTGGTAAAAGCAGCACTTGTTGTCCGCGATGTAATGGCTGAACTGGACACTGAATGTTATTGCAAAACATCGGGAGCCAGTGGTTTGCATATTTATGTGCCCTTAGCAGCAAAATACGATTACGATGCAGTGAAAATATTTGCTGAGTTAATTGCACATACCGTGAACGTGAGGCTGCCTCAAACCACCAGTATTTTAAGACCCGTAAAGCAACGGCAGGATAAAATTTACATTGATTTTTTGCAGAACAGGCGCGGTCAAACTGTGGCAGCGCCATACTCTGTGCGCCCACGATCCGGAGCCACTGTTTCCACACCGTTGGAATGGAAAGAGGTGAACAAGAAACTATCTCCCACGCAGTTCACCATCAGGAATATTTTAGAAAGGGTAGAGCAAAAAGGTGATTTATGGAAGCCAGTTTTGGGCAAGGGAGCGGACTTGCATGTAATTCTTAAAAAGATTTCGGCCAATGTGGGATAAAGACACAAATTGCTGATTTCGTCATGACGATTCAGACCAAACCTTATTCGCAGATCGCCCCAAATACAGAGCTGAACAACAGTAAATCCCCCACGTTCACCGTGCCATCGTTATTGAAATCGGAATCAATACAAAAACTCGCAGTACCGAATTGCGAAGTAAACAACAAGAGGTCGGTCACGTTTACTGAACCATCCACATTTAAGTCCACGGTGCATACAAGCAATTTATCTAGTTGGTTAAAACAAAAAATGGTTGACAATGAAATGTGGCGCATTTTTGAGAATGCTAAAGACTAAACCAACAGGAGGTGTTGAACGAAATTTTTGTTATAGGGCAATCTTGCCTTATGCCGCAATTTGATACTTTCGTTCACTCCAAAACAAAGTGCTTTTTCAAATCCATCTACCACCTTATGTCTCTTGATAGCTCTATCGGGAATCCGTTTACCTCCTTTGCAACTTTGAAAACTGCATTTCTGGTTTTTGTTTCTTTCATGATGATGAATTGCGCCTGTCGCACACCTCAAAAAACTGAAACAGCACAACAGGTTATGATATACCTGGCTAATGAACTTGGGCAAGATTACCTCCAGGCTAACTATGCCCGCCATGGGTTTGTTGAAGCAACCCTTAGCAGCCGATCGGAGAATAAATGGAGGGCAGATTTTCTTTGCAGCAAAAAAGAAATGCGCGAAGTGTTGGCGAAAATGAAAAACGATTCCAATGTCATTTCATCAGAGATGATCAATGATAAAATTGACAAGCCATCCAACTCGACCAACACGGGTAGTTCCAAAACCAAACCCATAAAAAACCAATAGAGATGAAGACCATTATTACAGTTTTTCTGTTCATAGTTGCACTGCATTGTTCAACACAACAGCTCCCGCAATCTTCAGAAGAAACCGCCACCAGAATAACACCCCAATTCGAGGTTAACACTACAGCGGCTGTGTTCCTTGGAAAAACAAAATCGGTGCGTGAGCTGCTCCGTCTTCGCAGCACTTCGCTTGAAAAACTGGAAAAGCATAAACTGGATAAAAAGGCCCCCGACAATTTCAAGGGGCGCCATGGGTCCAATGCAATCATGCCTGAAAAAGAACATCAGGGACCCGACCCTTTGCGCCAAATGCAGCGGGGCGGAGGCAACGTAATCGAACCCATTGTGAACATAGATGGCCTGGGCGATTTCTGTTGCCCTCACGATCCTACAGGCGAAGTAGGCCTCGATCATTTTGTGCAGGCAATAAACGTTACCGATGTGGGTGTTTACACCAAAGAAGGGGTGCTGGTTGAGCAATTTGCCATGGCCACACTCTGGCAGGATCTGGGTGTGGGATCGGCAGGCGACCCCATTGTGCTCTATGACGAAACTGCTGGAAGATGGCTCATAACAGAATTTAATTTCAACAACAGCCTGCTCGTTGCCATTTCCCTTACACCGGACCCCCTTGGCAGTTATTATGCTTACATGTTCACCACGCCCAATTTTCCTGACTATCCCAAGTATTCTATCTGGCCCGATTCCTACCTTGTTACCACCAACGAAGGCGGTGCCGGTACACATACCCAATACTTCATTGACCGCAACGCCATGCTCAACGGTGAAGCAACTGTGACCATCCAGCAGGTTGAAATTTTGGGAAACAACAATACCGAGCAAGGATTTTTTATATCTACACCAGTGGACTGGGATGGCGAAATGCTGCCCGATACTTATCCCGTGGTGTTGTCACTCGATGATTCATCGTGGGGAAATGCCGATGATGATTCCATTCGCATCATCACTTTCCATGTGGACTACGATGATCCCGACAATACAAGTGTAAATGAAATCTCGCTGGTGTGTACTCCTTACGATAGCTTTCCGTGTTCTGTTTTTGGTCCGGGTTTCGCGTGTGTACCTCAATTGGGCGGTAATGGCCTCGATGCTATTCCCGAAGTGCTAATGAACATTCCCAAATACAGGAATTTCGGAACCTATGAATCCATAGTATGTTGTTTCGTAACCGATGTAACCGATGGCGATAATCTTTCAGGAATCCGCTGGATGGAAATGAGAAGAGCCGATGGTGGCGAATGGCTGGTGCACCAGGAAGGAACCTATGCCCCTGCCGATGGTTACGATCGCTACATGGGGAGTGTGGCTATAGATGAGGATGGAAATATCGGATTGGGATACACGGTGAGCAGCGAAGAAATTTATGCAGGATTGCGCTACACCGGCCGGCTGCTAAACGATCCGCTGGGCCAAATGACTGTGCAGGAATATGTGGTAGTGGATGGAGATGGACCTATGGATTCTTTTGGCCGATACGGTGATTATGCCCACATGAGTGTTGACCCTGTAAATGGCAACACGTTTTGGTTCACTTCAGAGTATCCCCGATCTGGTGGATCAGGCATAGGCACACGCATTGTTGCATTCGAACTGAGGAAAGACACTTTTGATCTGGCCGTTACTCAACTCATATCCCCTGTTACAGCCGGCACGTTAAGCAGTGCTGAATTGCTCACCATCGAAATTAGAAACGTGGGACTACAGCCGATGGCAGGCTATACACTTTCGTTTGATTTTGAAGGATCACTTCAAGAAACAGTTATCATACCCTCAACACTCAATCCCGATGAAACATTTATTCATCAGTTCACTGTGCCCATGAATATGTCGGCTAATGGCACTTACGAAATTGCTGCTCATGTAAACCATCCGGATGATACAGGAGAATTCAACAACACATTAACCACTGAAGTAATCAATCTCTACTCCCTCGATGCGGAGGTGGAGTTAACCATCCCTGCAGTTATTTGCGGAACAGAAGTGACGGTGCCTTTTATCATTAGCAACCTGGGTGCCGATGAACTTTTGTTCGGAGAAATAAACGTTTATGTAAACGGACTACTGGTGCAAACCATAAGCTGGGTGGGTTCCATTCCTTATGGCGAATCGGCCAGTATTGATATTGCAATTACCGACCTTCCGACAGGTGACAATGAAATTCTTATTGAATTTGTAAACCCCAATGGGAACCCTGATGAATTGCCCGCGAATAATTCGTTGACTGCACAGACTTTCGTTCAGGGCGCGGGGGGTGGTATTCAGATTCTTATTTACACCGATTTCTATCCGGAAGAAACGACATGGGAACTGCTGGATCAAAACCAGAATGTGATTGCCGAAGGTGGACCTTATACGGAATGGGAGCAGGAGTATTTAACAGAACATTGCATCAATCCGTTCGAGTGTTATACCTTTATTATCTACGATGCTTACAGCGATGGAATCTGCTGCTATTACGGAGAAGGTTTCTACCAGATACTGGATTCCGATGGCAACATCATAGCAAGCGGGGGCGAATTTGGCCAGGCCGATGTAGTAGAAATTTGTCTGATTACCTGCACTCTTACTGCTGATGTAGACATCACCACCGATTCAGGTTTGAATGATGGCGCCATACTGATTACCGCGATGAATGGAGTGGAGGAGTATCAATACAGCATTGATGGCGGAGAAACTTTCCAGACCAGCCCGCTGTTCGAAAACATTCCTGCAGGCAGCTATGATGTAGTGGTTCTTTCAGGCGATGGAATCTGCACCTTCGAACAAACCATTACGGTGTTGCTGGTATTCGTAAGCGAAATAAATGAGGAAGTCCACATAATGATAACACCCAACCCCAGCGATGGATACTTCCAGGTGGAATTGAGTGGAATTCCTGCGGGCATCCCAAGCCTCAATTTCCAGGTGCTTGATGCCACCGGAAAACTGGTGCAGGAAAAAAGTATGTCGCGGTATGATGGCACTTTCAAAACAAGAGTATCGCTTGTTGCTTACCCCCATGGTCTATACTACCTGAGATTTCTTGATGGTCACATAAATGAATTGATACGTGTAGTGAAGAGATAAAAAACGGTTCACCTTCATTTGCCTAAAACAAAAAAACGACAACCCTATGCCTCAACCCGTCATTGTAAAAAACAACATCACCATCAACGCCCCTGTACTTAAAGTGTGGGATGTACTCACCAATCCTGAACAAACAAAAAAGTACATGTTCGGATGCGAAACCGTTTCCGTCTGGAAAGTGGGCAGCCCCCTGCTTTGGAGAGGTAGCCACCAAGGGAAAGAAATGGTTTTTGTAAAGGGAGACATCGTGCGCATTGAACCTGGAAAATTTTTGTCGTACACCACATTCGATCCCAATTCCATCATGGAAGACATTCCCGCAAACTACCTCACCGTTACCTATGAACTTGCCGAAGAAAACGGCAACACACTTTTAACCGTAACGCAGGGTGACTTTTCAACCGTGGCCGATGGTGAGCGGAGATACCACGAAGCCTTCAACGGTGGGGAAGGATGGAGTCCCATTTTGGTGGAGATAAAGAAGGTGGCGGAGTCGTGAAACAAGTGTTGGTGCAGTCAACCTATTTTCGTGGTCATCCCTCAAGGCAAATGAATCCTCGCATCTTCAAATTTTTTCTGCCTCTTCTTTTTCTGAATGCTACATGCAACCAGGCTCAAAAGAAAAATGAGAATGTGATTAGTGATGGTGCGGGCGTTCACACGAACCACCTCATCAACGAGTCAAGTCCCTACCTGCTTCAGCACGCACACAATCCTGTGGACTGGTATCCGTGGGGCGAAGAAGCATTGCAAAAAGCACAGCGCGAAAACAAATTGCTCATCATAAGTATTGGATATGCGGCATGCCACTGGTGCCATGTAATGGAGCATGAAAGTTTTGAAGACACAACAGTCGCGCGATTGATGAATGAAAAATTTGTTTGCATAAAAGTGGATCGCGAAGAGCGTCCCGACATTGACCAGGTGTACATGAATGCTGTGCAGTTGCTGACAGGAAGCGGAGGCTGGCCACTCAATGCCATAGCTCTTCCGGATGGGCGACCCATTCATGGAGGCACTTACTTCCCGAAGAAAGAATGGATGGAGATGCTGAATGAGATAATTGATTTTGCAAAACAATATCCGGACAAAGTAGAGAAGCAAGCCGCAGAACTCGCGCGGGGAATTCAATCAAGTGAACTTGTTACTTCCAAGGAGACAAATTCATCTTTTGTAATGGATGACCTCGAAATTCTATTCAACAAATGGAAACCATACATTGATTTTGAAAAAGGTGGTTTGAAAGGCGCACCGAAATTTCCGATGCCTATCGGCAACCAATTTTTGTTGCACTATCACCATCTCTCTGGCAACGAGGATGCATTGCTTGCAACGACCACCACTCTTGATCACATAGCTGCCGGAGGAATTTATGATCATGTAGGTGGAGGCTTTGCCCGCTATGCCACCGATGAAGAATGGCACATTCCGCATTTCGAAAAAATGCTTTATGACAATGCACAATTGGTGAGTTTGTATTCATCGGCATATCAACTCACGAAAAATGCACGATACAAAACAGTGGTTTACGAAACTCTTGAATTCATCAGGCGTGAAATGACCGCGGACAATGGCGGTTTCTATTCGTCACTTGATGCAGACAGCGAGGGCGAGGAGGGGAAGTACTATGCATGGACTTATCAGGAAATGAAGACGGCATTGGGAGTTGAGAGTCCATTCCTCCACTACTTCAATGCAGATTCAAAGGGAAATTGGGAAGATGGAAAAAATGTTTTGTTCACAGTCCCCAACAATGAATTTGGCAACTACTACTACGCTCTAGACTCGACAGGTAGAGTAGAGGAGTTGGCTCGCTCGAAAGCACTTCTTCTTCAAGACAGAGAAAAAAGAATTCGCCCGACCCGCGATGAAAAAATTCTTACATCATGGAATTCACTTATGCTAAAAGCTTATGTGGATGCGTATCGTGTTTTTGGTGAAGAATCATTTTTGAAAGCAGGGGAGAGGAACGCTGAGTTTCTGTTGAGCAAAATGAAATCAGTGCATCACCGCCTCAACCGCAATTTCATGAATGGTAAATCTTCTATCAACGGTTTTCTTGATGACTACGCATTCACCATCGAGAGTTTCATAGCCTTGTACCAGGCCACCTTTGATGAGAAGTGGCTGAGTGAGGCACACGAACTTCTGAAATATGCCATCACACATTTTTCTGATGAAAACACTGGAATGTTTTTCTACACCTCCGATCTCGATCCTGCATTGATTGCCCGCAAGATGGAAGTGACGGACAACGTGATTCCATCATCCAACTCAGCGATGGCAAAAAATCTTTTTGTGCTGGGTCATTATTTCGCCAACGATACTTACATCGCCCGCAGCAAACAAATGCTGGGCAACATCAAAAAGGACGCGCTTAACGGTGGAGTGTATTATGCAAACTGGGATGTGCTGATGGCATGGTTTGCAAGTGACCCTTTTGAAATTGCGATTGTCGGGAATGAGTGTGCAACTCTCCGCGCAGAGTTTGATCAACATTTTTTACCCAACGTTTTCTTTTCCGGTGGAAAAAATGAGTCAACATTGCCGCTGCTCGAAAACAAAATGGTGGATGGTCAAACTACAATTTACGTTTGCGTAAACAAGACGTGCAAACTTCCTGTCACAGACGCGAAAGCAGCATTGAATCAAATGGTGAAATGATTGTGATAAAGAAAATATCGAGAGAGTTGTCTGGCTTTGCAATAGACAGCAAAATCAACCAACTGTTATTCTTCGCAACAAGCTATCCTTTTTTACTTGCTATTTCAGGCAAATGAAAATCACTGGGCTAATGCATATTGCCATGCGTCACTTAATCCAGCATTGCAGCAAATTCGTGCGGGATTCTCAAAACTATACTTAGAAAAATTGTTTTCTCCTAACTGCTCGCAGGCCTTTGTTGGGCTTGATTTTTCTACCTCATGATTGGGGATAATAGTATCTCCACTATTCAAAATTTTACACATCGAAAATTGCCATCATTACTCCAGCCTATCTGCCATGCATAGCCGGCAGAAGGTCGAATGACGGGTGTCGGAGTCACTTTTTTTCTTTTTTGCCTTTGCCTTTTGTGAAGCGAGCGGAATCCCGATTTTTATCGGAACCTTTTGCCTTTTCCCTTTCCCTTTCCTTTGCCCCATGCATCATTTCGATCATCAAACCATCAAGGATATTGAGTTTGATTTTATTCGTGACCTTCTTCAGTCATATTGTGTTCAGCCCACTGCCAACCTTCGTATGGCCGAGCTTGTGCCATTGCGCTCCGATCAAAAACTGCATATTGAGTTGCACCGTGCCCATGAATTTGCAAGACTGCGCAATGAAGGCATTGCATTTCCTGCCATTGATTTTGAAGAGCTGCAGGATGAACTGAAGCTGCTCTATGTGAAGGACAGTGTGCTCAGCGAAGAAAGTTTCGAACGCATCTACAGAGCGAACCAGTTGGTGAATGAAGTAATTCTTTCGTTCAAAGGATTGCACGAGGCGTTTCCCAACTTATCTGGCTTGCTGCAGGGTTTGCAAGAAAATCTCGACATGATTAAAGCCATCCGCAAAGTATTCGATAACCGCTGGCAGGTAAAGGACGATGCATCGCCAGAACTGGCACACATCCGATGCCTGATGGCCAATGTGCGAAGGCAGGTGGCGAAAAATTTTTCGCGGGTGTTGAAGGAACTGGCAGGCAGAGGAATTTTGGGTGATGCCGGTGAGTCGTTTGTGAACGGTCGCAAAGTCCTCTCGGTGTATAGCACCCACAAGCGCAAAGTTTCGGGCACTGTGATGGGCGGAAGCAAAACCGGCTCGCTCACCTACATAGAACCCGAAGCCAATATTGAATTGAACTTTGAAGTGGAACAGCTTGCCGATGATGAGCGCATTGAAATACGCAGGATTCTTCAGCAGCTCACAGGCCTAATGCGCAACCACCTGCCGTTGCTCAACGCATACCAGCATCTATTGGTAGAATTGGATTTCCTGCAGGCCAAAACCAGGCTTGCGCTGGAACTCGATGCCAAGCTTCCCATCATTGAGGCCGACACGGTGATTGATTTGAAAAACGCTTACCACCCCGTATTGCTTCTTCAAAACAAAAAATTAAACAAACGCACTTTGCCGCAAACGGTGCTCATGGACAAATCATCGCGCATGTTGGTGATAAGTGGCCCCAATGCGGGTGGAAAAAGCATCACCATGAAAACAATTGGGCTTTTACAAGTTATGTTGCAATGCGGCCTGCTCGTTCCCGCTTCAGAGAAAAGCCGCATGAGTTTTTTTAATGATGTGCTTACTGATATTGGCGACAACCAGAGCATCGAAAACCAACTTTCCACTTACAGTTATCGCCTCAAGCGCATGAAACATTTCCTGGATGTGGCCAACCGAAGAAGCCTGGTGTTGCTCGATGAATTTGGGACCGGCAGCGATCCCGATTTGGGTGGCGCACTGGCCGAAGTTTTTTTCGAAGAACTCTACAATAAAAAAAGTTTTGGCGTTATCACCACGCACTACACCAACATAAAGCTGAAAGCAGCCAATCTTAAAAACGCGGTGAATGGCTGTATGCTCTTTAACAAGGAAACACTCGAACCCACCTACAAACTTTCCATTGGCGAACCTGGAAGTTCCTTCACATTTGAAGTGGCTGAAATCAATGGCATTCCGCATCCACTGGTGGCGAAAGCTAAAACCTTGCTGAGCGATGGCAAGGTGAAAATGGACTCGCTGCTTTCTTCGTTGCAGGAAGAAAAAACCCGACTTGAAAGCATGACGGAGCAGGCGCGGGTTGCAGCAAACTACGCCAATACCTCCATCACCGATTTCGAAAAGAAGAAAGAGAAATACGAAGATCGTTTGCAAAAGCAACAGGAAACAATTGAGCGCAACAACAAATTTCTAGCCCATGGAAAACGCCTTGCACAAATAATTGAGAACTTCAATACGCGCCCAGGCAAGGCCATTAGCTCAAAAAACAAGATCTTGTTCGAGGATATTCAGAAGTACGTTGTAATGCAGAAAACAAAGATGGAGGAAGAACGGAAAGTTAAAAAGGCAAAAGGCAAAGAACAAAAGGCCAATGAGTCCACGCCTGCAAAGGATGCGCGCATTGAACCGCAACCAATCAAAGTAGGATCGCTGGTAAAACTTCAGAATACAAAACAGACGGGAACAGTTCTCGAATTGGTAAATGGTCGCGCAGTGGTAGCAATAGGCGTTTTCAAAACCAAAGTGAATGTGGCTAAGCTGGAATGGATACGGTAATCCATGACGCTGTCCCGTGCACAGCATCCCGCGCTAAAGTCCCATTCTGTCGTCCGGCCCATGCGGGATGAGATTTACCGTTGAGACAGCCTCATCTACATTCGCAAAAAAGAAAATGTATGTCCACATCCACAGGTCACAACAAAGTGAGAACCGACTACCATAAATCCATCCTCCTTGAACAATCAGCAGGCGAAAACCCCTTCGACCAGTTTGGTACCTGGATGCAAGAGGCAGAGAAAACCGGAATTGGTGATTACAACGCTTTTACACTTTCCACTATTGGCAGCAACGGCTTCCCACACTGCCGTGTGGTTCTTCTCCGTGATTTCAACCGGAGCGGATTTGTTTTTTACACGAACTATGAAAGCAACAAAGCCCTCGAACTTGAACACAGCGAAAAGGTGTGCATGAATTTTTTCTGGCAACCGCTCGAACGCCAGGTTCGCATTTATGGAATTGCAAAAAAAATCTCAGAGAAAGATTCGGATGAATACTTCGCTTCCAGACCGAGGCCAAGCCAGATTGGTGCGTGGGCTTCCCCCCAAAGCCGAGAGATGCACACACGAGAAGAGTTGGATGAAAACGTGAAGAAGTATATGGCGGAATTTGAAAACCGTCCTGTGCCGCGGCCTGCCAACTGGGGCGGTTATCGCATAGTGCCGCACTATTTCGAATTCTGGCAGGGAAGGCCATCGCGCTTGCACGATAGACTTATTTACAAAGTGGACGCGGATTTCGAATGGTTTCTGAGCAGGCTTGCCCCTTAAACCAACTAGCAACATCTTAAAATGTTAGACAAAAACTACTTTTTCTCCTGGCCTTCGGTCACGCGCTTGTCGTGAGCAATGCCGCTTTTCTCTACGCGCATTCTCCCTTGGTCAATCTTGATCACCACATTGGTTTCACCTATTTCGATAATCTCACCATGAATACCACCAGCGGTCATCACGCGGTCCCCCGTCTTGAGGCTTTCCTGGAATTTTTTGGCTTCTTTCACTCGCCTCATCTGCGGGCGAATCATGAAGAAATACATGATGAGGAACATGCCACCCATCAGGATGACAAATTGCATCGGGTTACTTCCGCCCGAAGCTTGTAGAACAATAGTGTGCATCGTAAAAATTGGTTTTTGATTTCCTTGAATTATTGAGAGGGCGCGAAGATGGGGTTGCCTCCTTTGTTTTGTGAAGAATCTTTTTTCTCACCAGGGCCGTGCACCGTTCCGCGCAGGTAAAGCATAGTGGTGGCGGGAACTGTATTGGCCTGAACGAAAATGGATTTGTCCACCTTGCCTGCACGTCCGCTGCTGTTGAAATCAATGGAAATCTGCCCGCCCTCGCCTGGTTGTATGGGTTGTGTTGGCCAATCCTTAAGTGTCGTGCATCCGCAACTGGGCTTTACCTGCGAGATAATCAGTGGAGCATTTCCCGTGTTGGTGAACGTGTAGGCATGTGATAGTTTTTCGCCTTCAGCCACCGGAGCGAATTCAAAAACCTCGTTCTCAAATTTCAGTTGTGGTAAAGGCTTATCCGATTCTCCTGATGCACTTTTCGGGAAATTGATCATCTCCGGAGTTACCTGTTGCTGTTCTTCACCGCAGGAAAAAAGTAATGCGATGGCGAGTATGGGTAAAGGTGATTTCATTTTGTTACAAAGCCATAAGCTAAATGATAATGCCAACAGGGCAATGATCGCTGCCTTCAATTTCATTCAGGATAAATGCGTCTTTCACTTTCGGGTATAAGGATTCAGAAACCATGAAGTAATCAATTCTCCAACCCACATTCTTAGCTCGTGAATTGAAACGAGCACTCCACCAACTGTACTTCACTACCTCGGGAAATTTTTTCCTAAAGGTGTCAACAAAACCGGAAGAGTGAACAGTATCCATTCCGTCAATTTCTTTTTGGGTGTAGCCCGCTGTCTTGTTGTAATTCGGTTTCGGGTTGGCAAGGTCAATAGGTTTGTGTGCCACGTTGAAGTCGCCACACCAGATAACAGGTTTTTTCTTCTCCAGGTTTTTCAGGTAGGCATGCATGTCCTTGTTCCATTGCTGCCTGTAGTCAAGCCGCAACAATTCCTGCCCGCTGTTGGGAACGTATGTAGTGACAAGAAAAAAATCATCGTACTCCGCAGTAATGTTTCTGCCTTCCTTGTCGTGGTCGGTTATGCCAATTCCGTAATGAACGCTCAAAGGATTTTCTTTCGAAAGTATTGCCGTACCGCTATAGCCGGGACGTTCCGCACTGTTCGCAAAAAGATGAAAGCCCTGCAACTCCTTCAGCGCTTCGCGCACCTGATCAACACTCGCTTTTGTTTCCTGGAAACAAATAACATCCGGCTGCATCTGCTCAATGCTCTTGGCCAAACCTTTTTTCACCGAGGCGCGAATGCCGTTCACATTGAATGAAATGATTTTCATGAAGAAGAATTTGCGCGAAGAAAAACAATTGGCTTTCAATACACCGACCCAAAAACTTTCTTCAGCAATTCCGTAACCCGTGCAGCTGGGTCGCTGCGGATTTTCTTTTCTTCCACTCCCACGTAGTAGAACAATCCGTCCAGTGCTTTTTGGGTCACGTATCCATTCAGATCGGGATTAACCGGCTCGCCACCGGTAAAGATGATTGCGTTGTTATACGCTTCGGCAAGTGGTTGCCAGTAGGAGGTGAGTTGCACTTCATCAATGGCCTTTTGCACAATGGGTGAAAACTTCATGGTGAGTTGCGCAGTGGTGTTCTGTTTCAAAAATTTGGTGGCCGCAGTGCTGTCGCCTTTCAGTATGTTGAATCCATCCTGTATAGTCATGTTCATAATAGCGGTTGCAAAAACACTTACTGCTTCTGCCGATGCCTTTTCCGCAGCGCGGTTCAGCGTGTTTTCGAACTTCTCTACCTGCACAATCAATCCAAGGTTGATGGCTGTATTTTTTACCTTCTCAGCTTCCGGTGGAAACGGAATGCGGATGCGGGGGTTTTTCCAGAAGCCATCTGTTTTGGCGGTGAACGACACGGCATTTTTTGCTCCCACATTCAATGCTTCTTTCAGTCCTGCTATCACTTCTTCATTGGACAGTGTTGTGGTTGGCAGGGTGCCAATGATTCCCTCAAGGGTTTGCGGATCGCAAGACACAAGAACCACCGATGCCATCAATGCGATAAATGTTGTTTTCATCTGGCAATAGTAAGATTGAGATGAAGGGGAAATGACCAATGTTTTTGTTGGGGATGAAACAATTCGCCTGCTCTTGTCTCCAATACTAATTGCATGATCTGTTTTCAACCAAACAATTTTAACCGCAGGAGAACTTTATTCGCTTTTTCGTTCCTGTTTTTCTCCGCATGCTCTCAACTGCTTTGCTGGCAAGTGTCCCACTCATTCTGCTTACCCATCCGTGTTTTAGGGCACGGCAGGGTAGAGATCATTGGGTAATCTGCGTGCTCTCGCGGGAGGGTTTTGGAAGGATTCGTTTTGCGAAAAAAAATTTGGTTGTGGAGAGGGATGAAGATTTTTACGCTTGCGATTCGATGGCATTGCGGACAACCGAATGTGAAATGGTGGGCGTTTCGTGGATGAAATGAGAACAAACTGTTGGGGGCCTCTAAAGTTGATTTCTTGAAGACACTATTAAGTGAGCGGTGGCCCCAAAGCATTGCAGCTAACGGCAGAGTGTGAAAAAACCAAAAACAACCCTCTTAGATTCGGCTGTATGAAATTTTTATCCAACAGGTATCCGAATACTTTC